>JAJZZM010000004.1 GCA_021797555.1 Thermoplasmata archaeon
AATTTACATAACAGCATATAAAAATAAATACATTTTGGATAAGCCGATAAATAATCAAAAAAATAGTATCTATTGATTTAGGAATTAAGAATCAATTAACATTGTCAAATGGTCTTATACTAAACTACAATATACCAAAATCTAAAAGAGAGAAAAGATTGCAGAGAAGATTATCTAAAAAGGTTAAGAACTCAAACAATTACAGGAAATTAAACAATAAACTAAATATAGAGCAAACTAAAACAGTTAATAAGAGAAGGGATACCATTAATAAGATAGTTCATTGTATATCAACAGATTATAATATAATAATAACACAGAAAGACAATATAAGAGGATGGAAGCATCTCTTTGGTAAAAGAATAGAATCAACAAATATAGGTGGAATAATAGAGGCACTTAAACATAAGGCTTCAACATTTATATTATTGGACAGATTTATTCCAACAACTAAAGAATGCTCAAAATGCCATAATAAATACAATATAAAATTAGATGAGAGAATATACAAATGCCCTAATTGTGGTTTTATTATAAACAGGGATTATAATTCTACATTAAATGACATATATTATGGAATTATAAAAATAAATGAATTATTAAAAAATAAAAATAGAAAATTAAATAATTATTTTAAGGAATATAATATAAATATGAAAATACCTGCGGGGCGCTTAAGGGAATATAAGCCTGTGGAGATTAATGCCCCTGCCCTGGAAGGATTAAGTCCGCATGTAAGGGTAAGCATGGTCGATGAATCAGGAAGCCTCTATGCCTTGGCATGAGGTAGCTCACATTGATGATTACCAGTCTTTAGGTTCAATTAATATGGATATCAGAAAGAACAATATTGACTTTTTAGCATCAGGCAATCTAAAATGGTTGCTTGGGGTTTCTGGTATTGCATTTTTATATGTTAATAAAAAAATTTCTGAGGATTTATTTCCAGCTGATATAGGATGGTTTTCACAGAAAGACCCGTTTAATTTTGGATCTGAGGAGCTTGACTATGAAAGTGGTGCAAGAAGGTTTGAGAATGGCACATGGTCTATTCCATCAGTATATGCATCAATAGAAGGTATGAAAACTATAATAAAATATAGAAATTATATAGAAAATGAAAATAAAAATCTTTTTAAATATGCAATGGAATTTATAAATAAAAATAAAATAAATACGATTACTCCTGAAAATGCGGCAAATATTATCGCTATACCCATGAAGGATCCATTTAATGCTGAGGCAAAATTAAAAAGCAAATATAATATAATAACATCTGCACGTGGCAGTTCATTGAGAATAGCTACACATTTTTATAATACATTAGATGAAATAGAAAATGCATTGAAAATTATAAAAAAGGAGTTTTTACAATGAATTGTATATATCCATTGTCCATGGAATTACATCGGTAAAAAATGAAGGGCCGTGATGTGCGAAAAAATCTAACTTACCCGGAGTAATAAATATATTATTATTTTTCACTGCATTTATATTATTCCATTTTCTTTTATCTATTAGATTTTTCATGTCAGTTTCATTGAAATCCCTATACATCTTATGCTCGTATATTATAACATCAGGGTTCATTTTTTTAACATAATCAAAATCTGGCAGTATCCACTCATTGTCATAATCTCTATAAATTGTATCAAATCCCATCAGAAAAAGTGAATCCGTAATATAACTCATTGAACCAAATGTAACTGGACCACCTAAATCCATTTCAAAATATGTTTTGTATCTCCTATTTACATTTATATTATTATAATACTTCATTAATTTATATTCCAATTCCATTGATTTTTCTTTTTGATTGACGACTATTCCAATTCTTGATATCAAATCCAAAATGCCATGCATTGAGGATGGCAATTCAAAAATATATGTATTTAAATCCTTTAAATTATTGAATAGTTTTTCCTGATAACCGCCTATAATTAAAATTATATCAGGGTCCATTTCAATTAATACATCCTTTCTTGTGGTTGAATAACTTGCAAGTTTTCTTTTATTTTTTGCCTCATTCGGCCTGGAGCAGAATGCAGAGTCGGCAATTATTTCATCACCAAGGCCAAGAATAAATAAAGTTTCTGTAACAGCCGGGCTAAAAGAAACAATTTTATCTAAATTATCTTTTATGGTTATTTCATCACCGGTATACATTTTCAATTTTCTCATTAGAATTTATATAAATATTCTATATATTATTTTTATTATTTTTAAAAACTTTATAAACTATGTGATAAATATTTAATAATAACGTTTGATATCAAATTATGTACTAGGATTGCATGGGATAAAATTGCAAATATGATAAATACTATTTATACATTAATTATTCAGTCTGCTCTGCATGTAGCCATATAATATTTTAGATTGCTTCAGGGATTTATAAAGCATCATTATGATCTAACGTTTTATTTATCTTCCAAATAATTTTTTATTCTGTTTAATGCATCTTCTGTTCCTGTTTGAAAATGTTTCTGCAATCTTTTTGTAAACAATATTAACGAGGGTGATAATTTTATATTCCATTCAGAAATTAATTTTATATCATTGTTATCCTCTATTTTTGTTATAATATAACCCGTAAATGGGCCTTTTAAATAATTTTCTTTGGTATAATAATTGTTATCATTTACTTCCATTGACATTTTCCCTTTTCCGGGAAAGGCAAATTGAACGTAATAAAAATCATCTATCTTTTCAATTGACCTTGTTCCATGCCAGAATTCAGGCTTTTTTTTATAGTCTTTTATTAAATTCCATAATTCGCCTTTATCGCAGTTTATAATTATTTTCCGTTTAAATTCCATTGTATAATATATTAATTTTATATAAATGAATTTTCATTATTGTATTTTAAAGAACACTATATGGCATAACGGGTGCAATTGAACCTATATTTAGATATTAATAGGCGTACTCATTTTAAATTATAACTGAATTGAATTATGGTAATTAGTAATCATTATCAGCAATTATAATTGTTTTTATATTAATTCCATAAAAATTTGTAAATATCTGAAATTAAAAATAAATAAAATTTTTTAAAAGTTATAAATTTATATCGATGGGTCTACAGCTGTTACAGGTAAAGCCGTAACCCAGCCATATGAGTTTGTCAGGAACATTGTATTTCCCGATATTACTGGGTTTACAATACCGAATCTGCCACCTATGTAATGGTAATCTATTATAGACCCATTTGCCGGGTTTATTGCATATATGTATGAATCTGCACCCACAAATAAAGTTCCCTTGTAGTAAACTGGTGAACCTCTTGGACCTCCAGGAGATGTAGGTGGTAGATGTACATGTGGTAATCTTGATTCCCATGCTATTGTACCGTTGTTTGCATACATCGCTACTAAGTCACCTGTTGATTGATCACCTGAATATACCATATTTTTGTATATTAATGGTATACCACCTTTAAATGCAGGGGGTACATAGCCACGACCTATGTTTGTCTGCCACATTACTGTTCCATTTAATGCATCTATTGCCATTGTTACTGTATCTACCTTTCCGGATGTTACATTATGGTTTGCTATTGCAGATTGGTATATCATCCCTGTTGCCTGGTCTACAGCTAATGGGACATCCCCCATACCGGTATCAAATGGTACATATGGTTTCTGCATTGTTGTATTCCATAATTCTTTTCCATTTGTACCATTAACTGCTATTATTAGACCATGCGGTGCACCCACAAATGTGAATCCAGCAATGAATTCTGTTATTCCATTGGGCATTGTATAGTATGTAACGCTCCCCATATTATCGAAGTAACCACCATAATGGTCTGACCATAATACTTTGCCGGTTGTTGCATTTACACCTATAAACTGACCACCCCCATCAGCATATGCTAATATGCCATTATGTATTGCCGGTGAAGGCATTGTTTCTCCCTTTGTGAAATTCATCCACATTAATTTTCCAGTTGTTGCATTGAAAGCATATATGGCACCGTATGTTAACCCTCTTGTTACTATATTTGATTCATTATGCAGTGCGTGTAATATCTGTGCAAATGAAAATCCGGTATCACCAACAGTAACATAGACCATGCCATTGCTTACTATTGGATTATTCATTGCCGGTGCTGCCAGACCTGTTGCATCCCATACAATTTTGCCATTATCAGGGTTTACAGCAAATATTGATCCTGGGCCTGTGTCTTCTTCTATAAAGACTAAATTATCCGCTAATGTAACTCCCAGGGGCTCTCCCATATACTGTGTCATTGTTGTTAATGCACTTTTATTACCAATGTCATGTGCAGATGGCAGATGCGAATCCGTTACGTTTAAAGGTATTGCATTTCCACCAACATAATTTATTATTGGTATATTCCAGGACACACCTTTTTCAAGTGCGGAATTATCAGTTGTTATTACTGTTTCATGTGTTCTATTGTATGATGTTACATCCCAGTTAGCTGGGAAACCATATGACCCTGTAGCATTGCCTTTATAATCTGTTACTTTCAATGTATATGGAAAATACATTCCATCATATTCCCTATACGTTGTTACTTCTGGCTTTACAACTGGTGGCTTATGAACAGCCTCATAGGTTATTCCAGCACCTATACCTGCACCGATAAACAGTGCAACTACTATAGCTACAACAAATTTTGTCCTATTTTTCATAATTCGTTATTAATATTAATTATTTAAAATGTAAAATTATGGAAAAAATATATTTACATGATATATTATGAATAATGTATAAGTAAAAATTTATAAGGTGATTTAAAATGAAAAATTATGAAGGATTAAGTAATATTAGTAATGATTGGTTCAAAAAATGTGAAATAAATAAAAAAATAAATTTTTATGAAAAAGAACTCAGAAATATGAAATTTATAAATGATGTACTAAATGGTTTACCTGTAGCTGATGCCGCAAAAAAATATATGATCACCAGGCAGTATAGCTATAAAATACTCAATAATATTAAGTCAAATAAAAATAAATTCAGAGGGAGGCCTTGTAAACTAAATAGTTCACAGATAGAAAAGCTTATAAAATATTTGAATAAAAAGTCCTATTTTACAGTAAAGGATGTAAGGGAATTTATTAAAATAAATTATAATGTTGTTTATTGCAATAAGGAAATTGTAAAAATATTGAATAATTATGGTTTTAAATATTATAGTATACTAAAATGTTATAGCAATAAAAAAAATTATAAAATATTTATAGATAAAATTTTTCCATGATCTTATATAATTAGTTTTCCCTCCATCTCACTAAAAACCTTGCTAATATTAAATATACAGCAGTTTCAATTATTAATATATAAACCATTGAATTCATCATAGGCGATAAACCAAAGGCCCCCTGAGCAATAACTGCAGCAGGTGTAGTCGGTGATAAGGCAATTATATATAAAAAATCCTTTGGAACATAATAATACGGATAAAACGTTGGAGGCAGAATGCTTGTTATTATCGTAATTATTCCAGTTATCCCCCAGATATTTCTCAAATGCTTTATTGAACTTGATATTATAAATGAGATTGATGTTGTTGTTATAATTAATGATAGCATTAATAAAATCATTATAATCGAATCATACAGATTAAATAAACGATAAACCTCACCTAGATAAACATATAGAATTATCCCTGGTATTGCAAATACTAAATAACTTAATGTAAATGCTATCATATAATCGAATGGCTTTATACTGCTTGAAACATATAAATCCTGAATCCTTAGCTGCAATCTAAAAAATGCAGAATCGCCTGCGCCTGATAAACCCACAGATCCGACAAAGGCTATTAATCCGCCAATAACAGCAAATTTTACCAAGGCACCGTGGCTCAATACAAATACTAAAAATAATAATGTTAATGGAGTTGCCAGTGATGCTACTATGTATGAAGGCCCCCTGAGTATGGTTTTTATTCCATAATACCATGCCATTGTTAATATAAATCTAACTTTCAAGGTCAACACCTATTATAATGAATAAATCCTCTATTGTTACCTTTTTAATGCTATAATATTTTCCCTCATAATATGATAAATCCTTTGAATCAATATATTTTACATATAATGTTCCTATATTGTATGAATTATCTAACCTTTCCCTTGATTCTATTCTTATTTTGCCTTTCAGTGGCAATAATAATTCATCAATACTGCCTGACCCAATAAATTTGCCTGAGTCCATCATATAGATTTTCTTTGATAATTCTTCGGCTTCTTCCATATAATGAGTTGTCAGTATTACATTTCCTCTTAATTCCTTAATTGCAGACCATACCTCCATTCTTGATAATGGATCTAATCCTGTGGTAGGCTCATCCAGAAATACTGTATCTGCATTTGATGCCAATGCCATGGCAACAAACATTTTCCTTTTCATGCCACCGGATAATTCATCTGTTGGCCGGTTCCTCGCATCATATAAACCAACCTTTTTTAAAGCTATATTTGCTTCTTCCCTTGCAGAATGGAATGAAAACCCCCTTGCAGTCAGATACATGAAAATTTGCTCATATGATGTTAATATGCCTATGGGTGCTGCTTCCTGCGGTATGCTTACAATTTTTTTCCTTATTTTGTTATATTCTCTTGTTACGCTTATACCGTCTATAAATGCATCCCCTGATGTGGCCTTTAACTGCGTTGATAATATCCTCAATAATGTTGTTTTGCCTGCTCCATTCTGCCCTATTATTGAAATAATGCCCTTATCTATATCCTGATATCCGACATTAAGTGCAATTTTATTTTTACTGTAAACCTTTGTTAAATTAGAAATAGATATCATTCATGGTGTATTATTACAGTATATAATAAATATTACCGTTTATAAAGTTTATAAAAATGCAATAAGATTACATATCTGATATATCGTCTTCATATATTGCCCGTGAAACATTGTTAAAGAACTTTATTGTTGGATTTAAATCCTTTACATTATGCCCATGAACAGTCAATGGCGTAACAGATATATTTTTTTCTTTCATTAAAACATAGTAATCCGAATTTTTTTCATTAAATGATCCCATTGTATTTCCAAACCAGTAATAATCCTTGCCTGTAGGATCTTTATATGAATTTACAAAATCCACGAATACATTATTTAACATTGGTACAACCTTTATTTTTGTGTTTTCATCTATTTTTTCGGGAAAGTTTATGTTTAATACATCCGCATTTTCAGGAAATCCATTTTTAAGGAATTCGCTTATAATATATTTTGATATTATTCCGGCCTTATCAAAATCTGCACCCTTTTTTGTATTTGCGTTTTCCGTAACCATTGAAAATGCCATGCCTTTTATGCCTGTTAATGCAGCCGCCATTGCTGCGGAAATTGTTCCACTTGTGTATAATGCCCTTAATGATATGTTTGAACCGTAGTTTATTCCGCTTATTACTAAATCTATATTTTTATCTTTTAATAATATATGCTTTGCCATAGCTATGCAATCTGCAGGATAACCTGAAATCGAATATCCATTTATGCCATAATTTTCAAGAGAATTCATTCTTAATGGAACTGTAAATGACATGGTCATGCCGGATGCACTCCTCATGCTATCTGGTGCAACCATTATTGTTTCGTCCAGTCCAGAGGCACTTTCATATAATTTTCTTATGCCTGTTGCATTATATCCATCATCATTTGTTATTAAAATCATAATATCTATACATTGGTTCATTATATATAGAATTAACTCAATATTTTCTGTTATTCTATATATTTTTATATAAACCGTATAGAAATTATAAATTTTATTTGAAATAGTCCTTTAAATTATATTCAAGAAGGCCATCGCCCCTGGGGTCAAAGCCCTCCTTAATATTATCGCTTACAGTTATGCCCTGTGCATGTCCCATCATGCTATTTAAATCATCTACGGCATTGTATTTTCCCAAATCCAATGATTTTTCATAATATATATCAGAATCACTGTATATAGAAGCAGGATATGCGAATCTTGGAAAAGATATGGCTTCCTGGATATCATAATTTAAATCGATTATCCTGGAAAGTGCCTGAACATTAACCTCAGGCTGTATATCGCCGCCCATAGTTCCGAACATTATATCCTTTTCCCCTGAAGCCAATGTGCTCATTAAGGTATGAAATGTTTTTTTAAATGGTTTTAAGCAGTTTTTATTATTAGCATCTAAAGAAAAATATGATCCACGGTTATTCATGTTTATTCCGGTTCCATGTATTGTATGGCCTGACCCGAAACCCATATAATTGCTCTGAATTGCGCTTATTTCTATATTTCCATCATATATTGAATATGCAGTTGTGTCAGAAATATTATTTTTCCTGCTGGTGTTTATTGAATTATCCGATTTTAATGATGCTACATCATCTATTACAGATCCATCGTAAACATAATTTTTTCTTATATTATATGCATCATACATTGTTTTTATTAATGTATCATAATAATTGCTTTTGTCCATATTTTTTAAATCGTAATTATTTAGAAGATTAAACCATGCTAAAGCTGTTAATCCCTGGCTTACCGGTGGGTTTGTATATATATCATAGTTTCTATATTTTATTTTTAATGGCTTTGTGATTTCTGCTTTATAATTATCCAAATCACTAAATCGCATAAAACCTCCCTTGCTTACCATATCCTTATCTATTGCCTTGGCTATTTTCCCATGATAAAATGAATAAAATTTTGTTTTTACTAATTCATTGAATGTATTTGCAAGGTCTTTCTGATATAATATTTTATCCTGATTTTTGTAAATATTTTCAAAATCATAATCACCTGGCATTAATTTCATTGCATTTTTTAATTTCTCCGATGGTTCAAAGCCATTTTTTGCAAACTGTATTGCCCTTTTAAAATCCTCTGATAAACTTAAATTAATTTTTTCAGATATAATTTCCCATGCAGATACCATTCCAGGAACAGATAGTGATGAAAAATGCCCTCTTTTTGGTATTTCTTTATAACCCATGGCCGAAAAGAAATTAAGGGTGGCCTTTTCTGATGCGTAGCCACTGGCATTTATTGAGTAATAATCTTTATCCTTTACTGTGGCAAAAAAATCTCCACCCAGACCATTTAAATGTGGCTGGACTACAACAAGGCATGATGAAACTGCTAGTAATGCATCGTATGCATTACCTCCCTTGGATAAAACTTCCTTTCCTGCAAAAGTACTTAATGGATGGCTTGAAGCTACACCGTAATTCATATTATAATATCCTGATATTATATATAATATATGCTATTTATTTAACCGTACTGCATGCTATAATTTTATATACTATGATTTATATTAAGTTTCCATGAAAGGTGGAAAAATAATAGCTGCTATAATAGTAATAGTTATGATAGCCGGAATAGGTTACTATGGATATCACTATGAAACTACAGGAAAGTTAAATGTGAATGCTGCCGATATAGAATTATCTAATGTAACAACTCCTGATGCGTCTCCGGATGCATCCCATGGTGGTTTATATGTTACATTTTCAGCAATTGCTTTACATAGCAAGGGTGCCTCAAATTCAACAGGCTGGACAAATTATTCATTGCATGATAAAACAGTAAATGTTTTTGATCTGAGTGCTTCAAACGCATCATTTTTGTCAAACCTAAGTGTACATGCAGGAACATATAATATGGTAAAAATATACATAAAAAGCATATCTGTTAATATATCCATACTTGGCTTTACAGGCAATACCACATTAACATTATCTGCACCATTCGCACTTGTAATACATACAGTGACAGTCTCGGCGCATTCGACAACATCAATGATAATAGATATCAATGAAGGCGGAATTGTAAGTTCATCACACTTTGATATGTCAGGAAATATAAATATAATAAGCTAATATTGTAAATAAATTTATTAACCATTTTTTATTTATTATTTAATGATAAATTCTACATACAGAATTCAGTTCAATAAAAATTTTAAATTTAATGATGTTTTTAATATAGTTAATTACTTAAAGCTTTTAGGATTAAAATGCATTTATTCATCTCCGGTATTAAAAAGCGTTTCCGGTAGCAACCATGGATATGATGTTACAGATTATGAAACAATAAATCCCGAGGTTGGTGGGGAAAATGATTTTATAAAATTATCATTGTTTTTGCATAAAAATAATATTTTTTGGATCCAGGACATTGTGCCCAACCATATGGCCATGAGTTCAGAAAATAAATATATCCAGGATGTTTTTAAGAATGGCCAGAATTCAAGTTATTATAATTTATTTGATGTTTTTAAAACCGAAAACTTTGGCAAAAAAATAATACTGCCATTTCTTGGAAAAACCTATGAAGAATCCTTAAATAATTTTTCTATAATTGATGATAAAATAAAAATAGAGAATTCATTATATAATATTTCTAATAACTCATATAATCTTAAGGAAAACATAAATGACAGATATAAAATGCATGATTTTTTAATTATGCAGAATTTTAATCCTAAATACTGGAAAACATCGATTTCCGGAACAAATTACAGGAGGTTTTTCTCAGTTAATTCTTTAATAGCAGTAAATACAATGGATTACTATGATTTAATAAATAAAAAAATTATTGAATTATCTGAAAAAGGTTTGATTGATGGATTCAGGGTAGACCATATTGATGGCTTATTTGACCCTGAAGAATTCCTTTTAAAATTAAATGAAAATAATAAATATATTTACATAGAAAAAATATTAAAAAATAATGAAAAATTGAATAAAAATTTTAAATGCAATGGCACAACTGGTTACGATTTTCTGTTTTACTGCAATTATTTATTTACTGATAAAAATAATGAAAATAAATTAAAAAATGTATATTTTAAATTTATAAATAAAAAGCTAAATTTTAATAAAATGCTAAGGCAGAGAAAATTATATTATATAAATAATTATTATAAATCGGAATTAAATTATTTATCGCAGTTGTTTTATGATAATGTAAAGAATAAAATATATGGAAATGAATGCTCATTTGATGGTTTTATGGATACCATAAAAAATATATTTTTAAATATTAATTTATACAGGACATATCTGCCCGAAAATAAAAATATTATAATAAATATATTAAAAAGGATAAAAAGTTATGAAGCAGGTGCAATGATTAAAATGATAAATGAAAATGATTTATACTGCTTTAAAAGATTAGAACAGTTCATGCCTGCAATAACAGCAAAAAATCTTGAAGATAACATGTTTTTCAGGTATAATTTATTGGTTTCATTAAATGAAGTTGGATGTGATCCCTTGAAATTTAATGTTTCTGTAAATGAAATGCATAGATTCAATAGATACAGATTAAAAAATATGCCATTGTCAATAAATGCATTATCAACGCATGATACAAAATATGGTGAGGATTTAAGGGGAAAAATAAATGTTATTTCAGAAATGCCTGACGAATGGGATAATTATCTAAACTTATGGAATAATATTAATAGAAAATATATTAAAAATATTGATCAGAATGATATATATTATTATTACCAGATATTGTTGTCTGAAGATCCGGTAAAATGGAATTCAAAATTTTATGAAAGGGTAAAAAACCAGATGATTAAAATTATAAGGGAAGGTTCTGTAAACAGTGACTGGAATAATATTAACAGTGAATATGAAGGTAATATTATATATTTCATTAAAAACACAATGAACGACAAGGAATTTATAGATTCATACGAAGACTTTTATAAGAAAATAATTATATATGGGAATATTAATTCCATATCACAGGAAATAATCAAAATAACGGCACCGGGAATACCTGACAATTACCAGGGATCTGAATTTAAAAACAATAATTTTACGGACCCGGATAACAGAAATACCATAGATTTTAATTTATTAAAAAATGAATTAAATAATATTATAAAATATTATGAAAATAATAATTATAATGAAATTTTAAATTTGCTTTACAGCAACAATTTTAAATTATTGATAAATTATTTATTATTAAATTTAAGGAATAAAGATTCAGATTTATTTAATGGGGAATATATAGAAATAAAATCAAAAGGAAAATATAAAAACAATGTATTTTCCTTTGCAAGAAAATATAATAAAAAAATATTAATAATAATTATTCCGATAAAAATATCATTTTTAAATGGTAAATTGCCTGTAAAGGTTTTCTGGGATAATACTGAAATAATATCAAAAAAATCATTATACGGCGTATACTATAATCTATTAGATAAGGAATATTATCATATAAATGGGAATACTAAATTATCATATTTAATGAACATATTTCCATTTGCATTGCTTTACGGTGATTTGAATGAATAATCTATATAGAATAGAAGATAATAATATAACAGTAAATGTATGGTCTCCAAAAATGGAAAGATTATATTTAAGAGATTTGAATGAAAATAAAATTTATGAGATGAATAATTTAAAAAATGGATTTAAAACATTAGAGTTAAAAAATGCCATAAACCATGATTATTATTTTGTTTATAATAATAATTATCCGGACCCTGTATCGAGATACCAGCCATATGGTGTTTCAGGACCTTCAAGGTTTATAGATTATAATTATGAATGGAAAACAAAAAAATGGAAAACATATGGCATTAAGGACACTATAATAGAGGAAATACATATAGGAACATATACAGAAAATGGAGATTATAATTCAATTTTAAATAAAATCGATTATATAAAGGATACAGGTATAAATACGGTGGAAATAATGCCATTAAACCAGACATATGGAAAAAGGAACTGGGGTTATGATGGCGTTCTTTTATATGCTCCAAGCAATAATTATGGAACAGTCAATGAATTAAAAAATTTAATAGATAAATTCCATGAAAATGATATAAACGTTATATTGGATGTTGTTTACAACCATATAGGCCCTATAGGAAATGTTTTAAATGATTTTGGCTATTATTTCAGCAACATCCATAAAAATCCGTGGGGAGAAACATTCAATTACGATGGCTATGGTTCTGATTTCGTAAGGTCATTCATAATTGAAAATGTTGACTACTGGATAAATGAATACAAATTTGATGGGTTAAGGTTAGATGCAATACACTCAGTGTATGATTCATCGCCATTAAACATAATAAATGAAATTTCATTAGAAATAAGTAACATGGAAAAAAAATTGAAAAGGAAAATAAAAGCCATAGCCGAAAGTGATAAAAATAATTCTTCACTTGTAAAGCCATTCTATAAATGCGGTTACGGCCTTACAGCACACTGGAATGATGATTTTCACCATGCATTGTATTCATATCTGTCAGGAGAAAATAATGGATATTATTCAGATTACAATAATTTTGATGATATAACTCACTGCTATAATAATGGCTACGTTTATGATGAAAGATTTTCTGAGTACCTTAATAAAACCAGAGGAACAATATTTAATGATAAAAAATATAAATTAATAGCATTCGACTCTGATCATGACCAG
Source organism: Thermoplasmata archaeon (assembly GCA_021797555.1). Taxonomy (GTDB): domain Archaea; phylum Thermoplasmatota; class Thermoplasmata; order Thermoplasmatales; family Thermoplasmataceae; genus Ferroplasma. Next base: position 13,451 of record JAJZZM010000004.1, read on the forward strand.
ATAGGCAACAGGGCATTTGGTGAAAGGCCCATAAAATTATTAGGCATAAAAAAAATGAAATTGTTTGTTGCAGCATTGTTATTATCGCCATTTACGCCAATGCTGTTCCAGGGTGAAGAGTATGGCGAGGATTCTCCATTTTTATTTTTTATTCAAACAGATGATAAGAATTTTGCAGATATGATATTCAATGGCAGGAAAGATGAATTTTCCGATTTTAAATGGGGTAAAAATATCCCTGACCCAAATGATATAGATACATTCAATAAATCAAAATTAAAATGGAAAATAAATAAAGATATATTAAATTATTATAAAAACCTTATTAATATAAGGAAAAGATATGTTAAAGGAAACTGCACTGCATATAATGAAAATGATATAATAAAATTGGTTTATGAGAAAATAAATGTTTATTTATCATTCTCAGGTAACCCCAAAAAAATAGATGGAAATATATTATTTTCAACATCAGGTTCAAATATATTAAATGAGCATGATGTTATTGTTACAGATAAATAGAAATGTTTTTATTAACTAAAAATATAACGGCTAAAATGTTTGATGTACATGACCAGGGGGCAATAATAATAAACAATGGTGTAAATTTTTCAATATATTCCGAACATGCAAAAAAGGTTTCGCTGCTATTATTCAAAAATGATGATGATAATAATCCAGAAATAATAGAAATGAAGCGCATTGATAAAAATATATGGAATACATTTGTATCCGGCATAGGATCAGGATCATTATATGGCTATAAAATAGATGGCGATTATAATCCGGAAAATGGGTCAAGGTACAATAAAAATAAATTATTAATAGACCCATATGCAAAAGCAGTGTCAAAATCTGTAATATCAAATGAAATAACAAATGGATATAAGGTTAATGATGAAAAATTGGATTTATCATTTGATGAAAATGATGATATGAATATTATACCCAAATCATATGTATATGAAGATAATTTTGACTGGAAGGGCGTTGATAAGCCGCACATACCGTGGAATAAAACAGTAATATATGAAGCACATGTTAAAGGCATTACCCAGCTAAGGAATGACATACCTGAAAACATTAGGGGCACATATTCAGGCCTGGTATCTGAACCAATGATGGATTATTTTAAAAATTTAGGCATAAGCGCAATAGAATTATTGCCTGTAAACCAGAAAATTGATTGCTTTAATTTTAATGGAAAAACATCCGGCGATTACTGGGGTTACAACACAGTAAATTTCTTTTCGCCCGATATTACATATTCATCAGACAAAACTCCTGGGTCTGTAATAAATGAATTTAAAAACATGGTAAAGAAATTCCATGAAAATAATATTGAGGTGATAATGGATGTTGTTTACAACCATACTGCTGAGGGCAATGAAATGGGGCCTACACTCTCATTCAAGGGCATAGACAATTCAGTTTATTATAAATTAATGCCTGATAAAAGGTATTATCAGAATTTTACAGGAACAGGGAATACACTTAATGTTGGGCACCCGCAGGTATTAAAAATGATAAGGGATAGTTTAATTTATTTCTCAGAAAAAATGAAAATAGATGGATTTAGATTTGATTTGGCGCCTGTTTTAGGACGGAAAAAAACATATTTTAGCAACAATTCATCATTTTTTAATGTAATACATTCCGATGATATATTATCCAAACTAAAATTAATAGCAGAACCCTGGGATATAGGTCCGGGTGGATACCAATTGGGCAACTTTTCCATGGACTGGTCAGAATGGAACGGTAGATACAGGGATTCAATAAGGAGTTTCTGGAAAAACCGTGGACATAATATCAATGATTTTGCAACAAGATTTTCAGGGTCATCCGACATATTTTATAATAGATATTTTCATGCAAGCATAAATTTCGTTACCTGCCATGATGGTTTTACATTAAATGACCTGGTTTCATATTTAAATAAGCACAATGAGGCAAATGGAAATAACAATACTGACGGAAACAATAATAGCATTAGTGTTAATTTTGGCGTTGAGGGAGATACTGATAATTTAAAAATAATAGATATAAGGAATACAAGGATAAAATCTATGCTGATAACATTACTAACATCATATGGAACTCCAATGATTTTAGGCGGTGATGAAATAAAAAGGACACAGAATGGAAACAATAATGCATATAATCAGGATAATAAAACTTCATGGTATGACTGGAATCTAGACGATGATAAAAATAATATGCTTAATTTTACAGAGAATTTAATAAAAATTAGAAAAGAATACTGTGTCTTTAATAAGGATTTTTTTAATTTAAACAATAATGATATTAAATGGATCAGGCCGGATGGAAATTATTTTTCTGACGGTGACTGGCACACATTGAATTCAATAGAAATTTTGCTGAATAATACACATAATTGCAGGGATTGCATAAACAATGACGTAATAATAATATTTAACACAACAAGAAAAAAAATCAATTTTAAATTGCCCGGAAATTATAATGGGTTTACCTGCATTATTGATTCAGTTAATAAATCGTGGAATTATGAAATTTATAATCATAATGTTGATGCCATGCCAGGATCGTCATATATAATAAAATGCATAAATTAATTTTTATTTTTGTTTGGCAGCAGTGGCAGCATTATAACTGATACAACGGCAAATATAAGCATGAATATAAATGACTCATAAAGTGATATATTTATATATAATAACCCTGTAACTAAAGCTATGCCAACAGAACCACCAACAATATTGCCAAAGCTCCATACTAAAGCATTTGACTGTGTTGAAAATTCCGATGGTATAACCTGTGCAACATAGCCTAATAAAACAGGGAAACCACTGAAGGCAGCGAATACATAGATTAAATATATAAGTGTAACAAGTATTATATTATCAGTTAATAATAAAATTCCGAAAAATATCGTTGAAATTATTGTTGATATGGCAATCGTAAACTTCCCGCCGAATTTTTTTGTTAATGACCCAAAATAGGGTTGCCCAAAAATAGCACCTATGAAACTTATTGTTACTACATCACCCATTATTATCTTTGAATGGAATATTTCATCGAAATAATCAGGAATAAATGTTACCGTACCTAAAAGAAATATTGACCTTATGAAAACTATCGCTGTTAATATATATAAAAATTTTTTATATTTACTATAGTCTAGATTCCTTTTTTTATTATGCTTTTTTAATTCTTCTTTATTTACTATTTTTTCCTCCATATCTGACCTTCTAAAGAAGTTTAAGCCAGATAGAATTATAAATGCTGATATAACTGTATATATGAATATAATAAATAACCCGTTAAAATCACCAAAGAATAGTATTGCGTAAACAATTATCGATGGCAATAATGCCCTGCCGGTACTGCCAAAGGATCCATTTATGCCCATGGCATACGGAGATCTTTCCTTTCCGTATGTAAATGATAATATGGACGCACCTATAGGATGGTAAAATGCCTGGCCTGTTCCTAATAATATCGCTGCTATTAATATTATGTAATTTATTTCCCCCACAAATACAAATGCAATGCCGAAAAATAGAACAGATATTGCCTCTATAATTATTCCTGTGAATATCAATAAACTATCCTTATTTATCCTATCTGCATATTTTCCTATAGGAGACCCCAATAAGCCGGATAATAAATTGTATAAAATTGCCATAACACCTAAGAATTCTATGCTAACTCCAGGTATAAATTTATAATATGCTATTAATGTAGGGAATAGTAAAAAATTGCCATCATTGGTAAAATGTGCCAGTGAAGTAAATATAAGTGATTTTCTATCATCTTTCATATATAAGTAAGTTATCTAATATATTTAAAATTTTTGTTGTAAACTGTTTATTAATAAATTATTTAAAAAAAATCATCCAGTTTTGTCCCACCGGATTTGTTTTTATCCGAATCATTTTTGCCCGAATCAAACAAATCTGTAATTTTTGTCTGTGGATTCTTAAATATGCTTACCTCACTATCCAGGCTTTCCAGTACACGGTTTAATGTTTCCTGGAGCCTCTTTGAATAATATGTATAGTCAGGAGTATACTCAAACTTTTCTCCATCTATAAATGGTTCAACTTCCTGCGGGGTTTTATTTGCATTTGTGACTACCCATGAAACTTTCATTCCGGGTATAAACATCTCCCCCCTATCAATCATTTTCTTAGCAGCATTTACATTTGCCATTGATGATGCATTTTTATATGTTTTGAAATCCTTAACACTCCTGGATATAACTAAATCCTCTGTATCTATATCTCCAGATGAAACTTTTTTTATTAAATCCTCGGCGTATTTTTTTGCACCATCAACGTCTCTGGATAAAATTAAATCAAATACCTTTTTTAATGCTTCACTTTGAAGATTAAATGAGTCTGTTCTCCTTGTTTCATAACCACGCACCAATATTTCCCCATTATTTTCCTCAGGATAAACAATTTTTCCGGCATATCTTTTTTTTGCGCCATGTGAAAATAACGGGTCCATTATTTTTTCAAATTCTAAAACCAAATTTTCCTTTTCTGATATTTCTGAGCTTAATTTATTTCCAAATTCTATTGCCTCCTCAACTGTTTTTTTTCCTGATTCTATAAATATTGAATCTGTATCGCCATAAATTACCTTATGCCCATCATTTTCAAGGTCTGATATTATAGATGTTATTGTTTGCCTTGCAAATGCCGTGATTGCACTGCTAATTTCACGGTTAGTAAAACGGTAAAAGGTTGTGCCCAAAACACCGTAGAATGTGTTCATTAAAACCTTTATTGCAGCCTGCAGGCCATTTAAATAATCATAATTATTTTTATCTGTTTTCATCTGTTTTTTTACTTCATCACGGTTTTTCATTAGCTGATCCAGTATATCAGGGATAATGCCTTTTTTTACATCAGGTGATAAAAATCTTGCTCCGTTAGGTGCTTTAATTTTTCCTTCTTTGCTTAATGTTGTAAAACATATATTATATTTTATAATCATTGAAGGATACATGCTTTTAAAGTCAAGTACCACAATCATATCGTATAATCCCGGGTCCATTGTGTGTACATAACCGCCCTCATATGTTTCATTTCCAGACCTCCTTGAGCTCATTGGGACACCTATATTTTCCCTATCGGCACGCCTTATTAATATTGAATCAACATATGTGCTTGTTCCGCCATTTGTTACATCGTCCAATGGAAGCATGGATACCGTTGATAAATATAAATTCCTGTCAAGGATCCTTATTTTTAAATAAATCATTAATGCCAGATATGAATCCTTGATGCAATATTTTATAACATCATCCCTTCTCTTTTCCCATTCATTTTCAATATCCAACCTGTTAACATTTTCTTTTCCCTCATTTAATAATAAATTTGATACAAAGTTCAATGATTCATGTTTTGGATGGAGCACCTTTTTAACTGCCCACCATGCATCATCTATTACCCTGCCATGGAGCCTCCAGAACTGATCCATGATACGCCTTGGAGGTAAAAAATCCCTGCCTGTATTAAAACTAATTTTATTTACTTTCATCCTTTCTTCTAATAACGGTAAATCATATCCATCAATGTTATATCCGGTTATAATATCCGGGTCTTCTTTCTGTATTAATTCATTAAATCCTTTTAATATTGATCTCTCATCTGAAGACAGTTCCCCCTGGGTTATCTTGCCATTAAAATAAATTGAATAGCCAATAACAAATACCTCCCTTGTGCTTATTGAATTTTCAATATCAAATGATAATATTTTTAGTTCTGGATTAAAGGAATCTGCATTTTCTATCCTGTTTATTTTAATTACTATATCTGTTGTATAATTTTTTTTCTCATCCTCTAATGGTTCACCATCTATATTAACACTTGAACCCAAATTGAAATCGTAAATAAATCTATGATGGAATGGTATATCGGCTGCTAAAGCCTCACAGTTACAGATTTTTCTTAATTCCGGAACTTTCCATGGCGATTGTATATAAAACCTTTTTACATTTACATAATCACCGTTTAAAAATAATCTTTTGTCCTCCATTCTTATAAATTCGGGATTGCTTTTCATTTTATTTATGCAATCCTCATCAGGGTTTACGTAATCAAAATATGGTTTAAAGCCAAAATATAATGCTGTTACTGATTTGCCATCAGAACTTCTGCCAAAAAGTTCAACTGTAACATCACTCTGCCTGTATGATGCTGTAATGATTCTCATTTTTATATTCATTTAATTTTTTATATTTATGCAATATATATATTTTGTTATGTAGGGTCTTCATCGGTTTTTGATAGATCTTTTAGCCTGTTAACCCCATCCAAATCATTTATTATGTTATAAACCGTTTCAGGAACTGCACTTTTCCAGTCCTGGACATTTATCATTTTATTTCTTATTTTTGTGCCTGTCCATTCATTTCTATTGAACATTGGTGATGATAAAACCTCATAATTCTTTTCATAAAATAATCTTCTCACCAGTGGATTGTTTGTATAAACCCTTTCAAATGGTGGCGTTAACGATTCCACATGTGCAACCCACATAGGATTTGAATTTACATCCTCTATTGGAACTATGTAATAATTTGATATATTATAATATTCTAATGTATTTAAAATCATTAAATACCTTTCACCTGCCGTAAATGGGTTCATAAGTGTGTGTGATAGCTGTGCACTGCCTATTCCTATAACAACATAATCATTTTCATTTAATATTTTTTTAATGATTTCTAAATGTCCCTTGTGAAAAGGCTGAAACCTGCCTATTATAAATGCTCTCATTTAAGCATAATATTAATAATGTAAATAAATTTTTATGATAGGAAAATAATTTTTTAAATGTAATTTTAATAAAAGTAGAATTAATAATATAAAAATAATAATCCATTTTTCAATTGGGGTTAATAGTATTAATGGTCAATAGTATTAATGGTCAATAGTATCATTAGACTAACACATTAGACCACTAACTTCCATGTTAAAAAATATAAATCTCTACAGAACCAAATAAATATGGAATATTATCAAAAAGTGATAATGCAAATGTAACTAATGACCTTATTTATTAATCATTAATATAACAATTAACATTATTTTTTTAAAAAAATATAACACTTGAAAAATTCTTATTTACAAATCAACATACCAGAAAGAAAGCCACTGAGTTTATGATGTGGATGAATTTCTGTGATAAATATATTTTAATAAGATTAATAATAAGAGAGATAATAGAAGCACTTAAATTAAGGCTTCAACTCTTATAAATAAATACCTGCGGAGCGCTTAAGGGAATATACGCCTGTGGAGATTGATGCCTCTGCCCTTGAAGGATTAAATATAAGTACGTATGTAAGGATAAGCATGGTTCATGAATCAGGAAGCCTCATCGCCTTGGCATGAGGTAGCTCACAATTATACAACTCAACAATATATAAAAATTATTTTTATGTAACATATATATAAGGTTCTGGTACATAAACTGCATGGTATGTTCCATTATATTGGATATATTCAGGGTATTCTGATTTATATAATGTGAAATTAAATGTGGCGCCTACTCCATTTTTAGAATTTTGCAGGGTAATTGTATTGAATTCTGCATTTATATTGTTTGCAACAGAAATTGGCTGTGATGCCTGTTCAATTGCAACTCCTAATGAACCTGCAGCTACAAGCAATGATGAGAAAGCCAGTGCATAACCTGCAGCACCACCAAGATCAAATGCTGGTGCACTTACACTCATAATTGCCAAATCCACACCCAAATCTCCTAAAAATAAATTTGCACCTGTTAAAACTCTATTTAATGTATTATATGCATCTGTATATGTTGTTACATTCAATGAAAATGTTGATATTGAATACATATCTCCTGCTTTTATGGTTTTATTTAATATTTTAGTATTGTTTTTTAATAAATATTGATAGAATCCCAATGCGTATATATATTCTCTTTGGGTTTTATTTTCTATGTTAAAGTTAACGTTTTGTATATTGGAACCGACACTTAATATCTTTAATGTTGCATATGGATTTCCATAATCTGTATGGTCTTCTGAATATGTTTTTGATGTTTTCTTTACTTCTTCTCCATTTTTATAATAACAGTAATAAACAGTATATTTATAATCTGTCACTGTAACCGGTCTATAATTTGTTATCTGCAATGTTGAATTTGGTATACCATAAATATTTGCAGGATTATTGTGCATAGTAACTAAAAATATATCATTTACAGATAAATCCGGACTAACGTATGACGGTGTTGTTGATTGTACTGTATCAGTTTTGCTATACGTAGTCGTATCATTGAACTGAAAATTTACATTTTGACTTGAGTTGAATTCTGAAATTGAGTTGGAATATTCGGCATAGTCTGTATTGTTGTCTGTATCATTTAAATACATTATCTCTATAGGCAAATATGAATTATTATAGGTTGTCTGGTTTAATTCCTGTGTGTATGTATGATCATTGTTATAATCACATGCCTTTCTTTCACGAACACAGCAATGGCTTCCAGGACCCGGTGTTATATAATCGGGATTATTTGTATTGTTTGTTGTGTTGTTTGAATTATTATATACATATGTTGGATTATTAATGTTAAAATATACATTTAATGAATAATTAAAATAATTATTGTTTATTATATTTAATGGATTATACAATATATTATTAAAATATGTATAAACATATGTTGTATTGTTGTTATTTATATATGTAAATGCATATACCTGCATTGATAAATCATTCTGATTTGCAATATAATTAACAATTTCATTGTTATCTGTTGATTTTATGTAATTATACCATTCACTGCTTATATTTTTTAATACAATTTTATTTAATGATACTGTATAATTATTAAAGGGCAATGTTTCATTTAATAATTCTATATTATATTTATAAGTTTTATTTGTAAATCCATTATTTATTGATTTTGGATTTTCCATGTATATAATTATATTATAATTTTTAGGTTTTGATTTATTGTTTATATTTCTAAAATATGGAATTAGATTAATCTTATAATTATTATTGTTATTATTATTTAAATTATTTGGTGAATTCATATAATAATGTATGCCAATAAATGATATTGATACCATTATTATAATAATAAATATTGAAATATACTTTTTATGTATATTTTCCATAATATCATAATAAATAATAATAATATATAAAATTTTCTATAAGTTATAACTTATGATGCTATGAATTGAATATTATAATTTTATATCCCTATATTTATTAAAACGAATTTACATATTATGTTATTAATTTAAAATATTTATATTAAATATAAATGCCTGTAGAAGCACTAAATCTATCCTAAATTTATCCCATTGCTATTATTATAATGGCCTGATCTTTTTTCATAATTCTTTTCCGGTAATTTTATCTCATAAAAAACTATCTGAACAAATTTATATCCTTTTTTTAGTATTATATTATCGCCAAAATTATAAAATGTCATTGTTAAATTACCTTTATAACCCGAATCTACAAATCCAAATGATGAAAAAATACCTTTTCTTGAGTATTTTGATTTTATATATAATGATGCAACTATATTATCAGGTAAATTTAATTTTTCTAAACTGGATATGAAAAATAGCTGATTTTTATTTATATTTTCATCAGTAATTTCACCTATTCTTAAATCATAGCCATTAGGTGTTAAACATTCATCATTGTAATTTTCTGAGATTAATAAATTATTTTTTATACAATTCTTTATTTCAATGTCATTTAACATTTTTTGTTATTTCTTTTTTGTTAATTATTTTTTTTATTAACGGATATAAAAGTAATGCGATTATAAATGATATATAATAACTTATATCAACACCACCTAAATATAATTTTGATATTATCCCCTCATATATAACTCCAGGGTCCATGAATGGTACTGATATTATTAATGCCATAAAATATGAAAAAATTCCTGGCCTGTTAAATCCAGGTATATTTTTAATATCAAATTTTTTATTTTTATTTATGATAAAGAAATCGGCTATCATTATACCCAGCCATGGAGTTATCCAGTAATCCAAAATAAATAAAAAGTCTTCATAAAATGCATAAAACTTTGAGTATGTTATTATAGCTAATATAACTGCAGCAACTATTCCTATAATAACTGCATTTATTCTTTTCATTTTTATTCCTGTTGTTTTTAAGGAAACAGAATTAGAGTATAGATTAATTGCATCCGCAGCTATGCCGCCTAAAAATATTGCAAATAACCCTATAATGCCGTAGGACCCTAAAACAGATTTTAGGTCTATAGCAGGATTTCCTGATGGGTTAAATGACAGTATTGCGACAAATACTCCTGCTATTTCCGCCCATAATGATGCAATAAAGCCTCCTGAAAATGTATAAATAAATGTATTTTTTTCCTTATTATACCTTGAATAATCCCCTGCATATGGACCCCATGACATTATATATGAAAATGATGTTGCCAGTGTTATTCCAAAGGCTATTCCAAAGCCGTAGTATGAAGGCTCATAATCATATATAAGTGGTAATTTAAATAATGATGATACTATTATAAACAAAAACATTATTCCCAGAACTACTGACATTATTCTTTCAAAATAGGATATAATTTTTCTTCCTGAAGATGATATTATAAATATTATAACTGCAAGAACTATAATGGACATTTCATAATATGGCACATGAAACGCCAATGTAAAGGCAAAAGCAGCTAAAACCAGATTAACTGTTAACCATCCTAATGTATTTAACCACTGCAGGCCAGACATAAAAATGCCAAATTTGCTGCCAAATGATCTCCTGCCCGCAATCATCTGGGGCAAACCCGTTAATGGACCTGTTTTTGACATGTATGCTAGTAAAATAGATCCAAAAACATTGCCCAGAACTAATGCAAAAAATGTCATTGTTAGGCTTAAACCTAAAAGCACAGGTATAAATCCAATTGCAAAATCCCCTATTGTAAGGTTTGCAGCAAACCATAATGTAAATAACTCAGAGGATTTATGATTACGTTCATTCTCAGGAATCTCTATATTTTCGTATTCTTTAAAGTTATTTTTTGAATTATTTACGAACATATGTTCGTTTTTCATATTAGGTTAATTAATAATTATTATAAATATATTTTCAATTATATTTGTTTTAACTGTATTTTTATAATGTTTTTAATATTAATTAATATAGGTTAGGTATACCTATTTTGGTAGAACCGCTGGGTGAAAATGCCGTTAACCCTGTTAAAATAGTATTATTATAGTTAAATTCCTGCGGTGTATTATTATATAAACAATATATTTTATATTCTGTATCGTATGTATTCACATTTTTTACAAATAATGAACTTGGGTTTATACAATAATCATCACCACAATGTGGCATCCACACGACTGAAGCCCTGTAATCCCTGCTCATGGTACTAAAGTTTTACTATATTTATATTGCATTTATAATATTTATAATGCAAAAATTTATAGATTATTATATAAATAATGAAATGAGTTCAATAGTTTCATAAAATTTAAATTATAACTTATGAATACCATATAATGGAAGAATTTACAAAAAAGGTAGAGGCGATTTTATATTCATCCAAAGGACCATTAAAGGTTTCTGATATAGCAGAATATTTAAATTCAGATAATAATGCAGTTCTAAAATCCATTAAGGAAATAATAAAAAATTATGCGGAAATAAATAGTTCCTTAGCTGTAGGGCAGTTCGGAAACAAATATAAAATAAAATTGAATGATAATTTCAATGAACTGGTATCACCTTTTATTGATAGGGAATTCAATGATAAGGAATTATCTATGCTATCATATATTTATAAAAATCCAGATGTTATCAACGGTGATTTAAGGGAAAAATTCGGTTATGATTATAAGGAATCACTGGATAATTTGAAAAAATTAAGGATGGTTTCATCAAAAAAATATAGAAATACAAATAAATATAATGTTACAAAAAATTTTTACATAAAATTTAATATAAACAAAAGAACTTTAAAAAAAGAGGAAATAAAATGAATGTTTTACTTATTGGCAGTGGTGGAAGGGAGGATGCAGTTGCAAGAAAAATTGTTGAAAAGGATAATTTATACTCTGTGATAACCAATGAAAATCCGTCAATAATAGATTTATCACAGGAGTATATTAAATATAATGAAAATAATTTCAACGAAATTATAAAATTTTCAAACGAAAATAAAATTGATATAGCTTTTGTAAGCCCGGATGAAATTTTAAATACGGATCTTGTAAATATATTAAGAGAAAACCATATACCGGTTGCCTCACCAAGTAAAAAGGCCGCAATGATAGAAACATCCAAGGAGTATATGAGATATATAATGGATAAATATAAAATAAAAGGAAACATTGAAAATAAAATAATAAACAATTATGATAGCTTAAATAAATTTTTTAATGGAAATGATGGAGAATATGCAATAAAGCCTATAGGATTGACCGGCGGCAAAGGAGTAAAGGTAATGGGTTTGCAGTTAAAAAATAGGGAAGAGGCAATAGATTATGCAAAAACAATAATAAATAAAGATGGAAAAGTTTTAATTGAAAAACGTGAAACCGGTGAGGAATTTTCTATCCAGGCATTTTCAGATGGAAAAAATATTGTATATATGCCTGTTGCACAGGATTATAAGAGGTTATATGAAGGCGACAATGGCCCAAATACCGGTGGCATGGGTTCAATTACAGATAAGAATCTCTCACTGCCATTTTTAAGCGATAAAACTGTAGAGGATGCAAAAAAAATTTTAAATGATATAATAACTTCAATGAGAAAGGAAGACAATGAATTCAAAGGAGTGATTTATGGCCAGTTCATGGCAACAGAAAATGGCGTTAAAGTAATAGAAATAAATTCAAGGCTTGCAGACCCTGAAGGCATTAATGTATTAACACTGTTGAAATCAAATATAGTTGATATTTTCCTTGATATTTACAGCGGCACATTAAAAAACAATATAAAATTTGAGAATAAATCAACAGTTTTGAAATATATAGTTCCTCCGGGTTATGGAATGGAGCCTGTTGAAACAGAATTAAGAATTAAGGATAATATAGAGAATAATAATTTTAAATTATACTATGCATCTGTTTCAGGTGAATTAACAAAGATAAAAACAACAAAATCGAGGTCACTGGCATTGATAGGAATAGCAGATTCCATATATGAGGCATCTGATATAGTTGAAAGTAATTTAAAAAATATAACAGGCAATTATTATATAAGGCATGACATCGGAACAAGAAATATGATAGAAAATAAAATTAAACTTTAATTTTTCCAAATATCCTCGGTGCAATATTATTGTTTGATAATATTATATTATCTTTAATTACAGGTATTTTCTTTTCAAATATTATTTTATCATTTTCGAATTTGCCCCTCTGGTACCTCATCATGTCAGATAAAAATACCTCAAAATTATCTGTTAGTTCTATTTTTAAGCTTTTCTGTACATCTATTTTGCCTTCAATTACGTCCTTATATTCAAATTGTTTATCTGATATGAACATTCCACGGAACATATCCGATGGCTCTATATTTTTCAGTGCAAGACCTACCCTTGAACCGGCATCAGCAGTATCAACATCAACATCATTCATCTGAATTGATTTAATTTCTATTTCCCTATCTATATCTGATAAAATCATTTTATTATGTTTTTTAATGCTGCCGGATATTACAAAGCCCAAAGCAACTGTGCCAACACCCCTTACCTTAAAGAAATGGTCTATTACTGTTAAATTTTTATTATTATCCCTGTTTATTTTTACTTTCTTTAATTCATCAATTAATTCCATAGGCCTTCCATCAAAAAATTTATAGTTTTTTAAATTTGTGTTCTTTATTATATTTTTTATTAAGTCCTTTTTATCATTATCTGCAATAATAAATCCATTTTCTTTATTCATTAAATCTAATGTTACGATAATCTCTCCAAGTTCCTTATTTATATTTTTTGCGTTGACAATTGCAATATCAGCCGGGAATATAGAATCTGTTAATGATGATACCTTTTCAGGGTATTTTATAGGTTCTATAAATGTAAAAATATTATCCTCATCCTTTCTATGGTATAACTGTATATCGCTGTTCGTTCCTATTTTGGCTATTTCCTTAACATATTCCTGTGAATTGTATGCAAAAACATTATATGATTCCATTATACCTTATTTTATAAAAATATATATTTTTATAGATTTTTTAAAATTACATTTTTTAATAATATTATAGTTTCATCGGAGCAGGAAGGTGTTATTGCCCTTCCATATTTTATATTATTCCCTTCGATAAAATCTTTATACTTTACATCTAAATCATATAATATTTCTAAATGCTCATATAAAAATCCTATGGGTATTACTAGCAAATTATCTATTTTATCCTTTTTAAAATCATCAACCAATGAATATATTGATGGCTCGATCCATTTGCCATATTTGCCCTGCGAATAAAATGCCTTATAATGCCTTTTTAACCCCATTATACCTGAAATTTCCTCTGCCTTATCATACAGGCTATTAATATATGATGTTTCATCATCGATTAATGGCAGGCTATGCGCTGTAAATAAAAAATTATCATAATCATATACATATTTGCTTATCTGCTTAATCCATATATAATTAAACATAGAATCATCAAGGCCATTTATAAATTTAATTTTTATATTTTTATTTTTTACTGCATTATTTAATGGTATTTCATATGATTTTTTTATATTGTTTGACTTAAATGCAAATAATGGCAATGCTATTATTTCATCATTATTATCAATATCCGAAACAACATCTTCAATTGATGGCTTCCAGTGCTTGTATGCATCTATTATTTCAAAATCATCATATTTATTTAATAATTTATTTAATTTATTTATTATATTTTTTATAATGTCATTTGACGGTGATTTTCCGTTTACCATTTCATATTTCTTGATATTTTCTTCCATTATATCGTCAGGAACCTTTTTCCCATTAAATATCCCACTTAAATATTCCGGTACATCTTCTGTTCTTTCTGGGCTTCCGTAACTTAGTAAAATTACCTTATACATGCACACTGATTAATTAAAACGATTTATAATTTTATAAAAAAATTATTTATTAAAACTATGTATAGTATCAACTATAGACCTCAATGTATCCACTTTTGTATCAGGCAAAACACCATGACCAAGATTAAATATATAATTATTTTTATCAAAATTCTGGCTCAGTATATAATTTGATTCATTAATTGCATAATTTTTACTGTACTGGACAATATAAGGGTCTAGATTTCCCTGCAAGCCAATATCATTGTTAAGAATTTTTCTTGCGTCCTTAATGTTAATTCTCCAGTCAATGCTTAAAAAATCTGGATTTATGTCGTTGAAACTATTAATCATGCCTGAATTGCCTGTAGCAAAGTATATTACAGGAATTTTCCCCTTAAATTCATTTACTATTTCAATAATATCATTTTTTATATAATTGTTAAATGTATATGGAGATAATGAACCCAGCCATGAATCAAATATCTGTATTGCGTCTACTCCGGCCTTTATCTGCATTTTTAAGTAATTTATAATCATATTTTTTATTAGTTTTTTATAATCCTTAAAAATATCATCATTTAACATTATTTTCTTTGTATAGTTTAAATTATTGTCCGATGTACCCGACAGTATATATGATAGAATTGTTATTATTCCGCCAGAAAATCCTATTAATGGCGTATTTTTATGTTTTTTCTTAAATAATTTAATGGCATCGTATGTTTTATATTTTAAATTATTTTCATCAAATTCTATTATATTTTTTAATTCCCTATTATTTTTATATCCATTGTATATAACAGGGCCATTCAAATTAAAATCAATATTATAACCCATGGCCTCTAATGGCAGTATTATATCTGCAAATATTATTGCGGCATCAACATTTAATAAATTTACCGGTTCATATGTTATTTTTTCTGTAATTTCAGGATTCATGCATATTTCCCTTATATTATATTTTTTCCTGATTTCCTTATATGCATCCATATATCTTCCTGCCTGGCGCATGAACCATACCGGAATTTTTTCAGAATTTTTATTTTTAAGGGTTTCTAAAAAATTATTCATGGTTTTACCCTTCTTATGGTCCTCGGATATGGTATTGAATCCTTTATATTACTTAATCCGCAGATCCATGTTACAACCCTGTCCAGGCCTAAACCAAAACCACTGTGCGGTATGCTTCCATATCTTCTTAAATCTACATACCAATAATAGTCATCAGGATTTAAATTGTTATTTTTTAATCTATCCAGTAATTCATTTAAATTATATATCCTTTCACCGCCACCTACAACCTCTCCGTAGCCTTCTGGAGCCAGTAAATCATGGCATAATATTTCACCTGGATTATCCGGATCCGGCCTGTGGTAGAATGTTTTCAGTGATTCCGGATAATTAGTAACAAATATGGGGTTATTATAATGG
The DNA here is from genome assembly GCA_021797555.1 of Thermoplasmata archaeon. Lineage (GTDB taxonomy): Archaea > Thermoplasmatota > Thermoplasmata > Thermoplasmatales > Thermoplasmataceae > Ferroplasma. The sequence continues at coordinate 29,957 of JAJZZM010000004.1, forward strand.
ATCATTATATTATATTCCTCATCAGCGCCTAAATCATCGCCATATTTTAAATCCAATCCAAAATCCTTTTTTGCTTTTTCCATTAGATCCTTATATCTTATTCTTTCAAATGGAACTTTAATATTCTTTAAAACATTGATATCACGGTTTATTATTTTTAAATCGTTTTCATTATTTTTTATAACCTCATCAATGATGTATTTTATTAAATTTTCCTCATCACGCATCATATCTTCATTATTATACCATGCAGCCTCAACCTCGGCATGCCAGTATTCGGACAGATGCCTTCTTGTTCTTGATTTTTCAGCTCTGAAGCTGGGTGCTACTGTAAAAACCTTTTCCAGGCTATATATTAATGTTTCCAAATAAAATTGTGAACTCTGTGTTAAATTTACCTTTTCACCGAAATAATTAACCTCAAACAGTGTTGATCCTCCTTCAGTTGCCGTTGAAACAAACATGGGTGCCTGAACCTGGTAATAATTATTTTTATAAAAAAAATCAGCAAAGGCCCTAAAAACGGTTGACCTTATTTTTAATATGGACGTAAATTCCCTGCTCCTTAGCCATAAATGCCTGTTGTCAAGAAGAAACTCTTCACCTAAATCCTTTGTTATCGGAAAATTTTCATTTCTTTCATATATTTTATATGATAATATTAACAATTCATATCCTGTTACTGCCCGGTCTTCCCTGTGTATAATGCCATTTATTTCAATGCTGCTTTCTACTGTTAATGATGATAACTCCTTCATTGAATTTTCATCCAGTTTTTCAGATGATGCAATGCATTGTATTATATTGGATGAATCCCTCAGTACAATAAATGTAATTTTGCCCGAGCTCCTGATCCTGTATACCCAGCCCCTTATGCTTGCTTCCTTGCCTATAAAATTATCCGATAGTATATCATTTATTTTTTCCATTGTATGTTAATATTAATTTAAGATATATTTTTTTAGAATTTTTAAGTATAATACATAAATATTTATAACATTATTAAATTAATTATTAATCTTTTAAAGGAGAATAAATATGTACATATTACTTGAAGATGAATACGTGGTTAGGGTATCGCCGGAGTTGTTGAATGAGAATTATGATGAAGCTGTTAAGGAAGCGTCCAGGGAAATACTCGAGGGCAAATTAGTGGACATAATAGACGAAAACGAGAAGGGCGTGGGAAAATCATATATTGTTTCAATAAACAGCATAGAATTGAAAGGCGAAGGAACAATAGTCCATGGCGATGGTGGAGTTTACCAGACAATAAGGTACAAGGCATTGGGATATTTACCTAAAATGCAGGAAGTTGTGGATGGCATAGTTGTATCGGTACAGAAGTTCGGTGCCTTTATAAAGTTCGGTCCATTCGAGGGTTTGCTGCACATAAGCCAGATAATGGAAGATTCTATTAATGTTGACCTTGAAAATCAGAGATTGATAGGGAAGGATACAAAAATGGATTTAAAGGTTGGAGACAAAATAAGGGTGAGGATAGTTGCATTAAATCTGGCATCAGCATCATTATCCGATAGCAAGATTGGATTCACCGCAAAGCAGCCCGGCCTTGGAAAGGATGAATGGCTAAAGCATGAAAATATAAAAAATTGAGGTATAGTTATGAAAAAAGTATACAAAGCATGTAAAATATGCAAAAGATTAACCACTGAAGATGTCTGCCCTGTCCATGGCGATGAGAAAACAAGGGAGGACTGGTTCGGCTTTTTATTAATAAACGATGTAAATTCAGAAATTGCAAAAAAGGCAGAGATAAGTAAAAATGGTTTATATGCAATTAAAGTTAGATCATGATATAATTATAAATGGAAGAATCAGATCTTTAATTAAAAATTTTAAATATAAATTATGCACTGTAAATGATATAAAGGAATTCTCTAAAAATAATAAAATTATATCTGTTGGTGATGTAACAACAGAAAATTTAAAAAATAATAATGTTAATATTTTTCTTGAGGTTGTGGACCTTAAAACAAAAAGGGAAAATAAAAATTTCAAGCATATAGAAAATTCAATAGAAGTTGATAATCCCAATGGTGTTATAACAAAAAATTTGATGGATATACTGTATAATTCAATTAATTCAAGTAAAAATAATAGGATAGAAATAAACGGTGAGGAGGATCTGGCAGTTATACCAATAATTTTTTATGCAGATAACAATACAGTAATAGTTTATGGTATACCGGATACAGGTATGGCATATATAAAAGTGGATAAAGAAATAAAAAAAATGGTAAATAATATTATAATGGAGATGAAGAAAAATGAGTGATGAAACACCAATAAAAAACTTTAAGGTTGATAGTGAAAGAGATAACAAATTACTGTTCAGAAAAGAAATAAAATATACTATAGACTTTAAAACAGGGAAAACTGTTAGCAGGGAGTCAATTAGAAATTTATTTGCGAATTATTATAAGGTAAGTAAGGAACTTATAATAGTTGACAGCAACAGGCAGGAAACAGGGAAAAACCAGTTAAAAGGTTATGTAAAGATATATGATAATAAGGACCATGCAATGCTTTATGAACCGGATTACGAGCTTATAAGAAACAATTTAAAGGAGAAGGAGGTTAAATAATGGAAAAAAGAGAGTTATATGAAGTAAAGGATTCAAAAATAGTAAGAAATAGAAGATTCTGCCCGAGATGTGGCCCAGGAGTTTTTCTTGCAGAGCATAAGGACAGATTTTCATGCGGAAAATGTGGATATACTGAATTTAAAAAGAAAAAATAAATTTTTAAAATTTTTATAAATTATATATAAGGTTTGTGGTTTCCCCGCCTTCCTTTTCTATTGATGTTATTCTTTTTCTGATTATTTCTGATGCTTCTTTATCATCTGTTTTTAAGCTTAATAGTTCGACCAGATATGTCATTTCATAATCCAGCACAAGTGCAAGGTTCCTTAAATACTCAACCTTGTCATCACTTATTTTTTTGCGCTTATCCGATACAAAGCAGTCCAGATGCACAGATCCATCCTTCGTAAAGGTAAACTTTTCTCCGGTTCTTATAGTTTTGTTACATATATAGCATTTATATTCCATAAACCATAATTAATTAAAAGATGTTAAATTTATCGTTAAATAATTTTTTACATTTATACCTATAATTATTATAGAATAATACGAATTTAGTAATAATTTTATTTAATATGTATTATTTTATAAAAAAGAAAAGTTTTATAAAATATAAATAAATTAACGTAAAACGGAAACAGTTAATTCAACTGGTTATAAAAAGGATTTAAGTTTCATGAACCTTGTGATGCTTAATGCAATGGGCATGATCGGTTCTGGATGGTTATTTGCTGAATTGTACACAAGTTCATATGCCGGTTCATTTGGTTCAATATTTTCATGGATTTTAGGTGGCGTAATAGTTTTGTTCATGGCATTGACATTCATGGAAGTTTCATCAGCCTTTCCAAAAGCCGGAGGGTCTACACCTATAGGTGAATTTTCACATGGCAAATTAGTGGGATTTATAGCAGGATGGGGTGCCTGGATATCCGATGTTATGACACCTCCCATAGAGGCAATAGCTTCAGTAACATATCTATCGTTTTTTATTCCGGGAATTGTTACCAGTAGCGGTGTTTTACTGCCATTTGGGTATTTATTTGCGGTGATAATAATGGTTGTTGTATTAATAATAAATTTATTTTCTGTTAAAACTTTCGGGAATATATTATCAGGCGTTATGATCTGGAAATGGGCCATACCCTTATTAGTAATATTAACGTTTATACCATTTGTATTCCACGCATCAAATTTTGTGGCATATGGCTCATTTTACCATGGATATTCAGGCATTTTCTATGCGTTAGTACTTGGTGGCGTAATTTTTTCATTTGAGGGGTACCGTGCAGCAATAAACATGGCAGGAGAGGCGAAAGATAAAACATATATATGGAAATCTGTAATAGTTGCATTGCTGCTTGTAATGGGTTTATATATATTATTGCAGGTGGCCTTTGTTGGGGCGATTAACTGGTCCATCTTTTCTGTTAGCCCCGGAAACTGGGGTGCTTTAAATTCTACAATAATATCAGGGCCATTTGCACAGGAAGCTGCTGCTGCCGGTTTAGGCTGGCTAATTGTAATTTTAATGATTGATGCTGTCATATCACCTGGCGGTGCCGGCGTTAGCTATGCAGCATATCCTTCAAGAATATTCCAGTCAATGTCTGAGTATGGCTATGCACCTAAAAGTTTCCTGCAGTTAAGTAAAAATCATGTTCCTGCCAGGGCATTAATTTTAGGCTTTGTCCTTGGATTATTTTTTATATACGAGTTCCCCGGATGGGATTTATTAATCGGAATATTGACATCGACACTGGTAATAGCCTATATTGTTGGCCCGGCATCAATAAACATTTTGAGAGCAACCGCACCGGATGTTGAAAGACCGTTTAGATTAAGATATGCCAGAATAATAGCACCGATAGGGTTTATCTTTACATTTTTAGTTGTATATTGGTCAGGCTGGCCATTATCCGGCGAGGTTGTATTTGTTGTATTGCTAGGATTGTATATGTTTTTATATTATTATAAAAAATTATTTGATATTTCATCTGAGGAATACAGGTACATATTTATTTTTATAGCAACAACAGTAATATTTTCATTTGTGTTAATATTGCTATTCAATTTCTATACTTATTACTATTTGGGCACCATAATAGAAATTATAGCTGGGATTATAATGATCTTTTCATTTTTAAAAATGAATAGAATAAATAGTGATTCAGATATGGTCCATGGGTCATGGTTTATATTTACATTATTGGCCATTGAAATATTATCTTTAATAGGCCCGTATCAATACGGAGGGCTTAACTATATAAAATTCCCCTTTGATTTTATAGTAACCGGAATAGTTGCCTTTATCTTTTATTTATGGTCACAGAAGAGCGGAAGGAAAACTGAATCATTAAATAATTATATAGAATCAATGAAATAATTAATATTTTATCCTATAAATACATATTATATTTTCAATAAAATTATATACATTTATGAATTACCATACAGATTATATTAAATGATATACAGGGACCAATTTAAGGTAGAAGATACATTGCCATTTCTGGATGATGTAATATGCGAATGGTTTAATAATAAATATAATGATTTAAGCGAACCACAGAGAAAGGCACTGCCATTGATCCATGATAAAAAAAATGTTTTAGTATCATCACCTACAGGAACAGGAAAAACATTAACCGGATTCTTATCCATAATCAATGAATTGTTTATAAAAGCTAAAAATAATGAACTTGAGGACAAGATATACTGTGTTTATATTTCACCTTTAAAAGCACTGGCAAATGATATAAATAAAAATTTGAATGAACCGTTAAAAGAAATATATGAAATAGCTAAAAACCAGGGCTTAAAAATCCCGGAAATACGTGTTGGGGTACGGTCCGGAGATACAGACCAATCCGAAAGAAATAAAATGCTAAAGAAACCACCGCATATATTAATAACAACACCGGAATCATTATCTTTAGCACTCACTGCAAATAAGTTTAGGGAAAAATTTTATGGTGTTGAATATGTTATTGTTGACGAAATACATGAGGTTTCGGCAACAAAAAGAGGTTCATTATTATCACTGAATTTGGAGAGGTTAGATAATATAGCCGGCAACTTTGTGAGAATAGGATTATCTGCAACACAGGCTCCCCTGGATTTAATAGCAACATATTTATGTGGCTATGACGGTGATAAAAAAAGGGATTTTGAAATAATAGAGGTAAATACAAACAAATACCTGGATTTAAAGATAATAACGCCTGTGAAAGATTTAACCATGGTAAGCTATGAGGTTGCAAATGAAAAAATGTATGATATTTTGGTAGACCTTGTAAATAGCCATAAAACAACATTAATATTTACAAATACAAGAAGTTCTACAGAACATGTTGCAATGCGGTTAAAGGCTATGGGCATAGAAAATATAGAGGCACACCATTCATCCTTAGGAAAGCAAACAAGGATAGAAGTAGAAAATAAATTAAAAAATGGTGAATTAAAATGTGTCATAACCTCAACGTCGCTGGAACTTGGAATAGATATTGGCTTTATTGATATGGTTATACAGATAGGAAGCCCGAAATCTGTTTCCAGGGCATTGCAGAGGATTGGCAGGTCAGGTCATGGTGTACGTGATTTGTCCATGGGCAGATTTATTGTTTTCGATTTAGATGATTTAATGGAATGTGCCGTCATGACCCGTGCTGCATATGAACATGAAATAGATAAGGTAAGTGTGCCGGTGAATCCACTGGATGTTCTATCTCAGGGCATAATTGGCATGTCCCTGGAAAAAAACTGGAATTTTGAGGAAGCATATAATTTGATTAAAAATTCATATTCATTTCATACTTTAGATTATAATGATTATATATCTACCTTAAAATATTTATCTGGCCAGATAGAGGGAAATACATTATTTTCAAAAATATGGTATGATGAAAATGAAGAATTATTCGGGAAAAAAAGAAGTACAAGAATGATTTATTTTATGAATGTTGGAACAATACCTGAGGAAGCAAATTACAATGTTGCCAATGAACGTGGAAGACTAATAGGGCAATTAAGCGATAAATTTGTGGAAAGATTAAAACATGGTGATATTTTCGTTCTTGGAGCAAAAACATACATGTTTTTAAGGGTGTCAAGAAATAATATTACTGTAAAGGAGGCAACGGGAATGAAGCCTACTGTCCCTTCATGGACAGGTGAATTATTGCCAAGGTCATATGATCTTGGTGTTCTAATAGGAAAATTTAGAAAAGAATTATACAGTAAAATAAAAAATGGTGGAGACCCTGAAGACTGGCTTATTAAAAATTACAGGGTTGATCAGGCAGGTGCAAGAAGCTTAATATCATATATAAAATCACAGGGCAAATTTGATATTCCCACTGAAAATCATTTATTTATTGAGGGCTATTTAGATAAGGATTTGTATGACATTATATTCCATATACCCTTAGGCAGAAGGGTTAACGATGCATTATCAAGGGCATACGGCCTTGTAATATCAAATAAATACAATGTAAATACACGGATAAGTGTAAATGACAACGGATTTATGATAACACTTAATAGAAAAATTGTAATAAAGGAAATATTAAAATTATTAAATTCAAAAAATTTTGAGGATGTATTAAAAAGGTCTATTATAAATACTGAACTATTTAAACAGAGATTCAGGTACTGTGCCACAAGGTCACTTATGGTATTAAGAAAATATAAAAGCACCGACATATCTGTTGCAAGGCAGCAGTTGAGAAGTGACAAATTATTAAGGGTATTAGAATCTATAAATAATTTTCCGGTTATAAAAGAAGCTTTCAACGAAATAAGAAATGATGTTATGGACGTTGATAATGCGAAATTATATATTGAAAATGTAATAGAGAAAAAAGAATATTCAGTAAGGGATTACTCGGATGAAAGCAGCCCATTTTCATATAATTTAATACTATCTGGGGTTTCTGATATAGTTTTAATGGAGGATAGATCAAAATTATTAAAGGAATTGCAGAATAAATTGCTGGATAGGATATATGGCACTGAGGGCATAGATTTTCTTATAAAGGATTCAAAATTGGTTGAAAATTATTTTAAGAATAAAATACCCGATATAAAGGATAAAAACACATACATAAAATTTTCAGGTCATTTCCTTTACATAGATCCATTTAAAGTAAAATATAACTCCCCATTGAGTCATACATCAATGGATTTAAATGAAATTACACATGATTTAATAAAGGAAGACCAGATAATATATGCCTTTATCAGGTCTGATCAGTGGGTAAATAAGAATTATTATGGCATAGTGTATAATTTATTTAAAAAAGATATAGAATTAAGCGATGCTGATAAAAATATATATAATAACATAGAAAATAAAACCTTTAATGAACTGAAAAAATTAAATTATAATGAGGAGGAAATAAGGGATTCTATTATACATTTAGAATCTTCTTATATGATAAGGAAAAAGATAAAGAATAATTTAACGTATTATATTAAAAATGAAATAAAGCCAGAACCTGGCAATAATAGCTTATATAAGGCAGTAGAATTGATATTATCCTCATATGGGCCGTTGACATACGATGAATTATTAATAAAATTGCCTGTAAATAGTGATTTACTTGAAACAGCATTAAAAAATATGATTGATAATGATGCATTAATTTATGATTATATTACACCAATTTTTATAAAACAGTATATGTTAAAATCCGATTTTGATAATATAATAAATAATGTTGATGAAAATATAGCTGAAAAAAGGATAATCAACTTTTCAATGCCAGTTGAAACAGTAGATGATTATTTCAATAAATATGGATTTGCATTTGATTTGTATGATATAAAAATCAGGGTAGGTAATTTTGATATAAATAAAATAAATAAAATGGTCAAAAATAATGAATTATTTTATTTAAAAGCAATAAAAAATAAATATGCATATATATCAAAATGGTTATTGAATCTATTATATTATTTAAGGGATGAAAAAAATAGCGCAAACGAAGATAAAATACTGGATTATATAAAAAATGGTTATGATACAGACGATAAACTATTAAAAATAAGTGGCTATGACACATCCGTACTGAAGGCCATTCTTAAGGAACTATTATTCAAGATAAAAATAATCCCTGAAAATGATGCATATAAAATATATATTCCCGATGAAAATCAAAATAACAATAAGATAATAGAAAAATATGGCCCTGTAACAATGTATGAGCTCTCAAGGTTCTTCTGGTTCAATCCGGCAAAGATAGATTATACCAAATTAAAGCCATATTATTATAAAAATGAAATTTATTATGGCGATAATAAAACTGATTCAACAGTGAACTCGATAATAGTAAAAACAAATGATCCGGTAAGCATATATTTAGGCAAATACATAAGAAATGATAGCTATAATTCAAGATTTATATGCAATGGAAAAGAGGAGGCAATGTTCCATGTGGAAGAGAAATCCTCGAGCGCATGGATAGAAAATATAGATTTTGAGGACAGCAAAATTCATGAATTTTTGTCATCATTAAATGACATGGCAGATAAAATTAACATAACCTCAATAATAATAAATACGGAAAACCAGGAATTAATAGATGAAGCAAAAAAAATGGATTATAAAACGTCAAAAAATGTTATTTATAAAGGGAATATAGACATATTAAATATAAATAATAGTGATTTATTAGGAATAGCAGTAAAAAGATTTTCCGGAAATAAGATTACATTAAATTATAATTCATTGAATAAAATATGTTTGGGATTAAGAAATGATATAGAGGCATCATATTCAGGCGTAAAGAATATTGAATTAAATAATTATTATAATTCATTATTACTTTATAATTTTAATGGCCCATTTAATGTAACCGCCTATGGCACAAAAAATGTCATATCAATATATAAAGCTATTAAAAAACGTGATTTGGACAATAATGAGGAAACAATTTTAAAGTATTTAATTTCTGAGAATTCTACGGAAAATGAGTTAATAAAGAATATGAGAATAAAATCATTTATAATAAAAGATTCAATAAAAAATCTTTATAAAATCAATGCAATTGCAAAGGACAAAAACAGGAAATATGTAACTGTAAATAATGAATACGGTAGAGAGGAGGCAATAGAGGCATTATTAAATTATATAATAAATGCTATAGGATTTTTTGACGACAGCATATATGAAAAACTAACAGATGTGTATGCTGATGATATTTACAGGAATATTATAAATAAAATGATTGAAAATAATATAATTAGCAAAAAAATTATACCTGAGGAAAGAAAAATTATATATATTTCAAATGATATTGATATAAATAAAATAAAAAATATAAAAATTACAAGGATTATTGAGCCGAAAGATATAATAGCGCTGTTCTTTAGCGATTACATAAAATCAAATTTTAAATCATTAAACACATATCTATTGTTTATAAATAATTCCGTAAAATTATCAATAAATGTAAAGAAAAGCGGTAAGTACCTTACGGTAAAATCAATAACTGGAGATAACAAATATAAAGATACTGCAAAAAAAGAATTTAATGATCTCGGATATATATTATCATATTAATTATGGTGAAAATTCTTCCTGAAGCTCAAGTATAACTTCATTTAAAACATCTTCTAATGTCAAACCTGTGTATTCACGGAGTCCCCCCATGTCAGTCCTTAATCTGGCTGTATAGCCATTTCCATCTTTTTCAAATTCAATATTGCATAATAGTTCTTCCATAGTAATCACACATAAATTATATGGTGTATTTAATACTTTTGACTTTATAATTCTATATATTATTTTCCGAATAGTATCCCATTATTATGTCTGAAACATTGTTGCCGGTCCGTCCTGTAATTATAACACCATGGTTTTTTAGCAATGCAGTGTAACTATCATTGTTATTTAAATAATATTCAAGATCGCTTATTTTTGTGGTATTATCAACTATGCCACCTGCAGCATCGCTCATGCCATCAATTCCATCGGTACCTATAGAAACAAAAACAAAGTTTTCATTATTTTTCATATTTTTTAATAACCTTAAAACCAATTCCTGATTTCTGCCACCCCTGCCATTGCCCCTAACATTGACCGTTGTTTCACCACCTCCTACAAAGCTGAAACTGGATTTTTTTATGGAATATACAGACCTTAGAACCTTTGCCAGTTCACCGGATACATCATCCACATCACCGTTTATGTTGCTTCCAAGATTTATCGAGTTGGTATCCATATATTCATAAAATTTATTAACAAAATCATTATTTTTTAATATAATATTGTTCGTTATTTTCTTAAAATATTTATTTTCAATTTTATAATTTTTATAATTATTTATTATAATATTTTTAAGTTTATCATCTTTTATATATTTATTTAATAATTTATTAATGTTAAAATCATTATCTGTTTGCTTTAATGGACCGGATGCTATTATTGATAAGTCATCATATATAACATCCGAGATTATATACGATACAATGTTTGCAGGATATAGATATTTTGATAGTTTGCCATTTTTAACATCCGACAGTACAGACCTCATATAGTTTAATGAATATATGTCACCGCCATTTTTCATTATTTCCTTTGATATATTCATTATATCATTTGCACTTACATTATCAACAGGTATTTCAAATAATGATGACCCGCCACCTGAAATCAGGACTATTACAAGATCATTTTCATTTAAATCTTTTAAATTGGATAATAATTCCCTTGATGAATTCACTGATAATTCACTGATGTATGGATGTGTACCCTTTAAAATATTTAATTCACTATATGCATTTTTATCATTTTCATCCTCTGGAACTATAATGCCCGCATATTTAACTTTGCCTATTATTTTATTTCTTATACCTGAATACATTTTAAATGAGGCTTTTCCAAAACCGATAACGTATATATTATCATATTCAGTAAAATCGGGATTAAATTTTTTATTTATAATTTTCTCCGGGGATAATTCATTGAATACTTTTTCTATAATATTAATAAAAAACTTTCTTTTATCATTTGTTGATATATCATTTTTATTCTTAATGTTCATACATGATTAATTAAAATAAAGATTTAATATTATTTATTAAGCATTAATTAATATTATATTTATCGAATAAAAAAAATTAAAATATAAATTGCATATTAACTTCCACGTGGCAGAAGAGAATAAAATAAATTCGAATAATGATGCTGGTTATAGGGATTACAGGCATTTGAAATACAATCAATTAACGTTGAGGCATGCCGTATCACAGGCAATAGGTTTAAACGCACCCGGTGGCACAATAGTTTTATATGTAGCAGGTACAGCAGCATTATTGACATTTACATTTTCTAAATATCCTGATGGTGCATTTTCAATACCTTTAATTTTATTATTGGCTTTAATTGTGTATTCAATGATGAGTTATTCATCATATGAATTTTCAAAATATTTGTCAAGTGCCGGAGGTTATTATACATTCGTTGCCAAAGGCCTCGGAACTGGCTTTGGTTTAACAACAGCATTATCTTATATAAGCTATCAGATTTTAAGTTTTACCGGTTTCGGCATTCTTGGTTTTATAGGTTTTGCATATGCAATTCTTCCAAGTCTCGGTATAACACTGCCATATGTTAATGTATTGTGGATTCCAGTTACCATTGCATTTATATTATTTGTAAGCTTTTTGATTTATAAGGGGATAAAACCCTCATTAAAATATGTCTCATATGCAATTTTGATAGAGGTAATATTTTTTATATCAACATCTATTTATTTAATAGCAGAAAACCATTCGGCATTAACAGTAAAGCCTTTTACTGCCATACCTGTTGGTGGCAATTTTATTATTTTAGCAGCAATGATGGTATATGCAATAGGAACTTTTGTTGGTGTTGGCGGTTCAATACCCATTGCCGAGGAAACAAAAAATCCCAAGAAAAATGTGCCATTATCAATAATAGCAAGCATATTTATTTTAGGGGCCACAATAATACTTGCTGCATATTCCGAAGTCATATCATGGGGATATTCAAATATGCTTAACTTCGGAACCGGGTCCGGAATAGGAGCATATCCTGTTTTATCCATATATAGAAATGATTTCAGTGTTTTTGGATTGCTGCCATTTGCAATATTGTTAATAATAGTTATTAACTCATTTTTTACAGCAACGGTTTCCTTAGGCACAAATGCATCAAGGGTATTATTCTCATTATCCAGGGAAAATGTAATACCTGAAAAACTATCAAGGACAAATAAAAAAGGTGTTCCAGTATATGCAGTTATATTTATAACCATAATTTCATTAATAATAGTTTTATCAACAGGCATAGCCTTTGAATTATTATACCCAGGCCAGATTATAGATGCTTTATTATATGCCTCTGTATTTTTATTAGTATTAGAATCACCAATAACATACATTGTTCATATATTGACGAATACATCATTATATTTATTTTTGAAGAAGAATGGCAAAAAGGCGCATATAGTAAGGCACATAATAATACCTGGCATATCAAGTGCAACTTTAGTAGGTGCAATCATAGCAGCAATATATTTTGATTTAAGCGCGCCATATATCTATGGGGTTTATGGCTCTTTGATATGGGTTGCCATAATATTTGGTACGGTATTGATAACATATACAAGATATAAAAAACATTTAGAAAATTTGGGAGATTTTTCATTATAAATTTAAGATGTTATTTATCTCATTTAATGATCTTTTTCTTATAATATTTATATCCTCATTTTTAATGATTTTACCATTTTCTATATATTTTTCCATAATGTTTTTCATTGTCCCACCACAATCGCATTTTTCTTCGCTTATATTATTCAAAACAGTTTTGACTTTATAGCATTTATCACAGCGCAGAACATTTTTTATACCTGAAAATTTACCACGCTTTGTTTTATTTACGTCTTCTATGTTTACTATGTCCATGGCAAAATCTACCGGTTTTGCAGATGCTATTGATGTACCTATGCCAAAAGCTTCAACACCGGCATTTACCAATTCATTTAAATCCTCTATTTTTATGCCACCCGATACCATTATTTTAATGTTTTTATGGTTCCTTATACCTAATTCCCAGCGTATTTCCCTTATTATATTTGGAAAATTTCCCCTCCTGGAAGACGGCGTGTCAAGTCTTATATAATCTATATCGGGAAATTCATCAGCTGCCTTTATTGCTGCAAACTTTTCATCCATGTATGTATCTATTAAAAAAACCCTGAAATTAGAATTGTCATGTTGAATTTTCCATGCTTCATCATCACCTAAAATTAATGATAATGCATGTGGCATTGTTCCTGACGCCTCTATGCCTAAAACTTTTGCGCTTAAAACCCCTGAAACACCAGATGCACCGCCTATATATGCGGATCTGTCTATCATTATTGATATTGCAGGATGCATCCTTCTTATGCCAAATGACATGAAAGGGATATTATTCAAAATTTTCTTTATCATTGATGAATATGATGATATCCCTGATGCCTGGCATATAAACCCCAATAGGGGCGTTTCAAACTCTGCAAAATCTAAATAATTTCCCTCAATTCTTATAAACGGCACAGGTATTCCATTATCATCCCTTGGCCTTATTAATGTCCCCTCAGGAATTGCATATAAATTTATATTATGATTTTCAAGCAATGAAACTACATCATTCAAGCCTGTAAAATTTATATAATTATATGCAGATGATGAAATAGTAACCTCCATTGTAACTTTCGGATTCACATTTAATTTTTTTAAATATTCCTCTGTTTTGTCGAAATAAACATCTGTTGAACTGCCATTAATTATATCATTTTCATTGGCCATTGCAAATTTACTCATTTTCATTTACCTCTTTTATAAATTCTTCACTGCTAATAGCGTTATAGCCATAATTTATTTTAATGTTTTTTAATGCCATTAAATGATTATCCTTATCTATTGAGGAGCATAAATCTGATACTACTGAAACATCATAATACCTGTAAAATGCACCTGCACATGTATGTAAAACACATATATCCGTACTTATTCCAAAAATATACATTTTTTTTATATTTAAAGCCCTTAATAAAGAATCCAAATCCGTATCAAAAAATGCATCATAATGCCTTTTTTTAATTATATAATCCGGGAATTCCTTTAATTCATTTACAATTTCGGATGAATATGAATTGCCAATAGCATGTTCACCCCAGACCTTAAATTCCGGGTCATTTTTAATATGTGAATCCTTTGCAAATATAATTTTTATTTTTTTATTTAATTTAATTAATGTTTCTTCTGTTTTTTCTACTGTTTTTAATGCTTCTTCATTGCCAAATTTTCCATTAACAAAGTCATTTATCATATCCACAATTAAAATGCACTTATTGTTTACAGAATTCATGTTCGCACATCCGTTTTAAATATTAATCCTTTACCCACCATTCCGTTTTATTGCCATTATCTTCAATATATATATTATTTTCTTCAAGTTTTTTCCTGATATAATCTGATATTTCATACATTTTATTATTCCTCATATTATTCCTTATTTCAATCATGGCATTTATTATATTTTCATTATTGTTATTTTTATTTTCATATAATATACATAGAAATTTGTTTAGATAATCCATAATATTAATTATTTTTTTTGCTGTTTCCTTTGATATATTATTTATGTTCCTATTTATATCTGATATAAATTCGAATATATTTCTTATTAAAGATCTTGTATCAAAGTTATTTTCCATGATTTCATTAAATTTTTTTATCGTTTCGCTTTCATTGATTCCATAATTGCCAGTTAAATTTTCTATTTTTTTTATTTTATTATAAAAATTGTTGATCTTATCAACATTGTCCCTGGAAATATTTAATAATTCATCTGAGAATTCTATTGAGGTATTATAATTTGCATTTATCATTGCAAACCTTAAATGTTCAGGTTTATAAACATTTAATATATCATTTATTTTTATAAAATTTTTTAATGATTTTGACATTTTTTCATTATTTATATTTATCATTCCTGTATGTATCCAGTACCTTGCAAGATATTTTTTATTGCTTATGGACCTCATCTGTGCTATTTCCGCCTCATGGTGCGGGAAAATTAGGTCAGACCCACCGCCGTGTATATCATATTCTGGTCCAAAATGTGTTTCCGTTATGGCAGTATCTTCTATATGCCATCCTGGCCTGCCTTTTCCCCACGGAGATTCCCAGTATGGTTCACCGGCTTTCATTTTTTTCCATAATACAAAATCCTCCGGGTTTCTTTTATCCTCATTGATTATATCCCTGGAATTATTTATTATTTCATTTAAATTCTGATTTGACAATTTTCCATAATCCTTGAATTTTTTTACGTTAAAGTAAACACCATCTGATGTTTCATATGCATAGCCTTTATTAACCATGCGCCTTATCTGTGATATGATTTCCTTTATATACAGTGTTGCCCGGGCATAGTAATTTATACTGGTTACCTTTAATTTATTCATTGTATTTATATATTCATTAAAATAATAATCCGAAATTTCATAATATTTTTTATTTTCATTTTTTGATCTGTTTATTATTTTGTCGTCTATATCCGTTATGTTCTGCAAATAAAAAACTGAATAGCCAATATTTCTTAGAAATTTTGTTACAACATCAAAGAATATGTAAGTCCTTGCATGGCCTATATGGAAATCATCGTAAACGGTAGGTCCGCATACAAATATGTTTATTCTTCCCTTATTAATTGGCTTGAATTCCTGATCCTTCTGACCTAGAGTATTATGTATAATCATTATTTACATATTTATAATAAATAAATAAATTTATTTATTGTTTTATTCATAATTTTCATATTGTTTGTGAGTTACATCATGCTAAAGCATTGAAAATTCCTGTTTCATGGACTACACCACATTAACATACTTATATTAAGTCCTTCTAAGGTACCGGTATGTTTATTTATAAATTTCAGGTTAAAATTTTATTTTAAACCTTTTTATAATATGTATTCATTATTATATATGGTAGTTAAAAAAATTAGCGGGGATAAAAAAATATATGGAACATACAGCAACAGGGATTTTGATAAATCTATACCGGAAAATAAATTTCCGGAAACGGGCATGAATGCAAGGGCTGCATATGAATTAATTCATGAGGAATTAAATCTTGATGGCATCCCTGAATTAAATTTGGCAACGTTCGTAACCACATGGATGGAACCTGAAGCAGATAAATTATATATGGAAAATGCACATAAAAATTTTATAGATAGTTTTGAATACCCGCAGATAAAAAGAGAGGAACAAAGAATAGTAAATATATTATTAAGGTTATATAATGCACCGGAAGAGAATGATTTTACCGGTACATCCACAATAGGTTCATCTGAAGCAATAATGCTGGCGTTAATGGCACATAAATGGAACTGGAAAATTAAAATGCAGAAGATGAATAAGGATTACAGCAAGCCCAATATTGTTTTTGGGGCAGATACACATGTAGTATGGGATAAGTTTGCAAAATATTTTGATGTTGAACCCAGAGTAATACCATTAGACAAAAAAACACTGGTTGTCAATCCGGAGGAGTTAATTAAAAACGTTGATGAAAACACTATTGCTGTGGGTGCCGTTATGGGAACTACATTTACCGGTGCACTTGATGATGTTAAGAGGATAAATGAATTATTAGAAAAATTAAAAAATGAAAAAAACATAGATGTACCAATACACGTGGATGCTGCCAGTGCGGGTTTTATTACACCTTTTATAGAACCTGATTTAGAATGGGATTTCCGTTTAAGTCATGTAAAATCAATTAATGTTTCAGGTCATAAATTCGGTTTAGTATATCCAGGGATTGGATGGTTATTGTTTAAGGATAAAAATGATTTGCCAGAGGATTTAATATTCTATGTAAATTATTTAGGGGATGAAATGCCGACATACACCCTTAATTTTTCAAAAAGTGGATCGAATATAGCCGCACAGTATTACAATATAATAAGAATGGGAAAATCCGGATATAAAAGAATAGATGAAAATATGATGGATAATGCAAGATATATATCAGAAAAAATAAGTAAAATAGACAACTTTAGTATTGTCAGTGATGCAAAACATATACCTGTTATAACCTTTAAACAGAAGAATAAGGATAGTTTCACACTGTTTGACCTTTCATCCGAACTACGGTCATACGGCTGGATTGTCCCGGCATATTCACTGCCAAAAAATGCGGATGATACTGTTTTAATGCGTGTTGTGGTAAGGGAAAGCTTCAGTAAGGATATGGCTGATTTATTTATAAACAGTTTAAACGGTGCAATAGATAAATTAAATGGGAATAATAAAACAATAAAAACCCTATCACCAAGGAAGGGACATTTTGTTTCATAAATTTTATAAATATCTAAATTATATAAATTATTAACTGTGATTTCCTGTATTTTTATAAAATTTATAACATTTATTGTTTTGAGCGTAATGGTTATGTTATTTATTTCAGTTAAGTCTCCACAATTACCCAAGTATTTTATTATATTATATACCTATTTCCCATAAAACGTTAAATGTAAAAATAATAGAAAGGAAACATTTGGTGTAATAACAAGGAAAATTATAAATAAGGGCAAGATAGATAAAAAATATATTATAATTGATTTAATGAATTTTCAATGATTATTCAAGCTTTATTTTCTTTGTTTCAGGCAATAGCAGCGTTAGCAGTATTGCAGTAACCATTATAACTGCTAAAAATATATATGCACTGGAATAATTATTCCCGCTAATAAGTAATGTCATTGCAATTACGCCTATGACAGCACCAATTTTTCCCATCATGGATGAAAAGCCATATGAGGACCCACGGAATTTAGTAACTGTAACTTCAGCCGGTATTATGCCTACTGTAGCACCACCAAATGAATTGAACAGTTCAAGAAATGATACAATAATAATTAATCCTGTTAAAAAATAATAATGTGGTAATACAAGAAATAATATCGCCATAAAAGCAAATCCTGTTATCTGCATGGCTTTCCTGCCGAACCGGTCAACGGAAAACATAACATAGATTCCCGCAGAGATGCCTATTATAAGAAAAAACGTTGTCAGTAATGCATTATCAACATTATCGACAAAATGGCCCAACTTTAATATTGTAGGCAATGTTAATGATAAGCCATATGCAACAATATCATATAAAAACCATATTACTGCAGCCAATATTATATCCTTAGAATATTTACCTGAAAACATTTCAAAAAATTTGGTTTTTTCTTTTTTATTTTCCCACATCTTTGATTCTGGCAGTGAAAACCTCATAAATTCCACAATTATTGCTGGTATTACAGAAATTCCTAACATTAACCTCCAGCCAAGATTATCTAATGGAAATGCAAATATTGCAATTATTGCACTGCTAATAGAACCTATGCTGAAAAATACGGTTGCCATAGCAAGGTAATAACCTCTTTTTTCGTTTGGAGTTACCTCTGCTATATATGAATTTGCAACGGGATATTCTGCACCCAAAACTATGCCTAAAAGTACCCTTGATATAAACAGCATAATAAAATTAAATGAAAATGCGGATATTAAATCAAATATAATAAAAAATATTAATGTTGATAAATAAATTCTTCTTCTCCCGAAAATATCACTGAGATAACCTATTGATACAGTTCCTATAATTGCACCAATTATAACAGAAGCTATTAATAATCCATATTCTAATGTCGTTATTGCTATATACTCCGGTATTAATAATATTGCAAAGGCGATAACTGTTAATTGATAACCATCCAAATACATACCAAATGCAGATAAAACAACTATTTTATTGGCATTTAAAGTTTCATTCACTTTTAGTTAATTTACAGCTTTATTTAAAACTTGGCTAAATTGCTTATATATTGATCTATATTATATATATGAATAAAATAATATATAAAATTAAAATAACCGTTTAATGGAAAAAATAGGAATAATTGGTGCAGGCATAACAGGTTTGTTCTCTGCATTAAATTTATCTTTAGATAATTATGATGTTACATTATTTGAAAGGAATAATTTATTATCCGGTACATCTGGAAGATTCCACGGAATGCTTCACAGCGGGTCCAGATATTCATTAACTGATGAAAATTCTGCAAGGGAATGCATAAATGAGAATAAATTATTAAACAAAAATGCAGGTAATTTTATTAAAAATACTTCGGGTTATTTTGTTTCTTTAAATGATGACGACTCATCATACGGTGATAAATTATTTAAAAAAAATAAAAATATTGGGATAGAAACAGAAAATATCAATGTAAATGAACTATTAAAAATTGAACCATACTTGAATAAGGATATAAAAATGGCATTGAAGGTTCCGGATAAAATAATATATGCACATCCTTTTGCATCCGCAGTAGCAATGGAGGCAATATTAAATGGTGCAAAAATTAGATTCAATTCTGAAATAACTGGAAGTGAAATCAAGAATAATAATGTAATTTCAGTAAAATATAAAAAGGGTAATAATATAATATCTGAGAAATTTGATTATATAATAAATACAACGGGTCCATGGTCAGGCAAATTATTAAAAAATTTTAATATAAAAAATTTTGATGTTATGCCTACCCTGGGTTATATGGCTTCATATGATAGATTATTTATAAACTCTATAATAAACCGGATGAGGGATCCATCAGATGGTGATATATTACTGCCATATGGATCAAAATCCGTTGCGGGAACAATAGCAATTATTTCGGAAGACCCCGATAATAATGAACTCGATGACGAAGATATAGATACAATGATTTCAGAAATAGCTGAAATGGTGCCTTCAATCAAAGATTATAAATATAAAAAATTATATTATTCCATGAGGCCATTAATAAAAGAGGATAATTCAAGAAATTCCAGGGATTTTAATATATATAAAAATTATGACAATATGATTACAATTATAGGTGGAAAATTTACAACTTCAAGATTAATGGGAAAATCGGTTTCGGAATATATATCAAAAATATTTGGAAATAAAAGCAGTGATACAAAAAATATAATATTTGATAATACATTTAATAAATTTATAAGCAAATATAAAAATAATATCGATACTTCATTTCTTGATTATATCAATTCATATGATAATAGCATGGACTATGAGTATAAATTGCATATTGAGAGTGCATTCCTCCTAAATGAGGCAGTAAAGGTGAATAAATGGAATTCAATGGAAAATTCAGTGTGAATAAAAATATAGACTATTTAAATAAATTTTTTTCCGATATAAATAATGTTATTCCATGCCTGCCGGGCATATATGACATTGAGAATATTAACGATGAAATAAAATGCAAGATAAAACTGGATGTCAAGGATATGAACATACCTGCAATGAGCACAATAACCGGGAAAATAGTTTTTAAATATATATTGAATGATAATTCATTAAATGTAAATGGCTCAGGCAGAATAGCCGGGTCCAAAATAAAACTTGAGATAAATATTGATTATAAAAGCAATGGAAATATTTCTGAGATAAAATGGGTAAGTTCATTTGATTTCGGCTTAATAGTAAAAATAATGAATAAAAATAAAATAACTGAAGTTTCAATGAAAAATATTGATAGGACAATGAAATGTATAATAGAAAAAATTAATAATTAATATGATATTTTTATCAGTAATATTAAATTTTATATTATAAAACAAAATATTATATAATTTTTATATATTTTGATAATATACTCAAAAAATATTTAATATTAATTAAAAATTATATTTTATGGTTTCATTTGTTTATGATATAATTAACTGGGAAGAAAAACAGTTAATAAAAAAATTTAAGGACGAAAATTTAAAAATAAACTTAATAGATGCAAAAAATAATGAATTAAATTTAACTGGAAAAAATAATATTGATAATATTGCATTTATAAGATGTTTAAGCCATAAAAGGTCTTTATATTATTCATATGTACTTGAATCACAGAATATTAATGCAATAAATTCTTACAATATATTCAATACGACAGGAAATAAGGTATTTACATCAGCATATTTACATAAAAATAAAATACCAACGCCGGAAACATACGTTTCCTTTTCAAAGGATAATGCCATTGAAACATCAAATAAAATTGGATATCCTGTAGTTTTTAAGCCTGTTAGTGGAAGCTGGGGAAGAATGGTGTCATTAATTAAGGATAATAATTTCGCAGAAACAATTTTTTCAATGAATGATATGATAAATGATAAGATATATTACTTGCAGAAATACAATGAAAGACCTCCAAGGGATATCCGGGCAATTATAGTAAACCACGAAATTTCTGCTATTATTTATAGATATTCATATAAAAGCTGGAAAACAAATTTATATTTGGGAGGCAAAGTTGAAAAGGCAAATTTAGATGATAATGACAAAGAATTATTAATAAAAACAGGTGAATTGTTTGATCCGGGCATTATAGGAATAGATGCGATGGAATCAGATAATGGTTTATTGATACATGAAGTTAATAGCAGGGTGGAATTCAGGGGTGCATCTAAAATTTATGGGAATAAAATAATAGAAGATATTGCAAATTTTTTTAAGGATTTATTAAAAAATTGAAAATTGTTATAAATAATATTGATATACGAGTTTATGGAAGAAGATGTACCTGAAATTAAAAGGTTTTCTATTGAAAATATGGATCTGTCTGCTGACCCCGTAAGGAATTTTTATGAGTATGCCAACGGGACATGGTTAAAAAATAATCCTGTACCCCCTGATAAATCATCATGGGGGACATTCTATGAATTGCGTGATAGAAATTTATATATTTTAAAAAATATATGTGAAAATGCAGATGAAGAATCAGGTAATTTAAATGAAAAAATGGTAAGCAAATTTTATTCGTCCGGAATGAATATAGATTTAATAGAAAAGCTGGGAATAAATCCCTTGGAAAATATATTAAAATCAATCGATGCCCTAAAAACAAAGGATGAAATACCCGATATTATAATGAAATTACATTCAATGGGATTGCCATCATTTTTTGATTCCGGTTCATACAACGATGAAAAAAATAGTTCAATATATTCATTTTATTTTGTCCAGGGCGGGTTATCACTTCCGGATAGGGATTATTATATAGAAAAACATTTTTCTGATTTATTAAAGGATTATTTATTGTATATTAAAAACATACTTGCTTTTTCAGGCTATAATAATGATGATGCAGGAAAATATGCAGATACAATACTTGAAATGGAAAAAGAAATTGCAAATTTCAGCAGGAGCCGCGAGGCATTAAGGGATAGTGAAAAAAATTATAATAGATTTGATGTGAATAAATTAAATGAAAAATTCCATCTTATAAAAATGGAGGATTACATTAAATATTTAGGTGTGCCCAATGTAAATTATGTTATATTAGGTCAGCCTGAATTTTTTGAAAAAATAAATGATTTTATAAATAATAAACCATTGAATGATCTAAAAATTTATTTAAAATATAATGTAATAAATTTTGCAGCACCGTTTTTAAGCAAGAATTTTGCGGATGAACACTTTAATTTCTTTAATAAAAAGATCATGGGCCAGGAAAAGCCGGAAAAAAGATGGAAAACCATAATTTCTGTAATAAATATGTGTATTGGAGAGGCTCTGGGCGAATTATACGTAAAACAATATTTTACAGATGACGCTAAAAAAAGAATGGAAATCCTTGTAAATGATTTAAGATCAGTTTTTAATGAAAGATTAAAAAACGTTAAATGGATGAGTGAACAGACAAAGGAAAGGGCTATAAAAAAATTTGAGAGATTCAGAGCAAAAATTGGCTATCCTGAAAAATTCAGGGATTATTCATCCATTTTAATTGATAAAAATGATTATTTCGGAAATATTATAAGATCATTGTCCTTTGAGGTAAAAAGGCAGGCA
Source organism: Thermoplasmata archaeon (assembly GCA_021797555.1). Taxonomy (GTDB): domain Archaea; phylum Thermoplasmatota; class Thermoplasmata; order Thermoplasmatales; family Thermoplasmataceae; genus Ferroplasma. Next base: position 53,497 of record JAJZZM010000004.1, read on the forward strand.
AACCGTGTTGGCAAACCAATAGACAAAAAAGAATGGCTGATGGACCCACAGACAATAAATGCATATTTCTCACCTACCGATAATGAAATTGTATTTCCTGCTGGCATCTTGCAGCCACCGTTTTTTGATGTTACAATGGATGATGCAGTTAATTATGGTGCCATAGGTGGTGTTATAGCACATGAAATGACACACGGCTATGATGATCAGGGAAGCATGTATGATGAGGAGGGCAACTTAAATAACTGGTGGACAAAAGAGGACAAGGACGCATTTGATAAACTTACAAAGAAAGTTATAGACTTATACAGTTCTATTGAAATACTGCCCGGGATAAAAGTTCGTGGCGATAGAACTGTAGGAGAAAACATAGCAGATCTAGGTGGTGTAAGCATAGCATATGAGGCATTAAAAAGAAGATTAAAGATAACTAATAACTATAAAAAAATAGACAATTTTACACAGGAACAGAGATTTTTTATTTCATGGGCAAATGTATGGAAAGAAAATATAAGGGATGAGGAAATAAAAAGAAGGGTTACAATAGACCCACATGCACCAAATAAATTAAGGGCAACATTGCCTGTTTTAAATCATCCGGAATTTGAAAAGGTTTTTAATAATGAATCTGGCAAAAATAAAATAATAATATGGTAATTATAAATTTTTACTTATATATTCTTTAATGGCATCTATTGCAATATCATTTTCCTCTTTTTTGCCCACTGTAATCCTTGACCTATCCTTTAATAATGGTAATTTCCTTATTATTATATCATGCTTTTCCATATAACTGTATAAATCCTTTTTTAAAAATAAAAAATTTGCCTTGCTGTCATATGCTATTTCCTTTACTGCATTGTAAAACCTTTCCCTTTCATTTATTATATACTTTACATGTTCCTGAACAGTAGAATAATTATCTATCATTATTTCTGCAAGTTTTGCCGATAAAACATTCATATAAAATGGAGCCTGCAATTTTTTTATATTTGATATTACATTTTTATTTGCTATGCCATAGCCTATTCTTAGGCCTGCCATGGAGAATGCCTTCGAAAATGTCCTTAGAATAATTAAATTATCATATTTATTTAATAAATCTGTATAATCTTCACCGGAAAATTCATAATATGCATTATCCAGTATTGTGGGTATGCCTAACTCAAGAATTTGCTCTACCTGTCCCATATCAATTAAATTACCTGTGGGATTATTGGGAGAGCATATTATTATTAATTTTATATTATTTTTATTTATAATATTTTCAGTATCCAGTGAAAAGTCACTTTTTAATGGAACGTTAACTGTATTGTAACCATAGTTATTTGCATAAAAATTATACATCTCAAATGTAGGCGTGTTTATTAAAATATCTCCCTTAGCCTGATTTATAAGGATATTCAATAATTCATCACTGCCATTTCCAACTATGATATTTTCATCATTAAAACCTGAAAAATCACCTATTTTTTCTAATAATGATGGCAGGCCTTTTTCAGGATACCTGTTTAAATTTGTTTTTTTAATATATTCCATAAATTCGTATTTCACATTTTCAGGTATATCGAATGCATTTTCATTTTTGTCTAAATATACAGTCATAATTTGATATTTTTATATCAATATTAAATTTAACTATGATAAAATATCAGTTTAATTAAAAGTCATTATTCTTTGGAGAATTATAAAATACAAATAACAAGATTAGTATTGTTATTAATATTTTGTAATGATTTTTAATATTAGCACTTCATCGTTTATAACTGATTTAATTGTATATCACAATGTAATGAATTATAGCATTAAATCTATGAAATTGGGATTCAGAGATATGCTTGCCACCATTCGAACTATTTCTGCATCATCTTCAACCAGTTTCCTGACCAATATATTAATTTTATATCGCCATTATATTATTTTTCCATGTATAATAATATAATAATTAATATATAAATATTTACATTATATAATTATCAACACACAATATTATTACCATAAAATTATAAACAAATATCAAAAACAAGAAAATTATAAATGTTGATTAAATTACCATGAATGAATCCTGTAGATAAGGTAGTTCTAATTATAAACGGCGATGCTGGTTCTGGAAGTTATATTGCAGAGAATCTTGCAAAGAATGGTTGTAAGATTGCTCTAACATATAATAATAAAAGTATAGCAGAAAATATAAAGAAAAGAATAGAAAAGGTAGAAGGCATAATTAATATATACAAAAATGATGATATTGAGGAAATTTTAAAGAATGTAAAGAATGATTTTGGTGTGGTCAATATATTAATAAACAATATATATGTCAGTGACGATAAGAATATTGATGAATTTTCATTGAATACTTTGAATGAATATGATATTTATTATAATTATTTAAAGGCAGCTGACAGGTTTTTATCCGGGATATTAATAAACATAGTTTACTCACCTTATGGCAATATGTATTATAAATCAATTAAAAAAATATTTAATAATATTGCAGAAAACATAAAAAATGATAAATATAGAATAATTTCAATAAACGTTGATAAAATTGATGTAAAATTCATTGATGAATCAAGAATTCCGGATATGAAGGGAAAAATAACATCAAATGACATTGCAAATGCAATAATATTTTCACTTGTAGAGGAAAACTTATCAAATAAAATAATAGATTTATCATTATAGACATGTTTATAAATAAATTTATTAATAAATATACATTATAATTTATTATGGATAATGATACTGTAAATAGAATTTCAAAAATGAAAAAAATGATTTTTAATAATTTAATGGAAAGTTATACACCTTTCCCAATGGATAAAAAATATTATTCATCGTGGACGGATAAATTGCCAAAAAATAAGGATACAATAATATACACATCATATATGTATCAGATTTCCGTTGTATTGAAAAGGTATGAAAAATTATTTCCTAAAATCTCAAATATTAATATGCCAAAAAGGTTAATGAATATATCAAAATTTCTTATAAAACCTGATGAAAAGGAATTAAAAAGGTCATTTTCAATAATAAATAATATAAGTAATTTATTAAATAAAAACAATATAGATTTTGGATATTTATACGATGAAGAGCCTTATTCTGGTGCAATCCTGCTGGAATCGGGCTTTTTAAGTGAATTTAAGGAATATGGAAATAAACTTTATGAATTCTTTAAAAACAAGAATATAAAAAAAATAATAACAATAGACCCACATACAACAAATGCATTAAAAAGGCTAAAAAAATTAATAAATTTTGATATTGATGTAAAAAATTATATCGAGTTAATAAACTTTAATGGCAGTGGAGAATATGTAATACATGATTCATGCTTATATTCAAGGGCAATGGGTATGTACGATACAATAAGGAATAAAATAAATAACTCCGGAATAAAAATTGATGAGGATTATTTAACAACAAGCAGGGATATGGGAACGTGCTGCGGCGGTCCATTATCACTTGTTTCTGCAAATGATAGCGATGAAATTGCAAAATTAAGATCCGAACAGTTATTGAAAATTAATGAAAATGTTCTGGTTATGTGCCCATTATGTTATCAGAATCTATCGCCGTATGTTGATAATATAAAGGATTTAGCCGAGGTGGTATCATGAATTATGAATGGAATGTTTCGATAAATAAGGCAATATTAAATAATGCACCTAAAGTAAATAAAATTTTAGAAGAGAATCCATACATAAGGGAAACGGCAAAGGAATTAAGGAATAAAAAATTAGATGTTTTAGATAATATTGATTTTTATATAAATAAAACTGAAGAAAGCGTTAAAAAAACTGGAGGCAATTTCCATTTTGCAAAAGATTCAAATGAGGCAATGGAAATAGTAAAAAATATAATAAAGGATAAAAAAAATATTGTTTTATCAAAATCAAATGTATTATATGAAATAAAATTAAGGGATGAATTATCAAAATTGGGCAAGGATGTCTGGGAAACCGATTTGGGTGAATATTTAGTCCAGATAAATAATGATATGCCATCCCATTTAATTGCACCGGCAATACATTTATCAAAGGAAAAGGTATCTGAATTATTAAATAAAAATCTTGATAAAACAATAAATGAAAACACATCTGTGGAGGATATGGTTAGGGCAGTAAGAAAGTTTTTAATGGAAAAATACTTAGGATCGGAAGTTGGAATAACAGGAGCAAATGCAATAGCATCAGATACAGGTTCAGTTTTATTAATAGAGAATGAAGGAAATATCAGAATTGATACCGTACTCCCGGAAATACATATAGCCATTACCGGAATAGATAAAATAGTCCCAACATTGAAGGACGCATTCAATGAAGTTATTGTTCAGGCATCGTATGCAGGCTTTTATCCACCTACATATATCAATGTTACGTCTGGTCCAAGTGCAACCGGGGACATCGAATTAAAAAAGGTTTCACCTGCAACAGGACCCAAGGAATTCCATTTGATATTAATAGACAATGGAAGAAAAGAGGCAATAAATTCCGATTTAAAGGAATCATTACTTTGCATAAGATGTGGAAGATGCTATTTTTCATGCCCTGCATACAAATATTATGGCAAAGATTTTGGAGATCCCCCCTATACTGGGCCCACGGGAATTATGTGGTCTGCAATAACAGCAAAAAAATATGACAAATCATTATTATGCATGCATTCCGGTGGCTGCAGGGAAGTATGCCCCATGGATATAAACATACCCGAAGAAATAGAAAGAATAAAATTCATGGAATTAAAATAATTTATAGATATGTTTATATGAACTTATAAATTTCTTATCTATGGATAACATGAATTCATTTGAGGAAAATGCAAATAAAAAATATAAAGGCTTAGAAGAAGATATGCCTGCTGGAAGCATTGAAATTTTATCACCAGAAATAATAGATATTATAATACATAATATAAAAATGAAAAAATCTGTTGATTATACTGCCAATAATGTAACATACAATGCAACTTTCAGTACATACACAAAACTTGATAAGGATGGGATGGTTGGAGTGTATGAGGGTGCACCCGACAGTGATTTCCGTGAAATTAAATTAATAGTTACAGGTTTCCATAGAAAATGGGACACCGAGGTAACGTTTTCACATGAACACATATCTGTAATGCCTGACCGTGAATTAAAGCATTTAATAAATTTTCAGAGGGCAATTTTAAAAACTGGCAAATTATAATATTTTTTATTTATAATATTAAAATTGATAATAAGTATTAAATATAATATTTAAATAGCTTTTATATGGCAAAAATGGTGTATATAAAAAATATCGTCAGCAAAGGAGTTTTTTCAGTATTAAATATACATCATCATAGAGATATAACATGTTTCAGTTATAGCAATGCCAGCAAGTATTCTTTACTGAAACGTGGTTATATTGAAGTTTATAGATCCCTTATTAAGTGAAATATCTAAAATTATAAGGAATTCTTTCGATACTTGTAATTACATTGAAATATTCCCACAGATAATTAACAGTGGCAAACTGAATGGCCTAAAATTTGTTTATAACAATTGTATATACACAGTAGCCCCGGACATAACATTGAGGCTTTTAAATACAAATAAAAAATATTTTGCAAATAATCCAAGAATATATTATATTTCAGGTTCTGTGGACCCGTACCTGGGTGAAACATTAAAGGCAGGCCTGGAATTAATAAATGATGATGAATTCAATTCAAATATTGAAATAATAAAAATTGCAATGAAAACACTTAAGGAATTATCTATAAATAATTATAAAATTGATATTAGCTTATCATATCTCTATAAAAAATACAGTAAAACAAGGGATTATATTAAAAAAATGGATTATAATGGCACTGGAAATATAGATAGCAAAGAGGCAATTATTGATTTAATAGATACCGGGATAAGCAAAAACAACATAGAATTCCTAAATAAAATTTTAAAAACAGTAAATGATGAAAGAATTAACATAGATTTCGGCACTGTAAGGTATTTTAATTATTATGATGGCTTAATTTTTGAAATTTATAATAATAATAGATTTATAGCCGGCGGCGGAAATTATAAAATAAAAAGAATGAACGCATGTGGTTTTTCATTTAATGTTGACAGCATTTATAATATTACAAAGGAAAATTTAAAGGTGAAAAAATGAAATTTGCAATACCCAGGGGCAGATTAATGGAATGCTCAATAAATTTATTAAATAAAGCAGGGATAAACACAAATATAAACGATGAAAGAAAACTAGTTTTTTATTCAGATAAAGATATAATAATGTTTCCAAAACCCATGGATATACCTGCATATGTTGAACATAACGCTGATATAGGGATATGTGGGTCCGATGTTTTATTAGAGAATAAAAATTATGTATTCTCTCCATTGAAGCTAAATTTCGGAAAATGCAGGTTAAGCATTATATCAAACAAAAAATATAAAATCAGGGATTTATACGATTTAAAAATTGCAACAAGGCATCCGGAAATAACATATAATTACTTCAGAAAATTAGGAATTAATGTTAACATAATAAAACTAAATGGTTCATTGGAACTTGCACCATTAACAGGCATTGCGGATGCGATAGTTGACATTATTGAAACCGGAGAAACTTTAAGGAAAAATAATTTAATAGAAATTAAAAAAATAATGGATATTTCTGCTGTTTTAATAGTGAACAGGATATCCATGAAAACAAAATATAATGAAATAAATAATTTTATTGACAATATAAAAGGTGTTTTATATGAATATTGAAAGTTATGTAAGCAATATATTAAACAATATAAAAAATGGTAAAGAGGATGCATTAAAGAAATATTCAGATCAATTCGACAATTACTCCGGAGACTTTGCTGTAACGCCGGAAGAATTCAAAGAGGCAGAAAAATTAATAACCGAATATGATAAAAATATTATAAAAAGGACATATGATAGAATATACAACAATCATTTAATACAGAAGAATATGGATAAATTCAGGTTTTATAATGGTTCAATTTATGGGATAATATATAAGCCAATAGAAAGGATCGGTATGTATATCCCGGGAAAGAAGCCCCTGCCATCAACAGTAATGATGATCGGCGCACCTGCAAAAATAGCAGGCGTAAATGATATAATAATAACTGTGGCACCTGACAGTGATGGAAAAATTAATCCATATGTTTTATACATAGCTAAATTTTTAGGTATAAAGGAGGTATATAAACTGGGGGGCATACAGGCAATAGCAGCAATGGCATATGGCATATTCATGAAAAAGGTTGATAAAATCTATGGTCCCGGAAATATATATGTTAATGAGGCAAAAAGGCAGGTTTATGGCATTACCGGAATAGATGGATTATATGGCCCATCTGAAATATGTGTAATTTCAGATGAAAGGTCAAAAAATGAATATATAATTTCTGATTTAGATTCACAGTTAGAACATGGGGAAACATCAAAGGCATGGCTATTAACCACAGATAAAAATATAAAAAATAAAATTTATAATAAAAACGTTGAAATTTATACATTTGATAATGTGGATTCATTAATAGAAAAAGTTAATGAAATAGCGCCTGAGCATTTGGAAATATTATGCAAGGAACCACTGAGCCTATTAAACAAAATAAAAAATGCCGGTGCGGTTTACATTGGGGATTATACTCCTGTGCCTGCAGGGGATTACTTCATTGGAGTTAACCATTTATTGCCAACAGGAAAAACATCAAGATTTTCATCTGTGCTGACTGTCGATGATTTTATGAAAAAAACATCATTTGCATATACATCAAGGGAGGACTTTATCTCTGATTCATATTTGGGCATAAGGTTGGCCGAAATAGAAAATATGGATTTACATAAAAAATCAATGGAGGCAAGAAATGATAAGGAATACCAGTGAAACAAGAATAGAGGTTAGAATGGGTAATAATATAAATTATATAAATACGGGTGATAAAATATTGGACCATATGATGAAAACATTATTTTTCTATATGAATAAAAATGTTTATATTAATGCAGAATACGACTTAAGGCACCATCTATGGGAGGATTTAGGCATAACCATTGGTTTGGAAATTAAAAACAATATCAAAAACATAAAAAGATTCGGGTCATCAATGATGCCCATGGATGATTCATTAATATTATTATCCCTGGATATATCAAGGCCATATATTAATTTCAGTGTTAATTATAATAATTCGGAGGGCTTTGAACTGAATTTACTGTATGAATTTTTATGGGCATTGTCAAGAACGTTGTCCATGACACTGCATGTTATAAAATTGAATGGAAATGACCCGCACCATATAACTGAGGATGTTTTTAAAAATTTAGGAAATGCGCTGAAAATTGCATTAGAAAATTCCGATAGAATTGAAAGTACAAAGGGGATATTATGATATCAATAATAGATATAAAAACTGGAAATGTTTCAAACATAAATAAAGTATTAAACGGAGTTGTTACATTAGACCCTTACACAATAGAAAAATCTGATAAAATTGTTTTCCCTGGTGTGGGTTCATTTGATTATGTAAATTCTATAATAATGCCGGTAAAAAATATAATATTAAATAAAATAAATGATGGTACCCCATATTTAGGAATATGCCTGGGTTTGGAAATATTATTTGAAGGTTCTGAAGAAGGTGTTTCAGAGGGGTTAAAAATATTTACCGGTAAAATAAAAAAGTTTGATAATGCAAAAAAAGTGCATATGGGCTGGAATACTATTGATATAACAAATAATACATTGCTATTTAATAATATAACAAATAATTCATATTTCTATTTCATGCATTCATATTATAATGAAATTAATGATAATACAGTGGCAGAAACTGAGTTCACTGTAAAATTCTCATCAGCAATAAATAAGGATAATGTTTATGCCGTTCAGTTCCATCCCGAGAAATCAGGAGAAAATGGGATAAGATTGTTAAAAAATTTCAGGGATTTAATATGATAGATATATATCCTGCAATTGATATTTATAACGGAAAGGCGGTTTCATTAACTAATGGCAGCATTAAAAATAAAAACGTATACGGTGATCCTGTAGAATTTGCGATAAAATTTACTGAAAAAATAAAAAAGCTTCATGTAATAGATTTAAACGGTGCATTAACAGGAAATAAAAAAAATATAAAAATCATAAAAGAAATAATAGATAATGTAGATGCCTCTGTACAGGTTGGGGGTGGATTCAGGACATTAAATGATATAAATTACGGTTACAGCATAGGCGCAGATAGCGTTATAATAGGTACATCTGCTTTAAATAATGAAATAATTAAAAATGTTTCATATAATAATATAACAGTTAGCATTGATGTTTACAACAATAATCTAAAAATTAAAGGCTGGAAGGAAGACTCATATATAAATTATAATGATTTTTATAACAATTTAAATAAAAAAATTAACAGGTTTATCTATACATCCATAAAAAATGATGGTACAAAAAATATAGAAAATGTCAAAAAATTCTGGAATAATGAATATTTTATGTATGCTGGCGGAGTCAATAAAATAAATGATATTATAAACATCAAGAATTCAGGTTTCTCCGGGGTTATAATAGGCAAAGCAATATATGAAAACAATATAAAAATGGAGGATTTAATATGCCTGCAAAAAGAATAATAGCAGCACTGGATGTAATCAATAACTCTGTTGTCAAAGGCATAAATTTTGAAAACATAAAAAATGTTGATAACCCTGTTGAACTTGCAAAGAGGTATGAAATGGAGGGCATAGATGAGATAGTATTCCTGGATATTACTGCAACGAATGAAAAAAGGAATATATTAAAAAATTTAGTAAAAAATGTAGCGTCAGAAATTTATATTCCATTTACAGCCGGCGGTGGAATAAACTCGGTAGAAAATGCATTGGATATAATAAGAAACGGCGCAGATAAAATATTTATTAATACATATGCTATAGAAAACCCGGCAATAGTTAGAAAATTATCTGATGTTCTTGGTTCCGCAAATACTGTAGTAGCAATAGATGCAAAATATGAAAATAATAATTATTATGTATATTCACACGGTGGAAAAATAAATACAGGTAAAAATGTAATAGAATGGGCAAAAAACGTTGATGATTACGGTGCAGGTGAAGTATTAATAACATCAATAAATTCTGATGGCACAATGAAAGGCTATGATAATAATCTAATAGAATTATTAAGCAATAAAATAAATATACCGGTAATAGCCTCAGGTGGTGCCGGAAAGCCAGAGGATTTTTTAAATGCTTTTAAATCAGGAGCAGATGGTGCATTAGCAGCGTCAGTATTCCATTATAAAAAATACAGCGTAAAAGAAATTAAAAATTATTTAAAGGAGAATGGTATAAATGTCAGGTTATGATTTAAAGTTTGATGAAAATAGTTTAATACCTGTAATAATACAGGATTATGATAATAATGAAGTTTTAACATTAGGATACATGGATATAAATGCTTTTAATAAAAGCATTGAAACTGGATATGTACATTATTATTCAAGGTCCAAGGAAAGAATACGGATAAAGGGCGAGGTAAGTGGAAATACACAGGAAATAAAAAATATAATGATAGACTGCGATAATGATTCCCTACTGATTAAGGTCATACAGAAGGGCAATGCATGCCACCTGGGCAATAAAAGCTGCTTCAGGAATTTAGATGAAAAAATAAATAAAAATTATATAGATTATTCTTTAGAGGTTTTATTAAACCTTGAGGATCTAATTTATAAAACAAAGGAAAATCCCAGGGAAAATTCATACACAACATATTTATTTAATTCCGGAGAAGAGAATATAAGGAAAAAGGTAGGCGAAGAAGCTGTTGAAACAATTCTGGCAAAAACAAATGATCGGATAATATATGAAACATCTGATTTACTATACCATTTACTTGTTTATTTATCCTACAATAATATAAAAATATATGATATCATGAACGAATTAAATAAAAGAAAAAAATAATTAACTGAATGGAATATATACATAAAAAATTTTATTAAATTATCCTGGATAATACAATAGGAATTTAATAATACAGCTGTGTTTGTATTATTAATATTATTTCTTATTTCGTATATTATTAAATATTTTTTTTATCTTTATCTGAATTTTCAGGACGTTTTAAATTCAATTTTAAATCGTTTAATGCATACATAAATCAAAAATATAATAATATTTAATTATTTATTAATAAAATATTACTGGTTATCCTTCCAGTCCTTTGCCCCTTCCTTTGTATAAAGTTCTTCTGTGAAATCCTTATGTATAAACTGTTTTTTAAATCCTGATAAAACACCAAGTGGATATATTACAAAGATACAGAAGAGAAATGTTATCAACGTTCCTTCCAAGTAACCGAAATATTGTGGGAATATCGCTGAGGATAATCCGTCGTGGCTTGTTGCAACCATAAATGTTACAAATGCTATAAATAAAACATACCATATTACATTTTTTGCACCTATTTTTACCTTGGATATTATACCGAATAACACTGCCCCTGCTGCTATTAATAAAACCGCATACGGCTCAGAAGGCCAGCCTGTCCAGAATACGATCAGGCCTGATGCACCTGTTGCTAAAGGCGCTACTATATTCATACCCCTAACCATGTCCTCCTTTTTAGTTATTCCCTGCCTTCTTGTCACAATCAATGCTATTGGCGTTGCAATTAGACCTATATAACCGGCCGCCGTGGCATCATCAATAAATGTATATATGCTTGGGTCCGGTGCTGCTACAAATACAAGCAATACACCGACAACTGCGAATATCAGCAATGAAACCAAGGGTATATGGTGTTTCTCATCTATTGTTTTTAATGATTTGCTTATATATCCAGATCTTCCCATTGAGAATAAAACCCTTGTTCCACTGCCCAAGTATATATAACCGGTTACAAATGGGGCCAAAACTCCTGTAACAACTGCTGCTATAAATACAAACATATTTGTCTGCCTTCCAAGTATAAAGAAAGGGTTATCTCCGTGGAAAGCTGGAACAAGCTGGTTGAAATGCCCTGGTAATACATTGAGCAGTGACCAGTTTGTACCCATAAGAATTGCAAATGCAACACTTATATAAATTAACGTTTCAAGGAATATTACCAAACCTATGGCTCTTGGTATTTTATCTTTCATGTTTGTTTCTTCAGCCAAATCTGGAATAACCCTTATAGCACCGAAATCATACATTGCAAATGGCATTATTGCAAATATTGCTGTAGGCCCATATGGAAAAACTCCATATGCAGATAAATTATGATAATCAAATACAAAGAATATCAATCCCAAGGACATTGCCAGATAGAAGAATATTTTTACAATACCAGTATATAATGATGACCTGCCAAACTGTTTCACACCGTAGTAATTAAAAGGTATTAAACCAACCATCAGTAAAAGTCCTACACCGGCACCTATATATGTTGGCGCACCCGTTACTGTTAAAAATATAGGATCAAAATAGTTAAAACCAGCTACAATTGCTATAACCTCAATAGGTGGTATAAAAATATACCATATAATATCTGACATTGCGTTAATAATGTTTGTCCACCGGCCGTGCGTGTATATTGTATACCTTGTTGGTCCACCGGCCTCAGGATATACCTTTGCCAGTTCCATATAGCTAAAACCAACAGATGAATATATTATGGCGCCAAGAACAAATGCAAGTATTGCTTCAGGTCCTGCACCGGCAACCATTGTAACTGTACCAAACAATGCACCGTTACCGAATGATCCGACCAAACCTATCATTAGCATTTCATTAAATGTTAGATCTTTTTTTAGTCTGGGCTTTCTCTTTAATATATTATGTTTTGTAGTGTTTATGTTTTCCATAATAGGGTATTATTGTATTGTATTATATTATGATTTTCAAAAAGGTTAAAATATAATGAAACAAAAACTGCAAAATTGGTATTTATAAAAATATATTTATATTAATATATTATAATTTTAAAATGTGTAACATAATTATTTATCAGTGTGCGCCAGGTGGAAATATAATACTGTCAAAATCGTGGTACGCTGTTTCATCAAATCTCAATAGATCCGGATTTACATTTTTTTCTACAGCAAGGTAATATGCAAAATAATACAGTGGTACAATGTTTAATACTGGATCCAGATATTCATCAAGTTCCGGAGTATTAATGTTGAAATCACCGTCGCCATTTACTGTTAATGTTTTTGTTTTAACAACTTTACATGCATTTACAATATCCTTTTGCCTTGGACTCACAGTTTTATTATTTAATATTATTAATAAGGATTTATCATCTATTATTGATGTGCATCCATGATTAAATTCTTCTAGTTCTATTCCCTCTGAATTTATATGTGTTGATTCCTTTAATTTCTGTGCGACTTCACGTGCAACCGGGTATTCAGGGCCTGCACCAAGAACAAATATTGCATTTACATATGATAATTCTTTTGCAATTTTATGCATTTTATCATCCATTGTTTTTATTAAATCTTTTATTATATCTATTATTTTATTTATATTTATATCTAGATGTGAATAATTTTTTGCTATATACATTGAGGCTATTGCATTATCAAAAAATGATTTTGTATTGCATAATGATTTGTCGTCGGAATCTATTATTATGCTTTTATCTGATATTTTATCCATGGGTGTATCCTTATAATGTGTTATTCCGGCAACATATGCATATTTTTTAAAATATATCATTGAATCTATACTTGATTTTGTCTTCCCGCTGTTTGATATTCCTATTAATGTTCCATGTGATGGTAATTCATAATTTAATAATTCATATGATTGTATAAATTTATAATCAAGGTTTGTTTTTTTTAAAAAACCCGCACCTATCTGTGCGGCATGGTAGGCTGTTCCATTTCCTGTAAAAATCAATGGTGAATTCAAAAATGAATAATCAAGATTTTCCATAACATTTCTTGTTATATCCAATGATTCCGGTGTTTCTCTCATCATATCGTACATAAAATACGGATGCTTATTTCTCTTTTCAGGTATTATATCGGTCATAACTACTGTATTTATGAATTATTTATATTTATTTCTAAAATAAATTTTTATGAAATTAATTTATTTTTATATCACGGATATTATTTATCAATTTGCCATTAGAATATTCTGCAATTAATCTATTGTATGATGGCAAATATTCATTTGTTTCTGTATTTATTATATATAAATTTGATACATTTTTTATTTTTCCTGATATCTCTTTCAAATCACTGTATGGATTGTTATTAAATATATTTCCCCTGCCATCTGTTATTAATATGCTTAAGGTTTTTATTTTTTCATATGCCGATAACGTGTATATATTATATAATGCATCATATAATGGTGTTTTACCTGAACTTTTTATATTATTTATTTCGTTTTCCAGTTCTGTAAAATTCTTTGAAAAATTTAAAATAAGCTTTGAATTGTTACCGGAAAATGATAATAATGCAACTTTACTTCTTATTAAATACATCTTTTTTAATAATAGATTTGAAATATCCTTTGCAATATTTATTCTAGAATTAAAATTCATAGATTTACTTGAATCTATTGCTATTATAACTGGAATTGAGCCTTTAGAATGAACATCTTTCATTATAATTGCATTATAATTAATTTTTTTATACCCTGATATGCCTGAATTTAATATGGAAGATCTCAAATCAATCTTTTTGCCATTTTTAATTCCCATATTTTTATAAGTATTTGAAATACCAGATTTTCCTGATTTTTTTGTTTTAATTTTACGGTTTATATTTAATTCCATATTTTTTATACCATCCTCATTGCTTTTTTTATCCTTATTATCCTTATTATTCCGACCACCTGAACTATTATTGTCCCTGTTATTATCCTGACTATAATTATTATTTAAATTGTTATTATATTTGCTTTTGTTTTCATTATTTTCATTGTTATTATTTTCATTATTTTCTCCATTATTAAAGTTATAGTCGGGTTTGCTTTTTCCCTTTTCCTTTAATCTATGGTTTAACGCAAATTCTAAAGCCTTTTTTACATCCTCTGAATTTACATTTTTCCTGTTATTATATGCTGCTATTGCCTTTGAAGCTTTTATTGTGCTTATCATTGTTCTATTGCTCAATGAATTTTTTATAATAATTTCGGCTATGAACTTTAAATATTTATCCTCTATGCTTACGTCATTTAATATAGATATTGCATTTTTTATCCTATTTTTTATTTTGTTGTCTTTATCCTTATATTTTTCAATAAATTTTTCAGGATTTAAATCAAATTCCTCAACTCTTTTTGATATTTCTATTAATTTTTCAGGTTCATCCGGCAATTTTCCCTCAACCGATATACCGAATCTATCCAGCAACTGTGGCCTTAATTCACCCTCTTCAGGATTCATTGTACCTACTAAAATAAATCCTGCAGGATGTATATACGATACACCTTCACGCTCAACTATGTTTATTCCTGATGCTGCAGAATCAAGTATTGAATCAACTATTGAGTCATCTAATAAATTGACCTCATCTATATACAGAATCCCCCTGTTAGCTTCACCAAGCAGACCCTCCCTTAAAACTGCCTTTCCTTTAATAGCATTTTTAATATCCAAGGACCCGACAACACGATCCAAGGTTGCACTATTAGGTAAATTAATTATTTTTATTTTTATCTTTTCTATTACTAAATCATTATTTTTTTTCCTTTCTAGGCATTCATCACACAAATTGCCATCAGGGGAACAGTGAAATCTGCAGTTTTTAACCGCGTTTATTTCAGGCAATATTGCAGATAAAGACCTTACCATTGTAGACTTTGCTATGCCTTTGGGCCCTGTTATTAAAATGCCACCAATTTTTGGGTCTATTGCATTTATTATTAATCCCAACTTCATATCATCGTCATCAACTATTGCAGAAAACGGAAATTCATATGTTCTCATTCATTTTCACCCTCAATTTCCATATATTCATTTTCTAATTTATTTTTAATGTCATCATCTGCATTCCATATATTCCTTTTATACGCCTCAATCAATCTTGATGTTATTTCAGACAATGCCCATGGATTTTCGTTTTTAAACCATTCCTTCATATCATTATTTAAAACAAATTTATTTGCTATATTATTAAATATATTGTCATTAACCATTTTTGTTGTGGCAGCCCAGCCATATAAATGCTCTATTTTTTTAAGCATTTCAGTGGCACCACGATAGCCGAAATTTTTCTGTGCATTGATCCATGAATCATTTAGCAATTTCCCAATAGCAGTTCTTTCTATTTCCTCTTTCATTGTCCTTACTTTTGGCTTGTTTGGATTAAATGTAT
This sequence comes from Thermoplasmata archaeon, assembly GCA_021797555.1. GTDB lineage: Archaea > Thermoplasmatota > Thermoplasmata > Thermoplasmatales > Thermoplasmataceae > Ferroplasma. Next base: position 69,829 of record JAJZZM010000004.1, read on the forward strand.
CCTCAAACATCAAATTTGGTTTAGAACCTGATTTTTTAGCCATTAAATAAAAACCTCCGGCATATGAATAATTGCAGGAATCGTCATTTATATCTATTTCATCTATTTCACGTTTATGTACTATTGTTTCTATATTCTTCGATATAGATAATAATTCATTTTTCGATTCCTTTCCAAAATTATTATTCCCATATGAATAGCCCATCCATTCAATAAAAACATCCGCCAGATCATTTTCAGTTTTCCATTTTGATGATTCTATGGCATTGCTTACACCGGAACCATATGATCCGGGCTTTGATGAGAATACCCTGTATAAATGGTTATATTTTTTATAATGTTTTATTATATAATTTGTATCCTCATCTTCATTTAAATTTGCAACCTTTTTTACTGCCATGTCTATCAATTCTATTATATTAAATAAATTATCACGGACTATTCCACTTGATTCAATTACAACATCAATTCTTGGCCTCTTTAAAACGTCTAAGGATATTACTTTAACATCCTTTATTTTTTTTGTGCCCTCCTGCCATACCGGCTCTACACCTATTGTATATAAAATCTGTGAAATTAATTCGCCATCGGATCTATAAGCATCCGTAGACCACAGAACAAATCCTATAGTTTCCGGGAATTTGTTATCTTTTTTGTATTCATTTTCAATTAATTTATTTGCAAGTATGACACCTATCTGCCATGCAGAATAGCTGGGTATTTTAAATGGGTCAACCGCATAGAAATTCCTACCTGAAGGCAGAACATCATATCTCCCCCGGGATAATGAACCTGATACCCCTGATTCTATATATTCACCGTTTAATGCCTTTAATAAATTTATTTTTTCATTTTCAGGTGAAAATTTCAATTTGTTTATAATATCTTTTTCAGGTTCATTTATGTCATTATTATTTTTTAAATAATCATTTATAATTTCCTTGGCTTTGTCCTTCCCGTATTTTTTATATAATGAATCATCAAATCTTGTTGCTGTTATAACATAATCGGATATATCATTGTCATCTATATTATTTGAATAAACATATAATCCTTTGGATATTATTGAATCCTTAAATAAATTTAATCTGTGCTCTATTTCATGTGTGGCCTTATGGTAATCATCGAAATCTATTGTTAATCCTATTTTTGATGTTATATCTTTTATTTCATTTATTATCATATTTTCCCGGGCTTCATTCTCTGCCTTCTCTGATTCCTCATAGTCATCTATTAAATCTTCCAGCTTTTTTACATCATCGGGCACATCATCATATTCTGTGGGTGGCGTTATGTAATCCAATAATACGGCATAGCTTCTTCTCTTTGCTATTATTCCTTCGCCTGGCACATTTGTTGAATATAAATATAAATTTGGCATCTCACCTATAGAAATTTCAGGAAAATCGGATGGTGACAACCCCAATCCCTTGCCCGGTGTAAATTCCAGTGTTCCGTGTGTACCCACATGAATTATAGCATCCGCCTTAAATATATTCTGAATATATTTATAGAAGGCTAACCAGTAATGTGTTACTGGCGTTAAGGAATCATGTATTGTTCTTATGCTGTTGGCATTGTCTGAAAACGTTATCCTTTTTGGCTGTATTCCGATAAATACATTATTAAACAATATGCCGGTTATGTAAAAATTATTGTTTAAAACCATGTAATCTCTTTCATTGTTTATGTTTCCCCACTTATTTATAATCATTTTTCTTGAATCTTCAGGAATTTCCGAAAATATTTTATTATATTCATTTAAATTCATTTTATAAACATAACCGTTTTTATTTATTATATCATCTATAGATGTCCATTTTCCTTCAGGTATTGCCTTCTTATCCATTATAATTTTTATTAATGATTCACCGTTATCAGGCACATCATTAATATTATAGCCATTATTTTTCAGTATTTTCATTATGTTTGTTACAGAATTCAATGTGTCCAGGCCCGTAGCAGTACCAATATTTGCCTCTAAATCCTTAAATGAAGAGCCTGAATGCAGTATAATAGCTATTTTTTTATCATAATTATTTTTATATTTTAAATTGATCCAATTATTTATTCTATTTACCATGTAATTTACCTGTTCTTTAACAGGAATTAATTCACGGAATACTGTATTTTTTTCGGTTACTTTTTTGATTAATCCTATTAATACTGGCTCTATTGTGCCATCCATTTCAGGAAGCATCGCACTCATTATTGTTGATACAACATCCAGTCCAGAAGAATCGATCCACTCATTATATTCCTTATAATAATAGATTAAACCCTGAAATACCGGAACATCTAACTTTAATAATGTTGATTTGTCCTCTTTTTTAATTAATGAAAATGATAATAAATTTATTACGGAATCAACAATTTTTTTATTATTATGATAAAAATATTCATTTATGCATTCCTCTGCACTTTTTATATTCCTGGATTTATCACCGAATCCATTTGTAAATACAGGTATTGCCGATATATTTTTTTCATTTAATTTATCTATAATATAATTTATTATTTTTGTATCGTTATCAACCCATGCCGTTCTATAAAATAATATTCCGACCTTTTTATTAAAATTCTGTTTTCCATAATTGTAGACGCCTGAGAAGGGCAATTCCTTTGGGTCTTCATATTTATTTTTATCAAATATACCCTGAATAAATAATACCATATTCTTTATATTCTCATAACCACCATAGAAATAGTAATTTGAAACCTTTTCCTCTATAAATTTATTTACAGTTGAATATTTGCTTAATATTGGATCTATAGCTATAACATATTTTTTATTTTTTAAAATATTTTCTATTCTTTCCATAATATTATTGTAAATATTTTCACCTGAAAAATGATGTATGAAAATTGCATCGGCATTTTTCATAAAATCAATAAAATCATCATCTATGGGATCTAACCTTGGATATTTTATTTTAATTTCATTACCTGTTTCTTCTCCTGCCTTTAAAAATGATTTTATTACAGATCCGTTCCAGCCTATAAGTACAGCAAACTTCATAAAATTAAAGTTAATTTTAGTATATAACATTTTGTACAGTAATTTAATTTATTTTTATATCATTAACATTATAATTACCTTGGATGTATTACCGCGCCAGAAGGAGCTCCTGCACCCTTCGGCTTAAATAATATTGATAGCACATGATTGTTTCTGCCACCTGTATCTATCTCCTTTAATGATTTAAAAAGGAATGATGATAAAAATCTTCCGGAAAACACAATTAAATATGATAATACCAGTGCAAATCTTAAAGGCTCGAATGATAAAAACAATGTTAAAATATATCCACCTGAAAGTGCACCAAAGAAATAAACCATGCCATTAAAACCGTTCAGTATTGATATATATTCTGCCTTATTGTTCTGTGGCACAATATCTAATGTATATGATGTTGTAACTGTATTCTGAATTGAACCTATAAAGCCGCTGTAAACTTCAAGTACAATAAACAGTGGCAGAATATTAAAAAATGCATACATTAACGGTATACCGCTGAGCATTATTTTATTTAAAAATATTACCGGCACACGGTTAACCTTATCTATAAATTTACCTATTATATACTGTGTCAGTAACATTGTCAAGGTTGATGATATTGTTAACAGTGCCACTATTTCCAACGAAAAATGCATTATTGAAACTATTGTTATTGGAAACATTGGCCATGCCATGGACCAGAAAAATGACTGCACATTTGTTGCCATAAAATATTTATAGAAAATATTATTATTTTTTAAATTTTTTAATGTTTTATATAAATTTCTAGTCATAACAGTTTTACTTTTTGATTCCTTTAATTTGAATACCGTTATTGCCGAAAGAATGTATGAACCGGAGGCCGCAGTAAATGGTATTAAAACATCATCAGGATTTTTGCTTAGAACAAATATCATGGCTATTAATGATACAATTGTTCCTGCAGATGCGATATTATTTATAACTGTTAAAAATCTTCCACGCTCTGATATAATATTATCTGCAATAAATGAATACCAGTTAACGGTTATCATAGCTGAAAATATTGATATTAAAGAGTATAAAATTATTAAATTAACCGGAGTTCGTGAATATGGAAGCATAAACCATAAAACTGCAAGTATAATGCTTCCAGTAACAAGGAATGGAGCCCTTTTGCCTACCTTATCGCTTATTCTTCCCCAGAGAATCTGACCTAAATTGCTTAATGAATTTGAGGATGATTGAAGCCATCCCATTTCTGCTGCAGTTGCACCGATCATAACACCAAATACACCAACAAATGATGCTGCAACGGTTGCACCAGCCGCAATTACCAGAGACCTGAATGCTATAAGCTTTCTGTTGTCCATTTATCCGTAGCTTAATGCATAAAAATATTTTAATGTATGTATTAAAACGTTTACATATTGGGCTGGAATGTCATTGATACATTTATTCCACCTGGAATTCCTACTGCTATTGAAAAATATAAAACTCCAATTTTCTTGGCTATTTTGCCTATATCATTTTTTTCCCTTTCAAACAGATTAGATATCATTGAAATCAAATCTGGCCTTTTACTTAAAATTGAATTGATAAAACTGTTTATTTTTAAAATGTTAAAATATGCCTTATAAGGACTTAAATCTTTTATTATGTCTATTTTCATTTCATTATATAATTTTTCTATAAATTCAGGTAAATCCATAAAATCCGATTTAAAATCATCATCATTTAAACTATTGTTTTCCCATTTTTTATACACATCATCTATCATATCAGATTATTATATTTACCATATTTAAATCATCGTTTTTTAACCATGTTAAATGCCTTAGCAGTATAAGAAATAAAAGGTAAAAATAAAATTTTACACTATAGATAGATATAGACAATGATTATGGTCATTATATTTTAAACAAAACCTAAGAGATATAAATAATTCATCTTAAATACAAATAAGCCGATTTATTGCTACTAATCTAATGTTGTATTTAAGATAATTACAAATTAAATAATGTAATGAATATAAAACAATACACTAGAAAGACAATAAAATATAGCTTTTTATTGATATAATAATTATAATAAGTACAATATATATTTTCCTTGTCTAAATACAGATTGCAGAAAAATAAAATGCTGCCGGCTATAAATAGAAAGAAAGTTTTATATTTAATACACACATATATGTGTGTGGTTATATGGGAAGCAAAAATATATCTATTTCTGATGAAGCATATTTAAGGCTATCAGAACTAAAGTCCAAAAATGAAAGTTTCACAGATGTTATATACAGACTTACAAAAAGAACTAATATATTAGATTTAAAGGGTATTATAAGTGAGGAGGAAGGAAATGCTTTAGAAAAAAACATCGAGGACTCAAGGAAGCTAAGTATGGAAAAAATAAATAAAATTACAAAGGAGTTATATAAACCATGATAGCTGACACTTCATTTCTTATAGACATAATGAAATCCGATAAAGGAGCATTAAAAAAAGCAGAAGAAATTGAGAACAATGGAAATACTATTGTTATTACCTCCATTTCAATTTTTGAATTATTTGTTGGAGTTTACCTCACGATAAATAAGGATAAGGAAAGAAATAAGATAGCTAGGCTTCTTAATGGCTTATCAACAATAAACTTCGATGACGACTCTGCAAGAGAAGCAGGAAAAATATTTGCACAAAAAAGAAAGGATGGATTAATAATAGACCCCGAGGACTCCATGATTGCAGGAGTATGTGTAAGAAGAAATGAAACTCTAATCACACGCAACATAAAGCATTTCACCGATATAGATGGTGTGAGAATAGAAAATTATTAAAAATATGAAGCTTGATATAATATTATATTAAAACTTTAATCGAAACCTTTTCTGTTGGAAGGGATAGTGTAATATCCTTACTATAAATTCAGATGAATCTTTGGTTATTGTTCGTTCAAAGTTAAACAAACCTAAAGAGCCCTATATAATTAACGAAATTTAATTAAATAATAAAATAAATTATATAAACTAAATTTATAATAAAAAGTACATTATAATTAAAATTGTTGAAATTATCTGTATAATAACTATTTCATTAGTTTTTCTTGATATTTTTAACTGGTTTCCCTTTATTGTAATAAAATGTAATATTGATATTATTATAGCGGGTATTAAGAATATAAATAATTTAATATTGTAGAGCTGTATTATAAAGCCTGAAAATAATATTAAAACATATATTAACTTAAAATTTTTTACCCGGTTACTTTCCTTTTTATCCTCTGTTATATGATGTAAAAACCTTATTGCCGAGGCAAGAAAACCCAGCAATATTGCTATTAATATTATTTTTATATTTATAATCTCACTGAAAACAATAAATGCCCCTATTAAAGAAAATATGCCGAATGAAAAAAATGTTGAAATTTCACCTAAACCCCTGGCATCAAGCTTAAATGGTGGCAGAACATATATTAATGAAACAAAAACCGCTAAAAAACCAATTAATATTAAAATGTATTTACCTGTAAATATTATTAAAAAAATACCTGCAATTATAGAGATTATTAATGATATCAAAAATGCTTTTTTTAAATATTCTGGTTTAACATTCATATTTTTTATTAAATATGGCCCAACCGGAAATAATGTATCCTTATTTTTTACACCAAGGTTATTCAAATTATCAAAATAATCCATTGATAAATTCAGTGCAGCCTGCATGAAAAATACAATTACAACCATCAATATAAACAAAAAATAATTTTTAAATAAATTAAATGACCATGCAATTAAAATAGGAGATATTGATGTAAAATACAGTGGCAATTTCAGACCTTTTGCTACATCATTAAATTTTATCATAGGGTTGAATTATTAACTACATTATATTTTTAATGATAATATTTTAATTTTTGATAACCAATAAATATATTAATAATATCACATATTTAATGAACAATAATATATTAAAATTAATACAAAAATCAAAATATGTAATAATTTCATATAATGGATATAAAAATAAGGTTTCATATGCCCTTGACAATGGCATTATATTTTTAATAAAAAAAGAAGAAATAAACACTATTAATGAAAAGGAACTAAAATTTGAGATTCCCAATAATAAAATAAAAATAAATGGTTCAGGAAAATTATCTATAGTAGGTGACCCATTAACAAATGACCATGAGAGATCAGTATTGCTATATAAAAATCCCGAAAATATATTACTATTAAAATGTAAGGATATGTTGATTGCAAAATTAATAACAGATGAAACCACTGTAAATAATAAAAAATTTATAAATTTAAATGAGGTGAATGAAAAACAGCATCCAGTAATAAGGTCAATGAGGCCGTGGAGCTTTCAACAGAGTATTGCTGCTATTATACTGGGGTCAATTTTAGCATATAAAATAAATGTTATATTTTTATTTCTTACATTATTTGCAGTTTTGATTTCACAGGGGTCATTCAATATATTAAATGGATATTTTGATTTTAAAACCGGCAATGATAATAAATTATCAATGACCAGCACAAGGGTTTTTATTGATAAAATAGTACCGGTAAAAAAAGTATTGATTTTCTCTGTTATAATGCTTATTATTTCTGTTTTAATTGGAATATACTTTTCAATTATAAACCATATTATATTATTATTCCTTTTAATAGGAATTCTCAGTGGTATTTTATACAGCCTGCCAAAATATGGGTTTAAAAAACTTGCACTTGGCGATTTATCTGTTTTTATAATATGGTCATTAATATTTCTTGGAAGTTATGTTCTCCAGCATGGAATAATTAACATATCAATTCTTCTTGTGTCGTTTTCAATAGGAATATTAACGGTAAATATACTCCACGCAAACAACTGGCGTGATATTAATGATGATAAAAATGCAGGTGTTAAAACAGTGGCATTATTAGCGGGAGAAAAGGGATCTGAGATATATTATATGTTACTGTTGTATTTACCTTATATACTTATAGTAATGGCAATCCTATTGAATTTATATTTATATCCTCTTATTGTTATTGTTATAACCATACCTATGGCATATGAATTAACAAAAACAGCACTGAATAAAAAAAATATTAATATGCTTGATATGTTTACTGCAAGATATACATTATTTTTTGCTATAACCGCAATAGTGCCGTATTTTTTAATAAAATATTTATAGAGCTTATTTTAAAATTATGGTACATTACGTTTTTAAATTTTAATATTTGAAAATAAGATTTAAATATACGTAAGCGATACCTTTACATGGAATGGCGTCTCCACATAGCCTTGAAAAAGGATAATGACGCCTGTAATAGGTGTTAGAATGTTAACATTAATAGTGGAGACGTTATCGCAGTATTTATTCGTTTTATTAACAGCACCATTATTTATTGGAATATACGAAAAATTAAAGGCGAATATAGAATCAAGAAGGGGCCCATCAATTTTTCAGCCATATTATGACTTATTCAAACTATTTAAAAAAGAAACAGTAATTTCAAAGGATTCATCAAAAATATTTTTATATGCACCCTATTTTGCTTTTGGAATTTATTCTTTAATAGCATTGATAATACCTGTATTTATGTCAGAGCCAATAATTTTTACGGCTTCGGGTGACTTCTTTACGGGTGCCATTTTATTTTCTTTGGCAGCCTTTGTTAAAATAATAGGTACAATGGATTCAAAAAGTAATTTTTCATCTATGGGTGCCTCAAGATTAATGTCCTTCAATTTTTTCAGTGAAGCGGCATTAATAACTGTATTCTTTGCAGTTGCTTTAATAACTGGAACAGATAATCCATACACAACAAACCACTATCTAATAGACTATCCATTATCAAATTTAAGCTTAGTACATATATTTGCAGTGTTTGCATTTTTCATGGTGTTTTTATACGAATTCGGAAAAATACCCACACAGAGCGAGGGGAACCAAGAAATGGGCATGATAGATTCAGGCATAGATTATGAATACAGTGGGAAGCTTCTGGGAATAAATAAGTGGTCATCGTATATGAAGATATATTTATTAGGATCTGTATTATTAAATGTGTTTTTAATACCCTGGGGCATAATAAATACATTTCCGTATTTCTTTTTAAATATAATCACAATGATATTAAAATGGCTATTATTAATTATAATAATTCTGATTATAGATACATCTATGGCAAAACTAAGGCTGTTTAAGGTTGTAGATTATTTAGCGGTTGCATTTATATTTTCAATACTGTTTTTAATATTAACCGAGGTGATATCATGAATATAATATATACAATCATTTATCTGGTAACAGCCTTAATAGCGGTAAGTGGATTTTACATACAGGGCAATAAATATATAAGGTCAATGGCAATGACACAGGGATTTCAATCGTTGCTGATAGCCATAGTGTCATTTATGCTTGGCTTCGTTCTGAAAGAGTATACATTTTTTATTTTAGGGGTATTAGTAATAATACTGAGGGTATTTTTAGTAACATATTTTTTAATAAATAAAATACCAAAAAATAAAAGCTATTTATATGAATCAAAATTGGGGACTACATATCTATTAATAATAGATTTAATATTTATTATCATATCAATATTTATTGTATATTCAATTTCATTTGTATATATAAAAACTGTTACATTTCCAGTAAGCAATATATTATTATTTCCCCTGCTCTTATTCTTCCAGGGTTTGTTCTTGATAGCCTCGAGAAGGAGAACCATAGCACAGGTTTTAGGCTATATAGAGGAGGAAAATTCATTGATTTTGCTGGGTGTTTTTATACTGCCGGTGCCAATAATAATAGAAAGCAGTGTTTTTCTGGATGTGCTTATTTTAGTTGTAATATTTTCTGTGATAAGCATAGAAAAGCCCGTACATGAAAAAATGGAGGAACTGAGAGGATGATAATAAATATATTAATTTTAATAATTCCATTAATTGCTTCGATTTTCTATAAAAAAATAAAAACCTCAAGCATTATTGTATCCATAATAGAGATGTTTCTGTTAATATTATTATATTTCAGTAAAACATATAATGGGTTTTTCTTTGTTGACAACATATCATTTATTTTTATATTAATGGTTGATTCTATATATCTTTTATCATTATTATATTCAAAAAAATATGTACACAGCATAAAAAATAAGGGAATATCTGAAAACTTCTATTATTTATTAATGAATTTTTTCTATGTTTCAATGGTTTTTGCATTAATGGTAAATAATTATGGATTTATGTGGGTTGGAATAGAAACAACAACAATATCATCTGCATTATTATTAATAACCGAAAAATCAGATACGTCCTTAGAAGCAACATGGAGGTATATAATTATAGTTTCTGCCGGCGTTACCTTTGCTTTTATTTCTGTTATACTAATTTATTATTCATTCCACACATTAACAGTTACTGCAATAATATATTCAAAGGCGAAGGATACAATAGCCGTTAGATTGGCAGTGGGAATAGCATTAGTGGGTTTTGGAACAAAAGTCGGTGTTTTTCCTATGCATACATGGCTGCCGGATGCCCACAGTGAGGCGCCTGCTCCGGTAAGTGCCATGTTTTCCGGTGTTTTACTGCCCGTTGCATTATATGTTCTATACAGGATATATGAAATATTTCCAATGAGGGAATTATTTGTATGGGCAGGCACAGTATCTGTACTGTTCGCAGCATTATTTTTAGGTTACCAGAAGAATTACAAGAGAATGTTTGCATATTCTACAATGGAAAACATGAACATAGCATTAATTGGCTTAAGTACATTTACTTATATAGGTTTAATCGGTGCATTGCTGTTATTACTATCACACAGCTTTGGAAAGGCGGGTGCATTTTATTCATCAGGAAATATATATAAAATGAGCGATACAAAGGATATCAACAGTATAAAGGGTTTAATCAATAATAAAATGTCATCCGCATCATTATTATTATCATCATTTGCAGTAACAGGCACACCACCTTACGGTACATTCTTTGGTGAATTCTTAATATTGTATTCTGTTTTTAGTATACATTTCTATGCACAGTTCATAATAATTGTATTATCATTATTTTTAGCATTTGTGTCAATAAATTTCAATGTATCAAAGATGATTTTTAAAGGAAAATCAGATTATAGTGAAAATAATGTTAACACATTAATACCTCTGATAGCAGCAATTATTTCAATAGCTGTTGGTGTTATATTCCTGGTGGTTTACAATGAAATATTATAAATTTGGAGATAAAAATGGAAGGTATATCGGAAGCAATGATAAATACGATGTATATGAAAATACAATTGCCAGTAGGATTGCTGAAAATAATGAGAAAATAAAAAAGGAACCATATGAAATGTATTTTAATTATGGGCCTTCGGCAGGTGGATTAAGGGAATCAGTAAATTTTAATATTGTTACTCCTGGGGAAACCATAAGGGATATTACTGTAAATTCATATTATAAGAGAAGAAGGATAAAAATTATAAATGATGATATAGATACTGCATTATTAAAGGTAGAAAGGATAAATGGCTTTCATTCAGCCTCAAATACTGTATGCTTTCTGCTTGCTGTTGAGGATGCTTTGAATATAGATAATCATAATTCAAATAATAAAAGAATAATTGAAATAGAACTGGAAAGAATAAGGTCTAATCTTGATGTTATAAAGGGCTTATGTGAATCTGCGGGTTTTTCAGTTCCTGAAAAACAGTTGCTATATTTAATGGAAAAAGTAACAAGGATAATATCAGATACATTTAATCATAGATATTTCTTCTCAGCCAATTATATTAATAATGTTTACGGCAATTTTGACAGTATTAAATTGGATGATATTTATAAGGAATTTAATGAAATTTACAATGGCCTATTAGAATCAAAAATATTCATGGACAGAATACAGGAAAACGGAATTGTAAAGGATGCAAACTCAACAGGCCCGGCTGCAAGGGCTTCTGGATATAAATACGATGCAAGAATAGATTCAAAATCACTGGTTTATAATAATTATAATATATTTGCTATGGAGGATGGCGATACATTTTCAAGGTTTATGGTCAGGTCAAATGAAATTTTCTCATCAATAGAAATAATAAATAATAATTTAAATAAAATAAATAATAATAAAAATGATGTTAAAATTGAAAATAAGTCCGGTGAAGGTGCGGCAAGAATAGAATCACCACAGGGTGATATATTCTATTATGCAAACATAGAAAATAATAAAATAAAGGAATTATCCATAATATCGCCCTCATATTTAAATATAGAATTATTCAAAAAAGCAATAAAAAATAATAATATACTTACGGATTTCTTCTTTGTATGGAATAGTTTTGGTATATGGATCTCAGAACTGGAGGTGGATTTTATATGATGTGGTTCCTTAAAGGTATAAAAAAAAGAATTAAAACCGAAAATTTAAACGACAAATACAAAATCAAATATCCATCTGTGCTTGAAGGCAAAAGCGATTACAATTGCCCTACAGGTGCCATAGAGAATAATAAATGGGTAAAAGAAAAGTGCATATTCTGTGAAAAATGTGATTTAAAGCCAACGTATAAACAGGATATGTATAATATAAACAATAATATACCGGATATATTTAAAAAATCATTTTATTTATACCCTATAGATTCGGGAACATGCGGTGCATGCAATACTGAATTTAATACAATTTTTTCACCACAGTATGATATAAATAGATTTAAAATATTCTTATCCAACACACCGCGGCATGCGGATGCTCTTGTAATAATGGGGGTTTATACAGAAAATATGGATAAAGTAATAGAAAATGCATACGATGCAATGCCTGAACCGAAATTATTAATAGGTTTAGGTGCATGCTCAGTTTCCGGTGGCATTATAGGTGAAAAAATTAGCAAAAAATTTGATATAGAAATTTTAGGATGCCCCCCAAGCCCATATACAATAATAAACGCAATATTAAAGGCGAGAGGTAATGTAAAATGATTTTTAATGTATTGTATTATCTGCCATTAATATTAATATTCATTGCTGCAATAATTTCATATAAATTTAATAAAATCGGGTATATATTAACAATAATATCATCAATAATATTTTTTATATTTACATTTAAAATTTATGATTATATAACATATTTTTATTTAATAGCTGCAATAGTATGGATTATTACATCATTATTCTCAATAACATATTCAAAAAATTATGGCAGGTGGCTATCACCTATGTTTATATTAACAGTAGCCGGCATGATGGTTATATTATATTCAACAAATTTTTTAATTTTTATAACCGGATGGGAAATAATGTCAATACCGGCATATTTAACCGTTGCAATAAATAAAAGAAATGATACAGAAGCATATGTTTTTATGTTTTTCTCGGAAATAAGCACTATTTTAATAATTACTTCAGGTGTATTATCATTTTATTACACGGGTACATTTAGTTTTGTAAAAATCAATAATGATATTGTTTTATTAATATTTGCCATAGGCGCAATGTCAAAGATGGGATTAACACCATTTATGATATCCGAATGGCTGCCCATAGCACATGGCAGTGCACCTGCAAATTCATCAGCAATATTCAGTGCAACAATGACATTAATGGGTGTATACGGAATAACAAAACTTGCATTACTGTCAGATGTGTCATTATATATAGGAATATTATTTATAATAATAGGAATAATTTCGGTATTATTCGGCGCATTATATGCATATATATCTGAAAATATGAAATCTTTGGGTGGCTTCAGCACAATAGAGAATAATGGAACAATATTGTCCGCGATAGGTTTGTTTGTGGCCGTTAATAATACCATATTAAGAACCTTTATTCTGATAACAATTGTGATATATGCAATGGCACATTCAATAGCAAAAACAGGGTTATTTATAAGTATAGGCTATACAAGGTCTGAATATTTCAGTGAAATAGACAATGTAAAAAATAATGAAAATTCCTTGGGAAAATTCCTTATATTATCATCCCTGTCAGGATTATTCCCGTCATTGGGCGGTTTAGCAACATGGATGGTAATAGAATCATTTTTTATGGCAGCGTTTCTTCATGGTGCTTTAGGTGTAACGGCCATAATAGCAGGTTCTTTAATTGCAATGGGTGAAGGGTTTGCAACTGCAGCAATGCTAAAAATATTTTATTTTACAAATAATGGCAGTAAAAAGCATATAAAATATGAAAATCACATAATATTATTAAATGGCATAATTTTAGTATTGTTATTCATTATATCACCATTAATTATAGGTAAATATTACATATCAGGCATACCATCTGTTTTTGTGTTCAATGGCTTTATGATAGAGTCAAAATTTTCTAATGCAGATTTTGGCCTAATCTCACCATTTTATATTTTTATATTAATATTAATATTTACGGTTGTGGCATATATAATATTCAGAAAACCGAAAATCCGTGTCTCCGGAAGATGGAATGGTGGTGTTGAAAATAATGAATATTATAATTCGTTTATTTATTCAAATAATATAAGATTAATATTAAAAAATATATTAAGAACAAAATATGAAAATAATCAATTAATACAGACAGTTGATTTATTCTGGTTAGTTATGATTGATATAGCGGAGGCATACAGAAAATTAGCAAAATATACTGCATATAAAATTATGAATAGTTCAATATCAATGTATATAATATATATGATACTGGCATTTATATTAATTATAATTACCGTTTCCATAATCTATTAACTTATTTATTGGTATCTACTAAAATATTAAATAACATATTACAATTACATTTTATGATCAGTGAAGCAATAGAATCATTAAAGGATGGAAAAATGATATTAATCCATGATTTTAACAGCCGTGAAAATGAAACGGACATGGTAATTGCATCACAGTTTATTACTCCTGAAACAATAAGGACAATGAGAAAGGATGGCGGAGGGTTAATATGTACCACAATAAAGGAAAATGATGCAAGAAAATTTAATTTGCCGTATTTGGATGATTTATTTTATAATTCATTAAAAATGGACAAATCAGTTTTAAATTCATCCGATATGGGCTATGATACAAGGGATGCTTTTTCATTAACAGTAAATTCAAGGGATACATATACGGGCATACCTGATAATGATAGGTATAAAACTGTAAAGCATTTTTCGGAATTTATAGGTTCTTTAGGCAATGATATAAATGAGAATCAAAAAAATTTCGGCAAAACCTTTAGAGTACCGGGACATATACATTTATTAATAGCCAGGGACAATTATTTTAAAAATAGAAAAGGGCATACAGAATTAAGTACATACATTGTTGAAAAAGCAGGTTTGATACCCAGCGCAACAATAGTAGAAACATTAAGTGATACATTCAATGCAATGACAATCGAAGAATCAAAAAAATATGCAGATAAACACAATCTGGTTTTAATCGATGGCAATGATATAATAGATGATTATAATAAAAATTATAAGGTGTTTAAATGAAATTAATAGGCATTGTTGATACTACATTTGCAAGATATGACATGGCAGCATCTGCAATAGATGAACTGTACAAAACAGTAACAAATTTCGATATAAAGAGGTACACTGTTCCCGGAATAAAGGATACTCCGGTAGCAGCATTGAAATTATTCAATGAATATAACTGTGACTTAGTGATGGCATTCGGCATGCCCGGACCGATGCCCGTTGATAAGATGTCTGCACAGATAGCATCAACAGGCCTTATGGAAGTACAGTTAAAAACAATGAAACATATTCTGGAGGTATTTGTACATGAGGATGAGGCAAAGGATGACAATGAATTAGCATGGCTATGCAATAATAGGGCAAGGGAACATGCATTGAATGCTTATTATTTATTATTTGATCCGGAAAAGCTAACAGAAAATGCCGGTAAAGGATTAAGACAGGGATTTGCAGATAAGGGGCCGGTAAATGCAGGAACTTACGGGCATAGACATTAAGGTGATAAAATGAAAATAGGAATGGTAGTTGCAGAATTTAATTATGATATAACAATGATGATGTTAGAGAGAGCTAAAGATCATGCAGATTTTCTTGGTGTGGAATACAAGATTCTTAAGGTGCCAGGAACATTTGATATACCATTGGGTATCAAGAAATTATTAGAATTGAAGGATATCGACGGTGCAGTAGCCATAGGGGCAGTTATAAAGGGTGAAACAGACCATCATAGAATAATAATGGACAATGCTGCAAGAAAAATAACGGATCTATCACTGGAATATGAGAAACCTGTTGCTTTAGGCATATCAGGCCCGGGAGAGTCAAGATTACAGGCAGAAGCTAGAATCGAAATGGCAAAGGAAGCGCTGGAAAGCTGTGTTAAAATGGTCAAATCCTTAAAAAATTTATAAAATAATATTTTTATAATATAAATATAATATAAATTATTATTTTATAATGGGATTTCAGATTTATAATAAATCACATAAATATATCCTCTAATAATGATTCCATATAGGGAGGAGAACTAATTGAACCAGCTTTGACAATTCCTTTGTTGCTATTCATGTAAAAGCATTTTAATGTATTATTGCTTATATAATATAAGTTATATGAATCTCTAGGAACTGTAAAGAAATAATATTCTCCATTGGTTATGTTTACAATATTATATCTTCCTGTATTATCATTATAAACAAACATTGTTGAATTCATTGTGTAATCCTGTGTCTGTGATTTGTTGCTTAATCCAACTGTTCCGTATATTGCACTCTCCTTTAATGTATTGATATAAAATATATTGTATAATTTACCTGATGATATTTTAATTGTAAAATTGTAATAATTATCATTTAAATAATTATTAAAACATGGAATGTAAACACAAATATTATTTAAATTATTGTTTTTATTTATTTTAAATACTGTTTGATTATTATTTAATGTATGTGTATTGTTTATGCCTACTAAATGTGGATATAAATTATTATGATTATAATCTGATATTGTAATATAAACATAATTATTGTTTATATTTTTTAGATTTATTTTTAAATATGATGTAAATCCATTGCATGGATAATAGAATGGATTTATCAATGTGGAATTTAGGTATGATATCTTATTGTTATTTATTGAATATGATGATAATGAATAATTATTAAAAGTGTTATAAAAATAATTATTGATTCTATCCATATTATTGAAATATTTTATTTCTATATTCTTGCCATTGTTATAATAGTATGTATTATTATGGGGATAAAAATAGATAATTAATGATGATACTAATATTATTATGATTATAATCGAAATTATTATTTTATAATGGGATTTTAGATTCATATTAATCACTCATAAATATTATATTGAATTGATTCTATTTTTAATGGAGTATTAATTAATGTAATATTTTTGCCATCATTGTACTTAAATAATGTTAAATTATTATTGTTTAAATAATACATTTTATATGAATCACCGGGAACTGTAAAGAAATAATAATTACCATTTGTTATGTTTACAATATTATATTTACTTTCATTAACATTATAAACAAACATGATTGAATTAAGTGATGTATCATAACCATTATTATTATCCGAACATCCTGGTTTTAGTCCTACTGTTCCGTATATTGCACTCTCCTTTAATGTATTGATATAAAATATATTGTATAATTTACCTGATGATATTTTAATTGTAAAATTATAATAATTGTTATTTAAATAATTACCTAAATATAATGAGTATATGCTATAATGAACTTTATTTGAATTATTTATTTTATATATTATATTATTATTCTTTATTTTTTCAGAAGAATAATTATTTATTCCTGAGAAATATTTATTATCATTGCCTGTTATTGTAATGTAAATATATTTATTTTTTAAATTATTAACTATATTAATTCCAAAATATATACCTAAACTATTATATGGAAGAACTCTTGGATTTATTATTGTAGAATTTAAGTATGATGTTTTATTGTTATTTATTGAATATGATGATAATGAGTAATTATTTTTATTGTATGGAAATGTATATCCTACATTAAAATATTTTACATCAATGCTCTTACCATTGTTATAATATGATGTATTGTTTTTATTATTTATATTATAATAAATAATTACAGATGATACTAATATTATTATGATTACGATCGAAATTATTATTTTATAATGGGATTTAATATTCATAATAAATCACTCATATAAACCAGTTAATATGGATTCTCCAGGATTACCAGATTCTATATATGATATTATTGTACCGGAATTATTTTTAAAATTTTTAAATTCTCCAGTAGATTTATCATAATAAAATAATTCATATTTAGTGTTTGGTTCTGCAAAGAATAAATAATGTCCATTCTTAATAGGAACTTTATAGAAATTACCGTTATTAACATCCTCTATGTAAATTGTTGAATTAAGTGATGTATTATAATCATTATTATTATCAGAACATCCTGGTTTTAACCCAACTGTTCCGTATATTGCAGATGATGTAACAGCATTTATTACCTGTGTTGTGGATGCTTTTATCCCGGAATTTATTGGGCATTTATATTCTGTACCGTACGTTATATCAACAGTAAAATTATTATTTAAATCTGAATTTGGTATTTTTAATGTGGCATAATCTCCTGCGGAATATAGATTCTGCCCCTCAGAACCATGTGGCAAATTCCCGCCTGTTATAATAAATGATATTTCAGATGGTTCGTCGTCGGTTGATGTTCCCGATATTTTATATGGATTATTAACATTATGTATTAAATTTTCAGCAGTTCCTGCTGCCTGCTCTGCAGTTACAGCATAACCATAATATGGTATAAGTGAAAATGCATCATTTATAAGAGAGGCTATATCATCAATCTCTGCTATATTTTTTGAATTTATATTTGTTATATTATAACCACCATATTTTGAATTATACATATTAATGCATGCATAATCTGCATTATCTGTTTGCATTTTTATTATTAGTTTGTATGGCTCATAATAATAAGAACCTTCCCTAGAACAAAATAATTCCTGATGACCTGCTCCAGTATTTGTAAGATTAAATATTACATAAAGGTTTGATCCGGAATCATATTCAGTAAATGATGATTCTCCTATATCTATACTATTATTTGCAATGCCATTGCCCATATATTCTGATTTAGAACATAATATTGTAGTCTGACCATAAATTCCATATGTTGGCTGGTGACATATATTTGATAAATATATTGTGTTATTACCATCATAGCCAATGTAATTATATAAATGATGATTATAATAATATGAACCTCCGGTGTATGATGTCGATGTTGAAACGTCTGTTCTTGCATAATCTGGATTGCAGTGTATATATGTTGTAACCTTTCTATATGATGTATATGAAACATCAACAGGTATCTTTCCATTTGCATCGCATGATAATGAAAATTTAAAAACTCCAGTTCCGGATACCTGGAAATTATATGGTGTATGCCCATAAAGACATATACGTGCATTTGCAGCAGAACCAGATGATGATGAAAATGATGTTACATGGAATTCCATTTCAACATCTGATCCGTTTAATGACATTGTCCCATTTAAATTATATTTTGAATACAAATCTGTGTATCCTGATAATGACCATGTGCATTCCTTTGTTGTTACATGGCATGAACCGGAACCACTTGATCCCCCTCCTGGATTGCATGGATTTCCAGGGCATATTATTGGGTCTATTACATACATATAACCCTTATTGAGATGAAATTCATATGGTATTTTAAGATCATTAAATCCATCAATTGATGTAATAACAGGATTTAAATTTGTATTATAAAATACATATGGCCCAATATTTACATTTTTTATTTTATTATTTATAATTTCACAGTATGAATAGTTTTCATGATTATAATTATATGATTCAACATTAAATATTACATAATAATTTGCATTTATATTGGATATAATATAAACATATGATTTTATCCCACCATATTTTAAAAATATATTATTTTCAAACATTGTAAAATTATTATTTTTGTATATAAATGTATTATAATTATTTACATTATTATAATAAACTAAATTAACACTTTGAAGATTATTATTTATGTAAACACACCATGAAAAATTTAATGATGAATTGTCCATATTATAAGTATTATCATATACATAAAAATTGTTATTTAATGCATCATTATTGATAATATTGCTATTATTATCAATATTTTCTGAAAATGATATCATAACAAACATTAGAACAATCACCATAGTTATAATTATTATAATTTTATTATGCATAAATAATATAATATAATATAATATAATATAATATATAAATATTTCTATTTATTGTGTATATAATATATATAAATATGCAAAAGGAATAAATAATTATCTTACCAGTTTCCAATATTAAAACCTTTCTTTACCGTTACTCCATTAATCTATTCCTGTTTAACTTCTAATTCATGATAATTATTATCATAGAGAACCCAATGATAAATAATTTTATACAAAATAAAGAAAGAATATTGAAAATATAGAAAATTCTTAAATAAAAGTTTATAATATTTACTGGACGATGTGTAAGGCATTCCCATATGGGGATGCCGTACCTATTTATTTTAACTATATTTTAGATAAATCAATACTGTAAATATTATTGAAGTATCTTATATTTCCATGCCTTATACCTCTTATGATTTCAGGGAATGAAACTATAATTCCTATTGATTCCATTATCATGTTCACAATAATATACGCAATCATGTATGAGAATACCTGTATTATCATTCCATTTAATGATTTTGATAATAAATGGTCTATTTTAAGCTGTGACTTCATTCTTTTAAATAACTCCTCTATGTTCCATCTCAAATTATATGCATAGTAAATATACTTATCAGGCAAATTCATTATATCAGTGATATATCTGTATTCAATCCCCTCAACATTCACCCTTGCAATGCGTAAATTCAATCCATTATTCATTCTTGCCATTTCATGGCCATTGACTGTTCCGGATCCAGAGTAAACAGCATTCTTTTTTATCCTGGATACAAATAATATATTCCTATCAGCAAGCTCCTTAAATCTCTTTAAGTTATAGTACCCTAAATCAAATACCAGTATTGATGAGTACAGTATTTTACTATCCATATCTTTTATAATATTATCAAGATGTCTTCTATGAATTTATTCCAAATATTTTATTGTCATTCCAGTATTTTTTTATTATTATCAAAACAGAAATAATCACGGGTATTATAAGAATTGCAAATGTTTTTTCGAATCCTATATATGGAATAATTGCTGCAAATATTAGTGGTATAACCATAAATAAGGCCATATTGTATGAATAAAAATATGAATTGACTGCGTTTCTTTCCTCTACTGATGTGCCCCTGGATATTTCTATTGTTGATAACGGGAATATTGACCCATGCGGTATGCCTAAAAACATCATTACACCAACAAATGCAAAATAATTGGGCAAAAATGGGAATATTATCAATGCTATAACTGTAATTGTAGGTGCTATTATTAATGGATATCTTATATTTTTAATGGGCCTTATGCTTAAGTATATCCTTGTAAATAATGAGACAGTAAAAAAGAATACAAATGGTAAATATGCCATGTAACTGCTTACATGGAATCTTGTTTCAGCAAATATTACAAGAAAAACAGTAAGTGCAGCAAATGGTACATTATACGTTGTTATTGTTAAAATTGCTGACCACAGCCCTGAATTATGCTTTATTGATGAACCGTGTGTTTCTTTTTTATTATTTTTCGGGAATTCCATAAAAAATGATGTAATAAATCCAATAATGCCTATAGGTGCAAAAAATAGGAATACTGTTCTATAATTAATAAACGTCAATAAATATGTTTCTAATGATGGGCCAAATACTAAGCTAAAGCTTAACCCAACCGAATATATGGCCAATAATCTTTCCCTGCCAGTTTTATCCGGATATAAACTTGCAGATGTTACAATATTTGGCAGTATTATCCCATAGGCTATCCCTATGAAAAATGATACTATAAATATGCTAATACTGCTGGATAAGTAATATAATACCAGTAATATAATTATCATAAAATTTGCAAATATAAATACATTTCTTCTTAATTTGGAATTCATTAAGGGATTCAAGAATGTTGTTGCAAGTACCGTTCCTAAATAAACTATTGCAGTTACCAGTGCAGATAATATATATGAAAAATGCAGTAAATATTTACCAAATGGAGAAACTGTTGTAACCACCATATCATTGGTCGCCCTCATAGATACTGCCATTAAAATCAGAATTATAGAGTATAACAGGAATAAATGCTTATTACTGGATAATTTCCTCATAGGGAGTTATTTAACAGCAATATTAATTATTTATCCATAATAAATAAATATATATAGGAATTAATAGCCGGATATTGCAATTAATAATTATCAATTATTTAAAAACATTAGTTATCTCTGGACTGTTTTTAATGCTATTACCAATGTATCCTATAACAGGCACGGATATTTACCATATTAGTATTTATATATAAAGAGTGAGCAATGGCAATAAAAAAACCAGAAATATAAAGCTTAAAAACTTAAAAATCATTCCTTTATTAAATCAGAAGCTTTTTTATAAAATATATCCCTTAACATTAGCAAAGCATCAAAATTTTCTACTGTAAATCTTTTTTTGTAATCATCCTTTTTTGATAATCTTCTGTAATAATATAATAATTCTACTGTCTTTGTGCACGCCCTAAATGCAACCTTGGCAGCCCTGTTATCACTTAATATAATGTTATAGTCATCCTTCCACCCTTTTTCCTGCGGCAATGATTTCATAAAATCAAAGTTGCTGGCTTTCTCTCCCATTATTATAAAATTTTCTAAAGACCTTATATAATCAACAATATTTTTATAGTTGCCAGAAAATTCCGTATCAAGTTTCATTAAATTTGATGTTATGCTTGCAAGTTCGTATTCTTTTACAAAATATAACTGTATATCATTATCATAGTCTTCATCTTTATCATTTACCATGCAGTGAAACTTTTTAAATTCTTCCATAATTATGCATTAATTTATTAGATAAATACTTTATTTTTTAATTTTTATATTTGAAATTGTTATGCTTATTATTATAATAATAGCACCTATAAATTGAAATTCGGTTAAAGTTTCATGAATAATAAAAAATGCCAGTATAATTGTAAAAACAGGCTCCATGGAAGAAATCATCATTGATAAAGAAGAATCAAGTTTTTTCATTCCGCGATAAAATAAATAATATGGAACTATTTCGGCGAATATCGCAAGGTATAAACCTCCGGAAATTGAATATACATTATAATTAACATCTACAAAAAATGATACTAAGAATATTAAGGGTATTGACCAGACAACTTCCGCCGCGATAATCATGTTGTTATCTATTCCAGAAAACTGTAATTTTTTTGAAAATGATATTAATAATCCATATGTTAATCCTGACAATAATCCTAAAATTACAAAATAAAAGTTAACTGTTCCTAAATACGTTAAATATAGGCCAAAAATTATTAAAAATGCGGATATTATTTTCATTTTTGTAATCTTCTCTTTTATAAATAAAAATGAAAATATAATAACAAATAATATTGATGTATACAGCATTACAGCCATAAAAGGTGCTCCGGCAATAGTTATTGAAACAACAAATATTTCAATAAAAATGCCATTTAATACTCCTATTATGAGCAATTTAAAATTTATAAGCCCTTTAAAATCTCTATAAAACAATAAAAAAATTAATCCGAATATTGACCTGAATAATACCATGGAAAAGGGATTCCCGCCCAGAGGGTATAAAAGATCTACAACTATACCCATTGTTCCCCAGAGAAACGCGGCTCCGAGTATATCAATTTTCTCTTTCATTGCAATAGCATTAAACAAACGTTAAAATAAATTTATATTCTATAATATATTATTATATATATGAACAGAAAATTATTGATGCATGTTGGCCCAACAATAATAGATATGGATGTTTTACTGGCAGGAGTAAGAAACAACACGGGATTTGCCTCACCGGAATTTATACCTGCAATGAAAAATTCTTTAGACGGATTAAAATATGTTATGAATGCAAAGAACTACCAGCCATTTATATTGCCCGGAAGTGGTACATTAGGAATGGAAAGCATGACATCATTACTAAAGAAAAATGATAATGTTTTAGTAATAAGTTCCGGTGTTTTCGGGGATCGCTGGAAAGCGATATTCAATAAATATGAAGTTAACTGTACATTATTGAGATCAGAGCCAGGAAAAATTGTAAGTGAAGATAGGATTATGGAGGAATTAGATAAAAAGCATTATAAAATGGTAACAATGACACAGGTAGAAACAAGTACCGGTGTTAGATTTCCCGTAAAGGAAATAGCCAAAAAAATAAGGGATAAAACAGATTTAATTGTTGTCGATGCAGTTGCAAGTGCTGGAGCCGAAGAATTGAACGTACATGACTGGGATATAGATGTATGCTTAACTGCAAGCCAGAAGGCTTTAGCAACACCTCCCGGTGCTTCACTGCTTGTATTGTCTGAAAATGCATTATCATATTTATCAGATGATTCATTATCAGGTTTTTATACAGATTTAAATCAGTGGAAGAATATAATGAATAACTTTGAAAGCAATAAATCAGGTTATTATACAACATTGCCTGTGCATTTAATATTTTCATTAGAAAAATCATTTGATTTAATAAAAGAGGAAACCATGGAAAATAGAATAAAAAGACATAAGATAGTTTCAGGTGCAATAAGATCAGGATTAAATGCAATGGATATGGATATAATGGCATATGAAAAATATTACAGCAATACAGTAACAGCAATGATGTTAAACAATATAAATATGAATGAATTTTTAAATTATTGCCTAAACAATGGAATAGAAATGGCAACAGGAATAATACCAGAATATGCAGGAAAATACATAAGGATAGGCCATATGGGCTGGATTAATGAAAATGATGCAATATCAACAATAGCTGTTATTGAAAGGGCACTTAATAAATTTGGTAAAAAAATAAAATATGGAACAGGAATAACTGCTGCACAGGAATATATTGAAGATTTTAAGTGATACTATTTTTTATTGTATAATCAATTATATTGAATTTTTTTAATGTAATTTCAATAAATTTTTCCTTTATTGCATTTAAATCATATTTTTTGCCTGTAATTTTTTCCATGGATGTCATTATATCAGGATTAAAATTGCATGGATTTATTATGCTGAATTTTTTTAAATCCGTGGAAACGTTAAGTGCCATGCCATGATACGTTGAAAACTTATTTATTGCAATGCCTATAGAAGCTATCTTTTTATTTTCATGCCATATACCTGTTTTCTCATTATATAAAGGATATGAATCAATATTATAATCTTTTAATAATTCAATAACTGATTCCTGTATAATTTTTATTAAATCAAGTGCATTCATTTTTCTATCCTTCAAGTTTATTATATAATATGCTATTAACTGACCTTTGCCATGATATGTTACATAGCCACCACGGTCTGTTTTTATTATATTGTTTAAATCACCCTTATAATGTATGCCTGCAGTGTAAACATCATCATGTTCCGGAAATATAAATGAATCTTCGATTTTATTATTATTCCTTAAATCATTTAATTTTTTCTGGAATTCTGTGCATGTATTATAATCAATTTTGGATAAATTATATATAAAGGATTTCATTGTGTATAATATGAAGAAGAGATAAAAATTTATTTATAATATTTCTTAATAGTAACATTTTGCCAATAAATTATTTTTTGGTAAACATTTAAATATTACAATGCAATTAAAAGTCATGGAAAATGCATTGAAAAAAAATCAAGAAAATGATAGTGATTTTAATCAATTTAAAGTATCACTGAAATATCAATTTCTTTCATACATAAGAACAAGAAGATTTATCGGCCTTGCAATATTTTCACTTGCAATGTCAATACTAGTAATGGCCTTAATGCTGCATACAGAGTACAGCACATTAAAAGCGGCAGACTCTGTTTCATTTTTTTATCAGTATTTATCGGAATTTACTGTATTATTTACATTATTAATCTCAGCATTTTTTGGCGGTGATTTAATATCAACAGATACCGGAACAAATGCTGCATATTACACGCTGGTTCAGCCGGTAAGAAGATCTGTTTTATTTTTAGGCAGATTTATTGCAGCAATAATAGCCGCATTTATTGTAATATTCTTATATTTTCTTGTAGGAATATTATCATCATTATACCTTTACGGTACAGTTTCTGTATTAATATTAAACAGTTTAGGTCTTTTAGTTCTATTTATAGCTGCAGGAATAGCATTTTCTTCATTGTTTTCAGGTATATTTAAAAGCCCATCAAACGGAATAGTTGTATCAATACTAATATTTGTTTTAGGTTTCAGCATTATTGATGAAATATTAGGTGCATTAGAAGGCATAGAACCCTTATTCAGCATTTATTTTGTTGGGGAAATTGTTTATCTTGTTTTTGATAATAATTATCCTACAAAAGTTATTTCGAGCAGTAGGTTTGGTCCACATGGCGTAACAACATACACATTTTTGCCATCAATTCCGCAGGGGATATATGTATTGCTGGCATATATAATATTATTCGGCATATTATCCATATTAATTTATACAAGGAGGCAAATAGAGGGATAAACATGGAAATATCATTTAAAGGCATATCAAAAAGTTATAGTAAATTTAAGGCTTTAGACAATATATCATTTAATTTTAATGAACATGGAGCCATAGGATATCTGGGGCCTAATGGAGCCGGAAAAACAACAACATTAAAAATAATGACAAATCTAATAAGGCCATCAAAAGGCACAGTTGAATTAAATGGCATAAACGTAACAAAAAATCCAAAAAAAGCATTATTCAATGTTGGTTCAATGATTGAAACGCCAACACCATATCCATATTTAACGGTAAAAGAATCTTTAGAATTCATAGGCGAATTGCGTGGCATAGATAAAAAAACAATCCATTCAGAAATAGATGAATTTGCAGAAGCACTGAAATTACCACCACTGACATCAAAAATGGGGCAATTATCAAAAGGGCAGAGGCAAAGAGCCGTTTTTGCATCTGTTTTAATTCCAGATCCTTCCATAGTAATTTTGGATGAGCCTACAAGCGGATTGGATCCATTTGAAAGAAAAATATTCCGTGATTTTATATTAAAATTAAAAAAGGATAAGCTTGTGTTTTTCTCATCACATATATTATCAGAAGTATCTGAAACCTGCGATGATGTAATATTTTTAAATAAAGGCAAAATATTGAAACAGGGAAATATAGATATAATATCAAGGGAATTCAATACCAATGCAGTATCGGTAGAATTTATAAAGCCCATTGATGATGCAATAAAAAGATCTATTGAATCCTTAAACCATGAAATAATAAGCATTAATAATAAGATAGCTGTTCTAAAATATTCCGGTGATAATGATGACCGTGCGGACCTGTTAAAAGGATTAATAAAGATCTCGCCAGTGGTTTCATACAGTACATACGGTTCTGACTTAGAATCTGCATATATATCTATTCTTGGAGAAAAAAGTTAAAATTTAAACCTTTGGTGTAATTAATATTTATGTTAAGAAAATTTAAAGATAATTTTTTGTTCGGAACAGCAATAAGTGCTTTTCAAACGGAGATGGGACATAACAAAGAATCAATATCAGAGAATAGCGACTGGTATTTATGGACGCATGACGAATATACCAAAAAATTAAATTACGTAAGCGGTGATTTGCCTGAGGATGGCCCTGATTTCTGGGATAGATATAAGGAATATATAGATAATGCATTATATATGAATAATAATTCAATAAGATTGGGCATTGACTGGGCAAGAATATTTAAAAACTCAACGGAAAACATTAGTGTAAATTATAAAGAAAATGATAAAAATGATATTTATGCCGTTGAATTTAATGATGATGTTTTTAATGAATTGAATAAAATAGCAGATAATAATGCCGTTAACCATTATAAAGAAATTTTTAGTTATATAAAATCAAAAAATATTAAAATTTTACTGACATTATACCACTGGCCACTGCCATTATGGATCCATGATCCAATTCAGTGCAATAAGGATATTGCAAAAACTGATAAAACCGGCTGGCTAAATAAAAAAACAGTTTTAGAATTTGCTAAGTATACGTATTTTATTTATAAAGAATTTAATGAATACATAGATATATGGCATACAATTAACGAACCCAACATTATAGCTATAAATGGTTATTTATATGGCAATTTGGAAAATTTTCCCCCGGGATTGTCTGATTATGATTATACAATAAAGGTTCTAAGGAATTTAGCATATGCCCATAATATAGCATATAAAACAATAAAAAACATAAATAAAAATGCATATGTTGGAATTAATATTGCAATGCCATACTTTGAACCGGAAAAAAACGATGAAAATAATATTTTTATAAATAATTATGTTAATTATCTGTCTAATGAATTATACTTGGATTCGGCGCTTTATGGGAATTTCGATAATTCATTATCTGGCATATTTGATGAATCAAGGCCATATGAGTTTTCAGGAACGGATTTTATTGGAATAGATTATTATAATAGAATTAAGGTAAGATATGTAAATAATGATTATGTTGATATAAGGCTAAGGTACGCGTTTTTGCCATGCAGTAAATGTTCTGACAATTACTGGGATATATATCCTGAAGGCATAAGAAAGGTTTCAAATATAATATTCAATAAATACCATAAGCCCATAATAATAATGGAAAATGGGGTTGCCGATGCCGATGATAAATTCAGGTATGATTTTATTAAAGATCATTTAATTGAAATTCATAAGGCGATAAAAATTGATAATGTGCATATAAAAGGATATTATCACTGGTCATTAATGGACAATTATGAATGGGTATATGGATTCAAATATAAATTTGGACTGTATAAAATTGAAAATAATAATATAATAAAAACAAGGGCAGTTGATTTATATAAGGATATATGTTCAAAAAATGGTGTAGAAGACGAATCATATATGGAATATTACTAAAAAATAAATAACATAAATACATGTTATTGAATATGGATATCGAGAATTACATAAATTCCGGTGAGATAAAAAAAATATCAGATGAAATATTAAATACCAATTTTGTAAGGGAAATGGCATCAGGCTATTTAACTGATGATAAATTCAGGTATTATTTAATTCAGGATGACATTTATTTAAAATATTATAAAATAGCTGGATCAAATATTAAAAAACTGACAGAAAATGATGAAATCAAAAATTTGTATAATATTATTGGCGATGGGGAACCTGAATTACATGAATATATGCTAAAAAAGTTTAATGTAAATAAAAAAGATATAAGTGAAAATATGATTAATCGTACAACTTATTCATATGTAAACCATTTATTAAGGTGGTCCATAGATAATGATATTAATGGCATGTACTCAATGTTTGCATGCCAGTGGTCATATGAATTCATAGCAGAAAATATAAATAAAATAAATGATAAATATAAATTCTGGTTTGATTTTTATAAAAGTGATAAATATACCGGTATAACTGAACTATATTTTAAAATATTAAATAAATTGGATATAAATAATTTGCAGAAAATTATATTTAAATATGGATTATTATATGAGTTAAATTACTGGATAGATTCATACAATACAATATAGCAGTATAAATATCTGATTAGCATTAAGTACCAATGATTGAAGAAACCTTAAATTATCTATACAATTTAAAAAGGGAAGGCATAAAGCTAAATCTTGATGCTACAAGAGATTTTGCAGACCGTTTAAATAATCCACAGAACAATTTTAAAAGTATACATATAGCAGGTACAAACGGGAAAGGATCAATTTCATCATATACATACAATATATTAAGGCAAAAATACAATACTGGATTATACACATCGCCGCATTTAATAGATTTTAATGAGAGATTTATATTTAATAGGGAAATGATAAGCAATGAATATATAGCTAATTTTATAAATGAAAATAAAAAATATATAGAGGAATTAGGCATTGAAAAGAGAAATCCCACATTTTTCGAAACAACAACGGTAATGGCGTTTAAATATTTCTCGGATAAAAAAGCTGATTATGCATCAATAGAAGTAGGTTTGGGTGGGAGGTTAGACTCAACAAATATAATAAATCCTGAAGTTAGCATTATAGGGCAAATCGGCTATGAACATTATCAGAGGCTGGGGTGTTCATTAACGTCAATAGCATATGAAAAGGGTGGCATAATAAAGGAAAACAAACCTGCTGTATTGCTTGACAATAAGCCCGAGGTTGTAAAAGAAATAAAAAAATTATCAGAAATAAGGAACTCAAAATTAATTTTAATAGATAATTACTGCAGGGTTTCTAATTTGGATTATAATATATCAAATCTGTCATTCACATTAAAAACAGAATATAATGAATATGATATAAATACCGCCAATTCCGGGCTATTCCAGATAAAAAATATAGAGGCAGCAATAAGTGCCATAGAAACGCTAAATGAAAATAAAATAAATAAAAAAGATATTGAAAAGGGCATAAATGAATCAAGATGGCCTGCACGTTTTGAGGTTGTATCCACGGACCCATTGATAATAATGGACTCATCACATAATCCTCCTGCTGCAAATGCTTTGGTAAGGTCATTCAAAGAAATAGTAAACAAAAAACCATTACTATTAATAGGGATGTTATCTGATAAGGATTTCTTTTCATATTTATCTATAATGAGTAATTTATCTGATAGCATTATATTAACAAGGCCGGATGAACCTGAAAGATCAATGGATCCCTATGAAATAAAGAAATATGCAAATGGATTATTCAAAAACATAACAGTTATAGATGATCCTATAAAAGCATATGACTATGCAGTAAAAAATAGCTCCTGCATCCTTGTAACTGGCTCCATGTACCTTGTCGGGCTGCTAAAAAAGTACATAAAATCTCCGGTAATGCCCTTTGATATTAATTAATCTATCGGTTAAATAGTAAGTAATAAAGTCAGTTAAAAAATATTTTTGTATAGTTAAAATATATACAATACTTACTGATATTTATGGACAACCCCTTTATAAAATACAATAAAACCAAGGATTACGTTATAGGAGATTTAAAGAAATTGAGTAGTTCATACATACCGGATAATTTTCCACATAGGGAAGTACAGATAGATGCTATTGTAAAGATTTTAAGCTCAATAATAAATGGTGGCATACCCTCAAATATTTTATTGTATGGCAAATCTGGATCAGGCAAAACATCATCTGCAATATATGTTACAAATTTATTATCCGAGGCCGTTTCCGGCAATTTAAACGTTATTTACATAAACTGTGAAATACATGATTCGCAGTATTCAATACTTGTTTATATGGTTAATTCAATAAGTCCCGCAGAGGATCAGATCCCATCCCTTGGGCTGCCATTGGATAAAATCTATTTTGAACTTGTTAAAAGGTTAAAAAAATCAAACAGATACACACTTATTATTATGGATGAAATTGATAAGCTTGTTCAAAAAAGTAGCAGTGATGCATTATATGTAATATTAAAATTGATATCCGATTCGAATAGTTCAATTATAGGCATAACAAATGATGCGTCTTTTGTAACAAAGTTGGATGCAAGGGTTCAGAGCAGGCTAAATCAGGAGAGTGTTATATTTCCACCATATAATGCTGTTGAACTAAGGGACATATTAAATTTTAGAATAAATGGAATAATTAAACGTGAATTTATTGATGATTCCGCAATAAATTTATGCGCTGCACTTGGTGCACAGGAGCACGGCGATGCACGTAAATCTATAGACTTATTAAGGATTGCAGTAGATTCAGCATTGCGCGATGAAAAAGATATTGTACTAGCAGAGGATATTTACAGGGCAAGAGATAGATTCGATATGAACGTTTTAAAGGAATCAATTAAAACATTGCCAATCCATTCAAAGATGGTTTTATTAAGTGCAACACTTACACAGGAAACGGATATGGATTTATCTGTTACCGGAGAAATATATGAGAATTACAGGAATATATGCAATGAACTTGGTTTTCAGCCACTGACAATGAGGAGGATTTCGGATTTATTATCAGATTTAGAAGATATTGGTTTATTGACAACAAATACAAGGTCTTTGGGCAGATATGGAAGGACAAAATTTATACGTGTTATGGGATCAATTGCAAATATCAAAACTTATATAATGAGCGATCAGATGTTTTCAAATTTCCAGGGGTCAAAAATTGTTAAGCAGTCAAAGCTAAGAACAAATTTTGATGGTTATATAGACAATTATAAGGATTCTGAAGATAAATTTTAAAAATATTTAATAAATAAATAGCAATATATGGATAATGTTTAAGGTATATGAATTGAGCAAGGAGAATAGAAATATTATCGATAAACTAATGGCAGATGATGTTATTGGCAGGCAGAGCATAACGTATAAGGATGGAACAAACTATGGCTATGATTCTAAATTTTTATTGATAATTGAAGGTTCACCGGATATATTCACAAGAGTAAACGATTTAAAGGAAACGGAATTAAAAGAATTGCCTGAGAAAAAAGCCGATGAAGTTTATAAAAAAGTAAAAAATGAAGAAAATAATTCCCAGGATGGTATGGGATTTCTTTTTGGATAGATATGTTAATTATAACCGGCATGCCAGGGTCCGGAAAGGATGAATTTGTAAAGGTCGCCAAAAAATTTGGCTTTCTGGATGTTCATATGGGAAACACAGTAAAGAAATACGCAAATGAGAATAATATTGAATTGACAGATAAAACAATAGGTGCATTTGCAACAGGTGAAAGAAATAATTATGGTATGGATATATGGGCAAAACGTACATCAATATATATAAAAGACCCGGATATAACAGTAGTTGATGGCTTAAGAAATTATGAAGAGTTATTATATTTTAAAAATAATTACAAAAATGTATTTGTTATTGCCGTTTTTGCAAATGCAGATGATAGGCTTAGTAGAATCATAAAAAGAAACAGGGAAGATGATTTCCATGATTATAACGGCTTTGAAAATCGTGATTCCCGTGAATTATCATGGGGAATCGGCAAGGTAATTTCACTGGCAGATTATATGATTGTAAACGATTCAACTTTAGAGGAATACCATAAAAACGTTCAATTACTTCTTAATGATATTATAAAAAGGCATAATATAAAATTAAAGCAATAAGCCTATCAACTATTATATATTTTTTAGGAATATAATCAAGGAATGCAAACAAAGAATAAAGTTAAGTGATAATGATATAAAATATATATAGGATACATAATTCACGGTCAAATGCAAAACTGGGCAGTTAAAGAATTAATATATGCTATAATACGTGTAAGAAATCAATATATTATTATAAATTCAATGGGAATATGGCACTGCCCATAGATGAAATATATAGTAATACAATCTATGAGATGTGAGGAAAATAGAGCTTAAATGTTAAAAAAACAATAAAATAGGTATGGTAACTAATTTCAGGATGCCACATTATAATATCCAGTTCATAATATTTATATTATATATTCTTTTAATACTGTATGGAAAAATACAATACAAATAAGGCAGGATCATTATTTCTGCTTGCCGGTTTGATCGAGTTTTTTATTTTTTTGAACATAGCAGCATTCGTTGATAAGGGATACAGTATTTCAAACAATACAATAAGTCATCTTGGAATAGATGGTACACCGTATATTTTTAATATTTCAATAATAATTCTAGGAATATTCGAAATTATCTCTGGGCTTCTTTTATATAAATATTCTAAGATATTTACTCTGTTATTACTAATAGGCGGCATTGGAGCAGCAGGCGTTGGTATATTTAATGAGCATTTTGGAATGCTACACCTGGCATTTGCCATTCTGGCTTTTCTTTCACCCTCTATTTTATCATATTTTGCCATGTCCCGGTTCAGAAACATGCTTGGATATGAATGGGGCTTTATGGGGTCACTCGCTATAATTGCACTGGTATTATTTGCTTCCGGCAATTATTTCGGACTTGGAGATGGCGGTATGGAGAGACTAATACTCATACCAAATTTGATCTGGGCTTTCCAGTTTTCTGCTGCTCTATATAATAAAAAATAGGTTAAAGATTATTAATGTTATAATTATTAATGCAATTTATTATATTTCTATAATTATTATTTGTGCACGTAAGGCGATTTAATCAACAAAACATTACTTGTCGCAGAAGGCGTAAAGGGTATAGGAAAAATAATATCAAAATGCCTGAGAAAAAAGCCGATGAAGTTTATAAAAAAGTAAAAAATAAGGAAAATAATTCCATGTATGGCATTGGATTCCTCTATAAAAATTTGCAATGTATTATATCATAAAACTAAATTTTTTGTATAATCATATAATGATTTAAAGAAGTATTCACCTGTTCCTTTTTCATAGTAAATATTATCATTCATAAGCTGGTAATTATAATAAACACGCTCTGGATGTGGCATTAACCCTATTACATTGCCATATTTATTCGACAATGATGCAATATCCATTACTGACCCATTAGGATTCCAGGGGTATCCTGAATTATTGCCGGTTATATCCGTATATTTAAAAATTACCTGATCGTTATTTAATACTTCATCAAGTATATTATCATCCATAAATTTAACTTTACCCTCTAAATGTGCTACCGGTACCTGAAAAATTTTATTGCTGAAATATTTTTTAAAAATTTTATTCTTTGAGGTATATTTTATATACGTATATCTGCATTCAAATTTATTTGAATCATTTATTGCAAGTGCCATTGTCCTGTTCTTATTATTGCCGGTATCCGGCAGTAAGCCCAATTCACTTAAAACCTGGAAACCATTGCATACTCCAATTAAAAGCTTATCTGAATCTATAAATTTATTTATATCTTTCATAAAAGGCCTCAACCTTGCGGCAAATAATGCACCGGCCCTTATGTAGTCTCCTGCAGAAAAACCACCCGGAATGAAAATTAACTCATAATCATTTATATTTTTTTTATTGTTTAATTCACTTATATGAATATAATCTGGATCGAAACCTGCCCTTTTTAATGATAAAAAAGCTTCTTCTTCGTTGTTGGTTCCCTCCATACGGAGGACCCCTGCTTTTAAACTATCATTTTGCACTCTTTCTCTCCTTTGATTTAACTCTTAAACCTGTGTAACCACATTTTCTGCATCTTGTTGCATATATCGAATTTCTTGCATAGCATCTCATGCATATTTTTCTATTTAATCTTCTTTCTATAGCTTCTGCGAAAGGCATAAAATCACTCTTTCCTTATCTTTAAAGCATATTTTAACTTTGTTATTCAAAATGATCTTAATAATTAAAATTGACAATACTAAAAAATAATAAATCTTTATTAAAATAAAAAATAATTTTTATCTCTCTACTTTCATTTCTGACTGTGCACCCTTATCCTCTATTCTCTCAAATTTTGGTGCCAGTTTTTCCAGTATTCTTGGCAATGCTGTATATTCCATATCTTCATCAGGTAATCTATGTGGTTCAAATACTCCCATTCTTCTTATGTAATTTGCCATCTGCAATGCCTCATTTCTCGCAAAGTCGAATCCCACATCATCAAACAGGTCTACAGGTCCATTTAATTTTCCATCCTTCAAGGTAAAGCCCAATGCCCTGACTTTAGGTGGCCCATCAAATCTTACCATTTTTGAATCCCTCTCACCAACAGGCATCATCGGACCGTTGAATGACCCTCTCATCCAGCCAGATACTAAATATGAGTTTGCAAATGGCTCTACTGCCTCTCCTTCTGCAGGCAATCCTGACTGCAGTCTTACTATGCCTGCTGGGTCATCCTTGCCAACGTATTCCCCGGCTATAAATGATAATTTATCTGTGGTTATTACCGCAACGTTTTCATCAGGTAGTTTTTCATGTTCTTTCTTGGTAAATACCCTTTTTATAACATATTTTCCCTTGGATCCTATCAATGCCAGCAAATCATATGTATCCTCCGGCAATGATAGGTAAACCTTTTTACCGTTGTATATATCCCAGACCTCAAACCTGAATCCCATATGCATGTTTGGGTCTATTACAAGCCCTGGTGTATTAAACGGGTCCCCGAACATTTTATATATGGGGTAATTAAATGCCCCTGGTTCTGTTTTATCCATCATGTATACTATAAATGGCTCGGCTTTCCTTGGAGTTATTTCTAATTCTGCAACTCCCGGGCCCATGCCTTTTATATTTCCTGAAAATGCATCCTTTAATAAATCCTGGCCTGCTCCATACAATCCGACCTTCTTTGCTATTTCTGTTCCAGCTTTAAAAGCATTCCATGCCAGTTCATGTATCTCTGGATTGTCTGTGCCCTTTTTATGCACCATTGTTATCTGTATATCATCACCAATATGTGATATCCTGTAATCTGAAATTAAACCGCTTGAATTGTTTTTTATATAACCATCAACTGCATCTACTACCGGTTGATATACGGTTGTATGCCCTGGCAAACTACCAATATCCGCTTTTATATGTGAAATTGTTACTTTCATATATAATATATTACTTTTATCCTTATTAAACGTTTTGTTAACTTTCTTTATAATACAATATATATTTTTTTAAATGGAAATAAATTGCATAATATAATTTTACAGGGCCAGAGCATTTAATTTTATTAAAAAATTATATATATTTGTTTTTAATAATGTTGAAACTTTTGTTTCCAGTAATTCATATTATTATATGGACCTTGCATAATTTGCACTTAAAGCTATTGCCACTTTTTTTATAAATTTTGCAACGTTGCCCTTTATAAATGAATTATTTACACTGCCAAAATAATTATTGCCTATTTCTACAATATTTACATAATTGTTAGCCCTGAATTCTTTCATATTGCCCATGGCATTGTACATTGCAGTTATTCCTGATGACCTTGCTATTATTGCAGACATAGGGATATTATGGTAATTTTCCACAGACATTGAATCACCGCAGGCATAAACGTCTGGGTAATCCAAGGACCTTAAATATTTATCAACAACTATTTTAGAATTTTTATTTGTTATATTTAAATTGCCTATAATTCTATTGCCAGTTAATCCACCTGCAAATAGTGTTAAATCAGATTCATATTCCTTATCTGAGGTAATTACTTTATCTTTTGCTACAGATTTTACCGAGGAATTATATATTATTTTTACATTGTTTTTCTTTAAAATCTTTTCGGCACATATGTGGAAATTATCAGGCAAGCCTGTTAAAAGACGTTTATCCCGCTCTATTATTGTAATATTTTTATTTTTAATGGTACCTGCTATTTCAATGCCTAAATAGCCACCACCAATTATAACTATATTATCCGAAGTTTTAAATTTTTCACGTATTTTTATAGCATCTTCAATAGATGATAAGCCATATATGTACTGACTGCCATTTATAAATGAATAATTCTGGGATGCGCCTAAAGCTATAATCAATTTTTCATAGTTTACTGTGTTATTGTCTAAAATTACGCTCTTATTTTTAAAATCTATATTTTTTACATTATCAATTATATCGGCATTTCTATTTATCATTGCATGTTCTTCAGGATAGCCTGAAAGAATATCTATAAGCCGGGGTGCCATTATCATATATTTACTTTTATCTATAAGTAATGCGTTTTTATTAATCAATTTCGCAGATATTCCCGCAATACCTCCGCCAAGAATTACTATTTTTCCTTTCATTATAACTCAGGGCTATATTTTATAAATAATTATAAATTTTACTTTATTAAAATATCAGTTATATAAAACATGTAAATTATTTCATTCAGTTTCCAGTTTATAGAGTTTGTTTTTATGTATAGTCTATATAATTATTAAATAGAATGAAATAATAAGTAATTATGAATGAATATGATTCGAATTTATTAAACAGCATTCTTACATATCTTGTTGATTCTGTTTCTTATATAAATGACATGGAATCCAAAAAAGATCAGATAACTAGCATAAATGAAAAATTGAAAGAGGAAAAATCAAATATTGAATCATTAAAATCTAAAATATCTGAATTAATGAATAGTTATAGCAATGATTACAAAGATTTTCTGCCATACAAAGAAAAAATAGATAATTACATAGCAACATCCATTGATCAGTTTTTCTCATTAATGTCAAATGAAACGGTATCATCAATAGCAGATATTACAAAAAAAATAGAAAATGATATAAAATATGCTATTGAAAACGTAAAATTGTTTTTAATCAATAATCCATTAAAAATACTGGAAGAATCGATAAAAATAAAAAATGATAATAATTCACTTTTATCAATAGCTTCATATAAATGTGTATTAAATATTGAATATGAATTTCTACTGGAAAATAAGGATTTGGGTTTTACGCAGAACCCGCACTTTTTAACATTGACGCCCGGAATTAAAATCCCGGTTAAATTATCCGAGAATGGTGAGATTTTATACGAAAAATTAGATATGTATTCATTATATAATGCAGAATTATTAGACAATAATATGGTAGCCGAATTCCGTGATAATAATAAATCATTTAAATTTGAATATTTGATCAATAACTCTATAAAATCAATATTATATTCTACTGATAATAATACAACAGATTTAATATCAGATAAAAAATTAATGAATAACATTAATATGGATTTAATGGCAAATGCCATGAAAAAATTATATAAAGTATTTATAGACCTTGAAAATACAAAAATACAGTTATTGTCTCTAAAAATGGATGGTGTAGACTTAATCGAAAATACATTATTTGATAAATTGTTATGTAAATTAATAGAATCGGATTATATAAAAAACATTGTTAGGGAATTGCCAGAAAAAAGCAATGAAACAAATGTTATAACAAAGGAACTTATAAAAAATAGAATAAATACAATAGGAAATAACTGCGATAAATTAAATAATATACTATTTGATTGATTTTCTGAACAAATGTGTAAATTCAGGATTATATAAAAACGATTTTTTATCCGATGAAAATGATATATTGCCACCTATTAATAATAATGCCTGCCTATTTATTCTATTGACAAATATTGAATTCTCCAGATTTTCAAGGTCCGTGAATATTATTTTTTCATCCGGCCATGAAATTTTATAGGCAATTATTATTTTATCAGTTTTTGAATATCCTGCATTTAATAATTTCTCCTTTACCTTCGAAATATTTGATGCACTTAAAAATATAGCCAGTGATGTTTTATGCTTTGCTATTACTGATAAATCTTCATTTTCGAATTTTTCAGTCCTTCTGGGTACCCTTGTTAATATAACTGTCTGTGTTGTTCCCGGTGATGTTAGTTCGATTTTCAATTTTGCCGCTGCAGCAAAAACGGAGCTTATTCCGGGTATTATTTCATAATCCATATTGTTATCCTCAAAAAATGAAATTTCATCATTTATTGCACCGTATATTGATGGATCGCCACTATGCAATCTCGATATATCATAGTTTTTATCGTAATACTCCTTTATTATTGATGTTATCTCATTTATATTTAACTCTGATGTTTTTATAATTTTTTTTGCATTTGAATTTTTTAGAACCCCGTCATTTACTAAAGAATCCGCATATAATATTACATCTGTTTTTCCAATTATTTTATATGCCTTTAAGGTCAATAATTCAGGGTCTCCAGGACCAGCACCAATTATATGTATCGTTTTATCACCATCACCGTCATGTAATCCTTTATATCATCAATGTTATAATAAATTTTTTGCTCATCCATAGATACATAGCTCATTATATAATAATTTTTTATATTTAATTCATTTATTATTCTTTTTATTATCTCCTTGGCTCTTGTTATCTTTAATAATGCTATATTATCTGCAGATAATATTTTCTCCTTCATATAATCATAATCATTGATTGCAGGTATTACTAACAAGGTTTCATTTTTTGTTGATAAAATAATTTTTAACTGTGCTGATAAACCGTTTATTGAGCTTATTCCTGGAATAACATTAAAATCAAAATCTACATATTTCATTATATCTATGAATGTGCTGTATAATAAAGGCTCACCCTCAACAGCATAAACAACATTTCTGTTATCATTTAAATATTTTTTAATTAACAGTGCATAATCCCTGAATATATGATCAATGTTTTCTGATCCTATAGGGAAATTTAATGGGTAAAGCCTGCCTTTATCTATATTATAATTACCTATTATTTTTTCTGCAATTTTCAATGAAGTTCCAGGATAAAATATTATATCTGAATCTATTAATTTTTTATAGCCCTTTAATGTTATCAATTCAGGGTCCCCGGGGCCAAGCCCAACAACTGTAAAATCACTCATTTTTAACACCTTTTACCACATATACCTGATTTAATGGAGCAAATCTTGTTAAATTATTTATATCTCTGCTCCTTGATACATTTATCTGCTTTATATTTACACCCATATCTAGTTTTTTCATTTTATTATATGCCTTTACCATATTCTCTATTGTTGCTGTATTTACAATTATAATGCCATTGCTTTTTAATCTTTTGTGTGAGTATTCTATTATGCTTTCAATTTTTGATGACGACCCGCCTATGAATACTATATCCGGGTCATCGGTTATATTATACAATATAGCTGGCGCCTCTCCATTGATAACTTCTAGGTCTGTAGAAAAACCTTTCATGTTTTTTATTATGTTATTATATGATTCAACATCCTTTTCAATTGAGTATATTTTTCCATCTTTATTGTAGAATGATGCCTCTATTGATATAGACCCAGTTCCAGATCCTATATCCCATATAGTAGAATTATTTTTTATATCCATTTCGGAAATATCTATATTCCTTATCTCTTTTTTTGTAATATTATTATTT
Organism: Thermoplasmata archaeon; assembly: GCA_021797555.1. Classification (GTDB taxonomy): domain Archaea; phylum Thermoplasmatota; class Thermoplasmata; order Thermoplasmatales; family Thermoplasmataceae; genus Ferroplasma. The sequence continues at coordinate 110,783 of JAJZZM010000004.1, forward strand.
TTTTTAATAAAATTATTATCATCCAGGCTTATTGTATTATCCTTATATTTTTTTAATAAAATTGCATTTAAATCGCTAAATTCCATATTTATTAAATCGTTTATATTATATTTACCTATTTTTTCATTTTTATATCCTAAGTTTTCAAACACATATGCAGTAAAATTATTTAAATTGAAATCAAGTAAATATTTTGCAATATTTGATGGAGAATTTATTTTGTCTGTGAATAAAAATATTTTATTATGGCATCTTATCTTCTGTGCAAGGCCCTTTATTGGCCTTCCATGCAGGCTTATTACCTTTATATCGTTATATTCCTCTTTTATTTTAGCCATTGCTATCTGCAATGCGCCTATATTCGGTATTATATCTATAAATCTTTTATCAAAATTATCTATTATTAATTTGCCTATGCCATAAAATAAAGGATCGCCAGACGCTATTACTGTTATTTTTTTATTATCATTAAAATATTCATTTAACTGGATTAAAAATTTATTTATATCCATTATTTCTATCTTATTTTTATCTATATTATTTAACAGATTAATATTTCTTCTGCCAGAAAATATTACATCACTATTATTAATGCAGTATAATTCATTATCGCTGAATCTTTTACATGGATTTATCCCAATAATATTAATCCTGTTCAACTTCATCACCAAAAAAATTTTTAATGTCATTATCCATAAATATTTTTTTATTTTTAATGATATCCTGTAAACTGTCAGTTATTTTATATGTATCATCCATAAATAAAATATAATCAGATTTTTTTATGTGTTCCTTTACATAATTATTTATCCCAATATTTTCTTTATTGATTAATTTTAAATTTTCATTATTATATCCAATTATAATATCATCATTGCTTATTCTATAATTATTTATGTTATAAACATTGAATATGCAGTATTTTTTTAAATAATTTATTCCATAGTTATCTGTTATTATATTTTTAATATTCCTTATATCAAATTTATTTATTTCAAATAATTCCATAAGATATCTTATATAAAATCCATTTATAACAATATTTTTATTTTTCAGATATTCAGGATTAATTTTGTTAATGGTTATATCAGATGACCTTATTTTAAATACAGTTAATCCCTTATTCTCCAAACTTTCAGTATCTATTTCGGATGTTTCATAAAAAACCGTAAGTATTTTGCCTGAATACTTTCTTTTTTCAAAATATCCAAAATATTCGTGATATTTAACTGTATTTCCTATCACTATCAGTGATGGGGATTCATCATAATTATAATTAAAATTATTTAATGTTCCAACTAAAGTTTCCTGATAATTATATGTCCCGTTCCTAATCAGGGCTATTTTTGTGTTTTCATTATATCCCAGTAATAATAATCTTTTTATTATTTCGTTTATATTGTGAGAACCCATAAAAATTATCAATGTATATGCATCGCAGTTAAAATACCTGCAATCCGGTATATTAACATTTTCTATGTTATTACCTGTTGTTACAATAATGCCATGATTAACATTCCTGTGTGTCAGAGGTATACCGGAATATGCCGGCACGGCAAGCAGGGAGGATATTCCTGGAATTAATTCGTATTTTATACTGTTTTTTATTAACTCCTCTATTTCCTCCCCGCCCCTGCCAAATAGAAATGGGTCTCCACCCTTTAATCTTACAATTATATTATATTTTAATGAATATTCTATCAATAATTTATTTATTTCTTCCTGGCTTATCCTTTTTTTATATGGAATTTTCCCAACATATACCCTTATGCATCCATCTTTCAAAAGGTTCAATATTCCGGGGTTAATCAAATGGTCATATATCACAACATCTGCCTTTTTTATTATATTATACGCTTTTAATGTTAATAATTCAGGGTCTCCGGGCCCTGATCCAACAATATATACCGTCATTAGAACCATATTTATAATTAATATTTGTTTTTATTTGTAATTAACGATATGCCAAAATCATTATTTATGCTATATGAATAATTTCCAAAACCGGTACATGATTTTATGGCGTGACAACAGGTATAATCATGCAAACAGCAAAAATAAAAAAATAATAATTATACGACATGATATAAGAACAACAATAAACAATACCACAAATAAAATACAAATAAAATACTATGATATCCTGAAATGAGTTCCCATATATACTTATTGTTTTTTAACATCCAATTTACCTCCTTTTTCCTCATACGCCATTGATGGTGTTACAACAGGCCTCCCATCTATGGATAATGACATATGCCTTCTCTTGTAATTATAATAGTAAATTACTTCATCCCATGTGGAGAAGTATGGCTTCAATGGTTTTACTGTGCCATTCAGTCTTTCTAATTTACCATTGGTCTGTGGATGATCTATTCTTGCTAATATATGTTTTATTCCATTGTTATCCAGATATTCCTGGAACTTGTTATGATCTCCAGGCATTCCATTCTTGCCATTGGAAAAGAACTGTGTACCATGGTCTGTTAATATCTCTAAAGGCTTTCCGTATAACTCTATTGCATGAATCAATGTATTTATTGTATTATCTATGGTTTCCTCACTGTATACTCCCAAACTTACTATAAATCTGGATGCATCATCCTCTATAATTATTAATTTCTCATCATCACTGTATTTACTCCAGTCTATATGCCATAGTGTATTGCTGTGCTTTCTCTCATACTTTACATACTTCCTCTGCTTCCTCTTGTTAATGCTCTGATCCACCATATTATATTTCAATAATACTTTGTATATAATATTGTGGGATACCTCAATTCCTGAATCCTTAAGGTAGTTCTCTATTGCCATTGGTCCTGACAATGGATAGTTATCCCTTATGCTTATTATCAGTTCCTCTGTATCTTCATCTGTAATCTTTGATTTTCTTCCAGTTTTATATAATTCCGTTTTATTGTAGTTGATGTAATTGTAATAAATCTTGTTGATGTATCTTATACTCACCCTGTATATTGCTGCTAATTCAGCAGATGATGTTCCCTTCTTTTTCTGATTTATTATGTATTTTAATTTCTTATTGTTTAACTTCACCCTGGGTTTAGGATTTCTACCTATATTTAAGCGATCTTTAAATAAGAACTCAATTCGGGATAACATAACACAAATAAAATACAGTAATATTTTAATATCAGTTAAAAATGAACAGTTATGTCCGATGTCAACGTTGTTATTATTGGGGATGCCAATGCAGGAATAATAACTGCAAATAAATTGAGAATGCATACCGATAATAATGTAAAGATAAAAATTATAGGCAATTCAGAAAAGATATATTTTAAGCCAGATGGTGTTTTAATACCATTTAATGATATAAATTATAAGGAAACCTTAAAAAATACAGATGCAGTGTTAACATATGGCATAGAAAGAATAAGGGCACTGGCAACAAAAATAAATCCTGAAGATAAATATGTATCCTTAGATAATGGGAAAACACTGCCATATGATTATTTAGTAATAGCAACAGGCGATCGTTTAGTCCCAGAGGATGTTCCAGGCTATAATGATGATGTATACCATTATTATGATCTCAACAATGCAATGAAAACAAAGGAAGGATTAAATAATTTTAAGGGCGGTAAAATTGTTATAGGCCCCGCAAGCATGCCATTTCAGTGCCCTGTGGCACCATCGGAATTTGTCTTTGAATTGGATAAATTTTTAACCGGGCGCAATTTAAGGGATAAAACAGAAATAACCTTAATAATGCCATCCGATGATGTACTGCCATTTAAACCTGTTTCGGATTTTATAAGAAATGGCTTTTCTGAGAAAAAGATAAATTTTATACCGAAATTTAAAGATCCTGTTATAGATGGAAAAACAAAGGAAATAACATCAGGAGACAATAAATTAAAATATGATATGCTGGTTTTAATACCACCACATAAGGGCCAGAAATTTATTACGGATTCCGGCTTAGCAGATGAAACAGGATATATAAATGTTGATAAATTTAAATTAAATTATAAAGATTATGATAACATTTATGCTGTTGGTGATGCTATAAATTTCCCATTTAAGGTTGGCGCCCTTGGCCATTCAGAAGCCTCATATGTTGCCAATACGATAGCTAAGGATATAAATGGCAATTTAACCAGTGACCTGTATGATGGCTTTATGGGATGCTCAACAGTTTTTATGGATAACTCAGGTTTTACATTATCCTTTGATTATAATTCAAAGCCTACTGTCAATTACGCAGGCAAAACCGATTATTTTTTAAAATACATATCCGCCAATGTTTATTTCTCTTCAATATTAAGTGGTATATTATGAGGTGGTAAAAATGAAGGAAGATTTTAATTATGATGATATAGAAAATATAATATCTAAAATGAACGAAAATAAGGATTTAATAAATGCAATGCTAAAACTGTTAGAAAAATTAAAGGATGCAGGTGCGGTGGAATCACTAAATCACATAACAGATGTATTGCCCGACAATCTTGATTTTTTTGTGAGGTCATTCACATCCCCTAGTTTTATAGAAACGTTATCAAAATCAGGGAATACCTTAATGTCACTGTTATTTTTATTATCAAATGATGAAATGTCAGATATTATCAGGGCAATATCATTTAATTCGCAGGGCATTGCAGAATCAATGGTAGATAATGCCTCATCTGCACAACCCATGTCCCTGTTTAAATTAATGTCATTATTCAAGGATCCTGAAGTAGCAGCAGGATTAAATGCATTTATTGGTGCTTTGAAGGTACTTGGCAATTCATTAAAAAAATTAAAATGATTTTGCTATGCTTAATAATTTCAGTGCACCCTCTTCATTTAATTTTGCATTTAAATATTTCTCACTTATTTTTTTAAGACCTTCATTATAGCCATTTATCATTACACTTATTATATTTACATCAATTTTTGATAATTCCCTTGAAACTATATCTGTATTTATTTTATCCTCACCATCTGTAATAATTATTATTGTATTCGTTTTTGATGATAATTTGGTATTTTTCAAATCACGTATGGATGTTATTAATGCAGTTTCAATGCATGTGCCCTTATTTGCTTCTATGGTTAAAAGCGCATTTATTATATCATATGGGTTATCCATTAATTCATGTGGCCTATTATCAAAAAACCTTAAAAAGTATTTTCTATTTTTCATTTTTGCAATCTTGAATAATGAAAGTGCAACAGACCTTGACCATACTGTTTTGTCACCCTCGTACATGCTTCCACTTTTATCCAAAAGTATATAATATGCACCTTCACTCAAAAGCATTTTTTCTTTACCTGTAAATCCATTTATTATCCTTGAATAAAATATTTCATCAGGCATTGCCAGTTCACGGGATAAAACATTTGATATATGCAGCGTTTTATAATATCCCCCGAGTTCACCCGTATTTGATCTGCTCTTCATTTTTTTTGTGAATTTGGGCATTATATCAAATAGTTTATTTGCTGTTGAGATAATTTTATCTGCATTTTCGACATTTAACACCCTGTCTGTAAGATCCATCAATTCATCAAGCGGTATCTCATCTTTATTTGCTAATCTACCACCGGGCTGGTTGGTTTTCATCAACCTTTCTATTTTATCTGCAGTTTCTATTTTCCTTGACGCATCCTTCATGGCATCGTTTACCATTCCATTCATATCGTTATTTCCTGAATTCTGGTTTTTCTCCTGATTTTTTTTGATATTTTCATTTAATTTTTTTATAAAATCTATGCTGTAAAGCATTGATAACTTATCGTTTAACCCGGTGTATATTTTTTCCTTTTTAAATTCATCTGATTTTTCTAATTTTATCATATTATTCCTTATATTTTCAAGGAATCCATTGTTATTTTTTTCATTTTTTATATATGAAAGTGATGAATAATATAAAAAATAAAGGTCTGCGGCTGCAGTTTTCATATTTTCTTTTATATTGTTATCCACGCTTAAATGTTTTATTATCCTCTCCCTTGTTGTCTTATATATGCTGCTCAATGAATCTATGCCTTTTATATTGCTATTATTTTTATTATAATATTCATTTAATATATCCATTTTATTTCGCCTTTAATTTTTCATATCTTGAACCTGCATAATCTAAAGAATGATTTATCTTGCTTACTATATCCTTATGGTACGGATTATTATCACTGTTTAAGTCAATTTTTATTTTTTCCAGTTTTTTTATGTATACCTGCAGCAAGGTTAATTTATCAAGAACCTGGTTATATGGCAAATTCTTATTTATTGAATCCTCTGTATTTTCTATGCACGATTTTGTTTCCTCTATAAGCGTCAGTGCATCATTAATCATCTGTGCATTATTTTCAAGTTTTGAATCTATTATTGCCGCCTCTATTTTAGGCAAATCCTCCTCATAATCTGCGCTATAACGTAATGCCATGGCAATATCATTTCCTGTTATTTTATTTGAACCCATCAATATGCTAAAGGCAGAGGCTATTTTTAATAATTTTATTTTTCTTCTGTCACTTAAAAATACATTATTTTCCTCAAGCTGAAATAATGCATCTATATAGCGGGTTAAAACTTCATTATCATTATTTCTCATAGTTTCTAATCTTATTACCGCCGCTTCCTGTATATATAATATTTCATTTATATCAATCATGGGTTTTTTTGCATCATTGCTGTTCATTAAACTGATGCCATGATCCAGTAAATCAGTTATCAATGTTTTTTCTATATATTTATGGAATACCTTTATTGGATACCTGTCATATAATGCCATATCCTCTTCGTCTGTTGATATTTCATTGCTTGCAGAATATATTCCTAATATATTTAGGGATAACATTTTATCGCCATTTGGCAGTCTTTTGTTAAGCATTATATCTAACAAGGTATTCCTTATTGCGGAGCTTGCCTTGAATATTTCATCCAGGAATATTATATTTGCATCGGGCAATTTTCCTTTTGTTATATTTTTATATTCCCCATTTTTTAATGCGTTTATATCTATTGGGCCTAACAATTCCTCCGGTTCTGTAAATTTTGTCAATAAATAGTAGAAATATTTTGCATTGATTAATCTGCTCATTGTATCTATTATCGAAGTTTTTGCCGTTCCAGGTGGACCAATTAACAGTGTGGGCTCTCCCGATATTAAACCAGCCATAACACCGTTTATTACATCATCCCTGCCAACAAAGTTGTTTGATAGATAATTTTTTATTTCAGAAATCCTGTTTATATCCTTCATTATTATTAATAATTAAAACCATGCAATATAAAGTTTTCTAAATTTAATAAACTATTTTGGCATGAAATGTAAATATTATTATAAAAACTATAATATTTTTATTAAATTTTGTTAAATAATTTCACTGTTTTTTGCTATCGCTGTTTTTTATATTATTATATGCATTTTCAAATAATAGATTTATTCTATTTATATTATCCATAATATCCTCTGATTTATCATATTCAAAGTTTGCAGAGAATATATTTGTACCCCCTGTCTTTGATATAAGGTAAACCTTAATTTTATTATCTGACTTATTTACATTTTCTATAATTTTTTCTGCTGGCACATCGGAGTTCAACGTAACCGCCAAAGGATAAACATTATTTACCTTGTTATACTGGTATAATGTATTATTTCCCACTGATAACATTTCTGATTTTATATCCCAGTATGCCTTATCTACAATTTCATTTATTTCGGATGTTTTCTTATTTATATCCAAAACATCATCAAATTTAATAAAGGCAAGCAGAATATTTGTAGCTCCGGATTTTGCTGATAAATAAATATCTATGTCGCTATTATAATTTTTTACGTATTCTATAATTTTATCCACGGGAACATCATAATATACTGTAACGCTAACAGGGTAAATATACTTTGATTCCTCCTTATTAAATTCTATAATGACTCCACTGCCAAGAAGTGCAGAATTGGGTATGCTTATAATATTATTGTCCTTGGTTAATATCTTTGAAAATAATGTTTTTATGTCTATTATTCTGCCCGTTGTTTCTATGCTCCATATCCATGAATTTATGCTTATAATATCACCATATTTCAATGTCCTTGTTGATGTTATAAATATACCTGCTAATAAATTTGATGCTACGGTCTGTACGGCTAAACCTAAAACAACACCGCCAATTGCACTGCCTGCCAGTAATCCTGTTATGTCTACATGGAATACAGATAAAACAAATGCCAGTATAATTATATACATTACTATCCTTATTATTAATGATATGCCATATAGTTCTCTTCTTGTTGTTGATAATTTGAATTCTATATACCTTATTATCGATCCTGTGACCATAAAGCCGATTATAAGTATTATGGCTCCACGTACTCCCTCATTTATATAAGTTTCATATGATTTATATGCTGGCAGGAATACCCTTATAAAAAAATCCAGCATGAAACCTATTATTATTGATAATATTATACCTATTATTATTTCAATAGCTATTTTTAATAACTCATTTTTTCTCTGTTTAACATTTCTTTGCATTTAATCATCGCCAACTATTCTATCAAATCCGGTATACGGTATTAAAACATCAGGGATTTTTATATAATTATCCCTCTGGTAATTTTCAAGTATTGCCACTAAAATTCTTTCTGTGGCAATTGCCGTGCTGTTCAAGGTATTTACAAATTTATTGCCATCCTTTGTTCTATATTTTATATTCAGTGATCTTGCCTGATAATCGGTGTCGTTTGATGCCGAAACGATTTCCCTGAATTTTCCCTGTGATGGGTACCATGCCTCTATGTCGTATTTTTTTGCTGCAAGGCTGCCAAGTTCTCCGGAACATATATTTACAATTCTGTATGGTATTTCCAAACTTTTATAGATATCCTCAGAATTTTTTACAAGTTCATCAAAGAAATCCCATGAATCTTCTGGTTTACAGAATATAAACTGCTCTATTTTATTGAACTGGTGTACCCTGAATATGCCTTTGGTATCCTTGCCATGTGCACCGGCCTCCCTTCTAAAGCATGGAGAAACGCCGGAAACTCTTATTGGCAGTTCATCCTCATTTAATATTTCATTTGAGAGCATTGATGCCAATGGGTGCTCTGCCGTTGCTATTAAATATAAGTCATCGCCTTCTATTTTATATAATGACTCCTTAAAAGTTTCAATGTCGGTGGCACCAGACATTGAAGAATAATTTATCATAAATGGCGGCTCCATTACTGTAAAATTTCTCTGTGATAAAAAGTCAACGGCATAGTTAATTAAAGCAAGTTCTAACTTAAATAACCTGTTTTTCAGAAAATAAAATCTGGATCCTGCTATTTTGCCCGCCCTTTCAATATCTGCTAAATTATATTTATTTAATAAATCTAAATGGCCCTCGGGTTTTTCATCTAATATTTCATAATTATCTGAATTGCCACTATTTTTTTTAAAATAATCAAGGTCTTCGTTATATACCCTTGCTTTGCCATAATAACGTATAAACTGGCTATTTTCATCTCCTGAGCATATAGGTACATTTTTATCTAATAAGTTAGGTATTAGCCTAATAATTTTATTCCTCTCTTCCTCTATATTTTTCTGTTCTATGGATAATTTATTTATATTGTCATTAATTGCTTCAACACTGTTTTTTAAATCATTTATATTTTCATTATTTTTCATCTTTTTTGCGATTTCCATTGTTATATTATTTTTATCATGCTTTAAATTGTTCAATACTTTTAGGTTTTCCCTCCATTTTTCATCAAGTTCAAAAAATTTGTCCAGTATTTTTGTATCGAATCCTCTGGCCCTGCAGGAAGCGTAAAATATTTTTTTATCGGACCTTAATAACTTTATATCTATCATGTTCTATCATAAATATAAGAAGTGTATTTTATTTTTATGTTTCATTAGATGGTCAATAAAAATATTTTATTATAACATTATTTTACAGAATAAATTTATAAACTCTTTTTCCTTGTCATTTAATTCTGATGGCAGAATTATTGATGCAGGGGAGCCACTTATTTTATTTTTTATTGCAGTTCCAACATCTGTATATATTATCTGCTCATCTGTACTGGCTATTTTAGTTCCTATTATTATTTTAGTATTATCATTTATTAAATTTTTATTTTTTTTATTTTCCATATAGCTAAGTATCTGAATTCCGTAATATGGGTCCATTGTTTTATTATCCTTTAAATCCAGTAATAATAAGGTATGCATTTTATTTTCGTAATTGTTATAAATTTTATCGTAAACGCTCAAGGGGAAAAAATTTTCATGTATATATGGTATAGATACTATCTGCCCGAATTTATAATTAAATAAACCTGTTTTTGATACAAATGCAGTTATTATAGACGCATTTTCATAAATTTTTACATCTATACTGTTTTTTAGTGCTTCTTCCCTTATTTCATTGTGTGTTGTTGCAGATAATGCATCCCCTGTTACTATCAATGAAACATTTTTTTTAGATGAGTTTTCAATTATCCCATTGGTATTCTCCATGAAATTCCTGTCTGCACCTATTACCTTCTTGCCTGTTATTATATTTAAATAATTTAATGTGTTTTCAGGAGAAACCGATGTATATGTTTCAAAATATATTATATCTGAATTTTTTAAAACATCAAATTCCTCCAAAGTTAAACTTTTAACTCCACGCAATCCAAGACCTATTATATTTAACATTACTGAATCAAATCCCCCTCAATTCTTATTACTTCATTTAATTTTGCCAATCTTTCACCGCCGATAGTCCCTGTTTTTATTAATTTTGAATTAAAACCAGTTGCCAAATGCGCTATGAAATCATCTGTTGTCTCGCCACTTCTATGTGATACAACCGTATCCATTTTATTTTTTGTAGCAAGTTTTACCGATGTAACAGTATCAGATAATGTACCTATTTGATTTACTTTAATTAAAACTGCATTGGTTGATTTTAATTCTATGCCTTTTTTGATTCTTTCCGGGTTTGTTGTATATAAATCATCACCCACAATTAATGCATTGTTTCCTATTTTTTTTGTAATTTCCGCAAAACCTTCGAAATCCTGATCATACAATGGGTCCTCTATGAAATAAAAATTATGTTCCTTATTTAGTGAAACTGCAAAATCTATCTGTTCATCCCTTGATTTATTTCCATTTTTGTATACATATTTACCATTTTCATAGAATGAATCCGATGCAAAATCAACGCCCACTAATATTTTTATATTGTTCTCCTTTGATATTTCCGATGCGGCCGATTTTAATATATCTATTGCTTCTTCATCTGAAATATCTGCACTCCATGCCTTTTCATCACCCAATCCAACACTCTGCCCCTTCAATTTTTCTGATAATTTTTCGCCTACCCTTCTATGGACTAATATATTGTTATATACAGATTCAAAAAATGTTTTGCCCTGTGAAGAAACTAAAAATTCCTGGATGGTTGTGCCATTTTTTGCATGCTTGCCTCCACCTATAATGTTTCCAATAGGCCGTGGTATTTTAGGATTTAATCCACCGACATATCTATATAATGGAATGTTTAAATATTTTGAAACTGCTTTTGCATTTGCAATTGATAATGCCGTTGCTAAATTTCCACCCATAGCAGAAAAATTATCCGTGCCATCTATTTCATGCAGTAATGTATCAAAATTCTTCTGTGCCATTGCATTGAAACCAATTATTGCATTTCTTACATTCTTATTGTAAAATTCTATACTCTTATCTATATTATTATCCGGATATGCCATTACCTCTGTTTTTCCTGTACTTGCACCTGCAGGTGCCGAGCATGTGCCACTAATATTGCCAATGTATACTGTTACTTCTACTGCCTGATTACCTCTGGAATCAAAAATTTTTCTTATCCCGGATCCGGTTATTTCCATATTATTCATATAGCACTAATTACTATTTCAATAAAAATTTATCCATATAAACATTTTAAAATACAGTAAAATAATATATTGTTTAGTCATTATTATACTATGAAAGTATCAATTATTGGTGTTGGAACAATAGGCAAATCAATAGCAGAGGCGATAAATAAGGATTTTGATGTTTCATTGAGTTCCGGTTCATTTGAAAAATTAAAGGCATGGAATAATAAATATAAAATATTCGACAATAATATCGACAATTCTGAATATGGAGAGATAATAATACTGGCAATAAGGCCCGGCATTGCGGGAAAGATTTTAAATGAAATTAAAAATAATGTAAAAAATAAAATGGTAATATCCTTTATGGCCGGAATAAAAATTGATTATATTAAACAATATTTAACTGATTCAATAATTGTAAGGGCAATGCCAAATATACCCATATTAATAAAAAAATCTGTAACAGCATACTGTTATGATAATATAGACAATGCCTCGCTTACAAACGTTAAAAAAATATTATCCAAGCTTGGAACATATGTAGAAATAGATGAGAATTACATAGATGCCGTAACAGGCTTAAGTGGCAGTGGCCCTGCATTTGTTTCTATAATGGTGGATTCCATGATAAATGCAGGAATATATTTGGGCATACCAAAGGATCAGGCAAGGGAATTGGCAATTAATACATTTTCAAGCACACTGGAATTATTGAATAAAAAAAATATGTCACCATCGGATTTAAGGGATGAGGTTATGACCCCCGGTGGAACCACGGTAGCCGGAATATATGAACTTGAAAAGGGAAATATTAGAACGGCTATTACAGATGCAGTTGCAGCTTCATATAAAAAATCTAAGGAAATAAGTGAGAAATTATATAAATAAAAATTATAATAAATTTATTTAAAAATTTATATGTCTTCCTGGCTGAATCCTATTATTAATAATATAAATCCAATAAATGTAAAGAAGAATGATACCCAGCTTCCAAGCTGATGCGGCCCTATACTTGGGTCATACCTTGGAAACATATCGTAGTCAAGAAATGTTGGTATAGATATTATTAAAAATATTATTCCGGTTCCTATTAAATATTTAGAGCTTTTTTTCATTTCCCTTATTTTATCCATTATCATCATATTAAAGCCACCCCCAGTGCTATGAATGTAAAGGCATATAATATCAATGGCGTTATAACTGTTCTATTTGATATTTTTCCGTTTTTGCTTCTATTATGCATTAACGATAATAAATATAGTATTATTGATAATGCTATAAATGCCAGTGCTATTACCAGCAGGCCTTCCATGTAAACACCAAAATTCCCGAATACCGGTGACACCATTGTATATGGGTGTTCATGATACATCTCACCTATGGGCTTTATCAGTACCGCATATAAAATAAACGGTACACTTCCGAATAAGTAAATTATCATAGAATAATAATATAGGTATACTGATTTTTTATCCATTTTAAACCCTCTCCTTTATTGTTTTTTGCATTATTAAAAACACTATCGCAGCAAACAGAAATAAATTTATAACCAGTGTTATTGTCCATGCCCTCTCATATCTAAATGGATGTACCTGTGTAAAATACCACATTACCGGATCAACAACAACCAACTGTATTATGCCTATTATATATATTATATTTTTAGTCTCCATTGAAATCACCATCCTTTTTTGCAAATCTCATTGCATATACAGGCAGGAAAGAAACAAGCGTTATTGCCCACCACATATATTCAGTTAATAACCTTGTCTGTGTTAATCCTGGTTGCGAATATCCCCATATTGTCATAACAGAGATTCCTATAAGTAGATATATCCCAAATGCTGTAATCCATGGTCTTTCAAGTACACCTTTTTTATGATATCTGTCTATAAACGGTATTATAAGCATGAATATTAATATGCCAATAATTAACGGTACGCCACCTGTGCTTAAACCATATCCGGCAACATCCATCAGTTTGTATACCGATGTTATATACCAGTCAGGAACAGGGAAAGTGCCGTATGCCAGTGATCCATAGGCAAGGGTCAGCGTCTGCGGGAATGTTGCAGAAAATATTAAAACTATTCCTATTAATATTATTGCTGAAAACACTGCATATAATAGGTTTGTCGGGAACCATGGTATCATTTTACCTTTTTCAACTTTTTCACTTGCTAATCCTGATCTTTCAAAAAGCATAAAATGTGCAGCAAATATGGCAAGCATTAGTGTTGATAATACGGCTACATGCAATGCTAATAAATGTGAAAATGTTGCCGTTGTTGTGTAATTGCCAACTATTATAGCCTCAATCCAGTTTATAAGTGCTCCCGGCAATATCCTTCCAATAACGCTTCTCTGCATGAATAATAATCCTATATGCAGGGCTGCCATTGCTATTGCTGTATTTGCTAACATATACCCAAGAATGGCGGTTAATACCGTTAACAGAAATAAAAACACACCAAGAATCCACTGTAGCCACCTAAATTTACCCTTATATGAACCAACAAACCACTGCCTCATCATATGGAAATATACTAAACCAATCATTGTGTATGCCATATATAAATGTGAAGTTAATATAATATGGCCAAATGGCACATTATTTATTATATACTGTGTGGAAGCATATGGGTCTACCTGGCTATAATAGAAGAATAATATTATGCCTGTTACTATCTGGTATATTAATGCAGTGGCAACCCACGCACCCGTCCACTCATCTATTCTATAGCCCTTTTTTGTAACTGATTTAAAACCCAGCTTATATGTTCCTTCAGGCAAATCCTTTTCTTCCTTCATTAAATCGGTAATATTATAATTGTTTTCCTCAGTTTTTTCCATCTATACCACCTAAAAAGTACCCTTCCAGTTTAATCCGTCCTTATTTTCATTGCTTACAACTGTAGTTTTGTATAATATTATACTTCCGTTGCTCTGGTTCACATCAAGTGATGATGGACTTACACTTTCAAGAGATGTGACACTGTATTTATTAAGGCTTGTAGGTGTGGTTCTTGTTGATTGCCTTATTGCAGTACCACCAGTTAGATCCTCGTTTTTCACGCCTGCACCGTGTGTCTCGCCATCTGGAAATTTCAAATGTGTCCTTATAACCGCATTTGAAGAATTTATCCCATATGCATATATATGATCATTTGAATCCGTGGCAAGCATTATCTGTGGCAGTGAATGGTTTGCCGGGCTTGCTGCAGGGCCGTTGTTATATAAATTCCTGCCTCCCCATACAGGATTGTACTGGCTGCCATGGCATTTACAGTATATTAGTCCATAATCCGGCCATTTCTGTACACCAACACCATCTAATTTATATCCTATTAACTGTGATTCAAACGGTACACTCTGCCCCGGATGGTAATCTAAAAACGGTGGCACACAGCCTAAATGCTGGCATATCCCACTTACTGCGAGGATGGATGTATTTGTTGCACTATCATATATTATTCCATCCATTGGCGCATCAGTTCCAGGGGGAACTGGAGCAAATCCACTTGAAGGTGATGTATTTGGCGTTGTAATTTTGATACCCCTCAATGCAATTAAAAATGTGGGTTCATCCTGCAGCGGATAATTAAAAACCAGTATGGGTGACGACTTTGTTGTTTTTGATGCACCGGCAAATTCTATTACCTCCGAAGTTGTTATAGGATTGCCATTGGGGTCCTCTAATATGGCTAATGGAAAATTATCCATAACAGGCACACTTCTACCTTTTGGGACGGCATATCTTTCCATAGATAAACCACCAACAAGAAGTGCTGCAATAGATAAACCTGCACCCTTTAAAAAAGCCCTTTTTTCTGGCTCTTTAATGTTATTATCTTTATTCATAATAGATTCATATAATTAATCTATAATCGTTTTCCTAAAAATGTGAATATATTCATTAAAAAAATAATGTATTTTTATTATAATGATAATAAAGTAATAGTGATAGTATGTTCGATTCATATGCAGATTGGGCAATAATAATTGTCGTTGCGGTTCTGATATTCGGTGGAACTAAAAAGATTCCGGAAATGGCAAGGAATCTTGGAAAAGCCACAGGAGAATTTAAGAAAGGCCAGATGGAAATTGAGAATGAATTAAAAAATAGTGTTAATACAACAAAAACTAACAAGGATCAGGTAAATTATATGAAAATTGCAGAGGATTTAAACATAGAAACAAAGGATAAAACAATAGATCAGATAATAAATGAAATAAACCAGAAACTTAATAAAAACACAGCAGTTCCAGAAAATGTAGTGGAATCAAAGCAAAATTAATATGGAAAACGAGATACTTAATTACCTGGCCAAATATTCGGATGAGATAAGATACAGATTAATAAGAATATTAATGGTCCTGGGATCATTTTTCCTTGTATTCGTTATTTTCAAGCTCAAATATATAACATTGTTTGGAAAAAGATTTTTATTTATATATCCTGACCCTTATGACAATATAGGTGCCCAGGTTCTATATATTTTAAAGGCGCATATACTGCCGGCAGGCACATCATTATTGATAATAAAGCCCGTTGATGGCGTAATGGCAGATTTCTATACATGCATTGCCATGGCGGTAATATTATCAATGCCAGTCATAGTTTACGAGGTTTCAAAATTTATAGACCCTGCATTAAAGGATAATGAAAAGGAACTGTTAAGGTCAATAATAATACCGGCATCCGTGCTATTTTTTATTGGGTCATTTATAGGCATATATTTTATTGCACCGGTATTATTTAAAATATTCTCTGCATTCGATGTGGGCGTCGGTGCATCAATAACTGTAAGCATTTCAAGTTTTGTTTCCTTTGTATTTCTATATATAATTGCATTCGGTTTATCCTTTGAATTGCCGGTATTCATGGTAGGTTTAAGCAAATTTGGAATAGTTACATCTGAAACATGGGTCAAAAACTGGAGATATGCAGTTATCGGTGCATTGGTTTACGGTATGCTCTTCTCTCCAGGAGTAACGGGATTTACCATGGTTATTATTGCATTGCCCATGATAGGTTTATACTTTCTGGGCATACACTATGCAAAAAAAGCAGAAAAATCCGAAAAAACAGAAAGCTTAAACAGTGCTGATCAGTGAAAGTCCCTTTATCTCTATTCCCTTAAAACCTTTTTTAATTTTTATATTTTCCCTTTCCTTATTTATTGAATTGTAAATATCGTTATACATCTCTATTTTTACAGGTTCGTGAATTTTATATGTGTTGTCAAATTTATAATTATCATTTATTTCACAGTAAACTTTTCTAATTAAAGGGCATAATTCATCCGTGCATGGTCCTTTCTCCATTGTTATTTTTATTAATAATACCTTGTTGTTTAATAAATTTTTTACCTTTTCATCGATATCAATAGAACCATTGCCCAATTTTATTATCATTAAAATAGAATAATAGTATAATATAAAAACATTTTTTATAAAATAGCATAATAATTTTAAACTTTATGTGCAAATAGATTATATATTAATTAAATAATAAGGTATTATGCACACAAATAATTTAAGCTATAATGAATCAAGGGTACTTAGATTGTTAATGGAAAATTCAAGATTAACCATATCTGAAATATCAAACAAATTAAATTTAAATAGAAATACAGTATCAAAAATTATTAGTTATTTAAATAAAGAATACATAGAGAAATATACCGTAGAAACAAAGGAAAACAATGACAATATGTATTTTATTGTAATTGTTGACAGTATCAATGACATAAATAATGAAAATATAGTAGAATACTATGAATTAATGAATGGCAAATATATGGTAATAATGAATAAAAATTCATTAAATAATAAAATAAAATATAATAATATTGATATAGCAAGGAAAAGATTTACATTTTTTAATAATGAAAATATTGATTTATACTGCGATTACTGCAATAATAAAATAAATGGCATTCCAAGGGCATATGAATATAATAAAAACAAATATTATTTCTGCTGTGATACCTGTAAAAGTTCGTTTATTAAAAAATTGCCAGAAATATAATTGAATATTATGCAAAATGCATTGCAAATTGCTTTATAACAAATAAAAATACATAATTATGGCAACAGATCCTGTATGCGGAATGAAGGGTAATAAAGATATAGAAAGTGAATATAAGGGGAAAAAATATTATTTCTGCTGTGAACATTGCAGGGAAGAATTTGATAAAAACCCGGTAAAATACACAAGGTAATTAATTATGGCAACAGACCCTGTATGCGGAATGTACGTTTCAGAGGATTCCAATATTTATTCTGATAAAGATGGCACAAGGTATTATTTCTGCTCTCAGGGTTGCAAGGAAAAATTTGATTCGCCTGATATAGAGGAAAAATCATTAAAATACAAATTGATAATAGCATGGGTATTTTCAATACCTCTTTTGATAATAGATTATCTATTTAAATTTTCATTTAAAAATTATCTATTATTTGTTTTAGTTCTGCCTGTTCAGTTATATTCAGGCTCCAGTTTTTATAAAGGCGCGTACCAGGCAGTAAAAAATAAAATGGGAAATATGGATTTATTAATAACATTAGGCACATTAACTGCATTTATATTTTCAATTATAATAACATTTGATTCTAAAATATTCCCCGTTAAATATACATATTTTGATGCATCTGCATTTATAATTACATTAATATTAACAGGAAGCTACATAGAAAGCTTAACCAAGAAAAAAGCGAATTCATCTGCAAATAAATTGTTATCATTACTGCCATCAAAGGTTCATTTATATTACGGAAATAAAATTGTTGATACAAAAATTGATGATATAAAAATCAACGATAAAATATTGATAAGGCCCGGTGAGAATATTCCTGTCGATGGAAAAATATTTAGTGGGGAATCAGAAATAGATGAATCAATGATAACCGGTGAGGAAATACCTGTACTGAAAAAAACAGATGATAATGTTATTTCAGGAACAAAAAACATTAACGGTGAAATATCTGTCATAGTTAAAAATTACGGTGCAAATTCAACAGTAAACAAAATTTATTCCATGATACAGATGGCATCAATGGGAAGGGCAAAAATACAGAGAATTGCCGATATATTTTCGTCATATTTTGTTCCTGTAGTTTTAATTGCGGCGTTATCATCATCAATATTCTGGTATTTCTATTTAAGGTCTGTAAATAATCCGTTATATACAGTAATAGCAATACTTGTTTTTGTTTCTGTGGTTGTTATAGCATGTCCCTGTGCCATAGGCCTTGCTGCGCCAATAACATTATTAATATCATCAAATAAGGCATCCGAAAATGGAATATTGATAAAAAACTCCAGTTCAATAGATAGATTATCTAAAATAGATACAGTTATATTTGACAAAACAGGAACATTAACAGATAATAATCCGGAAATAACAGATTTAGAGCTATATTATGATAATGAATATGTTTATTCATTATTATATTCAATGGAAATTAAATCAAACCATCCTGTAGCGTATGCTATTATAAATTATTTAAAGAATTATAAGTATGATATTCTTAATATAGAAAATTTCAAGGAAATACCGGGTTATGGTGTTACAGGATATTATAATGATGATTTCATAGAAATAAAAAAGAACAATGATAAAATATCTTTAATGGTAAATTCAAAGGAATATGCTTCAATGAAGATATCATACGGTTTAAGGGAAACTGTTAAAAATTCCATAAAAAAATTAAAAAAGAACAATATAAATATTATAATTGTAACGGGTGATTCAAAGGAAAATGCTGAAAAAGTAGCTGATTATCTTGATGTAAACACATATTATTATGATATTAAGCCGGAAGGCAAATCCGAAATTGTAAAGAAATACCAGTCAACAGGAAATTATGTAATGTTTGTGGGTGACGGAATCAATGATACAATTGCAATGGAAACAGCAGATGTTGGTGTTGCCATGTCTTCAGGTTCCGATATAGCAAAGGAAAGTGGTGATATAATATTATTAAACAATGATTTGAATAATATATATAATATGCTCATTATAGGAAAATACACCATAAGCAAGGTAAAGCAGAATATAGGATGGGCAATAGGCTATAATTCCGCTTTGATTCCTGTAGCAGCAGGCATAATGGTTCCATTGCTGGGCCTGGGCATATACGATGTACTGCCAATATTTGCGGCACTGGCAATGGGCTTAAGCTCCACAACAGTTGTCTTGAATTCGTTAAGGATTAAAGGCCATATAAAAAATGCAATAGCATAAATTTTTTCCAATAAGTTTATAAAAACTAATTAATTACTTAATATATGGAAATGATGGCAACGGAATTTAAAAATGGTGAAAAAATACCGGTAAAATATACGTGTGATGGTGATAATATATCACCTGAAATTGAGATTAATGACCCGGACAATAAGGGTTATTATATACTTATTCTGGATGACCCGGATGCACCTGGAGCACTATTTACGCACTGGATTATATATAATATACCGGCTACTGTAAAAAAAATAAAAGAAAATATAGATAAAAATGAGGTAACTGAAGAAGGTTTTTACCAGGGAATAAATGATTTCCATAAAATAGGCTATGGAGGTCCATGCCCGCCTTCAGGTTATAACCATAGATATTATTTTATATTATATAAAACGGACAAATTAATAGATAAAAAACAGATAACTTCAGATGAAATATTCCCACTGGTTGAGCCGTTAAAAAATAAAACAGAGTTTTATGGTGTATACGCTAGGTCAAAAAATTAATATTTTTTATAATTATTAAAATATATATTTTAATTTTTCACTTCGTTCAGGGCATCCAACAATTTGCTGTATGATTCTTCAAAATTTAATCTTGTTATGCATATTCTCAGATAGGGACCTTTTACTCCAAAAAATCTTGCAGGTGCTGCTATAATACCTTTTTCTGCCAGTTTTTCACTCAAATCATCTGAATCCATATCCGTATAATTCGAGTAATCCATGAAGGAAACAGGCACATTTAATGGCTCTATATTTTTATAAAACTTTAATTTGCCCTTATTTTTAATTAATATGCTGTGATTATTATTTATTATATTCCTGACATAATTTACTATATTATCATTGTCCTTTAATATTTTATAGCCTACTGAAACATTTATCCTCGAAACTCCTTCGGTCAATAATCCCTTATAACCCTCTATTTTTTCAGCATCTTCGATGTTGGGTGTTACAATATACCCGAGCCTTAAATCATCGCCTGCATACAATTTCGTAAATGTATTGATAATATATCCATCATTATATGTTATTTTATCTAAATCCTGATAAAACTCCATAAAAGTTTCATCTATTACATTTATTTTATTTTCATTATTTACTTTTATTAGAGTGCCGGTAGGATTATTTGGATTACTACCAGCAAAAACATCACTGCCATTATTATAACCTAATAATTCCGGAGTTTTATTTATTAGCTCATATTCTGGATAATTTACGTTATAGCCATTATACCTTTTTTTTAAATAAAACATTACTAAAGAAAAAGCCTCTGTAGCGCCATGCGTTATAACAATGTTATTTTTATTGACATTATGCAGTGATGCTATTTCATCCTTTAAATCATTATCATCCTTTAATTCATAGTTATTAAAGTATTTATTAATGTCTAAAACACCGTACATGCCGCTGCTGCTTAATCCATATTCGCCTTTATGGTTCATTAGCCATTTTCCTATACTGAATTCCATAATTCTTTATTATTATAATACATTTTAATTTTTGTCATTCAAACTTATATTATAATTTATATAACCAATTTTATTATAAATATATATTAAATATTTTGCTGTAATATATCAATATGAAAAAATATTTAATTTACGGATCATTATCTGGTTTTATTTCTGCGATTTTTGAGGCAATAATGTTTTATTTATTTGATTTTTTTGATTCAAAACCTTCAGGTTACCAGTTCACTGCGATAGGTGTAAGATTATTGCATATATCGGGCATTTATGGAGAAACATATGGCTTATTATTGCATTTCCTTGTAGGCACTGTAGTTGCATTTTTTGCATCAATAATAGCCTATTATATAGTAATATTTAAAATATACAATGCAAAAAAGGGTTTGTTAACAGGTTTACTGGCGGGATTTTTAATATTGTTAGTTTTCAGTTTGCCGGTCAATATACTTTTATTGCATTTATACGTATATGAAAAATACTATTTGCCATCAACATTTTTTTACTATTTAATGCATATATTCTATGGGTCTGTGTGGGGCATGTTTTTTGGTTTATTTATTTCTAAATTAAAAATAAAATAAATTCACTTTTATGTGAAGTTAACATTAATTATAATCGAATAGATATATTTTTATTTAACCTATGTATTAGCTAAAAATGGATATAGAAGAAAAGATTGCCGGAGAAATTACAATATCTGATAATCCCGGTACAACAATTAAAAAGTGGAGAGAAGAATTTTCAATATCACAGATGGAACTGTCAAAATATATGAATGTATCGCCATCCGTTATAAGCGACTATGAATCGGGCAGAAGAAAATCACCGGGGGCCACATCAATAAAAAAGATTGTTGATGCATTAATAGAAATAGATGAAAAACGCGGTGGCCATTTATTAAGAAGGTACAATAGCGGCATACCATCAGACGCCTTACTGGATATAAAGGACTATGACCATGATATAGGTCTGGAATATATCATTCCAAAAATAAAAGGAACAGCATGCTCTAAGGCGGATTTAAAAAGGAATATCCGTGGATATACAATGATAGATGGGATCAATGCTATATTAAAATTTTCATATGCAGAATATACAAAACTATACGGCTGGTCAAGCCAGAGAATTATATTTATTAC
This sequence comes from Thermoplasmata archaeon, assembly GCA_021797555.1. Taxonomy (GTDB): domain Archaea; phylum Thermoplasmatota; class Thermoplasmata; order Thermoplasmatales; family Thermoplasmataceae; genus Ferroplasma. The sequence goes on from JAJZZM010000004.1 coordinate 133,488, forward strand.
TGATGTTTCCTATGGCAGGAGCCCGATGATAGCAATAAGGGCACACCCATTAAAGCCTGCGGCAGTAGTTTATATACAGCCCGGAAAGGTAGATGAATTAGCAATAAAGTTATCTGAAATAGAAAATATACCATTAATAAGGACAGATCTAGATCATAAGTCAATATCAAATGTTATGAATTTATTAAGATGAAAATATCTTATTTAAATACCAGTTTACGTCAAACCTCATTAGATCATCCATATCCTGGCCTGTGCCTATAAATAATATGGGCTTTTTTATTTCTGTTGAAATGCTTATTATTGCTCCTCCCTTTGCATCTGTATCCAATTTAGTTAGAATTATTCCATCATAATTTATTTCCTTTGAAAATGCATTTGCCTGTTCTATAACATCCTGACCTATCATTGCATCTAAAACTAACAGTGTTAAATCTGGTTTTGCAACCCTCTTAATTTTTTTCATTTCATCCAGTAAATTTTTATTTGTATTCATTCTTCCCGCAGAATCTATCAAAACGTAGTCAATATTTCTTGCCCTTGCATGGTCTATTGTATCATATGCCACTGATGCGGGATCACTTTTGAAATCGTGCTTTATTACCTCTACATTAATATTGTCACCCAAAATTGACAGCTGTTCTATTGCTCCTGCCCTGAAAGTATCCGAAGCCGAAATAACTACTTTCCTATTATTGTTTTTTAGGAAATATGCCATTTTAGCTATTGTTGTTGTTTTTCCTGTGCCATTTATGCCTAAAAATAAGATTATATACGGTTTTTTATTTACATTTAATATATCTATAGAGCTGTCATTGTTTTTATTTATTATATCCTTTATAACTATTTTTAACTGGTCCTGTATAATATTATAATCCATTTTCCTCTTAATTTTTCCGAGATTATTTTTTAATGATTCGGTTATTTCTTCTGCCGCATCGAATGTAACATCGGATTCCAGTAAACTTTCCTCTATGTTCTCCTCAATTTCATCTCTTTTTATTACCTTTACATTTTTATTCTCTGTCTTATTTTCTTTTATCCCGGGAACGTTTTCATTATTCCTTTCATTTTCTATGTTATTGCTTTTGATCTCATTTTCCTTCGAAAATATTTCAGAAAATTTCTTTTTAATTTTATCAAACATTATTTATTTCCTTCCTGGGATCTCTGGATGCTGTATACAATAGCATCATAATTATTCTGTGCCATATCCTTCTGTTTTATCAAACTGTTATATGTATCATTAAGGCTTTTTATATTATCCTCCAACCTTTTTATTGTTTTTTCTTTTTCCTCCTCTATATATATGCTTGACCCTATAGGAACTATAATTTTTTCAGGTTCCAGTGTTGCTTTTGAGAAAAGGCCCGATCCTATTGAAACCTTAACATCAGAAGAGTTCTTATACTGGTTATCATTCAAAAACGAGAGGGTTTGATTTGATTCATCCAGTGTTTTTAATAATAAATTTAATCTCTGGTCTATATTATCTATCAAATTTTTTAAATAATCAAGCTGTTCCATTACACCATTTTCATCTGCCATTTACATTACCTCCAAATATTTTCTTATTTTCGATTAACGAATCTATTACTGGAATTGAATCACCGGATAAATAATTTATTAAAGCACCGCCACCGGTAGAAATATAATCTATATATTCCGATAAACCCAGATTGTTTATAGCACTTATTGTATGGCCACCTCCGAGTATTTTCATTGCATGGCTATATGCAACATCCGTGAATACCTCCCTCGTACCAATTGAATATTCATTTATTTCATACATTCCCATTGGCCCGTTTAGAAAAATACTTTTTGCCTCATCCGTATATTTTTTAAATTTTACTATACTTTTCATGCCTACATCAGCTATTAATTCATTATCCGGTATTTTTGATTTTAAATTTATTGATTTTTGAGATGGATTCAGTATAAAATCCTCGGGCAAGATAATTCTATTATAATATTTTTCTATTAAATATTTACAAATTTTTATTAAATCTTCATAATTCTTATTATTTTTAATTATAAAATCTATATTCCTCCTGCCTATATCATAGCCAAGGGACCACAGGAATATATTTGCAGCTACGCCACCGAATATAATGTTATCAACTATATTATTATCGAATAAATTTTTTGCAACCTTTACTGCATCGCTTATCTTGGACCCAGCAAGTATTGCTAATTTGGGCCTATTATCAGAAAATTTAAATTTATTAAGCATTCTTATTTCTTTTTCCATTAGCCTGCCTGCAATATTAGGCCGGATTTTTTTAAAGCCTGTTAAAGTTGTCTGTGGCCTGTGAATTGTGGCAAAAGAATCAATTATATAATAATCGAACAATGGTGATAAAGATTTTACTATGTGTGTGTTTTCAACTGTTTCATCATCAAAATTTATTGAAACCTCCTCACTGTAAAACCTTGAATTTTCAAGCATGATTATATCACCATTTTTCATTTCTCTTATGGATTTTTTAACATTTTCTCCGAATAATGAATCTACAAATTCTATGTCTCTTTTAATAATTTTAGATAAATGCAACGCATGGTATTTTAATGATATAAAATCAGATTCTCCTGGCCTGCCCTGGTGTGCAACTATAACAGTTTTCGAATTGTTTAATTCATTTAATGTATCTATATATGATTTAAACCTTGAATCATCCAATATCTCATCCGTTATTGGGTTTATAGGCGAGTTTATATCTATTCTTAAATAAATGGTTTTATCTGCAAAATCAAAATCATCCATAGTAAAGAAAGGCAGTTTATCCATGTACGGTAATTCATATTATATATAATATTATTTTTGAATTAATTATTTTTATAAAATTTTAATAATAAATAATGATTAGCCTATAATGATAATCATACCTGTTGATAATGGCAATAAAACTGAAATAGCATCAAAGGCGAAATATTTATTGATACTTGATGATAATTATAAAACTATTGAAAAAATGGATAATCCTGCATTAGCATCAAGGGGAAAAAGACCCACCGTTGCAAGAGAAGCTGTAAAAATGAATGCCACGTATATAGCACCGCATGGGTCTCTATGCATGCCTTCAAATTCTATTTTAAAGAAAAATCATATAAATGTAAAGGTTTCCAATGTAGGAGAAAATATAAATGATTTAAAATTAAAGGATCCAAATTTTTCTGAAATAATTTATTCATCAATGCTTGCAATTTCAGAGCATTTAAAAAAATAAGATTAATAATATTTTTATAATTAATTATGATAATATATAATGTATATACCTGAGGACTTCAATGTAAAGGATTTAAAAAGGATTATATGTTTTATAAATGACAATAATTTTGGATTGCTTTTAAGCATTCATGATAATGAGATATATAATACACAGATACCATTTTTAATATCATATGAAAACAATAATGTTATATTAAAGGGTCATATGGCAAGAAAAAATAAGCAATGGATCTATGCAAAAAATAATAACGTTACAGTTTTATTTTTGGGTCCGCATCATTACATATCTCCACTGTATTACCATGATAAGGAATCAGTTCCCACATGGGATTATATTACTGCAAGAGTTGATGGCGTAATGAAAATGCTTAATAAAGAGGAAATGGAAGCATTTCTTTTAGAGTTATCAAAGCATTTTGATGAAAAATGGTTTAATGAAGAAAATTATAAAAAGGAATATTATAAAAAAATGGAAAATGAAATAGTAGGCTTTAAAATAATGATCAAAAATATAAAAGCAAAATTTAAACTTGGCCAGAACAGGGGAATAGATGATATGAAAAGCGTATCAATGAATTTGTCAAAATTAAATACAGAAAATTCAATATCAATATCAAAATACATTAATGATATACTGAATTCCGAATAACTTTTATACAGATTATTAATTATGATAATATATGGGTTTGTGGGGTAGCCTGGTATCCTTCCAGCTTCGGGAGTTGGAGACTCCGGTCCAAATCCGGACAGACCCATCATCTTTGTTATTAAAAAAACTTATTTAAACTAATTTATAATGAATAATTATTAACTTTTATTATATGGTTTGATTGATAATTTAAATATTAAAGTATGAATATTATTATATCTGTTAAAATGTTTTCTAATTTTTATTCTATCCTGAAATTAATTCCTATTTAAATACCATTTAAATATAGGAATAATGAATAAATCATAATTCATATAAGCAGAATATAATATTAATAAATTAAAAATGTTAAATTATGAAACTAGCAATATAAATAGTAATTTATATTATAATATACAATAAACACAAATTACTTACCAGTTTCCAATATTAAAACCTTTCTTTACCGTTACTCCATTAATCTATTCCTGTTTAACTTCTAATTCATGATAATTATTATCATAGAGAACCTAATGATAAATAATTTTATACAAATTAAAGAAAGAATCTTGAAAATATCAGAAATTCTTAAATAAAAGTTTATAATATTTACTGGACGATGTGTAAGGCATTCCCATATGGGGATGCCGTACTGATATATTTTAACTATATTTTAAGCAAATCAAGATTGTAAATATTATTGAAGTATCTTATATTGCCATGCCTTATACCCCTTATAAGTTCAGGTAATGAAACCATAATTCCTATCGATTCCATTATCATATTCATAATAATATATGCTGTCATGTATGAGAATACCTGTATTATCATTCCATTCAATGATTCTGATAATAAATGGTCTATTTTAAGCTGTGACTTCATTCTTTTAAATAACTCCTCTATGTTCCATCTTAAGTTGTATGCATAGTAAATGTACTTATCTGATAGATTCATTATATCTGTTATATATTTATATTCAACTCCATTTACATTTACCCTTACAATCCTTAAATTCAATCCATTATTCATTCTTAACATTTCATGGCCATTGACTGTTCCGGATTCAGTGTATACAGCATTCCTCTTTATTCTTGATACAAATAATATATTTTTATTAGCAAGTAGTTTAAATCTATCTAAATTATAATAACCTAAATCAAATACAAGTATTGATGGGTACAGTATTTTACTATCCATATCTTTTATAATATTATCAAACAGTGATGAATCATTTACATTAGCAGATGATATGTATGCATTCAATGGAACAGTAAATGGAAATAATATTGCAGGAATATGCACCTTCATCCCATTTGATTCCCCTTTATAGCTGCCTGAGCCATTCATCAACGTTTTAATGAATGTGGAATCTATAGCAAGCACATGTAATCACATGCATGTACCTGCTGTATACACTATAGTCATGTGCCATTATATACGGTTTTAACAATTTATAAAACAGTTCAATGAATGGAATGTATGATTTACTGTTATTGAGTTTTGACAACCATGATTTGCTTATCCATTGTCAATGGATGTATCGGTTAAATCAGAGCCATGCAGTGCACTGTATATTATAGCATATAAATGGTCAATGAATTTAATTTTCTTTGAGTTTATATCAAGATTCATTGATTCTGATATTTCATTGGCAGGTTTCTTCAGTATATCTTTAACTGTTTTCATAATAATTGAAAATTAAATTGTAATATAAATATGACTTGGTAGGACAAAGGTTAAGTATTGGAAACTGGTAAGTAAACTAATTTTTAATATAATATTATTTATATTTTGTTACGTCTGCATTAATATTTTTAGCCTTAATTGATGTTGCAAATGATGAAATGGATGCTACAATAAGTACTATCATTGCAACTATCAGTGCTGAACGAATACCCACAATAAACTTTGCTGATATATTACCATTTAATTTATCTATGCCCAGGAAAACCTCAAACGTCACATATCTTGGAACCGCAGTTGCAGCGGCCGTAATTGCTATAACATAACTAAACAATGTTCCAATGTTTGATAATGTTCTTAATAAGCCCGAAGTTGACCCGTATAATTTTGGTGGCGCATTTGACATAACTGCACTTGTATTGGAAGGCCAGAACATTGAACCACCAAAGCCTGTTATTACTGAACCAACAATAACTAAATATAACGGCGTTGAAACTCCCATGAGAATATAAACAACAAGACCTACTGCCATAAATAATATGCCTACGCCGGCAACAGTTCCTGGCTGTATTCTATCAGACAGTTTACCCATTTTTGGTGATAAAAGGCTTGAAATTAAATATCCTGGGACCAACAATAATGAAGCATCAAATGGAGAAAATCCACGTATTCCCTGCAGATACATTATTAATATGAATAATACAGATAAATATCCGATTGCCTGCAGAATTGATGCCAGAAGTGATAATGACAATTTTCTTATTTTAAACACACGCATATCCATTAATGGATGTTTTGATGTTTTTTCAATGAAAATAAATGGTATTATTAGTAATATACCTGATATTATACATGCAGAATTCAAAGTAGCAACACCTATGGAGGCAATTTCTATTGCACCGTATGATATTAATGATAAAACCAGTATAAGCACAATTGTTCCGGGTATATCTATCTTTGTAACTGTTTTTTTATTGTCATTAATATATTTCATTGCCATAATTGAACCTATTATTCCTATGGGGACATTTATGTAAAATATATACCTCCAGCCAATAAACGTTGTAATAGTTCCACCCAATATTATTCCAAGGACTGCCCCTATGCTCCAGCCCATTGATGTTATGCCAAATGCCCTTCCACGCTCTCCCTGTGAGAAATAATCTGCTATTATTGCATTCCCGTTTGCCTGTAATAAAACTGCACCGAAACCCTGTATTGCCCTGGAAAATATTAAAAAATCTATATTTGGTGCTGCCCCTGACATTGCGGAACCTATTATAAATATTATAAAACCAATATTAAATATTCTCCCACGGCCGAACATATCGCCTATCTTGCCGAACTGCGTTGTTAATGCCGCTATTACCAGTAAATAAATTAAAATAATCCATATAGTATCAATAAAGGGGGCCTTTAAATCAACAGTGATTGTTGGGAGTGCTAATATAACTATTGTTACATCAATAGCTGACATTAGCATTCCAATTAAAACACTGATTAAAACATAATTTTTATTATTGCTATTATTATTCATTAAACCACCATTGCTAAGTTATATTAACGAATTTATCCAGTATTATTAAGTTTTTTGATTTATAAATTATATACTGCTAAAATAATTATTTAAGAATCATTTTAATAATTCTACTGAATAACCGCATTTAAATTCGTGATTTTTCTTTAAATTTATTAATCCTATATTATTGTTAAATACATTAGGTGCACCTGTCATAGGCTCTATAGCTATTGAATTTCCATTTGCGTATATGCCATTATATAATACAATATATGGCATATTATACCTAATTATTTTTACTGTATGGCTATCATCATTTAATATGATATCACCATCCAGATAAAACGCATTGTCAAGAACTATATCTAATAAATTTTTATTTTTTAAATCAAGATCCGTATATGTTCCATCAGGAAAATATGTATCAACATAATTCATCATCTTTAATCTATTTTTATAATATATGTTGTAATATCCATTTATATAGAAATATGGGTGAAATCCTATTTCCACCGGTATTTCATTTTCAGTAGATTTAACATAAAAATATGTATTAAAAATATTATCAGTTATTTCGTAATTTATTTTTATAAATGCTTTTCCGGGATAATTTGTATCTTCAAAATTTTTATAAAATTCTATGCCATTCTCATATTTATTATAATCAAATATCTCATTTCTTATTAATCCGTGTATGCTATTATTTCCATCGTTTTTGGGCAGGGTATATTTTATATTTTTATATTTATATTCCGCATTTTTAATTCTATTGCCAAATGGAAATAATACAGCAGCACCGCCATGTGTATCATTATTATCATAGGTTTTCTTTATTATAATATTATCGTTTATCTTTAATTCTTTCAAATAAGCGCCCTTTGCATCGAATGATGCTGCTGTTTTATTAAATTTTATATCCATAATTAAATATTACAATATATTATTAAAATCCATAATAATATAATATTTAAATTATTAATTTTATACCAATGCCGTTACTGAAATCTTATAGATTATTATGCATTTCTGATTACAATTGCCTTACTAATATATTATGTAATTCCATTAATTTTGCTAAATATAGTATAACTATTACCTATACGGTTAAATGCATGGGATTTACAATAAATTAAAATTTTTAGTGAAATGAATTATGCAATTTATTATATATACAACATATCAATTGTACATAGTATTGTATTTTTAATTATTAGATTTAGATTTAATTGTTTTAATACAATAATTTAAAATATTATTTAGCATTAAAAGTTATGGTAGATCCGGATTTTAGAAATTTAATAGAATTATCAAAAAATTCTGTTGACATAACATCAATGAAGCCCGACATATTAAGAAAATTAATGGATCAGAATTCATTAAGCATGCAGGGCCGTAAAATAGATATAAAAAATGTAAATAATATAAAAATAGATCTTGGTAACCATGTTTTAAATGCAAGATTATACGATAATGACAATTCAGATTCTGCAATAATTTACTATCATGGAGGGGGCTTTGTTTTTGGAAATATAGATACATATGATAATTTATGCAGATTCATATCAAAGGAATCAAAATTGAAATTAATATCAATAGATTACAGACTGGCACCTGAAAACAAATTTCCCGCTGCAATTGATGATGCATTTGATTCATTTCATTATATATATAAAAACAGGGATAAATTTAAAATAAAAAATAAAATATGCATTGCAGGCGATAGTGCGGGTGCAAATCTATCTGCGGCACTATCACTTAAATCCAGGGATAATAATTTAATTATGCCTGATCTACAGGTTTTATTTTACCCCTCTCTTGCACCCGATAAATTTTCAAGATCATTTATGGAATACTCTAATGATTATGTTTTAACAGGTAAGTCAATAGAATATTTTGCGAATCAGTATATGAAAACATTAAATGATATTATTAATCCATATTTTTCTCCTCTTGTTTCTGATAATTTTAAGAATATGCCACCGGCAATAGTTGTATCAAGTGAATATGACCCATTAAGAGACCCTGTTGAATCATATTATAAAAAATTAAGATCAGATAATGTTAGTGCAATTGGCATACGGGCACTTGGCATGATACATGCATTTGCAACTGATTTTGAAATATCCGAAACGGCAAAAAATCTTGTTAAAATGGTTTCAAAAATGATTCCTGAAATGTTATGAAATTACCTCAAAACCATCATCCGTTTTTTTCAATAATTTTGAATACATTCCCCATTCTATTAATATTACCTCTAAATTATGGGTGCCATCTGGGTTATTAAACGTTTGAACCCCATTTTCCTTTAATCTATCAAGCAAATCATCTATGGAAAAAGAATTCATTGATATTGCTGTTTTGAATGGTTCTATATTTTTCAACGAATCTTTTATTATATTTTTTCTCTGGAACATTCCTGATTTTATATATTCTATGCCTTTTTCGGACATTGATATATCACCTGATTCTACATTTACTAAATTAAGATTGGCTGCTGTATAAACTATCGGCATTAAATCGTCTATATCTACTTCCATTTCCTTTTCCAGTCTGTACAGATCCGTTTTTCCATCAAATATATTATTTAAAACATATAATAAACCTACTAAATCCGCTATCCTCGCATCAGGATCTATTACGTCCATAGTTAGATAATAACATTTATGTTATTAATATTAACGTTATGTTATACTTTTAAATCTATAGGAATGCTGATAATAATTTGATTTAAGAATGATTTAAATAATTTTTATATCTTTAATGACCCGATGTAATTTATTGTTTCATTGTTATAAGTATACAACTATTATAATATATTTATTTATGCTATCATTCTAAAAATTTATATTTATTCTTATTGCTTATATTAATTAATATTTATATAATAATTTTAATTAAAAATTATGATGAATATATTCCTTCTTCGGCAACATATTTTTTCTGTGCAACGTCCATCATTCTTCTTGTAAATATTACAGAATATATTGCAACAACTATTCCAAATATTAATGAACCCCAGGCAGCAAGTGCTATCTGGCCATTTGCAGTTGCTAAATCTATTGTTTTCATTAAGCCGGTATGTACTTCTAATGTATGCGTTCCATATATATCCGGCCAGTACTCGCCTATCATTAAACCACCCCATGCACTGTTAATTGTAGATGATATGCCACTGATTAAATATGGAAATGTTGATGGCAATATAACTTTCCTCATTTTTTTGAAGAACCCAAGTTTTAAATTTCTTGTAATTTCCCAGTATTCACCCGGCATTGCCTTTACACCCATCCAGAATGAATATAATACATAATAAAAGGTACTTACAAAACCTAAAGATAGAACATACAATTCATTTGTAAAACCTCCGAATACACTTATTATATAGGGCTCTGTTAAAATAAATAAAAATGGAAAATATATCGGTGCAGGATATGCGCTTAATGTTTGGATAATAGGGATTCCAAATAATTCAGCTTTTTTATTAACTGCCAAATAATATCCTAAAAATATTGCTATTAACATTGAAACGAGCAAAATTGTTAAAACCCTTAAATAATCATAGCCCAGGCCATATAATAAATATCCTGTTTTACTAAATAATATGTCCCATGTACTTATTTTTACGGATAATATTAATGATATGCTTTCATATAGGATTAATATAAGTACCAATATGCCTATTGCCGCATATATATATTTATAATATTTCTTCTTTTTTTGTTTTTTTTCATATTTTTCTTCATGGTTTTCAGTTTCCCTGTATTTATAATATTTTGATAATCTGCTTAATGGATTTTTTGATAATGCAGCAAATACCCTTGTTGTTTCCCTAAGGTTTAAACGCCCCCTCTTTAAAACAGGTGTATCAGTATCTAAAGTATATTTGCTTACAGCATATTTGCTGAACTCCCTTAATATTAATATTATGCCTATTATAAATATGCCAAGAATTATTAATGTTGTATATATGGCATGCAAATTTGCATCTGCAACAAAAGTATCAAGAACAGAACCGACGCCAAATGTTTGATATGAATGTATACCTACAGTAAAAACCTCGCTTACAGTAATGTAAAAAAAGCCATCTGAAACGCTTGGAAATAAATTTGCTGCTATCCTGGGCACCGAAAATGGTATGTATAAATATCTTAATTTAGAAAATAAGCCAAATTTTGAATTTTCCGTAACTTCCACCATTTCATTTGGAACTGTTTTAAAGGCCTGGTATTCCCCCATCCATATATTCCAGACAACTGCCGTAAAAACAAGGAAGTCTGTTGCAATCTGGGTTCCAAGTGGACCGCCTATTCTTGTTATAAATATTATCAATACGATAGGGAAAAACGTTATAACCGGAACAGATTCAAATATTTCTATAAATATAATATATATATTCTCAAAAATTTTTGATTTTATTGACCCGTACGCTAAAAACCATCCGGTAATTATTGAAAATATTACCAGTAAAACAACCTGTACGGTTGTTGAAAGAACGGCTAGTGTTATTAAAATAATTTCATTCAAATTTTCACCTCTTCCTTGGTGGTGTTAGATATCCATATAACATATCCAAATTGGAATTAAATTCATCACTCCTGGGATTTCTAGGCCTTTTCATTGCTACCTCTACCTTGCCCACTACTGATGCTGGAATATTATTTAAAATATAAATTTCATCGGCTAATTCAAGAACTTCGGTTAAATTGTGTGATACCATTATAACAGATTTTAATGGAGTTTCTCCACTGAACAGTATATTATATATATCCTGCCTTAAACCTTCGGCAGTTAGTTCATCAAGATGTGCAAATGGCTCATCCATTAAAAACACATATGGATCAGCAGCGAATGCCCTTGCTATTGCAACTCTCTGGCGCATGCCTCCGCTCATCTCCTTTGGGTATAAATCCTCAAAGCCATCCAGGCCAACCCTCGATAATGAATCCCTTGCCTTTTTAATCATTTCATCATGCGACATGCTTTTTGTTTTCATTGATAACATAACATTTTCTTCGGCAGTCATCCACGGGAAAGTTACTATCGACTGATGTATCAATGCGACTTCTGGTATCGGTTCATATATAGGTTTTCCCATTAATTTAACCGTGCCGCTATCAGGTTTTAAAAATCCACCTAAAAGCCTCAATAATGTGGACTTGCCTATTCCGGAAGGTCCTATAATGGCGATAAATTTACCGCTATTTGCCTCAATGTTTATATTTTCAAAAACTTTGTAACCGTTATCATATGAAAAATTAATATTTTCTGCTTCAAGGATAGCAGTACTGATAGTTTGATTCTTTAAATTTGCATCCATTATGATTCACCTACAACGCAAATACCCCCGATCATAATGGTTTTATTTGTATATTACGCAATATATTTATTCACGAGGCTATTCTCTATATCTGTATTGAAATATTATATATAATATTATCCGGACCTATTGACAATGCCATGTAATGTAGATAATTACGATAATAAATATTAATAAAAAAATTGCCCGTATTGCTACACCACAATTTAATAATATTCGGGGTTTTCAGGAATGGCAGAGATGTTATAGTTATAAATATTGGCAATATAGGATTTTTATTTATCTATTATACCGTATGTTTTTCCAATTTAGCCTTTTTGATATATTATATAAGCTTTATTTAAAGAGCCCATAACATATATGAGTGTTGCACTCCTAAATCAAAATAAAAATTAATTTATTTATATTATTATTTTATATTAAAAATTTTAATCTCCCAGTTCCTTTAATTCCTTCTTTGAGAATAAGATTTCCTTCAATTCTCTGTCAAATTGTGGGTCATTTCTTCTCAAATATTCCAATAGCAATGAGAAATGCTCCTTTTCATCATCTCTGTTATGTTCTATGACCGCCCTTAAATTATCATCTTTTGTTGCATATGCCCTCTCGTCATAGAACATTATTGCCTGCATTTCCTCGATTAAAGATTGTCTTGCCCTCGATAAATCCTTTGTCTTCTCATCCAAACTCTTTTCTGTTTCATACATTGGCATGGAAATAATATAATATCAAAATTTATAAGTTTTTTGTATAAAATATAAATAAAAAATTATAAACAAAATTGTAATTAACCTCAATGGAAAATCGTATAGGTAAAATAATGGAAATGGCAAAAAACCTTAATGACGTTAATGAATTTTTCAGGAATAACGACAGTGTTGTTGCATATTTAAATATAAAAATTACAAAAATGGAAAAGGGCCACTGTGAATTTTCACTGCCATTTAGTGATGGTATAACCAGGGCTGGCAAAGTACTCCACGGTGGCATGATTATGGCTGCCCTTGATTATGCAGGCGGTTTAACAACAATGACTGTAAATGAGGGTATAGACCAGGTAACACAGGAATTAAAAATAAATTTTTTAAGTCCGATGTATAAGGGCCCATTTAAAATTGTATCAAATGTTATAAAACCCGGGCGTACAGCGGTCATTATTGAAACAAAGTTGTATGATAATGATGAAAAATTGGGAGTAATTGCACTTGGTACATGGTATATTATAAAAGATAGAATAATAGAGAAAAAATAATTAACTATAATAATATATAAATATATGAATGGCTTAGAAATAGCATTTCAGTTGAATAATGAAAAAGATACAGATGTTGTAACTGCCCTCGGAAATTTAACGGGGAACTATTTTAAAAATAATGAAAATATGGACATAATATGGAGAATATTTCATGTTACGCTGGATAAGGAAAAATATTACAGGGTTTTATATAAAGGCAAAAAAATAAATGATTTGCATCCTGAAGTCAAGAAGAAAATTAAGGAAAAATTTAATACTCTATCAAAAATGGATTTTAATTCATTAATGGATTTATATAAAAAATCAATGGAAGATAAAAATTTTATAGTAATAAATGTAAAGGATATAACTGAGGAATATGATCTGTGGCAGGACCCTTTATGGAACTATATTTAAACCTTTTATTAACTGGTTTATATAATTCTATACACTAAGATTTTGATATTATATTAATTTTTGTATAAATTATTTTATTAATATTATTATAGATAAAAAATAATTAATTCAGGTTAGAAACAACTTCCTGTATCTTTTTATAATCGGGTTCCTTTCCGGCATCATCACTTATCCATTCATATACTACTTTTCCATTTTTATCAAGAACAAATACGGACCTTTTTGATGCTTTCAAATTCAGGTTCAGGAAATTATCATAAAATGCCCCATACATTTTTGATACCTCTCTATTTGAATCACTTAATAAATCAAAGTTAAGGTTATTCTTTGCCTTAAATTCCTTTAATGAAAACGGTGAGTCAACACTTATTCCAAGAACCTTTGCATTAACCTTGTTAAAATTTGCCATTGAATCTCTGAATGTACACATCTCCTTTGTGCATACGGAAGTAAACGCTCCCGGAAAAAATGACAGCACAACAGCATTTCCGTTAAAATCAGATAGTTTTTTCTTTTTTAAATCTGTATCCAGCAATTCAAAATCCGGTGCCTTATCTCCTTCTTTTACCATAAAGTGTTATATTAATTTTGTATAAAAATATAATGTATATGATATAATTACTATAATAATTTAATAAATAATTTATATTGTTCTAAATAAAATTTATATATAATTCTGTAATATGTAATATTGTCCTGTAAAAAGTATATACGATACATGAATATATATGACGACCGGGATGCAAAATAGATTCGGCCTTAAATGGGCTTCGGGTACAGCTATATTGCGTGTCACATTGCTATGACCACCCGATCAGGGGTTGAATCTGGAATTCCCTGAGGGTCAGGAAATTATGAAACGTGATTAATTTCCGTTAAACTGGGGAAAATTTTTATTATTATGCAATTTTTTAAATATTATCGATACATTAATTTTATATAAAGATAGCAAATAAATTATAATTCCATTATATTGTTAATAATATCATGTCTTCATACAAAATTCTTTGCAGCATAAGCCTATATTGATATGCCAACTCTTATTAAGGGGATATTCTTATCGATTTAGCTAAATTCATATTAATATATAAAAATAATAACTTTACTTAATTTTTATTTATATTTACATACACTAATTTCACCAGTTTAACCCGGTAATTTTTTCATACATATTTTTATATAAATTCGATACCTTATTTACCATATCATCAGGCAATGGTGTTATATCTGGTTCCTTTTCCTTATTTTCCCTTGCATTATATAATAGATTATGGTAACCTGTTTCCCTGTAATACTGCCTTACCATTTCCTTGCTTAATTCTGTAATTTTATGGTTATCATAATCATTTTTATCCCAGAACCGGTCCTCATCTAATGTACCAAAAGTATCTATTATAACTGGCTTTCTTTCAAAACCAAGTGCAAACTCCTTTTTGCCATCGGCATGGATTAATCCCCTGGATTTTACGCTGTTAATTTTTACGTCTATTTTTAATATTAACTCCTTAATTTCATACAGTTCATGCAATTTTAATCCTGATATTTCCAGTGCTTCATCAAAATTTAAGGGTCTATCAAATTTTTCAAACTTTGTTGTTACCTCAAAGTATGGGTCAGGCAGTTCATCACCGTATTCCGGAAAATTTTTAAAGCCTAATTTATGGTAATCAATAATATTAGATTTCATTCTATCATATAATGAACCTGCGACATAATACCTTGTTATAAACTCTAATGGAATCATATAATTTATAAAAAATTCTGATCCTTTGTTAAAAACATTATATTTTTTTACTCTCATTTCAGTATTATTTACTAATTCGATTAAATCTGTATCCATGCCCATTGATTCAACAACTTTATACCAGTAATATGATGTTCTGCATAATGATTCGCCCTTAAATGGTATTTCATCTGGAATAATCTTATCAAAAACAGATATCCTGTTTGAAAATTTAAATATTAAGCTATCCTTGTCTGAGTAAACATCCTTAACCTTGCCCTTTCTTATTAATTCCATAATACTAAATATTAAATATAAATATAATTTTATTCTTTTAATCCATTAAATTTTATATAATCCATTATTGGGGATATTATTCTACTTTGTACCATTGCCGGACTTGACCATTTGAATAATGATGGCTCTAAATAACATGCCAGTGCACATTTATTGCATGACATATAGTCATTCCAGTTATAACTATTCCATAGCCTTTTTATATCAATGTCCCATATATAATTTGAACCAGAATATTCATTTATAACATAGCATGGCATTACAACTTTGCCCTCAGGATCTATATTTATTGTTAGCCATGGACGGCATTCCCATTTTATTCCATTGAACCATGAATTTTTAATTGATTCAAAATACTGTTTTGTATTCATTATTAATGAACTGTTGTTTTTCTTCTCTTCAATTAAATAATCAAGCAAATTTGATAATTTTTCTTTTTCAGGTGATATATTGTCTGCAGTTTTATAATCGTATTCTATCTGGAAATTTACTGCGACATCCAGTTTTCTTGATAAATCAAGTATTTCATCTATATGGTCTATATTATCCTTTGTTACTGTTGAGCTCATAGCAATCTGAACCTTGCCCTTTGATGCCTTTATTCCCTCTACTGCATGCTTGAATGATCCTTTTATAACCCTCATTTCATCATGTATTTCTTCTCCACCGTCTATTGAAACAAATAAAAAATCTAAATAACCTTTTATATTGTCTATCTTCCTTGCCAGAGACCATCCATTTGTTACCATTGATGTGTGAAATCTTTTATGGCTTTCATATAATATATCTCTTATATCCTTCCTCAATAGTGGTTCCCCACCCTCGAACCCAAGATATGATACCCCACCTTCCTTCAATTTTTCCATCATTAAAATCTCATGCTTTAGATCCAGCAAATTGTTGTCTGGCCTCCTCCAGAAAGGACACATTTTGCATCTTAAATTGCATTCATATAGTAATTTATGGCCCGCTATTGTGGGCAATTTTTTATTTTTTATCCTTGAAATATCCCTTTTAATAGTTCTTAAAACAACTGGTTTATATATTGCCATGTATAATTAATAGTAAACGTTATTTAAGTATTCCTGTATTTTAGATACTAAATAATTATTTTAATGCAGATTTAAACTGTAATATAGTTTTTATACAATTAATAATTAATTATCCATGGATTCGTTAAACAATATAAAAATACTGGATTTTACACAGGCTATGGCAGGCCCTATTGCAACAATGGTATTATCTGATCTTGGTGCAGATGTAATAAAGGTAGAGCCATTAAATGGAGAGCAGTCAAGGCACTGGGCTCCACCGTATATAAACAGTGAATCTGCATATTATTTATCATTAAACAGGAATAAGAGTGATATATGCATGGACCTTAAAAGCTCGTGGTCTATTGAAATAATTAAAAAACTTGCAAAAAATTCTGATATAATAATAGAAAATTTTAGACCAGGAGTAGCTAAAAAATTGAATATTGATTACGAAACCCTAAAAAAGTACAATGATAAGATTATTTACTGCAGCATTTCCGGATTCGGCCAAACAGGACCTGATAAGGATAAGCCTGCATATGACCTGATTGCACTTGCCAGATCGGGATTAATGGGAATCACAGGAGAAAAAAATGGTGAACCTGTTAAATTTGGTGTCCCAATAACGGATATAACAAGTGGGCTTTTTGCTGCAATATCAATATTATCCGCATTATATTACAGGGAAAAAACAGGCAGGGGGCAGTATATAGACCTGTCCATGCTTGACGTTAATGTTTTTCTCCTTGTAAACCAGTTCATGAATTATATTGCAACAGGAAAAAATCCTGAAAGAGAAGGGTCAAAGCATCCAAGCATTGTCCCTTACCAGGTTTTTAAGGCCATGGATGATTATATAGCCATAGCTGTTGGTACTGATAAATTATGGTCCTTATTATGCAGTGCAATAAATAGAAAGGATTTAATAAATAATGAAAAATTTGATAATAATGAAAATAGATTAAAAAACAGGGATGAATTAATTAATATAATTAATAATGAATTATCTAAGATAGATGTTGCTGATTTAATTAATACATTAAATGATTATGGCGTTCCATGTTCTAAGGTAAACAGGATCAGCGATGTTGTTGAAGATAAGCAAATTAATTTCAGAGACATGATTAGGGATTTTAATGGACTAAAATTGTTAAATTCCCCTATTAAAATGTCAGAAACTCCCGGAAAGATAAGGAAACTACCATCAAAATTGGGTGAGGATACATATGATATATTAAAAAATCTTGGATATACTGACCAGGAAATAAAAGCTTTTAAGGATAATGGAACGGTTAAGTGACCTCCTCCCTAAAGATCAGGGCTTCCCGCTTCCACAGAAAAACTTGCCTTATCAGGTATTGGTTTTCCCTCCACGGGCATAAGTTCCCCACAGTCCGTGGGTACTTTCTTATGTTTATTTTTTCTTAATTTCTTTATTACAATAAATTTATTAAATATTTTATTTATAGCATCATTTAGTATATTTATTGCAGCA
>JAJZZM010000002.1 GCA_021797555.1 Thermoplasmata archaeon
CGGCACATCAGGGAAGGCAGATATTCCCAGAAGGTATATTGGTCAGAGAGTTTACGTTATAATCACGAAGAATCCCGGGGCCGTTAATGAAAAGGATAAAAAATAATTGTGTCCCACACTCCATAAATTGATATATTATTTATATCATTTTTAAACAAAATTCCTATAAAAGTTCCTTTCAATTCATATTTATCATCTAAATTATATACATTCCCTTTGCCATCATAAAAATTATATATTGCTTTACGAGAGATTATTATAAACTCATTCTTTGATGAGCTTTCCATTATTCTATTAATAGAACTTAATCCCGTACCTCTTTCTTTATTATCTTTGGTTGATTCTCCATTTAAGGCCATTTTTATTGCCTCATAATCTTTATCAAAATGAAATCCGGCATTTTTGAAACTTTGCGGTATTCCTATTCCATCATCATCATAAATACATATTTCAAGACCAGTATTTTTATAATACTGGGCTAGAATATAATTATTTGTATATTTTGAGTGCTCTATAATATTGTCAGTTAATTCGCCTAAAATATAATTAATTAAATTAGCATTACTTATATTATAAGTGATTAAAATTCTTTCAGCAAATTTTTCTACTTTATTATTAGTTTCATTTACTCCTGTAATAGGCAAATAAGATTTATCAATAAAATCAAGATTATTATAATTCTGCAACATTATGTTTATATAATTTTTGGTATTAAAATTTAAATATCATATCCCGAAAATATTTCCTATATATAATCAGTAAAAATATAATAAAATAATATAAACCATGTAAAATTAAAAATTATGTATTATATTAATTTAACTAATGCATTAACTAATAGTAATGTATACCTATAATTTTATTAGTTAATTAATTTTTTAAAATACGATATAATATCATTATTATGATTAAATAACTACTAGAATAGAAATTTTTTTATCTTTAATTTATATTATATTATATGTTGAAAATTAAAAAACATCTTGAGTGGGGTGAAACAGATCCAGCGCAAATAGTATTTTATCCCAATTATTTTAGATGGTTTGATGCTGCGGGGCATGAATTGTTTAAATATTTAGGTATACCACTAAAAAATTTAATGGAAACCGAGAATATTATAGTACCGATTTTAAATGTAAGTGCTAAATTTATGAAACCATTAAAGTATGATGATGATTTTGAGATAAGACCTTATATATCAAAAATAAACGAAAAAACTATTGAAATTACTTATGATGTATATAAGGATGACATTATGCATGCTACCGGTACCGAGGTGCGTGGATGGGTAAAGCAGAGTGATGGAAAATTGAAACTTATTAATATAGATGAAAAATTTATTAAAATATTAAATAAAAACGAATAAAAATTTTACTAATAAATATAATTAAGTTTTAATGATAAATATTAAATTTAATTATTAACAATTAGATAAGATTAAATAAAATGAATTATTAATATTTATTATGCAATCAGAAACTGATAAAAGAAAAAAGTTATTCCAAGAACTTTTAGATAATAATTTAACAACATTTTTAATAACATTTCACCCTAAATATGCTCAGAATTTTGGATTGGTAGATAAACCTGTATTCACTGATGTTCCTACACCGATAACAGAGCCATTTAAATGGGATTATAATTCTATGAGAAAACTTTTATATAAATTAGGAGATATATTATCTACAGATGAGGCTGAGAGAAGACAGGTGCAGCTTGTCAATCCTAGTCTTAAAAAATTTCCTTATTTAGGTGCAATAGCAATATCACCAACTATATTTGCAGCAATACAGCTTGTTAAAAAAGGTGAGGTTGCACCAAGCCATCATCATTCTCCAAATGCATTTAGATTTATTTTAGAAGCTCCGGAGGGCAGGGCATATACTGTGGTTAATGGAAAAAGGCTTATCATGCACCGTGGCGATCTTGTACTAACCCCGAGTTATGCATGGCATGACCACAGAAATGAAGGGAATGGCGATGTGATCTGGCTTGATGGACTGGATGCGCCCCTTGTTTGGTATTTGGGTGCAATATTTTTTGAGGATTATTTTAAAAAATATAACAAGTCTCTTCAGGATATTACAGAAACTGAAAAAGAAAATTTACTGAAATACGGAGATGGAATGCTGCCAGATTTTGAAAAGGAAGATTCGTATGATCCATTATATATTTATCCATATGGCAGAGCGAGAGAAACTTTGATCAGGATCAAAGAAAATTCTAATAAAATGCCAGAGGAAGGATATGTTATGAGATATGTTAACCCAAATAATGGAAAGGATATATTCCAAACTATGGCGGCCAAAATAAGGCTCATAAGTGCTAGAAATAAAACTAAAAAAATTCAAAAAACTGAACATATAATATTCATGCCTGTTGAAGGGGAATGCACAGTAAAATTAGATGATGTTGAATACAAACTTAAAGAGAACGATATTGCAATAGTTCCACCATGGAGATCATATGAGATAGTAAATAACAGCAATAAAGATTGCATATTATTTTCATATTCTGATGAACCAATTTTTAAAGCTTTTGGTTTATTCAGGTCTCAAATTAATCAATAACCAATGATTTTCAAATTGTTTTATTATTTATTTTCCAATTCCTTATAATTTGAGGCAAGTTCTCTTAATACGCCTTTAGAAATTTTACCTGTTGGCGTTTTAGGCATCTCCTCTAGGACGATTAATTTTTCAGGCCATTTATATTTTGACACATCCATTTCTTCAAGAAAATTTCTAATTTCATCTAGTGTTATATTGGCATCATTTGTTGTGCATACTAGGCATGCAATTTCTCCGAGGCGCTCATGCTTTAACGGTACTACTGCACATTCCCTGATTTTTTCATGGGATGATAATATATTTTCAAGTTCAATTGCATTTATTTTCATACCCCCGCGATCAATTATTTCTTTTTTGCGGCCTATAAAGTGTATATAACCATTTTCATCTATAAATCCACTATCACCGGTTTTAAACCATTTTTTACCATTAATTTCTATATATGATTCTTCTGTTTTTACCTCATTATTGTAATAGTATCTAAATAAATTATATCCTGTGTATAATATTTCGCCTGTTTCATTAATTGATGCAATATTTCCATCTTCATTTAGAATTAAAACATCAGTATCTGGCAAAGGCTTTCCTATTGTTTGACTTTTTATTATGGCAGGATACGTTCTTAAATCATATATGCCTGCTCCAAGTTCAGTCATTCCCCAGTGGGGTATAATATTACCTATATATTTTTGAGTTTCATAAACAATATTTTCTGTTACAAACATTCCACCAGTTCTAATTTCCTCCACTGTATTTGGTATTTTGTTTGTTTTTTTAATAATAGATAAAAGGTCTGAAATCTCTGTAGGAACTAAATACAAATGTGTGACACCGTATTTTATAATTAGTTCCAAAAATTTCTGTGGGTTAAAATATGGCTCTATTACTTGAGTACATCCAGCAATTATGCTGGAATGAAATGATAGGATACCAAATAAGTGGGTAAATGGACTACCAGATAACATTACTGAATCACTATTTAAATTAGAATCATTTACAACCTGAACTGCATTTTTTATTAAAGTATTATAAGTATGCATACAGGCTTTTGGATTTCCATCAGTACCCGATGTAAAGAATAATCCCATATTATCTGAATCATATACCGAAGTTTTTATTGAAGTTTTATTATAATCTACGCTATTTTTATATATCTTTTTAAGAGTAGGATAATCAGATAATTCATTTTCTGTACTAAAAATGAGCTTTGGCGATATTCCAATTTCTTTAAAAAGTTCCTTAAATAATTGAATAAGCTTAATATCTTTATATTCTACTTCACTTATTACAATAGACGGCTTAACCTCTTTTAGGGCTTTTTTTATATCTGCCTTTCTGTATGGCATATGCATTGTTGAAATTACGCCACCTAATTTTGATATTGCAAGATGGCACATCATAAAATCTGGCTGGTTTGAAAGGTGTACTATAGCTATATCACCTTTTTTATAGCCATTTAATTCAAGCCAGTCCGCAAGTTTATCCACATTATTTTTTATTTCGCTGTATGTAATTTTATTGCCATTAAAAATTATGGCTATTTTTTCAGGATTTTTACGGACATTGTCAGAAAATATATCATAAAGCAAAAAATTTTGATTTTTCATGTTTATCTTCACCATATAACTAATTTACATAGATTCTAGTTCCTCCCTGTATTCTTTTGGAACAGGAGGCAAATCTAAATTTAAAGATTCTGCTATTTCCACAACCCTATTTATATAATCTCTTCTCATATCTGTATTTGACCTTTTTTTGATACTCCATTTTACAAACAGCTCATTGTTTTTTGATTTTGCATGGCCAAAAAACTGTAAAGTTAAAGGAAATAGTTCACCAAGCTTTTGATTGATTATTTTTTTATTATTTTTATCCTCTGCTATAAGATCTGTTAAAATCTCTTTACCCAATCCTACATGGAACTTCTCCTCTGGATATGTTTCCTTAGCAACATTTGCTAAAGGTACGTAGCTGCTATCAATAAGGTCATCCAGCTCAACAAGTTCAGCCACATCTCCAAATGCCTTGATAACCCCAAATTCTATCCATTCTTTCATTGGATAATCAAATAAAGTCAGGGTCTTCTTCTCATCCCATGTTGCACCTATGTCCTTTGCAAGCCTTAAAAATAATATATGATGACCAAATTCCTGCATTGTATTGCGGCTTACAAGCCATTTATATCTGGGTGTTGGTGCCAATCTGATTGCGGGCTCATCAAATACAAGAGCGCCTTTAAGCTCATTTGCAACATGGCTTACTATAACTTTCTTTACTGCATCTCGATATTCTAAATCCATTTTCTTAAATTCCTCTGCATTTAAAACTTTTCCATTAAATTTATCCATATTTTCACCTCTCTATTTTTGACATATACATTAGATCACTCTCAAGCGGGTATAGCAGACCGAAATCCTCCCATTTTTTAATAGCCGAATTGAATAAATCCTGTGTTATTTCTCCTTTTACTATATCTGCAATGCGTGGCTGGCTGAATATATAAAATTCATCGCCCCTTATGCCAAACAACTGGCCGGTTATATACCTGCCATCTGAACTTATTAAAAATTTACATAGCTTGCCAACACTTGAAGGATCAGCAACCCTCGCCTTTTCTAAATAATCCTTGAGCCACGGCGTATTTTCAGGAATTATGTCTGTTACACGTGTATGTGCAAATGGGGCTATAGCATTTACTGTTACTCCATATTTTGCTAGCTCAAGAGCCCAAACTCTTGTTAAAGAAAATAAAGCACCTTTAGATGCGGCATAGTTTGACTGCCCATAATCACCAATAAGCCCTGAACTTGAAATCACATTTATAATTCGCCCATAAAGATTCCTGCGGAAATCGTTTGATATCATACTTGTAAGGAAAAAATGCCCGTTTAAATTTGAGTTTAATACTTCTTGCCACTGATTTTCTGTCATATTAAAAACCATTTTATCATTTAGCACTGCCGCATTATTAATTAAAATGTCAACACTTTTTACATTTTCTATAGCTAAATCATAAATTTGCCTAGCACTTTCATGGCTATTTAATAAAATATTTGTTGGTATTATATTAGATTTCCAGTTATATTTTTTTATTTCATTGTATATTATATCTGGATTTTCAATTTCTCCATTAATGGATACGCCTGCGTCATCAAGTATAAGCGTATCAAAATGTCCATCCAATTCTCTTGCAATAGCCATTCCTATACCACGCGCAGCCCCAGTGATCAATACAGTTCTTGGCAAAAAATTGTTATCATTCATATATTACACTTACATAAATATTTTAAAATATTATTTAAACATTTCTAATAAAATAAATATAGTATAAAACTTTTTAAATTATCTTTATTATGCTATATTTATAAAGGGAATTAATTATAAATTTATATAAAATATTAAAAATCTCATAAAATAATATGAGGATTATGCTAATAATGTTTTAACTAAGGTATAAAAAAATATATTTTATTACTACTTTAATAGATAACAATAAAATAATTTTAACAAACATTTAAATATTGAAAGTTATTTAATGTCCTTATGGTTGATGATAATAGCAATATAGATCCAAAAAAAGTTATAAGTAAATTAGATTCTCTGCCGGGTTGGAGTCTTTCTTATATATTTATAGGAATTTTAGGTGTAGGTTATTTTTTTACATTTTATGATATATTCAATATTAATGTTTCTTTTGTGCAAACCGCAATAGAAATAATACCAAATACTATTTCAATAACTGGACCAAAATTTTCATATATAGAGGAATTGCTAGGATATGCAACACTCATACAATTAATAGGCTATGCAATTGGAACCCTTATATTAAGTCCACTCTCAGATAAATATGGAAGGAGAAATATGTTATTAATTACAATGTCCTTGGCCGCTATAGGTTCTTTGATTACTGTTTTTACTGAAACTTTTATTGAATTTTCAGTAGCAAGATTTGTTACAGGTCTTGGAATAGGAGCAGATATAGCAATAGTATATACATATGTTAGTGAGGTGTCACCTATAGGCAAAAGAACAGCCTACGGAGCAATTATTTTTCTATTTGCGGCCTTGGGTTCAATTATTGCTGTATGGTTGGGTCTATATCTTACAACTCCGGCTGCCCCTATACCATTGGGATTGCCTTTTGCAGTAGGCGGACCTGGAAAGTTTGGTGGTGTAATTGGATGGAGGCTAATGTACGTGATAGGAGCAGTTTTAGGTTTAATAGGTATATTAGTTAGGTTCGAATTGCCAGAATCACCAAGATGGCTTATATCTAAGGGTAGAATAAAGGAAGCGGACAACATAGTAAATGGCATGGTTGATCGAATAAAAAAAAGAACAGGCAAAGATATAAAAATTCTGGACAATATAAATGTTAACGTGATTCCCAATGCATCACCTTATAAAGAGCTTTTTCTTAATAAAATGTATTTAAAAAGATTATTAATGCTTTTATTTATATGGTTTATAGGTTATATGGCAGTTTATATTCTTGCTGCCGGATTTACTGGAATACTTGGTTCAATAGGGTATTCATATTCTGCCGGCGGTTTTGTAGTTGCAGTTGGGTCTTTTGGCTTTATAGCAGCAGCCATAATTCCAACATACCTTGGTGAGTATCTTCACAGAAGGGAGTGGCTTCCTATAGGTGCAACAATAACATTAATAGGTGGGTTATTAATAGCTTTCAGTGGAAAAACGTTCTTGCTATCTGCTATAGGCGCCGTAATCGCATTTTGTGGTTTTAATGTCTGGGTTCCAGTAATAGAAGTGTGGACAACAGAAAATTTCCCGGCCAGGGCCAGAACTACAGGTTTTGCTGTTGTTGACGGCATAGGGCATATTGGTGGTGGTATTGGTATACTTTCTGTGGCCTATCTATTATCATTAAACGTATCTCCAGTAATTATTTTTATATTAATAGCTGTTTTCCTATTCATCCCATCCGGCATAGCCAGATTTGGAGTAAAAACAAATAGAGTTAGGATGGATGAAATATCTCCATAAATTTTAAAAATATATAAATAAAATAAATGCATTTAAATTTTTATGGCGTCTTTTGCTAAAAAAATTTTGGAATGTTTAAAAAATTTAGGTATCAATAATGTTTTTATGGTATCTGGCACAGATTATGCAGCATTTATAGAGGAATACTCAATGGGCGGTAAATTTCCTGATCTCATTGTTATACCCCATGAAATTACTGCAGTATCAGCTGCATTAGGATATTCAATGTCGAATCAGATTGGCGTGGTATTTATTCATACAACCCCTGGAACGGCAAATTCATTGGGTGTAATTATGAATTCCTATTCCGCAAGAAGGCCTTTATTGATTATTGCCGGTAGAAGCCCGAATACTTTGCATGGAGATGCATCAAGAAATTTAAGAATACACTGGGGTCAGGAGGCAAAAGACCAGGGAGAAATGGTACGCCAGTGGGTGAAATATGAATTTGAAATTCGTGATGGGTCACAGCTAATTTCCACATTAAAAAGATCTATAAAAATAGCAGAGGATGAACCTGCAGGACCCGTATATTTAAGTATACCACGGGAAATAACCATAGAGGAGTATTGATTCAGTTATGTACAATAATAATTTAAAAGAGGCAGAGAAATTAATAGAAAAAGCTAAAAATCCAGTGATTATCCCATGGAGGTCTGGAAGAAGATTGGAATGGTTTGATTCTCTAATAAATTTTGCGAATAAATATGCAATACCTGTAATAAATTATGCCGGAGAAGTTTTAAATTATCCAGCAGATATGCCAATGGCCATAGATAACTATAATATAAATGATGCAGATTTAATTTTAAGTGTAGAAAATGATATTCCATATTTTCCCAGATATAATAATCCTAATTGTAAAATAATAGCAATAGATGTTGAACCTTTATACAAAAACATTCCTTATTTAGGTATTGATTCTGATATATTTTTAAAAGGCGATATATCAATTATACTGGATTCACTTAACCCAAAGATTGAGGATAATATAATAGAAGAAAGAAGGCAGAAAATTAAGGAAATAAAAGACCGTGAAGAAAAATCTAAAAATGAGGAAATTCTTAAATTATCAAAAAGAAGCACCATAAATCCAAGATATCTCTCATGGAAAATAGGAAAATTAAATATGCCAGTATTCACAGACTATCAGGTAGACCCAAGATACAGCAGGCCAAATAAATTTTCTTCATATTTTAGCATTCCGGATGCTGGATACCTTGGATGGGCCATGGGCGCTGCAATAGGCTATAAAATTTCTACAGGCATGGATACTGTTGTTGCTGTGGGCGACGGTTCATTTATTTTTGGTGTTCCAACGGCATTTGGTTATGCAGCAAAGGATTTTCCGGTATTATGCATAATTTTTGACAATTCACAATGGCTTGCATCTGCAGAATCTGTGAAGGATGTATTTAAAAATAGTTATGCATGGAAAAATAATAACTTTCCTGGTGCAGATTTAAAGGACTATGATTATGGAGATATAATTAAAATATTTGGTGGTAAAAATATAATTATAGAAAAACCTGATGAGATAGATGATGGCATTAATGAGGGCATGAGCATAATTAAAAAAAATAAAAAACCTGTTATATTACAGTGCAAGGTTGACAGAACAAGATAATTAGACTATAGCCACAGGAGACACCGGAGATGCTGTGGCTCCCTTTATTAAAAGGGGTAGGCAAATAAATGCAAATTCGTATATTTTATCTCTGCTGAGCTCGTCTAATTTGATATTGTCTATTAATCTAATTCCTGATTTGGCAATTAGATACTGATGTACTGGCAATCTTGTGTTTTCTAATTCTGGAGGGGTTACCTCGCTAGAGGGTGTGTCTGAACCGGATACAGAAACTTCTTTTTCCGCTAAAAACTTTGCAAGTTCATAGCCTATTCCTGGAGAGGAATCATAATATTTGTCATAAGCCTTAGGATTATTAAATTCCTTTGATAGTCCGGTATAAAAGAATACAGCATCTCCTTTTTCTATTTTTATATTATGTTCATTCAAAAAATTTTCAGTTTCTTCCCTGGTAATAGCGTAACCAGGCTCTAATTTATCCTTTTTATGCATATCTGCAATGTCTACCATAATACCCTTTGTTATTATTGGAATTGTTTTTTCCATACCAAGCTTCTTTGATCCAAGGTTTGTTGTATTTTCATAAGCATCTATATTATTAAAAAATTTGTTATTATGCGCCATATGGTTCAATGAGTCCAAGTGTGTTCCTGTATGGTCGCACATTTCTATTCTTCCAAGCGAAGCACCGTATTTATTTTTATATGTTTTGTAATAATCATTATCATAAACCCTTAAAAGTATATCAAAGAAGTATGGCCCATGTGTAAGCCTATCAGCCATGCCATTAAATATAACATGTGATAAGTTATATATCTTTCCATTTTTAATTAATTTAAAACTATCCAATATTTTTTCTGATGTTATGTAATTCAGGTTGCCAAGCTCATCATTTTTTCCAAACTTAGATGATAAATCCGGATTATTTTCTTCATACCATTCCATAAAAAGTATATCAGATAACAATTTAAAAAGTTTATTATAATAATCAAATAAAGATATAATAAATTATAAGCTCTTTTCATTTTTTATTATTGTTTCTAATGTTCCTATTTTAGATACATTTACCTTTACTATATCGCCGTCCTTTAAAAACACCTTTGCATTATGCACTGCAACACCAGCAGGTGTGCCTGTTGTAATTATATCCCCAGGCCTTAGCATTGTTATTTTACTTATCTCACTTATTAACTCTTCTATGGAGAATATCATGTCATTAGTGTTGCCATCCTGCCTTATTTCATTGTTAACAAAAGTTTTAATCTCAAAATATATCTCTCCCGCATCTTCTATAGGTAAAATAAGTGGTCCGTATGGCAAGCCATAATCCTCGGATTTGCCTAATACCCAGTTTTTACCATATCTTGGAAATTCCACCATTTGATAATCCCTTATGCTTAGGTCATTAACTATGCTGAAACCATAAATTACTGATTTTGCCTCATTTTTTGATAAGTATTTTCCTTTATTGCCGATTACAATAGCTATTTCCCCCTCATAATCAAATTTGTTAACATTTTTTGGTATATAGGATATACCTTTATGCGGTACTATACTTGTTTTAAATTTTTGGAAGAAATACGGTGATGGAATCTTGGCCATCGAGGATTCTGAGGAATGTGATTTAAAGTTTATTGCAGGTAAATATGCCCTCTCAACTGGAGATGGAGGTAAGTAAAATTTTGGTTCCTCAATTTCAATAAGATTACGATCCTTACAGGTTTTTAGATAATTAAAAAAAAGTTCAGGATTTTGAGTCATGCATTTGTCATATATTGATAATTCATCGTAATAAAATTTCTCTTTATCTTTAAAAATAATAGCTTTTTCATCTTTTATTTCTGCAATTCCAACTAACATAATTAGTAAAACAATATTGGTAAATAAATATTTTTATAGTAACAAGAGCTATATTTTAAATAATCTTAAGAATATTTAAACTAAAATATAAAATATGTAAAATTAAAAATATTAATCATTATTATTTACTTTACCATATGGATCTGATAAAAATTTATCAAAAATTGATTTGTCCTGCCATGTTAAACTTTCAAGCTCAATTGCACTTAAAACTATCCTACTACCTAGTTTTGGAGAATATATTTCTAATCTTGTACCATTTTTTGTATATACTTTTTTAACTTTAACAGTAGCAAATTCGTTCGTAATATCTATTGATTCTTCGCCATCTTCATAATACTTATCATTTTTCATTTTTATCACAGGAAATTAGATAGATTCATTAAAGGTAAAACAGAATTTTCTGGTATTATATCCCTTTTTGCAAGTTTCCATCTATTATCTTCATATCTAAACTTATCTAATCTTTCATATGCTAAAATTTCTGGATATGCAACATCTCTTCTACTTCTATAAAATAGCACATAAGATTTCACAATTGCTTCCGTTTCATTGATCTTTTCAATTCTTACATTTGTAATAAAATGTTTAGTACGTGATGGTGGATTCTCTGACCATGCATATTCATTTTTATATCTATTTACTCTCATTAATATAGATTCCTTATTTTCTATAAAATGGTATTGCGATTTTGAAAGCTGTAACTTATTTTGTTTCTCTTCTTTTTCTCTTGTAATTCTAACTGGCATTTTATATTCTATATCATTTGTAAGCATATCTGTCCATTTATCATATTCATGATTATCTAATATTTCAGCCTCATATAATAAAACGCTAATTAAATCATTTAAGTTATTTTCATCCATATTTTTGTTTGAATATATCATCATAAATCACCTTTATTCTAATAATTTATTTACTAACTCTCTCCAAAAAGACATAGATCCTATATCACTTGGATACGATTGTATCTTTCCAGGAGCTCCAACATTAATCAATGGTTTATATTCACCAACCTTTTCTGCCAATTTTAACTTTAACATACTTTTACCAGCATGTGTTTGGGTTATCCAATTCTCCATATCATCTTCTTCAAATACTCCATTTGCAGTAAATGAATGCTGATATGCCAAATAGGAATATTTTTTTAAATCGTCCGGGGCATCATTTTCAATAGCAAACCAGTTCCATATTTGTGTTTTATCACTAGATATTGGATTCCAAACTCTAAATGTTAAAATTGGGGCAATACTTTCCTTAGTTGATCCGCCTTTAAATGGCATACCTGCATTTAAGAACCCAAAGTTAGGAAATACGTTACCTATAATAGTACTTGTGGAATATTTAGTCCAAAATTTATATTCACTTTCAGTTAATGTGTTTTTTGCCTTTTTAATCAGTTCTGGCCACCAGTTCCCATACCATTGTGGTGAATCTATTATCCTTGAAAATGCAATTCCATGACCGTTGCCTGCATCAACCTGTAGACCTGTTAATACAGCATTTGCTTTTATAGTTTCCTTTGGGAAAAGAGCGTATCCTGTTGCGTGTGCTGTGAATGCATGGTATATATCTCCTGCAAAATTATCTGCCGCTGCCTTCCAGTTAAAAGGTACAACCCATCTCTGTGGATTTGTGAATGTTAATCCAGTGTCAGATTTATTTGAAACAAGGTCAAAATAAAATTTAAAATCACCAAGAAAATTAAGTAAATCTTTTTTAGGTTTTGGATCAAGATTTCCGAAAATAAATCCATGGTATATTTCTGAATTTATTCTATACATATTGAAATCATTATAATTTATGATATCACCTATTGCATGCTTTTGCACAGGGCATCCAACAAGTTTTCCCCGAGTATTATAAACAAATCCATGATATGGACATCTTATGTGAGATGTATTGCCGATTTCTGCCTTAACAAATTCCCTACCTTTATGAGGGCAAACATTTAAAAATACTCTAATAATGTTATCCTCACCTCTAACTACTATTAATGGTGTTTGTTCTATATACCTTACTACATAATCTCCCGGATATGGAATTTCTGATTCGTGAGCTAGAAAATTCCAACTTGTGGCAAAAATTTTTATTCTTTCAGCCTCATAGATTTCTGGGTCGGACAAAAGATATAAGGGAACATACCCATCTTCTATAAGATTTTCAGCCTCGCTAAGCATTTTAAAAACTCTTTCACTTACATTATGATCTAATATACTTTCATATCTAAAACTTTCATTTGCATATTTAATATCATTTTTAGATTTTGGTTCATTAAGAATTGTTTTTATAGTTGTTCCGTTCATATTAAATTATAACGTATTTTAATATTTAAATTTTTTGTAAAAAATTATAGTTTATTACCTACATTTTTATACTTTAATTTATGAATCTCAGAATCCAGCTTTTTGCAAATGTAAGGCTGCATGAGAGTTTCTCAAAGCTATCCTTAATCCTGCTTTTCAGATCATTTTC
>JAJZZM010000001.1:0-104863 GCA_021797555.1 Thermoplasmata archaeon
GGTTATTTTAATTCTAAAGGTTCTAAATTCTGCATAATGTGTGGTTCTTCCCTGGAGGATGATTAAATGAAACAGGCAATAAGAATGCAGCAGCCGGATGGTTCCTTTAAAATCGTTTTCAGGGAAACAGACAATAAAAACAATGAGCCCAATAACAATATTAAACAGGAATCCAAGGAAATAAAGGATAACAACGATAACAAAAAACATGAAAAAAAGAAAAAAGAAATCCAGGATCCAAGATATTTTAATCCCTTAAATCCTGATCATATCGATATCTTTGGTAAGGATCTATTAAACAGAGAACTTATTTTTTCTCTAGTAAACGGTGAATCAATAAAGGGCAAGATGATAGGTTTTGGCCAGTATGAGATTTTAATAGAATCTGGCAGTAAGAAATTGATATTGCTAAAGCAGGGAATAATAAAAATAGAGGTGTTATAAAATGTTTGAATTAAAAGATTTAGGAAAGTATAAAATTGATAAAACAGAGGATTATGAATGGGCTAAAAGCACAGGAGAGGATCTTAGTTATTATGAGATGATAAGGATTAAGGGATCCAAACCGGAAAAATACTTTAATGTGCCTTCAAATTTATACAAATACAGTGATAATGAGCTTGCATTATACCTTAAGGACCATAAAAATTACTGGAGGCCGTTATCTGAATTATTAAACCAGAAAATAGACATTAACGATGAGGAAGCAGTTTTTAAATTTTCATTAGATAAATTCGATGATGTTTCTAAAATAGTTAAATTTGTAATGAAAAAAGGTTCAGGAGAATTATCGGATAATTTTATCCAGGCAAGAGAAAAATCATACTTTAAACACGGTGTAAAAATTAAGAATAATAATAAAAAATTAAATGAAAATGCATCCAGTGATATAATTACATTAGAACATTTTAACGGTGATAAAAAATGAATTTTAATAACATAACTAATTTTGATTACAGCAATTTATTTTTTATCAATTTTAACGGTGCAAAAATTAAGAATAATAATAAAAAATTAAATGAAAAATCAATTAAAGGTATAATTATAACCTTAATAGATATTATAAACAAAAATCACATATTAAAACAATTTAAAAAATCAATTGGAAGGTCATTATATAATTTTGGCCTTAATGTTGATAAAAAAATAATGTCCATATATTATGTTTTTAATCAAAAAGATAATTTTCTTTATATACTTTTCAAAATGAAGGCATTAAATGGTATAATTATGCCTAAAGCATATTTCATGTTCTTAAATCACAGGCTACAGATTAATTTTTATTTTAAAATGAGGTGATGAAATGATAGTTGAGCTACCTGATGATTTTATTAAAATAATAAAGGAATTAAGAATAAGGCCAATGAATATCCATGAATTAAGAAATGCAACAGGCCTTGATGAGAAGAAATTAAGGGATGCATTAAGCCGCATGAGAGCATTGAATATAATCTCATATGATGAATATTTTAACATTTCGCTGGTTGAGAAAACTTATAAACCGAGGAGGTTAAGATGATAAAATCAGTTCTTGATGATAAACAGAAAAGACTGGATGATTATCACCAGATAATATACAAAAATATCTATAGGGAATTTGATTATTTAATCTCAGAATATAAAAAGGCCTATAACACAGATAAATATGACAAATACGATTTATATGACTTTACCTGGCAATGCCCAGGAAGGCTTAAGATAAAAAACTTTCAAAGAAACGGATTCTATTCAGCATATAAATTATATATAAAAATAAAAGAAAAAATTCATTAAAATTTTATATTAATTATAATCATTAAATTATATAATGTTATTTTTATATTATAAAATCTGGATCATGAGTATATAAATAAGGCTGTGATATTATCAATTATGATTTACAGGGATTTAAACAATTATATAAACGCCCCGAGCGGGATTTGAACCCACGTCACAGGCTCGACAGGCCTGTATGATAGGCCGCTACACTATCGGGGCATATGCCTTCTTCATAATTATATTGTTTTATATAAACATTTTTTATTTTTTAATTATCTTTTATTTGCTTCATATAAATTATATAAGAACCATGTAAAGAAAGCGGTCATTGAAATTCCTGATATTATATTAAATACTAATCTTATGAATAAGGAATTTGACCTTATTGAATATAAAAATAGTATAACATTTAGTGTTATCACGCTTATAAGCAAAATCATAAATTTCGACTTTGAAACTTTTTTATAGCTATTATTTTCATCGTATAGTTTATGGATTTCATAATCTATATTATCCATTAATAAGATAATGTAATGTTTAATAAATTTTTTTCTATTTTAAACTGCATTATGATTTAGTAAAAAATTATTTACTTATATACGTTTCTCTAAATCAGTTTATTTATATAATAAAATACAATTATAGATTGTGGTTCAATGGCGGATATTAATTTACTTACATGGAATTATAAAGATACCCCGGATACTTTTGATAAAATTATAAAATATGATTATTCATATTTCGATGATTTAATGTATAAAAATAACATAAAATATTATGTTATATTGATAACATGCAATAGAATTGAAATATATTTTGAAGGAAATATAGATAATAATTATAATGCACTTTTCTTAAAATATCCTGAATCAGTACAGCATTTGTTCTATGTTTCATCAGGGCTTGAATCAATGTCGATAGGAGAAAATGACATTTTAAGGCAAATAAAAGATTCACTGGACCTTGCAAAAAAAAGAGGGAATACGGATAAATTTTTATATTTCACTTTTCAAAAGGCGTTAAGCATCGGAAAGGATGTAAGAACAAAAACATCTCTATCAAGGGGAAAAACATCAATATCAACAATATCGCTTGATATACTGGAGAAAAAGTATGGAATAGATAATAAAAAACTATTAATCATTGGAACAGGCAAAATGGCTGTTTCTTTATTAAATTATTTAAAAGGGTCCAGAGTTATAACAACCGTGGCCGGCAGAAATAAGAGCAATGCAGAATCACTTGCAATAAAATACGGGGCATTTTATTCTGATTTATCAGATATTGAATCCCTGATAAAAAATAATGAGATAATAATTACAGTTACATCCTCAAAAAATTATATAATAAAAAATAAAGATTTGAATAACATAAACGATAATAAAATATTAATAGATTTATCAAACCCCGCAAATATAGAAAAGATAAATAAAAACAATATAGAATTGTATGATCTTGATTCAATATATAATATTTCAAAAATAACCAACGAAGGGAGAAAAAACGAAATAAAAAAGGCTGAAAAAATAATAGATGATGAATTATTTTTATATAAACAAAAAATAAATGAAATGAAATCTGATGATATAATAAGTATATTTTATAAATTTGCAGAAAATATAAAGGATGAAGAAATTGATGAACTGAAACGCAAGGTGGATTTAAATGACGAACAGCTGAAAACAATAAATATAATGATGAATTCATTTGCAAATAAAATTTTGGCCCCATATACAAATTCTGTAAAAACATTCATAAAAAACAATGAAAAATATTCCTATATACTTCAGGAATATGATAAAATGCTTGAAAAGTTATTAAAAACCGATAAAAGAATTAAAATAAAACAAAAAAATTAAAATTTATAAAAATTTTTTAATAAAAGAAATAATAGAAAAATGAGTAATATAATGGCACATAGTCCCCACCATATGCAATTAATCCATAATCATTATATGGTATTGTACCATTGAAATTATACCAGTAATTGCCACCCTGGTAATATGTATATATTATGCTGCCTGACAGTGGGAATCCATTGAAATAATGAACCATATATGCCGGCTGCCTGCTTATATTCCATCTGTTCATATATATTGCAGGATTTCCTGAGTATATTGAATAATTAGGGCTATATGCTGTTATTTCAACATTGAAATAATTATTGTATATTGTATCCCCTGAACTGTATTCAGCTATTCCAAGAGGTGCGCCCCATATATCCGTTGCATCATAGAATGTGCTATTATATGTCTGCGGGGCATTTATGAAGTAATTCCCCCATACCGTTATATTTGGGCTTTTATATACAAGTATGCCACTGTCCATTACATTGAATATATTTGAATCTACAAGTATTCTTGTTGAATTCCATATTAAAAGATTTGCAACAGGGAATCCAGATAAGCTATATGAGAAATAACCTGATATGTCATTTGATTTTAGTATAGTTATATTTGATGCATTGTATATTTCATAGTTTAAGAAATTATATGATGGTAATCCGTAAAATGATAGGAATGGAATATATACCGGATTGCTATAATCTATAAACATTGATGGCATTTTATACATAACGGTGCTTGCATTGGTATTCATGATTAATACTCCTGAGAATACGGGGAATGCATAGTCATTGAATTCTTCAAATAGTGTATTTACCGGCATCCTCTGTGAATTGAACAAAACATATGGGTTATTTACTGTACCATTACCGTACATAGAAATATTTTTTAACTGCGAATTATCAAATGCATATAATGGTGTATATATCCCTTTATGCATATTATATTTTAAATTAACATTGCTGCCTAATGTGAAGAATTCATTGTTATGGTAGCTCATTAATGCTTCTGCAGAGTATTGATTAGAGGGCAGCACGAAATTATACGTTCCGTTTAATGATAATGGAGACCAGGCGGCACTATCTGCATTGAAATTGTTCCCCTCTGAAACAAACATAAATGCATTTGATGGCGATATTTTACCCTTATAATCGTGCATCACATTATTTTCAGATATATTCCACATTCCATAAACAAATGATGGCCCGGGGCTTAAATATGCGGTTTCACCATGCCATGCAACAGAAATGCCCTCCGAAGTTTCACCTGTTTCCGATGCAACATCATATGCTGATGGCACATTGTAATATTTGCCTGATTTTTTATACATTAAATTCATTGTTGCGTTTATGTTATACATTGATGTTGTACTTCCTCCTCCGGGGCCACCTACCATTATTTCAAAGTCATATGGTATATAACCTGTTGGGGTTACCTGTGTACCGCTTGCCAAATATTCCGGATTCTTTGCTACAAAGCTTGATGACTGATTATATGTTGAATTAAATAATACCTGATCATATGACCCTGATGTTACCTTATTGCCTGAATTTATGGAATAATTGAAGTAAACAGCACTGTCGCGGTTAACAACTGTTGAATTTAAATATAAATTCAGTGTAAATGGATATGTTACTGTTATGGTTGGCCCTATATCATAATAAAATGTAGGTGCAACCAGATGACCATCGTACGAATGAAATACATTGCTGCTTATGCTTATTGCAGACGATGAAAAGTTCCATATATTGTCAAGAAATTCTAATTGATGCGTTCTTGCAGAATAGAATGCAACATTCTGTGTCCAGAAAGTATAATTTGAATTGCCGAATAAGGTAACATTTGTAAGTATTGAATTTAACTGGAACGTCATGCTTGTAGAACCGTCATTTAATAAATAGAAATCACTCAGATTATTTATCTGTATTGAAGCCATAACGCTGCTTGTTGTCAGATTGTAGCCAGTTAAATGGCCGTTGACATCTTTGGTTCCATAAAAACCTATTCCCATGGGTGCAGGGGCAGAACTATATGATGGCTCTATAACATTGCCCACCTTCTTTATATCTGTATGATATGCTGGAAAACTTGCATATTTTAACGGTATTCCCTTGGATTTTAACTGATTTTCCATATTTAGCAATTTTGAGGTATTGCCTGTATTAATATGGGAACTGTCAACATTTGCGGGAGATGCCTGCGATGTTACTGTTGAGAAAGCTATTGCTATAAATATCATACTTACCAGTATAACTAACAATTTTTTCATAAAAACGTAATATAAAAATATATAAAAAGTTTGTGTTATTCATGTATATAATATTATTTAATTTAAATGTCTAATAATAAATTACCAAGTTAATCTATAAATTAATCTATTTTTAAGTAATATTATTAGATATGAGCAAAAAAATGGAGGAAGCTGTCGCAGGTTTAAGATGCGTAAATAAACCGGTAAAATCAATAGCGAAAACACTTGGTGTAAAAAAGGACGAAATAGAAAAAATTATAAAACACTGGATAATTGATACAGAGCCGTTCATAGAAAATTTAATAAAAAATAGGAAAACTGGCAAAAAACCCACAACCGATGAAATGTTAAAACTTGTGAAAATGAATGTAGCTGACCTATTAAAAAATGAAAAGGTCCTTGATTATATAGCAATAAAAAGGTCTGATTACCATGACAGATTTATGGATTGCATAAGATATAAAATAGATGAAATGTTAAAAAATCAAAAATAAAAAAATAAATTTATTTTGCTATTAAATCATTGTTGTCTATTGTGCCCTCATTTTTTATGCTCTTTGTTAGATACATTATAACCGTAATTAAGCCTATGACACCAAGATTTATGAACAAACCTATTAATCCAACATACATTCCAAAGAAATATTTGTAAAATGATACTGTGAAATGCATCTGTATAAGCATTATTACCGTTACAACAAGTCCAACAAACCATCCAATGCCTATTGCGTATTTATTCATTTTTCTTGTGTATAATGATAAAAATACTGCAGGGAGTGTCTGTAAAACAAATGCACCTCCAAATGTCTGTAAAAATAATATCTGCTTTGATGCTGCAGGAACAAATGAGAATAACAATGCCCCTATTATTACAACTAAAACCATTATCCTTGAAACATTTGACTGCCTTGCTGATGATGCCTTTGGATTAATATACTCTAGATATATGTTTCTTGTTATTAAATTAGCCGATGCAAGGGCCATTATAGATGATGGTACTATGCTTCCTATTACAACAGCGGCAAATGCAAATGACGAGAACCATGGAGGAAATTCGGCAGTTATTAAATCGGGAAATGCGTAACTGCTATTTGCAGATGTGTATGGGAGTCCTATTATTACAACTGCAGCAACACCCAATAATGTAACAAATAAAAGAAGCACACTGTATAAAGGCAATAATGATGAATTCTGCTTTATTGTTGTTGAATCCTTTGAGCTTATTGCACCTGTAAATGCATGAGGATATAAAAATAATGCAAATGCGCTTCCAAGGGCCAAGGAAACGTATCCTATTTCAAGTGATGGTGATATTTTAAGATTTAATCCATCTGCTGCGGCCTTTGTAAATATTGTTCCGAAACCTCCCAATCTCAATGGGACAACTATTATTATAACAAGTATGGCAGCCCATATTAGCACATCCTTTACTATTGCTGTCAATGCTGGCCCACGTAAACCGCTTACAAGAGTGAAACCTGCAACAAATAAAAATGCTATTGTCAGGCTTAGTGTTATTGGTATTTTCATGGATGATAATAGTACCTCTATTCCAACTATTTGAAGTGCTATATAAGGCATTTCTGCCACAACACCGGTTAATCCAACAAGGGCTGCAAGTGATCTTGACGAAAATCTATCCTTAACATAATCACCGGCAGTTATGTAGCCATTTTTCTTTGATATGTTCCATAATTTTGGCATAAATATATATACAAGTGGATACACCAGAACAACGTATGGAACAGCAAACATTGCAAGGCCACCGGCAGATGCTTCAAGCCCCGGAACTGCTATTAATGTATATGCTGTGTATATATCTCCGCCTATTAAAAACCATACTATTACTGTACCAAATTTCCTTCCGGCAAGACCATATTCAAGCTCATTTTCCAGGGATGCTGCACGCTTCCAGAAAATTGCTAAAAATCCAACAACTATTGAAAAACCTATAAGGCCGAAAAATATTATGTAATCAAGTAAATCAAACATTTAGCTCACCGTCTTATTTTTTTCTTTTCTTTCATTTAAATAAACTATGCTTGTCAGTATTGCGGTTAAAAATATCCACAGCATCTGAAACCAGTAAAAGAATGGAAAACCACCAAGCTTAGGATTTGTTCTATTATATAATGTTATACCAAATATTAAAAAAGCAAATGGTATAGCGAGTAGTATCATATTTATTACTTTCATTAGTAGGTTAAGGTATTTATTATATTTAAATATTTCTATATCTTATTTAGTCAGTTGCATAATTGATTTTGTCAAAAATTTCAATTATAGAAAGTGTTATTCAGAAAACTATATACCTGCCATGGATGATTTCCTTGACAAAAGCGTATTCTATAGATGGATGAAACTATTAGAAGAGAACAATTATGGCAAGAAAGGAAGTCCTTTCATGATACCTGGGATATTCATACTGTATTTGGCAAAGTTAAGGGAGTTTAGGGGAATATCATTCAGGCAATTGCAGTCAGAACTGCATAATCTATTAAGAATATTCAAATTCCCTGAAATAAATAATGAGAACAGCATCATTTTATAAATATTTTTTGTCTCTTAAATTGAAATTTCAGTAAAGATAATGGTTATATAAAAACATGTTAAATTACACATATCATAAAAGTCTTAAAATACAGCTTTTAATTAACATAATAATTATAATATAAGGTGGATATATTTCCTTTTAGCCCTGTTTAATGATCATTATTCAACATAACAAGTGACGATATATTATTTAATAAATGTTATTATATAACAAAATAATTATTATAAAAACAAATAAATAAAAATTTTGTAATTAATTACAATAATTTTATAATATAAAATTTAACTAAATATTTATTTAATTATATTTTATTATCCAGTAGTGATGAATATATATAGAGATAAAATAAATGAAATAAAAGGTTTTTTGAGTGATAATACACGTGATAGATTCGCTGTTTTAGGCACAAGTTCCGGTATAGACAGTTCTTTAGTGCTTGCATTGCTGTCCATGTCAGTAAATAAGGATAAAATAAAGGCAGTATTTATGCCAGATAAATTTACAAAGGAAGATGATTATAATGATATAAAGTTACTGTCAGAATTTACAGGAATAAAAATAGAAACCGTAAACATAGAAAATATATTCAATTCATATAAAAATACATTAAAAACCGGGGATGTTAAAATTGAAGGCAATATAAGGTCAAGGATAAGGGCGAATATATTATATTATTATGCAAATAAATTAAACGGTTTAGTAATAGGAACAACAAATAGGACAGAATATTTACTGGGTTATTATACAAAATACGGTGATGGGGCATGCGATATAGAACCTATAGAAAATTTATACAAAACTGATGTCAGGGAAATATCAAAGGAATTGAATTTGCCGGAATCTATAATAAATAAGAAACCGTCTGCAGGGTTATGGGATAACCAGTATGATGAGGATGAATTTAAAATGACATATAATGAACTTGATTCTATTCTAAAAGATATTTTCGATAAAAATATAATTAATAATGGCTATGAAAAGGTGATTGAAACATACATAAAATCCATGCACAAAAGGGAAATGCCGAAATCATTGAAATAAAATGATAATTTCAGAAATAACATATGAGTATTATGAAATAAGCTTTATTTTGATATTAGCAGCGTTTTCTATCCCAATTTCACGTAAGGCTTCTATTGTATATATACCTGTATTAATAATACTTGGATTAATTTTCGGCCCGATTCTTGGATTGGTAAACCATAGTTTCGCAATATATTTATTGTCTTCTTTCGGTACCGTTGGCCTTGGATTGCTGGGATTGATAATTATACTTTATTATGAATCACATAATATAAATCCCAGAATTTTAAGAAAATATTTGGTTAAAATTGCATCACTGGATACTATAGGAATGGTCATAACTGCCGTTGGTGCCGGAATTTTCTTTTCTATTATGACTGGCGCACCTTTTATAATAGGTTTCATTTTTGGTGCCATAATATCACCTA
Organism: Thermoplasmata archaeon; assembly: GCA_021797555.1. Classification (GTDB taxonomy): domain Archaea; phylum Thermoplasmatota; class Thermoplasmata; order Thermoplasmatales; family Thermoplasmataceae; genus Ferroplasma. Next base: position 9,859 of record JAJZZM010000001.1, read on the forward strand.
CGGACCCCGCATCATTAATACCAACATTTAAAAAACTCAATATAAGAGAGGACATATCCGGAACATTAATAGGCGAAAGCCTTTTTAATGATCCTTTAGGAATAATATTATTAAGCGTGGGCATTGCCATATTGGCTCCCAATGTTTCCTATTCATCCTTTTTTACATTATTGTCTTCACATATAGGCATAATATTAGGTTCTGTATCATTTTTAATATTAGAAATAGCTATACCTGCGGCAATAGGGATAGCTTTTGGTTTCTTTGTTATAATATTAAATAAATACTTTAATTTTGAAAGCCTGTTGGTAGTATTAACTTTGGGTATTATATTATTTGAATTTACATCAATGGAAGCAACAGGAATAACACCTTTTCCAGCAATTATTGCCACCGGTGCAATAGTAGGCAATTACTCGGATAAAAGCATATTCTGGGACAGGGAGAAAAATTTTAATGAAAATTTATCCTTTATGGCAACCGCAATAATATTTATACTCATGGGAAGCATATTAACAAAAGCACAATTGGTAAATTATGTAATTTTTGGCTTTATAATATCACTGATCGTTATATTTATAATAAGGCCGATAGCAGTATTTATTTCCATGGGAATAGCGGATATAGGCAAAAATGTGATAAAATTTGACAATAAAACAAAGGTTTTTATGTCACTTGTTGGCCCCAGGGGCATTGTACCCGTTGTATTATCAACGATCCCATTTGTTATAGGCACAACGGACCACGTACCCTTATTAATAGAGTATGGAACAATAATATATGCTTCTGTATCATTTGTTGTTTTAATATCGATAATATTGCAGACGGCTTATGTACCATATGTAGGTAAATACCTGTTTGGAGATAAAGATAAATGATATAATAAAATTTATACGCTATATTATAATCAATGTTTACATGGGCTCATAGATCAGCGGTAGATCGCTTCCTTGGCATGGAAGAGGGCAGGGGTTCAAATCCCCTTGAGTCCATTTAATTAATGTTCATATATAAAAGCAAAAAAATTTGCTTGCATTAATAATACGATATGGAAATAAAGTTAACTATAACAAAATTTATACATGATTTGGCAATATAGGATAAGGGCTCATAGATCAGCGGTAGATCGCTTCCTTGGCATGGAAGAGGGCAGGGGTTCAAATCCCCTTGAGTCCATTGTATATTGTGGTACACTTATTATGGAATTTTTGCGATTTATTTCCATACCTTCTGATGCTATTTTGTACCAATATTTGCCTTATGATTTTTAAATATGTATAATTTAATAGTTTATTTACATTATAAAACCATAAATTGGTATATTTAACCATTGCGCTTTTAATGCATAATTTTTATCTTATAAATAGAATTTAATATAAAAGTTGCATAATGAATTATGAAAACTTATGCTTATGATCAGTTTCTAAATGATTTCAACAGTAATAGGTTAAATGGAATATATTTAATAAAAACACCTGGCATGGCATATACCGGAACCATCAGGTCTGTTTCTATAAATGAGATAATAATGGATTTGCCATTAAAATTTTATATTAAGGATAACCCAATGCATACACCTGCAATAATAAATAAAAGTGAGATTTCCGAAATAAAGGAATTGCCACTAATGGGAAACATAGAAATAAAGACAAAAAAGGATGGCGTCAAAAAGGGCGAAATAAATGAAATATTTGATAACCGTATAATAATAAGTGGGAATGAACTGATTACAGTTTATTTTCAGGACTTTGATGATATAGATTAATTATAATCCCTGCTCTTCTTATTATTTGATGATACATAATTTTTTGCCTTTTTAATGCTTCTTGATGCATTTTTCCAGTCCTGCGAAAAGGAATCCTTTAAAATTGAAATAGAATGATGCTTATTTATTATAACACCAACCTCCCTGTTTCTGTTCAAACTTGATTTCGTGAAGTTTTCCGATCCGATGAATGCCCTTTTGCCTATTATTGTTTTTGCATGCATGTATAGTTTATTCGCCGGCATATACTTTATTTTTACACCGGCCTTTTTTAACTTCCTTAAATTTGATAAATCAGTTGGTGAAACAGTATCAGGGACTATTACCTTGGCCTTTTTTCCCTTTTTCATTATTGTATTTATAATATTTTCATCATCCCCCATTTCTTCTGTTTCAATAAAAACTTTTTTCTCTTTTTCAATAAAATCCTGTAAATTCTTTTCAGACCCGGGTGATACTATAAGATATTTCCTCGGGTCCTTGCCTGCGTGCTTGTCACTAAAATCTGACAAAAATATTTTTTCCAAACTTTTTATTACATCTTTATTATTGGTTATAAAGAAGTATTCCCTATTTTTTGAAAATGCCGCTTCGGTTAAATTTAACGTTCCTATATCGGCTTTATTGTATGTAACCATATATTTTGCATGGTCAAAGACATTCTTTATTTCAAACCTTGGCGGCGCTATTTTTACATTGGCACCGGTATCCTTTAATATTTTTATTTCATCGTGTGTGCCATCATCACCGTTTATTCCATATGGCCTGCCATCAACAATTATTTTAACATTTATTTTATGCTTAACCGCATTTCCAATGGCATCAAGAATTTTTGGGTCGTCAATTAAATAGGAATTTATATATAAAAATTTTTTACTTTTTTTAATAAAGTTTATCAGTGGTGCTATACCGGCATCAGGCTCAGCATATAATTTATTTACCATAGAGCCATATAAAAACCATGAAATATTAACCTTTCTATGTTAAGCATAAAATATAATATATTATATATAATATGCACAAATGGATTCGATGTATTATATAGAAAAATATGATGAATACAGGAAAAATGTTTTGAATATGCAGGCATCTGAAAATGTTTTAAGCCCAAATGCAAAAAGGGCATTGTCCTCTGATATGGCATCAAGGTATTCATTGAAAATTGATAATTATAATGCCTACGGTGGAACGCTTTATTTTGATGAACTATTAAAACTCCTTGAAAACAATGTTAAAAAATTATTTGGTTCAAAATTTTCTGAATCAAGGCCGTTAAGCGGGCATATAGCCTCTGAAATATCATTATTAAGCATTATAAATAAAAATAAAAATGCCATTGCCATTTCAGAAGAAGACGGTGGATACCCTGGATATGCAAACAATAACCTTGAGGATATAATAGGGTTTAAATCGTATAAAATGCCGTATAAAAATTTTAATATTGATTATGATAACCTTGAAAAATCTATAAAAACCAATAATATAGGCACAGTAATTTTAGGACAGTCAATGTTTATAAAGCCATATGATATGAAAAGGATAAATGAAATATCTAAAAAATATGATTCAAAGGTTATCTATGATGCATCGCATGTTCTTGGATTAATAGCCGGAAGGCAGTTCCAGGATGATGCTTTAAAATACTCTGATATATTATTCGGGTCAACACACAAAACATTTTTTGGCCCACAGGGTGGAATAATATTAACCAATAATGATGAGATATATAATAAAATAGAAGAAAATACAATATTTAAAACCATGGATAATATAAACCTATCAAGAATAGGGTCATTGTCTGTAGCCGTTGAAGAAATGCTAAAATACGGCAGTGAATATGCAAAAAATGTTATAAAAAACACCAAAGAATTAATAAAAAGTTTAATTGAATTAAGATTCGGATTATTATCAGAAATAAGTGAGAGCCACCAAATATTATTGGACCAGAACTTTTTGAATCAAAAAAATTATAATTTCCTAACATTTTCAGAGGAATTGGAAAAAAACAAAATAATAATAGACAGGTTTGGAAGAATAGGTACCCAGGAAATAACGAGATCAGGCATAAGTGATATGCATAAAATTGCAGAGATAATTAATGGGATATGCAATAAATTAAATATGATAAATGAAATTAACAATATAATAGGTGAAAAAACTATTAAATACTGGTGAGAAAATGGAAGTAAAAGATATAATGAAAAAAGATTTAATAACAATAGACAGTGATGCAAAGATTTCTGAGGCTATTTCAAAAATGAAGGATAATGACATACAGCAATTGCCTGTAACGTCAGGAAATAAATACGTTGCAATGCTAACATACAAAAATATATTAAGAAGGGGCAGCGTAAGAACAAATTCAAAGGTTTATAACTTTTCAATCAATGCGCCCAGGATTAATGAGAATTCGGACGTTATGGATGCTGTTAAGCTTATAAAGGAAAGTGGCTTAAATTCATTGCCGGTGTTTAATAAGGATAAATTGACAGGCATTGTAACAAGAATGGATATAATAAAAAATTTAAATGAAATAATTAATAAAAATAAATTGATAAAAAATTATGAAATTATGAATGCGTATGTAGTAACCGTTGACGAGGATGACGATATAGAGAATTCAGCAGAAAAAATACGCAATTTGGATGAATATGAAATACCTGTAACAAAAAATGATAAATTAACGGGAATATTGAGGTTAAAGGATGTAATAAATAATATAATACTGGATAAGGAAAGAATAGGTTATGGTGAATTTACATCCGGAAAATCAAAGGTTGAGATAACTGTAAAATCATTGATGGACAACCCTGTAAGCTCAACAGAGGATGCCAATATCATAGAAACAGCCAATTTAATGATAAAGAATCATTTGCATATTATTCCAGTAACAGAAGAGAATTCCAGAATAACCGGTATAATTGGAATAACAGACCTGTTGAATTCAATTGAAATTGAAAATGAGGAGGGTTTTTTCATAGAAATATCAGGTTTAAATGAGGAGGACCGTGATTTATACGACATAACATATTTTATGGCGGACAAATTCATAAATAATGTTTCGAGAATAATAGGGAATAACGGCAAATTATTATTTAATATAAGAAAATACAAAACAGAGGGGAAAGGCAAATACTCAATAAGGACAAAACTCCTGACGCCAAAAATGCATATGGACCTGGATGATGCCGATTATAACTATGGAAGGTGCATAAGTAGCATATTAAATAAATATGAGACAAGGTTGAAGGGAAAATAATATGATAATAGATGAAATTTTAAATTATTTAATGGAAAGATCAAATTATTCCGATGTCAGGTATATGGAAATTGAAGATAATTCCATGGCATATAAAAATGGGGAGTTCATGGGGATAGATTTCAACAAAGACCATGGTTATGCAATAAGATGTGTTAATAACTCAATATCCATGGGATTTATTTCAACAGAGAATTTTGATGAGGCGAAACCTATTATTGACAATATCATAAAAAAATCATTATTAAATGGAAAAAACAGGATAAATAAAAATGGTAATATAAAATATTCATGGTCAAAAAACGGGATAAAAAAGGTTGAAAATGTTTCCGATGAGGATAAAATAGAACTTTTAAGGGATAATGATAAATTGATGGAATCATTGGATGCAAGGATAAGAATAAACAGTTTAAGTGATAAAAAAGTAAAGCAGATATATAAGAACTCATACGGTGCAGATATAAAATCCGAATATTCAAGGATCTTTTATATTTATATGCTTGGTGTAATGGAAAATAATGAGTTTGAGCAATCCTCTGAAGAATATGGGGCCACAACAGGATATGAATATTTTGATAGCATTGATTTAAATAATGATATAAAAAACGATATAAAAAGCTTAAAGAATTCAATAAAGGCAAAACATATAAAACCGGGTAATTATGATGTAATTGCCGGCCCTGAAATTTCTGGCATAGTGGCGCATGAATCATGCGGGCATCCCATGGAATATGACCGTATAGTAGGTAGGGAGGCTGCACAGGCCGGAGAGTCCTTTATAAAGTTAAATAATTATCCTGTGAAAATAGGCTCTGATATAGTAAATGTCGTGGATGACCCGACAATGCATGATAGTTATGGATATTATTTATACGATGATGAGGGTATAAAGGCTAAAAAAAGGTATTTATACAAAGATGGGTATACAAACGAATTCATATTAAACAGGGAAAGTGCTGCCATAAGTAATTCAGACCCGAATGGCGGTGGCAGGTCATCATCATGGGATATGGAACCATTGGCAAGAATGAGCACAACATATATAGAGCCTAAAGATTATAAATTCGATGAATTGATCAGGGACATAAAGCACGGAATTTATATGAAAAATTTTACAGAATGGAATATCGATGATATAAGATTCAATGAAAAATATGTAGGCAAGGAAGCATACTTAATAGAAAATGGCGAAATAAGGGAACAGATAAGAAGGCCGGTGCTGGAAACAAATACTATTAAATTTTATTCATCAATAGACGCAATAGGAAATGATTTAAAATTCAATGCCGGCACATGCGGAAAAGGTGACCCGGAGCAGGGAGTGGAGGTATGGATGGGCGGTCCACACATAAGGTTAAGGAACGTTTTTATGAAGTGATATAATGATAGAAGAATTAACAAAAAAATTAAAAAATGTTTGCGATGAATTTGCAGTATCTGAAAATTATGAAAATATTAAGGAACTAAGATTCTCAAATAATTCAATGGATTTATTTAATAACTGGGAGGAATCGTATATAAATGTATTTGCATCAAGAAATAAAAAAACAATGGATATTTTAATAAAGGATTATAACAACATAGATTATTATATGGAAAAAATAGATAAAACATTGAATATTATTCCGGACAACCCATCATATTATGGCATAAATACAGAACATTATAATTATAATTCAAATGAGGAAGATATTGAAGATATTGATGATAATGATATATATGACCTGTCCAGGCAATTGATAGATGCATCATTAAAAAACGGAAGTGACAAAAACGCGGGATTGATTTATAAAAATTATGCAAAAACAAGAATAAAGACAAATTATAATGATGAAACATATTATAACTCTGGAATAGAGATAGTTTTAAGATCATTCCATGGAGATTACTCGGGCCAGGAAGGTCTGCATTACGGCATAAAATCGGCAAAAAACATAGACCCATATAAAATCGGTGAAAATGCTGCAAAAACAGCATTAAAGGGTAATAATAAGATAAATATAGATGAGGGCAAATATGATATTTTGATGTCGCCATATCTTCTTGGAACTATATTAACATACAATATCGGATTTTTATCGTATTTTGATATAGATTCCGGATTAAGCCCATTCATTGATAAACTGAACGAGGACATTGCATCAAAAAATGTTAATTTATATGATGACCCGTTGAATAGGAACGGCATGGGATTCACTCCCGTGGATGAAGAGGGGACAATGACCAAAAAACTTGATTTGATAAATAATGGAACATTGAAAAATTATATGCACTCATATTCAACTGCAAAAAAAGCCGGAGCAAAAACTACGGGGAATGCGGGTATAATAGCACCGGTACCGTGGCAGATCCATATGGAAAAGGGGAATAAAAATGTTAATGATATGATAGGGTCGATAGATCATGGATTGTATATAAATAATTCCTGGTATACAAGATTCCAGGATGAGAGAACCGGTACATTTTCAACTGTTCCACGTGATGGCGTTTTTCTTATAGACCATGGAGAAATAAGGGGTACTGTGTCAGGAATAAGGATAAGCGATTCAATACTAAACATATTGAAAAATATAACAGAAGTATCAAATGAAGAAAAATATGTAAAATGGTGGGATGAAATACATTCATCAATAATGCCATCGGTTAAGGTCGAAAATGTAAATATAACAAAGGGTTTTTAATTATTATTTATTTTCTGCAGTAAATTGTTGTATATATTTAAGTATTCCATGCCCTTTTTTATTCCCCTTGATATCTCCTTTATGCCAAGCTTGTTTAATTTTGATTCAATTTCATCCACATGGTTTAACCCTACCATTGGTATTAGCTCCTCTACAAGCCTTGATGTGCTTCCGGAACCGGCAAAGTATTTATAATGATTATTTATTATTTTTTCAAGGTTATTATATATGTATTCCCTTAAGTTTTTGTTTAATGATGCGGAGAAATAATATCTCATTGAATCCTGTATTTTTATTGCGTGGGTTTCTATTAAATTGTTTATTTCATTATAATTGCCCTCGCCGTTAAGCCATGCCATTGCGTTGATTATCCGTACTTTGTCCTCATCGTTTTTTGATTTTTCAAGCAGTTCCGTTAATTTTTTAATATCATTTGTTGCAATTGCATATGATGCAAGAATAACTAATTTCATATCAGGGTCTATATTATCAAGATTGTTAATATCATCCTTTAATTTTTCTGCATATTCCCTATTTATTATTGCATATCTGTAGCTTAGTGTTCCCCTTAATATGGATATATTGATATCTTCGCTTTCTTTTTTAGATGATAATTCCTTTATTTTACTGCTTAAAAATTCGTTGTTGATTTCAATAATTTTTTTATTGTCCGATAATGTATATAATGAAAATAGTTCATTTGATATTTCAGTTACAATTAATGGATTATTTAAATTTATAAAGCGCCTTACGGTTTCTATATATTTATCAAGATTTATCTTTCCTGATAATAAAAATGAATAATAATCATTTAATATTCCGAATATATCCTTGTTGCTCAATAAATCTATTTTATTTAAAATATTTTTATACAGCTCGTCTGAGTATAATACACGGTAAAATCCTGTTTCGTCATCGTTTAATTTTATGAAATTACTGTTATAATCAAGGTCCATTGTTTCATTATCAAATAAAATGCTCTCACTGCCGCTGTCATATTTTACCGTTAATGGTATTTTCCATTTCATCATCTGCTTTTTGCCGTTTAATAAAAACCTGTACTGGTTTAATTTTATTTTATTATCATTCAGGCTAGCCTCTATTATAGGGTACCCCACCTGCTTTATAAATGATTCCATTACACCGCGGACAGGCTGGTCTGAAACCTTGCCTATGTATTCCCATAAATCAGAGCCCTCTGCATTTTTATATTTAAAATTATTTAAATATAAATTCAGGCCCTTTTTAAACACATCATCAGTTACAAATGAATTGATCATTCTTAATATGCTGCCTCCCTTGCCGTAACTGATCTCATCGAATATCTGTGAGATATCATCGGGCTTTTTAACCTCAACTTCTATGGGATGCGAATTTACTAGAGAATCACCCAATAAAGCGCCTGATGTTTCCATTGCCAGGAAATCAGAGAACATATCATATTCTGGATAAAGATGGTCTATGGTTTTATATGCCATAAATGTCGCAAAGCTTTCGTTCAGCCATAAATCATCCCACCATTTCATTGTTACCAGATCACCGAACCACTGATGTGCAAGTTCATGTGCTATAACTTCGCCAATTAATTTTTTGATCCTGCTGCCACTGTATTCATCTAAATATAGAAAGATCTCACGGAATGTTATTGCCCCCCAGTTTTCCATTGCACCTGCAGCGAATTCAGGTACGGCTATTAAATGCTCTTTTGGTAAAGGATATTCAATATCAAAATATTTTTCATAGAATTCTATTGATTTTTTGCCAACTTCAAGTGGATAATCTGATTTTGTCAAATGATTTTTAGGTGCCGCAAGGATTAGATCCTTACTGTTATCAAACTTTATCGATCTTTCATCAAAATCGGCTATGCCCAGATATAGCAAATATGTGGACATTCTCGGTGTCTGCGCAAATTTTATTTTTTTTCTATCATTTATTATTTCTTCCTTTTCTACAGGCATATTTGAAATTGCCTTCAAGTTTTTATCAATTGTTACCGAAATATCAAATGTGGCCTTGTATGATGGGTTGTCTATGCAGGGAAATAATCTCCTTGCGTCGCTGGATTCGAACTGTGTTGAAAACATATATCCGTTATCTGTTTTTGACCTGTAAAAGCCCTGCAATTCTTCAGGTATTTTGCCCGCAAACTTTATTTGAACTGTTGCATCCGATGTTATTATGCCATCAACCACAATTTCCTGATTTTCTTTTATCCCCTTAAAATTTTTCAGTACTTTATTTACTGTTATTTTTTTAATATCAAGGTTTATTGTGTTTAAAATTAATTTTTCCTCATTTCCCTTTAATTTTATAATTTCATCGCATGTATATGTAAAATCATTGCTGTTTATATCAAAATCCAGATTGTAATTTAATATTTCCATAATTGCATATTATAAAGTATAATATAATTTTTTGTTTTGGATTAATTTATAATAATATTTTTATTGGCATTTGCATAGTTTATTTTATTTATGCAATAATATTAATTTGTGGATATTTAATATATAAAACTTTAAAAGTTATCCGGTTGCAAGAATTTATTTTAAAATTATTATAAATTATAGATTTAAATAAAATATTGCAATATATAAACATGACATGTATATTAAATGCTGATGATGCACATTTGAATGGTTCAATACATAAAGCAGCCTTAATGATAAAAAATGGCGGCACCGTTGTATTTCCAACAGAAACCGTATACGGCCTTGGCGCAGATGCATTCAACCCCGATGCCTGCAAGAAGATATACATGGCCAAGGATAGACCTGTAGACAACCCTTTAATCGTTCATATATCAAGTTTTGATATGCTAAATGATGTTGCCTATATTGATGATGATTTATTGAATAAAATGAAAAGTATATGGCCATCCCCATTGACATTATTATTAAAAAAGAAAAATAATGTTCCTGATATAGTTACTTCTGGCCTGGATACTGTATGCATAAGATTCCCGGATAATAAAATAGCATTAAAATTGATAGATGAAGCAGGGCCTATAGCAGCTCCAAGTGCCAATCTGGCAACAAAGCCAAGCATAGTTGATTCCGAAACTGCAATAAAGGAATTGAATAACCGCGTGGATGCAATAATAGATGCTGGAAGGGTTAAATATGGCGTAGAATCCACAATTATCGACTGCACAAAAAAGCCTTACGAACTGTTAAGGCCCGGAGCATTTTCACTTGAGGATGCCATATCAATTCTGGGCAATGTACATGCAAGCGAATACGTCGAGGGCTACAATGAATCCAAAATAGCCTTGACACCGGGATTGAAATACAGGCATTATGCACCGTCAAAAAAACTATTTTTAATTGAAAATGAAAATGAATTTATAAAATTTATATCATCAGATAAATCAAAGGATTTCCTTGCATTGTGCTCATATGACAATGCAAAATATGCCAGGTATGATAAGATAATTCTTGGAAAGGATATATATGAAACTGCACATAATTTATTTTATGACTTCCGGCTGTTGGATAATTCAGATAAAAAATATGGGGTTATACAGTCCTTTGATGAGAAGGGCATTGGCCTGGCCGTAATGAATAGAATAAGAAAAGCAAGTTTTATGGCAGTAAAGGATAAAGAAAATATAGGTAAAATAAATATGGCTTTATATGAATGAAAATAATTATAAAATTAACTGGGAATTAATACTTAAAAGGGAAATAGATTATCTATCAAAGAAATTCCCTGACCTTGACGTTAAAAATAATTATCAGAATATAATAGACCTATTAAACAATAATAAAATAAAATATAAAATAATGTTAAATAAAAATGATTTTATAGGTTATGCATACATAATGGATTCAGTAGAGAAAAGTGATAGGTTATATGCCGATATAGGCTTTATATCATCCAAAAAAATTAATGAAGTAAGATTGAAGGAATTTTTCGACTGGATAGCTGATATTGCAAAAAAATCAGGTAAAAAATTAATGTTAAATCCTGTATTTAATGGAAATGACCTGACTGAAAAATATTTAGAAAACATTGGATTCAAAAAAATAGTAAGAAAAAGAATGGTTATTGATTTAAATGAATATAAATATAACAGTATTGAAATAAATTATAATATTTCAGGCATAAAGGACATCAATGAAGACCTATATGCAGATGCCGAATATGAATCGTTTAAGTATACCCCGGACAAAATATTGTTCAGCAATAAAAGGGAGGACAGATTAAAATCGGTACATAGTTTATTTGATGGTGAATATGGGGAAATATTAAATGAAGCATCATTAATAATTAAAAATAAGGGCAGGATAATTGCAGCCCTGATATCCGCACAGCTTGGCTTTGACAGGGCATTTATTGTTTCATTGTTTGTAAAGCGCGAATACAGGAAAAAAGGCATTGGAAAGTATTTATTATTATCCGCGCTTAATAGGTTAAAGGCTTTATCATTCCATTATGTTTTTTTATGGGTAAACAATGAAAATTTTGCAAAGGACTTTTATTTAAAAAACGGATTCAAACTTGATAATTATCCTGAGGAGATTATTTATTACTTAAATTATAAAAAATAACTAAAATTTAAATTCATATAATAATTATCCTGCTATGATAAAAAATATAATATATCTAATTTTGTTCATTATCCCTTTAATATATGTTTTACTTAAGGACCGTGAATTGTTCCAGTTAAAATTAATAGCATCAATACCAATATTATTAATAACATTCTATTTTTTAAGGACTCTGATATTTTTGCCTATATATATATTTTCATTAATAACAGCAACGTATCTGTATACAATATTTTTTTATATACCATTCTTCATAGACCTTGGTTTTATTGTATATTCATTATTATTCCATATACTACCGATGAAATATTTACTATTTTCCATATCAATAGCAATATTATTATCAATGTTTCTTGATAAGAATATGGAATCATATGCAAGAACAAACAACGATAAAAAAGGCAAAAACATTAAAAAGGAATTTTACAGGGATTACTTCCAGATAGGGACCGGCGTTATAACAATACTGGTTTTTTTGTATTTCGGGGCCAATGCTAAAATTATTATTCTTTTTTCAATATTAATGATATATTTATTCGGCAATATGCTGTATTTACATGGACAGAATAAGATAGCATACCTTGTTTATAAAATGGAGAGGGATGATACAAAGCTTGGCCTCGGGTCCATGTATCTTGCATCCGGCTTCATGCTTGTTCTTGCCTTTGTGAATTCTTTATCTTTAATACTTTTATCGGCATTTATATTAATGATCGGCGATTCACTGGCCACAATATTTGGAATGAAAATAAGGAGCAAAAAATTATTTTATAATAAAAAGAAGTCCATAGCAGGTTTTGCTTTTATGCTCATACCATCAATAATATTTGGCGTATTCTTTATATTATACTATTATTCCATAATTTACTCATTGATAGGAACTATTTCCGAATCATTATCGAATAGAATTGCGGACGATAATATCACAATACCTGTTTCAATAGTTTTGATACATTTTATTATAACAGTATTATAAATTAATTTTAACCATGATATTTAATTTAAAATTAAAAAAATTATTATAAATCACTGTGATATAAATTTATACATAAAGGATATCCCGATCAATCCTATGATGTTTATTATCAACAGTGGCAGTGATACGTCCAGGCCCAGAAATCTTGAAAAGCTGTAATATATATACAGTGTCATTACGCTCTGTACCATAAATATAAAAATGAATACAAATATCTGGTTATACAATTTTATTCCCGTTTTTTTGTAATGCCTTACATAGCTAAGGCTAAGCATTAGAAATAATATAAATTCGATTGCAATTATTCCCATATTTGTTATCCATACATATTCCATTGTATACCCTATATATTTTTATTATTAAATCTTATTATTAAAATAAATAAAAAATAAAATTATTTGATTTATTCCAGTTTTGTTATGTTGCCTGAACCTATTATATGGAATGTTTCATTGACAATTTTATAGTTGTTTTCTCCTGTGTGCATATTGAATCCGGAATTATAATATGTTATCGAATATGTTGTGTTTATATACTGGAAATAGTGTGTTGTTGCATTCTGTACTATAAACTGTGTGAAACTTGCTGTTACAGTTGCGGTATTGCCATTTATTGCTATTAACGGATTATTTGTTGTGCCTGTTGATGCATAGAACCATACTGCCTGCCATGCAGTGAAGAATTTGTTCCATGTGGAGTTTATTGCTGCATAGCCATTATATATTCCATTTAATGGGCCGCCTATCCAGTGCAGTGTTGCATTGTTATCATATTCTCCCATTATTAATGTTAGATTTTCTATTGCTATCTGATTCCAGTGCTGCAATGACAGTGCATTTATTTCATTGTATTCAACAAATTCCTGTGCAAATGATATATATCCTGATCCTGTTATATGCCATATTTCATTGTATATATGCCAGCTATTGTTTGAGAATGCCATATCCAGTGTATAGCTGATATTAAGGTACTCTACCTGTGATTGATTATTAAACGGTGTCAGTATAAACTGGTTCATTGATGTTACATTTGCATAATTTCCATGCACGTTAACTGCCGGAGGCATCTCTGCATAGAACCATACCGCTGACCATAGAGTAAAGAATTTATTCCATGTTGCTGTTATGCTGCTTACACCGGAATATGTCCCTGTTAATGGGCCGCCTATCCAGTGCAGTGTTGCGTTGCTAGCATACTGTGGTGCCAGTAATGATGAATTTTCTATTGTTATATCATTCCAGTGCGAAAATGCTGCCTCCAGTGCCGCATCGGATCTTAATTGATCTACATGTGCTGCAGTGTAAGATATTGCACCTGCTCCTGTTATATGCCATATTTCATGGTCTATTAACCATTTTCCATGCATAAACATAAAGTCTAATGTATAACTTACATTCAGGTACTGAACCTCCTTAGGATCTGCGAAACTTGTTAAAACAAACTGGTTTGCCGATGTTACAACAGAGCTGTTTCCATGTACATCAACCGTTGGCGGTGCCGTTGCATAGAACCATACTGCCGACCATAGAGCAAAGAACTTAGTCCATGTTGCATTTATCTGTGATATCCCGGAATATGTCCCTGTCAATGGGCCACCGACCCAGTTCAGTGTTGCATTATTTGTATATCCTGCAGAAACAAGGCTTAAATTCTCTATTGTTATATTGTTCCAGTGTGCATATGCAGCTTCCAAAACAGACGATGCTTTCTGATTATCGTATGCTTCCTCTGAGTTTTTTATCTGTGTGTTTTTATGTGCTATTGTTGAACTATCTACAGCATAAAATCCTATAAACAGCCCTGCAAAGATTATTGTTAGGGCAACAAATATAGCCGCTATAATTTTCATATTCATATTAATCAATATGTAATTTAGAAAAAAAGTATTTAAGCATATTTCAAAATTATATACAAATTATATACAAATTATATACAAATTTGTTTTATGATTAATTAAAATATTTTTAAACCTCAAATAGCTAATTCTCGGACAATATGCCATATTTATTTTATATATCAGTGATTCAGACCTCAATCGAAAAGGATTAAATAAAGCCCGTATTAAATAAAAAATTAAAAACCAATATAATTATTATATTAATATGAAAACATGGCTTTAATACTTTATTAAATAAGAACTTAAAAATATAATTAACTTTAATATATTTATGTAATTTATATTAAAATATATATACTGTAATGTATTTTGGATATAAGGCGAGTGTGGTGTAGTCTGGTAACACGCGACCTTGCCAAGGTCATGCCCCGGGTCCAAATCCCGGCTCTCGCATTATTTGTTTTTTGATTCCATTTTCTTTACGATTAATTTTAAGCCTGTCCTGCCTGTAACAAGAACCTTGTCATATTTTTTTATGTCCTCATCGCCCTTATTGATGACCTCCCATGAAACGCCATCCAGTGTTATAAATCCGGATCCGTTTTTCACAATATCCTTGGATGCTGTGCCAATAGAATTTAGAAGTGATTCATAACCTGTGTATTTTTTTCGCCTCTGTGATGATATTATTGCGTGTACATAGTATATAATTACAGTAACAATAAGAAGGAATGCGGCAAGACTTATAGAAAAAACTATTACAAACATTGATAAAAAGTAAACGCTGTCCATACCGAATAAATTCATAAACATATATACATAATTATTTTCATTATTAATAAGTTTTTATCACTGGTACATATTTTTTGGAACACCGTCATCGTTGAGCACCTGGCTTATAAGTTTATCTGCATCTTCGTCCCTTAAGCCAATCGTTGTTTTCAGGTAATTTTTAATTTCTTCCCTGGTTTTACCCTGGTTTAGCATATCCTTTATCATCGTATATGTCCTCTCCACAATCTGCTGGTTGAATTCATCCTGAAGTTTCAGTGCCTGAACCATCAAATAGAATGCTGTAATTAAGGTATTCAATGCGGTATTTAGATCATCCTTTGTCAGTGAATCTACTGTAAAATCCTCCCTTGCCACTATTTCCTCATTTATGCCATCAAGCATGAATTTGACTAATTCAACACGCTGATTCAGTATTAATAAGGTTCTGTATATTGTCAACCTCGGCTGATTTTCTATTGTTGCCGTTTCAATGCCTGTCCTTACAAGCAAATGCATTGTATTTTTATTATCTTCAAAATTTAAGAATAATACAAATGGTATTTTATCATTCTGCAATAATGTATAGCCGCCTGCATTTGTTAAATTCCATTTTAAATCAATCAATGCCTGTGATTTTTCATCCCCGGTTTTAAACCAGCCCATTATATCGTCAATTGTTGCCATATATTATAATAACATAAATATATTTAAAATATTAGTTTATAGAATATAAAAATTATAATGCCTTGTATCTTTTTAAGGACACCTCGTATATATCACCATTTGATCCGAGGACGTTTAAAATTTCATCCAGTTTATCACGGTTTATTCCGGCATTTGATGCTGCAATAACTATATCATCATATTTGCATCCCGGGCCGAAGTCATTATTTTTTATATAATCGAGAACAAAACTGTCAAGGTTTAATGTCACTGTACTCCCGTTATTAACAGTTTCTTCTGCATTGCTTTCCTCAGGAGTTTCATAATTTATTGATGATATTGTATTCAAATATGATGCATAATCATAATCCTTATAATATTTTTTAGACCTTATTGCATCTGCTGCTTCATCCTCTGTATAACCAAGTTTTACCAATGTTTCTTCCGTTGCGTTTTCATCCTTGTGTGCCTCCGTAATTGCATATATTTTCCTTTTTGATACATATGCTGTTCTGATGCCCCAGAAAAATCTTTCCAGCTCTGATATTTGCCTTATCATTTCCGGATTTATTGAGAAATAAAAAATACCCTCATCGTTTTTAAATGAACTGCTCTTGCCCATAACAACCACTGTATCATTTACGTTGAATTTATCCATTTCTTCTGCTATTTCACTGCTGAACCCTGTTTTAAACCCGGTAAGGTAAAATGACCCTATATAATCCATAACAGTAATTTTCACCATTTTGTCATCGCTATTTTTATATGTAATTTTGCCTGTTATTAAAACCCTTTTTAACTTTGTGCCCAATGGTGTTATTATGTATGGTCTTTTATCCTCGCCTTCCAGTATATTTGAATCTTTCAACTCCCTGGAGAATACCCAGTAAGAGTTTTCCCTTTTTACATATGCCATTTTAATCACCTGAATTATTCAATATAATATCATTTTTTATGTCTGCCTCGGTTATATTATTAATAGTGTTGACCCTTGCAGATAATTCATTATCATTTTTTATAAAATCCACATTCATTTTAACTGCGTGCCCATATAAATTATCATTTAATTTTGTGTATATATCCCCGGCGTATTTTGCAATTTCATCATTTTTAATATTTAAAAATGGCAGTATTGCATTTTTGCCTGCGATGCACTGCAAATATTTTGTACCGTCATCTACTGTGAAATATGAAAATATATCCAGAATTGTTTTTGCATCGGGATGATCCGGGCATACACCTGTTGTCAAGGGTTTATTGCAGACGGAACATTTTTTTATTATACCGCTTTTTGTACCCAGGGTGATTATAAATCCCATTATGTTTATACTCCCTGCCGGGTTTGTTATTTCTGCTATTTTATAATTCCTTTCAAAATTTATATTTTCATCATTAACTAAAAATACCTCTGTTTTGTCACCTATTGATAATTCCATCTGTTTATTAAATTCGGAGACCTTTGCACCCTTTATTTTATAGATTTTCCCATTTTCAAGTTCCTTTCCGAATGATGATAATCTTACCCTTGATGTGTCATCCTCTATAAAACCATTATATATTACCAAAAGCCTGCCATCCTTATTGTATTCCTTTTTGGCCATGCCAGTAACCTTTCCTGTTACCGAAACAAATGGCTCTTTTAAGGATATGTCCTGCAATTTTTTTTCCCTGTACGTATTTTTTACGTCCATGCTTTCTCCGGGCTTTAGAATAATTTCTGTTTTTGAATCAAAATACAGCCTGATCCTGCCATTATATTCCTTAGACCTTGCATATTTTATTTCAACAACGTCACCGGTTTTTATAGGTGCAGGGAATTCCCACGCAGTGTAAGATAAAACACCGGTTTCATCGCCAACTAAACCGTAATGATATATTGTATTGCCCTTTGAAGTTGTAACCTCACGTTTATCTACAGAGAGTATTTTGACCTTTAGATCAATATTATTATTTTCATTTAATATTTCATCTATTTTCATAATATCAATATTATTAAACTTTATTTAATGTTTTTTTATTTTAATTTTTTTGAGCCAACTTATAATAAAGGGTTGAAACTCTAAATGGTTTATTGAATCCACCAACTTATATTCCATTCCATGATGTTGTTATAGCTAAAGGCATGGATTCCATATAATCCACAGAATGGTTAAAAATCATTATAATCATTTATCAAACATGAAATATTTTTTAATGTTAATAATATTTTAGGATGCCCAAACGGTCGATGATAAATGTCTCATGAACCGGAAAATCATAACACTTGTCTAACATTTTATCAAAGTTTGGATAGTCTATATTAAAAATATATTGTTAGATATTTTTATTCTGCCTCAAGTTTTGCCTTTAATTCTTTCATTTTAGCTGTTTCTTTTACAGTGAATGTTAGAATAATAGCAACCACCACCATGGTAGTATCGAAGAGATATGATATTCTCCAAGAGGAAATTACGGCAAGAGAGAGCATAATAGTGGGACCAAAAGCCAATGCAAGTGCTATAAAGCTAAACTGTAATCCCAATGCCCTTCCTAGAACAGCTTTTCCGAAATATTCAGCTGTATACGAGAAGAATGGTGGGAAGTACAGAAGTATACCAAAAAATCCGATTGCTGTTATTGGTAGTATTACATCGGCTGACACACCGGGATCTACAAAAACTAGAGGTATAGTTGCTACAAGGCTAACAATCACCCCTATTTTCATGATTAATAGTTTATTATATCTTAATGTCAATATACCACTTACCACGGCACCTAGAAATCCAGCAAAATATGTTATGGTTGTGAAAAGGCCAAGAGTTGATATAGAATATAACAGGTAATCAGAGAAATATGTAGGTAGTACCTCAGAATAACTAGCCCATACAAGGTTCATAACACCAATTCCAAGAATTAATCCAAGGTTTTCCTTACTGCTAAATAAATATTTAAAAGCCTGCTTAAATGTTATAGAATTGGACCCTTTAATTTTATTAGTTATAGAATCGAGAGGGACGTGTCTTTTTATGGCCATATCTAAATCTTCCTGTGATACTAATCCGGATTGTAGTTCATCCTTATATATTATCCTCAATTCATCCATTGTTATCAACCTTGATTGTTCTGGCCTATCATAAATGAAAATTATCCACAGTATTATTAACGGAATAGAAAATATAGCAAAAAGCAGGAAAACATCATGGAAGTTATCATGGTAAAATAACAGTAGTGGTATAGCAACTGCTGGGGCAAGAAAAGTAAAGAAAGGTGATGCCGAATTTGTGACACCTGCACCAAGCCCCCTCTCATGTTTACCAAACCAATTTCCAGTTAATTTGTATACTACTGTATTTGTGAGCTACCTCATGCCAAGGCGATGAGGCTTCCTGATTCATGGACCATGCTTACCCTTACATACGAACTTATATTTAATCCTTCAAGGGCAGAGGCATCAATCTCCACAGGCGTATATTCCCTTAAGCGCTCCGCAGGTATTTTATTTATAAGAGCTGAAGCCTTAATTTAAGAGCTTCTATTATTTCTCTTATTATTATTGTTATTAAAATATATTATATAAATATTTTTATCCCAGAAATTCATCCACATCATAAACTCAGTGGCTTTCTTTCTGGTATGTTGATTTGTAAAGGATTCAAAAACTCCGAAAACTATAATTGCCGAAGCAAGTTCAAGGTATGTAGAAGATAATCCGATACAAACAGTTATGACTGTAACAGTAAATATACTTATTTATATTTAAGATGAATTATTTATATCTCCTAGGTTTTGTTTAAACTATAATAACCATAACATTTTACATTATCTATTATTAAATATTTAGAAGTGTATATTTTTATTTCTGTAATTGATACAAAAATGGAAATAGAAATTATTAATGGGAGGCAATTAACTAAAATTAGGCACAAATCTATTTATAATTAAATGACTTACAATTTTATGAAATTAAGCTATAAAAAACTCAAAATGCCACTGATAAGCCCTTTTACAACCAGTTTTGGAACAGATACAGATAAGGATGTTTATATATTTATTCTTGAAGATAATGGTATAAAAGCTTATTCAGAGAGTGTAACAGACGAGAATCCGTTTTATGGCCCTGAAGATAATTATACTGCATTTCACATTATAAATAATTATCTTGCACCTATTGTAAAAGGACTGCCGAAACCTGAAGAATTCAATGAAAAATCGGGATTTATAAGGGGCAACAATATGGCAAAGGCTGCCATGGAAATGCTTCTTTATGATTATTATGCAAAACTTGATGGAAAGCCTTTAAGCAAATATATGGGCAAAACTAGAGGCTATGCAGATGTAGGTATATCCCTCGGTATGGATGACATTAATATAACTCTCAAAAAAATACAGGATGCACTTGACAGGGGATATAAAAGAATAAAAGTAAAGATAATGAAAGGAAAAGAAACAGAAATTCTCAGCTCTGTTCGCGATAGTTTCCCGGAAATAGTACTTAGTGCTGATGCGAACAGCGATTACACTGAAAAAGATTTTGACCTTGTTAAAAAAATTGATAAATATGATCTGGTTTATCTGGAGCAGCCACTTTACCATGATGATATCATCTACCATTCAAGGCTGGCAAGGCAGATGTCCACGCCTATATGCCTTGATGAATCAATAACATCTCCGGAAAAAGCGCAGAAGGCATTTGAAATAGAGGCCTGCAGGGTTATAAATATCAAGGAAGGGCGTCTGGGTGGTATTGAAAATTCATTGAAAGTTATTGATATAGTGAAGACCTTCAAGGGTCATGTATGGATAGGCGGAATGCTTGAAACCGGGATCGGGAGGGCATTCAACGTTTCTGTTGCATCGCTTGAAGACATAAACTATCCCGGCGATACATCTCCAAATGATAAATATTTCACACAGGACATTGTTAAAAACCCATTTAATATGATTAATGGAACAATAAGACCCAATGAAGGCAATGGCATCGGAGTAGAAATTGATGAAGAATATTTAAAGAAGTATACAGTAGATGAGGGTGTTTTATAACGAATAATATAATAGAATATTTCCAGGAGCAGAAAGATTCAATGATTTCCGATCTGAAATCAATCATCGAGATAGAAAGTCCCTCCACAGATAAAGATAGTTTAGATGTATTTGCCTCCTTTATGAAAGGATATATAAAAAAGCAACTTGGGCTGGATGCTGAAATTCTTGAATCAAACGATGCAGGCAACGATTTACGTCTCCGTATAAAAGGAAGAGGGGAAAAACAGGTGCTCCTATTATGCCATTATGATACTGTGTTCCCCAAAGAAACACTTAAAAGTAGACCGTTCAGGATAGTTGATGGCAAGGCATACGGCCCCGGTATTTTTGATATGAAAACAGGGATTATACAGACAATTTATGCATTGAAAGCACTGATAAAAAACAACGAATTATTAAATTCCGTTGTTTTATTGATTACGTCTGATGAAGAAATTGAATCTAAGTCATCAAAGGATATCATAATAAATGAGGCTAAAAAGTCACTGTATACTCTTGTAATGGAGCCTTCTCTGAACGGGGCACTGAAGACTGAGAGAAGCGGTGTTGGAACTATAACGGTTAATGTTTATGGTAAGGCTTCCCATGCAGGTCTCGACCCTGAAAATGGTGCCAATGCGATATATGAAATGGCGTATATGATTCCTGAAATTATTGGACTGAATAATAAAAGTAAGGGTACATCATTGAACCTTGACGTCATTAAAGGAGGTGACAGAACCAACGTAATTCCTGACTTCTGCCAGGGCATCATGGATATACGCTACCGCATTCCCGAAGAATCAGATAGAGTTTTAAAAGCACTGAAAGATATGCCGGCAAAAATTCCTGGAACAAGAAGGGAAATAGAACATATACTCAGGCCACCACTAATAAAAACTGCGGAATCTGAAAAACTTTATGAAAAGATAAATAAACTGGGAGCAACCAATGGTATTGCTATCTCACAGGCATCCGTGGCGGGTGGCAGCGATGGAAATTTCTGTTCTTATTACTGTCCGGTTATAGATGGGCTAGGAGCAGTAGGTAATGGAGCACACTCTGAAAATGAATATGTGCTTGTTGATAAAATCCCTGAAAGGACGGCACTGCTATATTTAATACTGAAGAATATAGATTGAAATACCAAAATTCATATCTTTTAAAGTATTTTTTCAATAATTTTAGTATCTAGCCAGTGATTGTTTAAAATACCATTATCATCCAATATGCCCACATGGGAAAAACCTCTTGACAGATAAAGTTTTTTGCTCTTTTATTTCCGGAAATCATTGTAAGTACAATTTTATGGAAGCCATTGTTTCTGGCTTTTGATATTCAAAGCTCCCTGTTATATGTTAATCTATTTTAAACTATCCCAATTCTCCTATTTATGTATATTACATGAATTGCATGTGAATCCTCAACTTCTTTCCACCTTCCAGAAACTGTTACTTCCATTTATAAAATAATGATACTGCTATTCAATGCTCCCTGCATATCTCTGATATAGTAATATTAGGATTAGGGAATGACTCCATTATAATATTGTATTTTCCATCATCTGTATATGTTCTTCCAGGCATTTACATTACCTCACTTATATATTTATATAAATCATTCGTTATATATATACCCTTAGATGTGTTTAAATTTGAACTGTTCAGAACCAATACAATATATATTATATTTTTATTTTAATTTAAAATATAAAATAAATATTCATATTACTCCGGTATTTTATTGAATTTACCATTCTCTGTATGTTCAATTCTTTTTCCTGATTTATAAAAATTCATTGTTGATTTAATAAAGGATAATTTAACATTATCGCCCTCATTATGATTATCATCAAATTTATCACCACGTACCTTTATGTTATAATTTCCTATGTCTATATTAAACAGTATCTCGGACCCAAGAAACTGCATTGATTTTATTATTCCATTTATTTCCCCATCATCTGAAAATTTGATATCCTCTGATCTTATTTCAAGTAAATCATAATCCATATTATCATTTATATTCAAATTGTTTTTGGGAATTAAATTAACAGCACCAAGAAGCCTTGCACAGAATATATCATTGGGTTTATTGTACAATTCCCTGGGTGATGATTTTTGAATTAGTTTCCCATGATGTAGCACTATTACCTCATCGCCTAATGCCATTGCTTCAGTTGGGTCATGTGTAACATGTATTACAGTTAATTTGAATTCTTTTTGTATTCTCTTTAAATAATCCCTTAAATCTATTCTTACTCTCGTATCCAGATTGCTTAATGGCTCATCAAGCAGCAATATCGTGGGCTTTTTTATTACCGCCCTTGCAAGTGCAACCCTCTGCTGCTGGCCACCACTTAACTGTGCAGGATATTTGCCGGCCTGGTCCGTCAACTCCATTACCCTTAAAAGTTCATTTACCCTTTTTATTATCTCATTTCTGGGCATTTTCATTACATTTAACGGTGATGCTATATTTTCATATACCGTTAAATGCGGATATAACGCATAGTTCTGGAATACCAGCCCGAGGTCACGCTTCCATGCCGGTGCATTTGTCATTTCATTCCCCGAAATAGTTATTTTACCTGAATCGGGAAATTCTAGACCTGCTATTATTCTCAATAATGTTGTTTTGCCCGATCCACTTGGTCCAAGCACAACATAATACTTATTTTCTTCTAATTCCAAATCATTTATTTCAAGTGCGGTAAAATTACCGAATTTTTTTATTATATTATTAATTGATAATATCATTTTATACCACCTCCACGCCATACCTTATCTATTTTTGATCTCAGAAATATGGCTATCAACACTGCCGGGATCATGCTCAAAACACTGGATGCTGCCAGTATTCCATATTCAACCGCCTCATGGCCAAGAGACCCACCTATAAATATTGTCAGTGTCTGTGCCCCTGCAGGATACAATATGCTCATGTTATATTCTGAATATGTAAATGCCAGCGGAAATATTAATGCGCCCCATGCAAATATAAAAGCATATAAAAACGCAACAAATATTCCATCGTAACTTAATGGCAGTATTATCTTCCTGAATGATTTAAATATTGACATTCCGTCTATCTGCGCCGCCTCATCATATGATTTTGGAAATGTGCTGTAAAAATTATATAACATCCATATAATTATTGGCATTACCATAACAGGATATATTATTATCAGGCCAAGCCACGAATTTATTGAATGTATATAATTTAATAGTGAATAATCAGGTATCATTAAAATAACCAAGGGTATTGAATATATAAATAAAACAAGGCCTATAAATTTTATTCCGCCTACCCTGTAACGTGCGGCTGCATATGCTGCCGGTATTCCTATTAACAATGCAAGGAAAGAACCTAGAATAGACACAACAATGCTTGTTATAAAATAAGGTTCACCCTGCTTTATTGAATAAATATAATTGGAAAATGTAATTTTTGCAGGTATTATTTCAGGTGGCAATGCAAATATTTCTGCATTGGTTTTAAACGATTCAAATATAATCCATACAAAGGGAAGCATAAAGAAAAGCAAATACAAAATGGTGAAAAATAATACAAATGGTTTTGGCATTTCTATATTAGGCCAGTGAATGGACCTGAATTTGGATGCATGCATTTTATTGTTTAATGTTAATTTTACAAAAATTACTGCTATTACTGTTGATACAACTGTCATTATTGTCATTAAAACAGCTGAAAAGCCTAACTGACCCCCGAAAAATAATTCATATGAATAATATGATAAATCAAGATTTGCAAATGGTGGTGAAACGCCCAATGATGCGTATATCGGGTCAAATGTAAATGAACCGTATATTAACATTAAAATAAATGCTGCAAGTATCTGGTATTTTATATACGGTATATCTATGGTTATTAATTTTCTCATACCTTTTATATTATCTATATTATTTGCCTCGTCAATATTTTTAGGTATGGCCTTTAATCCGGCATATATTATTAATGTTGCAAGCGGCAGGCTTGACCATACATCTATTATTACTATGCTCCATATGGTTGTAAATAAATCCTTATGGTATATAAAATATATAATTCCGTAGAATGGGTTAAGCATTAAAATCCACATTGTTGCGCCTGTTACCAGTGGTATAAATGCAGGCAATAAAATCATTGGAAGCAAAAAATTTTTGTTCAATTTTTTTAAAAATGTTGCCAATGGTATTGCAAGCAAAATATCAATAACAGGAACAATAAATGTATAAATTAAACTGTTATCAATAATTTTGCCAAGATTGGGTGTTTTAAATAATTCCATATAATTTTTTAATCCAACAAAAATATATGAACCGGTGATGGTTTGCTGCTGAAATGTCAAAATAATATTCTCAATCATTGGATAAATGGCAAAAATTAAAAAATAGATGAGGGCAGGTATAATATATATAATTGCCCGCTTCTTTAAAGAATAATTAATTCTTTTCATATTTATTTCAGTATTTATTATTGGTTAATAACCTTAACTGATTACAGTTTCCCATTCGCTGTAGGCACTGGATAATGCTGCTGATGCCGTTGTTTTATCTATGAAGTAATTATATATGTTTTGATTTAAATCAGGTGTCAGTGTTCCGAACAATGATTCAAGGCCTTCATATTCCTGTACTGCTGTTATATTTATATTAATTGATGATGCTGATTTAAGCATGGCAGGAACCCATGTGAAGTTTTTGTTTGATTCTGCTATTTTTAATGCCGATATCGTTGCAGGAAGATACTGGTATTTATCTATACCCATTTCATATTCCTTATCTGATACTGCGAATTTAAGGAATTTTATTGCCAGAGATGTATTTGCATATGGATTCACACCCATGTATGTTGGTGCATAGCCTGTGCTTCCACATGGCAGTATTGTAACATTGTAATTTCCTGCAACCTTTGATATTGAGCTGTTTGAATATCCAGAGAAGAAGCTTGTCCATGCAAGCCCCATGGCAAATTCTCCGGATTCAAACAATGTTTCCTGCTCGCTGTATCCTATTGGTGATGTTGTTATTGACGGCTCAAACTGTGTTAAATTTTTATACATTTCAAGGGCCTGAACGCCGTATGTATTATTAAATGTTGGCCGGTATTTACCACTTATATTTCCCATATATGTCCAGTATGCAGCCCCGGAATCTTTTGCTATTCCTGTTGCCTTTGTATGGTTATTTCCATATGCATATAACAATCCCATGTATGCATCTATCATTGAATGGCGTGATGAATCCGGAAACATTAATGAATGCCTTAATGATGTGTAATTCTTTTCAAGGCTTGCCAGTGTGCTGTTTATATAGTCTGCGGCATCATATACTGCTGTCCAGTTCTTATATGTATTCGGCATTATGGAGAAATGATATTTAGCTTCAAATCCGGTTTGCAGTGTTTTGTTATCAAAAACAGATTTCTGGTAAACCAGGACATAGCCAAGAACATTATGTATTGGGACTCCAACAAATTTTGATATCCCACCATTATGAAGAACATATGATCCTGAATATAATTCACCGCTCAAAAAGTTTGATGTGTTAAATCCCTGTGATGATAAATTCATTAAATACGGTGCCAGAGACGGCTCTCCAGATGGATAATACATTATTAGACCCGGTGAAGAATCCTTGTCCTCTAATGCAGATAATGATGAGGACACCAGATCGCTGTATCCAACGCTATCTATCGTTATTTTAACATTGGGGTTCTCCTTCTCAAATGTGCTTGCAACAGATGTTAAATATGCCTGCGTATCACTTCCACTGTCAACAAGGACAACAAGTGTGGAAACTTTTTTTGCAGGATGAAGATATAAATAAACTCCTACACCTGCGCCGGCTCCAATCATAATTACAACAATGGCAATTGCCAAAATCTTAATACCTCTTTTTTTAGGAGGAACGTAATCGGGGTTTTGCATTTTTTCTCTTCTATAAATTATTTTGGTATTTATAATATTTGCTATATAGATTTTTTATTACTATATAAAAATAAAATTTATAACCTTACTGTAATTTTTTTAAGAATTATATCATATGCTAGTTAAATAATTTATTATGTCATGCTGATCATTATTTAGATTGTATGATGCCATATATCGAATATGTTTACACAGTATAAACTTTATACTATTATCTACCCTCAAGGAAGGAGATTCCTTGCTTTCACGGTTAAAATATATGAATATAAATAAATTATGGCATGATAAGTATTATATGTATTCCATCTCACCATTTTAGTATTAAATCCCTTGCAGCTTTTAATTCATCTATCCTTGTTATGGATGTGTTTACCGGGGATTTTTTAAGTGTTTCATTATCTGCTTTTAATGCTTTTACCATAACATTAATGTAATAATCAATATCCTTTTTTGTTACAGATTCTGTGGGTTCTACCATCATGGCCTCCTTAACTATCAATGGAAAATATGTTGTTGGAGAATGTATTCCATAGTCAAGTATAAACTTTGATATATCCAAAGCCTTTTTTCCTGTGTTTTCAGTGGATAATACAAATTCATGCTTCTTTAACTTTTTATACGGTATTTTATAATATTCTGATAATCCATTTGACATGTAATTTGCATTTAAAACCGCCCTTTCCGTGTTTTTCCTCAAATTGTTTCCATTCTTCATTATATAGGAATATGCCCTGAGCAAAATCAAAAATGAACCATAATATGATGAGATTTTTCCTATGCTATTTTTTAAATTGTAAAATAATTTATATTTATTATTATCCTCTGTAACGATGGGAACAGGCAGAAATTCCTTTAAAAATGATTTTACTGCCACCGGGCCCGATCCTGGACCCCCACCGCCATGTGGTGTTGCAAATGTTTTATGCAAATTAAAATGGACAATGTCGAATCCCATTTTCCCGGGCGTGGTTATGCCTAATATTGCATTTAAATTTGCGCCATCATAGTATAATAATGACCCATTTTTATGTATAATTTCAGAAATTTCCTTTATGTTGTCATCAAATATTCCCAGAGTGTTGGGATTTGTTATCATAAATGCAGCAGTATGCTCTGAAACTGTGGCTTTCAATGCATTAATATCAACAAGGCCGTCACTGTTAGATGGTATTTCTATAACGGTAAATCCCCCCATTGAAGCCGAAGCAGGGTTTGTGCCATGTGCTGAATCAGGTATTATTATTTCATTTCTTTTACCTAATTCATTTTTCATTTCAAAATATTTTCTTATTATCAATATCCCTGCAAACTCACCGTGGGCACCGGCTGATGGCTGCAGTGAAGAATAATCCATTCCCGAAATGGTTTTTAAATATTCCTGCAAATTATACATTATTTCTAAATTGCCCTGAATATTTTCTTCATTTTCCAATGGATGCTTATTAAAATCTTCCATTGATGCTATATAATCACTGTATTTTGGATTGTATTTCATTGTGCATGAACCTAATGGATACATTCCTAAATCCACGGAATAATTCATTTCAGATAATCTTGTAAAATGCCTTGAAACATCAACAGACCTGACATCAGGCAATTTTAGTTTATCCCTTTTTATATAATCCGGATAATCATCACAGGCATCATCCAGATAATAATCATTGCCGGTCTTGTAATTTATTAAAAAATCCTCATCATAATATGCCTGCTTATACATTTTAATCACCTATAATTTCCGATAATTCAATTATATCATTGTCGTCTGTTTTCTCAGTTACTGAAAAAAAGCTTGCGGCTTTATATTTGTTTATATCCGATAATTCAGATAATTTAATTCCTCCCGATATATTATTTTTCCTTAATAATTCCTTATTATCAAAATAAAATAAATTATCAGAGAAATTTATGGAATTGAAAACACTTTTTATGCCCCTTTTATTTAATTCGGTTTTTAATCTTTTGCTTTTATTCATTGTAATTAAGGCTATTTTCCTTAAACCGCCCGGGCCCAAAATTGATAAATATGATAATGCAGCTATCCCCAGCAATGCCTGGTTGGAGCATATATTGCTCATTGCTTTTGCACGCCTTATATGCTGTTCCCTTGCCTGCAATGTCATTACAAAGGCCTTTTTCCCATTTAAATCATTTGATAGCCCAATCAGCCTTCCCGGAGATTTATGCACATATTCCTTTTTGAATGAAAACAATCCCAACAATGGACCACCAAAATTCATTCCTATGCCTAACTGCTGCCCTTCAGCAACGGCTATATCCGAACCATATTCTCCGGGAGGCTTTAATATGCCCAGTGAAACAGGGTCATAATACGTTATTAATATTGAAGATTTTTTTATCTCATTTAATTTAAATACATTTTCGTCTATTATGCCATAACTGTTTGGCTCCTCAACTATGATGGCACATGTATTGTTGTTTATTTTATTTTTTAGGTCTTCTAAATCTATTTTGCCATTTTCATCAAAGCTATAAAATATAAATTTAAAATTAAGGCCATATGAATAATTTTTTATAATGCTTAATTTTGATTTGTATATGTTTTCAGGTATTAAAATTTCATTTTTCCCATTAATACGGTATGCCATCCTTACTGCTTCGGCCAGGGATGTAAAGCCATCATACATTGATGAATTCGTAACATCCATTTCCGTTAAATCAGATATTATGCTCTGGTATTCAAACAATGAAAATAAAATACCCTGTGATATTTCTGGCTGGTACGGCGTATAGGACGTTAAAAATTCATTTCTTGATATTATCTCATTTACCAAATTTGGTATGAAACGGTCGTATATGCCATTGCCAAGGAAAAACAATTTATTTTTCTTATTTTTACTTTTTATTTTATTGATTTTATTTATTAATTCCATTTCACTTAAGGGCTTTCCAAGGTCAAGATTAACCATTAAATCAGACGGTATATCACTGAACAATTCATTGACATCACCCAAATTTAATGCTTTTAACATAATGCTATCTTCATTCATTGGATAACCCATAAAGAACAATTATATAATAATTTACATATTGCTTACGCATCTTCAATTAAGTGGGTTAACAGGTGATAATCATATAGCAGCATGACCGTTAATTGGCGCAGTACCGAAAGGCTTAAGTTGCCGCAGCAGTATTGGCTATAATTATTATGCAAAATATATACTTAATAATTATACTGTTTATTATTTAATATTATGTTATATAAATTATTCATTTTGTTTATAAATATATCAAATTAGATTTCTAAGATCCATTATAACCATTGCTCATAAGCTTGTTACTTCTTTCTAATGTTTATTTATTCCATTATACAATAAGTTAACACCATAGGAGGTTATAAAAATAGCATTATTATTTTATGCCTCTTTTAATACATCTATATTATATGCAACAACGGGCAAATATGCCTTAAATGCCGCTGTTGCAGGCTATGCAACCCTTTCAATGAAATATGTCCATGCGAATAATGGCCCTATCCTGTTATGAATCCGCTTCCAGGAAGCATTTAACCTATTTAGGTTTAAACAAGCGTTATTACAATAACTATTACACTGCCCATAATCCATTATAGGATGGATGCAGGTCCTGCGGCAGCCAATGTAAATAGCTATCCCGGGCTTATTATTCCGCCAAGGCTTAGAAAATACATATTTCATGCAAGATATTTTTTAAGCTTTTTATCCTCTTTAATTCTGTTTTCCATTAAAGTTTTGGGTATATTGTTATTATCTATATAAAATATAAATTTATGATTTTATTTAAATTTTTTATTTAAAATTCTATCATATATACAAATAATAAACTAAAAATTGTTAATTAGTATTTTATATTATTTGTATAAAATAAAAATATACATTAAAATTAAAGACATAAATTATTGATATATAATGTAAGTATTAAACATACATACAAAAATTTCGTATTTTATTAATAATCAAGAATATTAATAATTCATGGATAATTATATCTCAGTAATTATTACGGCGTATAACAGGAAAGAGTTTTTATTAGATGCACTCAAAAGTGCCATAAACCAGACATTGGATAAAAAATATTATGAAATTATAGTTATAAAAAATTATAATGATGAAATAATAGATAAATTTATAGAAAATAATAATATTAAAAGTATTAATATTGATGGTTATCATGGAGAGCTTTTATACGCAGGAATAAGGGAATCAAAAGGCAATATAATATCATTTCTGGATGATGATGATTTATTTTTTAACAATAAATTAGAATATGTTTATAATTTATTCAAAAATAATGATGATTTAGTTTATTACCATAATAATTATATTCCTGTAAATGAAAAAAATGAAAATGTAAATTTTATTAATGAAAATATAGACTTTAACAATTCATGCATGAGCATAAAAAAAGATATTATTGATTTAAATAAATTAAAAAAAATATCGGCATTAACGGATATATTCATTTATTTATCTGCCATAGATTATGATGGCAAAATAAAACTTGATAAAACAAAATTAACATATTACCGGGTTCATAGCAGTGCATCAAATTTTACCGCAGATAATTTTGATGATTATAAAAATAAAAAAATAAGGTTTTTGGATGTTTCACTGGCTGAACTTTATAAATTTAAAAATATTTTTAATAATAAAAATGTTGTAAAACATATAACTTCATATATAACAGACCTTAAAATGGATAAATTTTTATGGGGTTTTTATAATGAACGCCCATCAAATATTATAAATTTTATTATACACATGGACCGCCCATTAAAAAACAGGTCCATGAAATTATTATATTATGCAATAGTGAGATTGAAACCGCATTATTTTATGAGATATGCAATTGAAAAAAGGAAGAATGATTTTGTAAGAATGATTTAAATAAAAAATATGAAACTATTATATATATAATTAGGATATATATTTGTGAATATAGTTATAACAGGACCTGATATTATAATATCGAAAGGCGGTGCACAAAACGTTGCAGTTAATGTTATAAAAATACTGAATAACCATTATAATATAATATATTTACCCGATCCGGAACTTTACAATAAATTTAGAAGCAATAAAAATAATACAATAAAAATAGCAAATAATCTTGAAAAATCTGGAATAAAAATAACAAAATATTTTTATGATATATTAGATAATAATTATAATTATGATGAAATAATTAATATTTATTCAAAGGAAAATATGGATTTTATATTCAATTTTGATTTTATTGGCAATTTTATATTTTCAAAAAATTTTACACTGGAATTAAGCAAAAAAATGAATTTAAAATACGGCGTTTGCCTTCAGGGCCTGGGCAATTATGATATCCATTTGTTTAAATATATGTACTCAACATTAATGCTAAGCAAAAATTTTCATATTTTTTTATACAGAGTGTACAATTTTATATACAGGCATTTTTTATTATTTGAGCTTGCAAATTCAGATAATTTATTATTTATTTTAGTTATATATGAAAATTATAATGATAATATAAATATAAATTTTGAAAATATTGAAATAATAAATCCTGCGGTAGGAGTTATTAATTCAAACATAGATATAAGCATGTACATCAACATGCATAAGGAAAATAAAATCATATTCTTTGCAAGGTTAAATTATTTAAAGGGGATACTTGATATACCAAAAATATTAAAATTAATAATAAAAAAATATAATACAAAAATAGTTATATGTGGTAAATTCAATCGTGATTTTGAGCGTAAATTATTTTTTAAAATGGTAAATAAATTAAAATTAAATGATTATGTTGTTTATAAGGGATATTTAAGTGATGATGAATTATACAATGAAATATCAACATCAAAATTAATGCTTTATCCATCGCATGATGATTCTCAGCCCATAGCAGTAATGCAGTCACTGTCATTATATACTCCGGTAGTGGCATACAGTATAGCAGGATTGAAAATATACAATGATTTTAAATCTGTAAAATTGGTAAAGGAATTTGATTACAAATCAATGGCAAATGAAGCATTAAAGATATTAAAAATGGAAAATACATATAATTTATTCAATGACAATATAAATGAATTTATAAAAAAACACAACTGGTACAATGTTGCAATGGAATATAAAAATATTATAGAAAAATACAGTAAAAATGATGCAAAAATAGAAAAAGATGCAAAAGATATAGATTTATATAATTAATATTAAAATAGGGTCAATAAATAATATATAATTATTATAACACATATAAAAATTGTATTAATATTTACATCCCGGAAATGGTTTGTACAATAACGCCATGATGAGATGTTCAATAGGATGTATCCTTTTATAAATACACAAAAATTTTACACGGGCTTATGATAGCTTTATCTAGGTAATTGCCTTATAATCTATTTATTAATTCAAAAAATTTATAAAAATAATAATTATATATAAAATTTAAATTGGTTTATTTCCTTTTCCTGAATACATATAATATTCCAAGGACAGAGCCTAAAGCGCCTAAAAATACGCCCACATATGCTATGTCATATACAACTGCATTGCTATGTTTTAAACTATTTATATTATGGTACTGATTTGACAATGTGTTGTTTACATTAAGTGTGGTGTAATTATACGATGTTAATCCATCATTTTGCATTGTTTTAACTGTTACATTATATGTTCCCTCAGGAAGTATGTTTGTGTTATAACTGAATTTTATTATTTTGTCTGTTGTATTATATATAATATGGTTATCTATATATACATCTGTGTATGCAATATTATTGCCTGTGATATTTATATTAAGTGTTATATTGCCTGTATATGTACTGTTGTATACCGGTGATATTATATTTATTTCTGGCTTTGCAGGGCTAATTGTTTTATATGATGAGTCATGAAGTACTAACTTTGAAGATACAGAATTTATATTATCAATATAACTTGATATCATTATTAATTTACTGTTTTTTAACACAATGTTTGATCCTATTGTTTTATTAAGATAGATTACAGAGTTGTTTACATATAGAGTTCCACTTATTGTTGTGTGTGACAACGAAATTGATGAATTATTTATATAGTTATTTCCCAGTAATATTGAATCCGTTATATTGCCGTTATAACTTATTTTATCGTTCTTTAATGCAAGGCCATATGTTAGATTTAGATTTGATATTTTTGAGTTCTGTATAATTGTATAAGGTTCTATTTCAAATGATTTCTGTGCACTGTATGCCGTTGTTGTTGGATATGCATTCTCTGATATGCCCGATATATATATGTTGTATAAGCCGGGGGGCAGTTCTGTATCTTCCCTTAATATACCATAATAGTTTATCCCAAAGCTGCCATCCGATGTTGTGGATGGCAATTTGAAGTGTCCAACCCATTCATTTACCATTGAATTATAATTCATTGCTATCTGTGTAAATTCTGTCATTTCATAATATTCATTATCAAGAAGTGCAGGATAAAATGTCATGGAGTACATACCATACTTTACCTCGGTTCCATTTGGATACTGAATATTTGCCATTACTGTTACATTTTGCCCCTCATATGCAACCGAATTTACTGAAATTATTGGTGTTATGGATTTAGTAACATATATCTGGCCATAGAAGGATCCATTTATATATTCATTATTAAAATGGCTGAAATAGCTTGAATTTATGAGTATTGTATATAATCCAGATGATGCATTGGATGGCACATATAATTCTGGTATGGCATTTGGATTGCAAGAGTCATCAAGCACATTGTATTCAGCAGAGCTAATCATTTTATGTGCAGGGGAATACAATGAGAATGTTATATTTGAACATAGGTCTGCAAAGGGTGAAAATTCATTATCAGGACCTGTTACACTTCCTTCAATGTATATATACTGACCAGCGCCAACAGCACCCGGCTCAACCACATTTGGCCCAAGTATGACTGAATCCTGTAAATAAGGCCCATTCATAAATGGAAGGTAGGCATATGATCCAACACCTTTTATTAATGATACTGTATCAGGAAGTTTTAATGATGCCGGTATATCACCAATTAAATATGTTGCGTTCTTTGCATATAATCCTGTTGTAGTATTTATGGCATACAATTCTGTTGTATAAACCATATAATATGTATTGTTCATTATTGAATATGAATACATGGATATTGTTGCGTTATGGCCCTGCACCAGGGTTCCATTAAGATATGACATTTCAGCCACAATTGTTAAACCGCCAGGAGCATTTGTGGAAAACGGTTCTGCCGCAGAAGGTTCTATAATATTAAGGAAATCGCCTATAAATATATTATCCACATTCATGCCATATTTTGTTCCATTATGGCCGTAAACCTCAAAATATGATGGGCCGCTTACATTATCAGGTATTGTTACCTCTGCGGTCCAATCCTGATCTGTAGTATTGTACGTCATTTGAGTGGTTGTTATATTTCCAGATAATGTAATAAGCGATACATTAAAAGAGCCAGTTACCACATTGTTTGAGTAATCCGTCATATTTTTTATTACAGAGCTGCTATTTATATAGGCATATACCAATACTGACTGACCCGGCTGGTATTCGGAAAATTCCGTTTCATTGCTTGATAAATTCATATTTGCTGTATTCATATAACTGCTGCCTACAAGTACTGATAATTTCTTTAATGACTTCATGGTTTTATATGCCTGTGCAAATGCAGATATATTAAGTGACCCCCATCCATTTACAAGATTGTATCCATAATGATCTGTAAAAGGTATATTATATCCAAGGTTTACAGGTATGAATACATTTTTATAGTCATGCCCACCTAGATAGTATAATGACGGCTCTATCATGCCAATTTTATGCCCTATTTCCTCATCTGCCAATGTTATTAAGCCTGCAAGTATGGGACTTGCCTCGCTTGTGCCTCCTGTTATCTCGGTTACATTTCCTGGCATAACGTAAAGGAAGCCGGGGAAAATCGATGCCTCAAATGAAAGGTCTGGAACGGTTTTCCCATATGGGAAACCTTTTGGAATTATGGAGGAATTCTGATAGGGCATTATTGGCTGCGTATAACTTATGCCTCCGGTTGAACCACCATAATTTATCTCAGGTGGAACAAAACCATAGTTGGACCATGCTGTTTGATAGAATGATGATAATAAAGTGCCGTTAAAATCAAGATATGTGGTTGTTCCTCCCACGGAGGTTACATATGGCGATGTTGCAGGATACCCCACGGTTCCAAGAGGACCGGTACTGAATCCACTTGCACCTACATCACCGCTTGATGCTGAAAATGTTATGCCCTCCAATGATCCCATTGCATACATTTCATTTGTTACCTGCTCACACGTGTAATATGCACCTGATGATGTTAAAAATGATTCTGGAAGAGAAAAGCTCTGTGATAGATCGTTTACCCTATTCTGTGAATCTATGAATGATATTAATGGTGTTAGATCACAATCTAAATTGCCTATATACAATGTTATATTGGCACCGGGTGCCATTGTATGGGATGATTCAACATCCAGGCTTATTTCACCGGCCCAGCCCGAGATTAATCCACACACGGGTTGATAAGGCCCTATGGGAACTATATTAAAATGCGGCGGGGCACTTATATTAAACTCTCTGTCATAATATGATAGCTGTGCTTTTATGTATGGATCGCCACCAAAATCTAATATTCCTATTGTTTGGCCACTTCCATTATAGCCTTCCTTATACATTGTTGTGGCATTATAAACGCTTTCAAGGTATTTTGGAGAATAGCCAACAAGCGGTAATGTTTGGTTCTGCTTCTGTGCAATTTTTGATAATGATGAAATCTGTTTTTCACCTATTAATGTTGTTGGATGTGCCATTACAATGCTGGATATATTATTAACCATTATCTCTGAATTAAGCAATGTTGGAGTGCCGAAACCATAATAATACATTGCGGTTCCATTACTATAATAATTTGTCTTTAGTCCCAAAAAATGTGATATCTGGAATTCTGTACCCTCAGCAGATATTATGGGATTAGTTTTATATAATATTTTAAAACCGTCATTTTCTAGTATTTTTAAATCATTAGTATAAGTATTTGTATTCATAAATTCCTTTTCTATTTGGGAATATGTCATGGTTTTACCGAATAATGGAGTACCGGGTGTTGAAACCTGATTCGCTAAAGAATTTAAAATTGATTGATCCTTTAATGGAACATAAACAATAAAATGTAATTCTGTGTTGCCAGGAACTTTACCATAATATGAAAAACCTTTTGCAGTAGTATTCTGCACCGGATATAACTTTCCAGTGGATGCAGGATTATAATTATTTGCGGTTACATTTGCTCCTGGGGAGTTATTTAAACCTGACGGTAATATTATCATGGAAAAACCAATAACTGACATTAAAACTACAAGTATAACCATAGACTTTTTAAATTGCATAAATAATTATAAAATTCTAATATAAATATTTATATCATATTTATATCATATTTATTATATGAAATAATAGTTTTAAAGTAAAATATATATGTATTTACTTTAGATATAAATGCAATAATAAAGAAGAGATATATATCATTAATAGTGTAATTGCTGTAATTATAGCCAAAATAGCTATAATAGGTAGTAGTATACCATTAAAAATCAGGTTAATGTAACTGTAAATAAAACAATAGAAGATCATGCTGATGAGGTTTCAGCAGATCATTCTGGAGATACAGCATATACATTTAATGTTGCAATTAAATATACACACAGTGTAACCCTATCTGTAAATCAATTTAATTTCTGCATTGTTACATTCAATGGAACGGTAAATGGAAATACTATTGCATGGACATATATTTTTATTCCATTTGATCCACCCTGTAACTGCCTGAACCATTTATAAATATCCTAATAAAAGTAGAATCTATTGCCAATAAACGCATGTATTTGCTATATACCCTGTAATCATGTGCCCTTATATATGGTTTTAACAATTTATAAAAACAGTTCAATGAATGGAATGTATGATCTACTGTTATTGAGTCTACTGTTATTGAGTTTTGACAACCATGATTTGCCTATTCCGCTGTCAATGAATGTATCTGTTAGATCATACTTATGCAGTGCACTGTAGATTAAAGCATATAAATGGTCAATGAATTTAATCTTCTTTGGTTTAGGTCAATATTCATTGATTCTGATATTTCATTTGCAGGTTTATTTAGTATGCCTTTAACTGTTTTCATAATAATTGAAAATTAAATTATCATATAAATATGACATGGCATGACAATATTTAAGTATTGGAAACTGGTAAGTAATATAACAAAAAATACTGTAATAAATTATAATTTAGATTATAATAATATAAAATAATTTAACATCTTATCAAAAACAGTTAATGGTACGGTTAATTTAAAGTATAATTTAATATCATTAAACTATAAACCGGATAATAATTTTCTAATGGAGGAACCATATGCTATTCTTGGAATTATAATTTTATCCTCGTTACTAATTTATCCTTTAGTAAATATTGCTGTAAGATCAAAATTAATTTTAAATTTAAATATTATAAAAATAAATTTAATTTTATTTTTAATACTATTTTATACCACGTTTATATTATATTATTTTAATTATATAAATATAAATTTATTATTCTTTAAGATATTTGGAATAATAATAACAATTTTACTGTTTTTATATATAATTGAATTTAGAAAAACCAAATAAATTTAATCTTTATAAATTTATGTAATATTTTCTATATTTTTTATATCCTTCTTTATTTTTATACCGTTTTTACTGTATTTATCAATAATGTTTTTATATTCCATTGCAACATTGTACCAGTTGTGTTTTTTTAATAAATCCATTAATATTATCATCAAATAAATTATATACATTTTCCATTTTTAATATCTTCAATGATTCGTTTGCCATTGCCTTATAATCAAATTCCCTTACCAGTTTAATAGATTTAAAATCATTATATATTTTCAGTCCCGCTATATTGTATGCCACCACCGGAGTATTCAATGATAATGACTGCATAACTACTATGGAAAATGTATCATTGTGTGACGGATAAATCATTAATTTTGATGTTGATATTTCATTGTATAATTCATCATCGCTTAAATATCCCTTGTAAACAATATAATCATTTAATTTTAATTTATTTACCATTTTAAAGAATTTATTCTTTTCATTTTTATAGACAAATTTACCTGCAATTATTAATTTTGTATTGTAATTTTTATAATATATTTCATTATTTTTGGTATTTCAAATATTCCCTTATTGTAAATTAACCTTGCAAAGAATATTATTTTATCTTCTTTTTTGTTTTTATTATATTTTAATATATTTATATTAGAATTATTAATTCCATTGCTTATATTCAATACATTTATATCTTTGAATTTTATTTTTATGCTTTCATAATAATATTTATTTACTATACATAAAAATTTAAGATTTTTATACCTTTTTAAACTATGTAATATCAAATTGTAATTAAAATAATGATATATTCTATATAAAAATATATGAAAAGTTTTGCTCAATTTAATTGTGGAATATATATAATTGAAAATATGGAGGTCAAAATTGCCAAGTCCCTGAAGGCAGACTCCGTACTTTAAATTCATTTTTTTGCCGAATATCAATGTAAATTTTTAGAAAACACAGAGTTTTCTATGAATTC
This sequence comes from Thermoplasmata archaeon, assembly GCA_021797555.1. Classification (GTDB taxonomy): domain Archaea; phylum Thermoplasmatota; class Thermoplasmata; order Thermoplasmatales; family Thermoplasmataceae; genus Ferroplasma. Next base: position 49,967 of record JAJZZM010000001.1, read on the forward strand.
AAATGCAAATATAAAATCTATTTTTTCTTTTGAATAAATATTGATTATTTCATTATAATCATAATTATTATTTAATATGTCATAAAAATATTTTGTTATTTTTATTCCAGATTTTTCAAGATTTTTTGATCTTTTAATTATATTATCGTTATCTTTTCTGAATTCTTTATACAGTTTTGGATCAGGTAGATAGATAATGTTATAATAATTATTTAATATGCCTATAACGTTTATTGTATGGTTCTGGGCACCGCCACTACTTATTAATAAATCTGGGCTAGTTATGCCTATATTCATAAATGTGTAAATGAGTAATATGTATAAAATATCAAAGAATAATTATTTAGTATATTTTATTTCGATTATTTTTACGACATAGTTTTCCTTTTTTTAATTGTATATTTTCATAAATTAATTAAACCATATTTTAACATTATATAATAATTTCATCGATCTATTTTTAGTAATATATGCAATAAAATTTACAATATTTAAATTATATTCATTATAAAACCTGATAAGAATTTATGTATTTTTAGAATTTAAAGATACTATATATTAAATATTAATAAATTATAAATTAAAATATATTTTGAATTTATAAATCTTTTATTTTTATCCTTTGTAATGCAAACGATAAAAAAAATAATATAAAATCATATCTGTAATTACCCAGCCCTGCCAGTACTATATATTTCAAAATTATATTTTGTATATAATGTTAAATTTGTAGGCCATTCATTAAAATTTAGTTACTATAATTTATCATATAAAATATATAGTAATATGTATAATTAGGATAACATTGAAAATATTTTTTGATAAATAATATCCACAAATGCTATATTTCATCCTTGAACTTATTATTGTAATATCTGTAATTTACAAGTTCCTCAAATATTGTTATGCCCTTTTTATCAAATTTGAAATTGTTAGTCAAATTCTCTACATAATCTACATCATCAAGATTTAAATACTTAATTATGCCATTATTCTTTATTATACCCTTATTTATCTTAATTAATTCGTCTCTATTTGACAATTCCACAAAATATTTATACTTGGTTAAAGTATATTTAAATAAAAACCACTCATTCCTATATGTTTTGTATTTTATGGAATTTATATTGAAAGACCTTAGGAATAGAAGAAACCAGAGCAATGTTACAGTATGTCTGCCAAGAATTTTATTTTTATTTCTGAATAGATTAAATAAGGGTGATTGCGTGGAAAGATATGAGGCCGTAAATGGTCTTTCATATGCTTCTATAGTTAAATAAGGCCCCCTTTTTTTTAGATAATTGCTGAAGTCTGCGTGATGAATTATGTAACATTGTTTATCCATTTCTTTCACAATTCCATTTATGGGAGGAATTTCATGAATCATGCCATTATAAACAATACTATCTTTCTTATAAAGCCGAAGCTGATAGTCGTAGCACTTAAGTGTTTCTTCGTACCTAAGGATAGTATACGCTGAAGCATTTTTTAAATCTATATTTTTTAAATTATTAATAAAACTTTGATTTGGCCCCTCATCAGCATCAAGATATAGAACCCAGTCTGATGCTATTTTTTTTAAAGCATACATCCTGAAAGGCTCTACATACCCGATAGGGAACATCCTTATTATCCGAACTTTTTCAATATTTTTGTATTTATCGGACAATTCATTATACTTTCCAATGTCTGAAGAATCTATTATAAGTATTTCATCAACAATATCCATTAACAGTTCTATATTGTGGTTTATACCTCCATTCTCGTTATAGTTGAACATCAGCAATGCCAGGGGAGGTCTCCCTTCCATATCTCTAAATGTTGTAAGAGTATATTAATTATTTGTAGATTTAACTGCAGACACTAAATTATCTTTTTATTTCATATTATTTATAATTTTTTAATCTTCTCATGATTTCTATTTAGTAAGGTAATAATATCTATAATGTTTGAAAATATAATCCAAGAAATGAAATTAAAAGTATTTTCTATAACGGATTCAACATGTTAAAAGAGGAAAATTGAGTTATTTTATTATCCAATAAATTATTTAAAAATTTATAAGATTTATTATTCGTATATATTAATATTTATGTGTGATTTATCAATTTATGGATAATTATATATCAGTTATAATTACAGCGTATAACAGGAAAGAATATATATTAAAAGCTATTAAAAGCGCTTTAAATCAAACATTAGATAAAAAATATTATGAAATAATTGTTGTTAAAAATTTTAATGATGATGAAATAGATAATTTTATAAATAAAAATAACATAAAATCCATATTAAGCAATAATAAATTATTAATCATTGATGGAATAAAATGTTCTCAAGGAAATATAATATCTTTTTTGGAGGATGATGATCTATTTTTTAACAATAAATTGGAAACTGTTAATAAAATTTTTAATGATAAAAATATAGTATATTATCATAATTATTATTATCCAATAAATGATAGTGATGAATATACCAATTTTAATAACCAGGATATAACTTTTAATATGTCCTGCATTTCAATAAGTAAAAATATAATAGAGATAGATAAACTAAAAAATATAAAAACAATTACAGATCTATTTATGTATTTATCTGCTTTAGATTATGGTGGTGAAATAAAAATTGATAAAGCAAAATTAACTTATTACCGGTTTCATAATAGTGTATCCAATATAATCATAAAAAACTTTAAGGAATATGAAAATAAAGCAATATTGTTTAGATATAACTGTATTAATGACCTTACTGCATTTAAATCTATGTTTAAATCAAATAAATCACTAAAATGTATAGATTTATACATAATAGATAATAAAGTAGAATTATTGCTACTAGGCAAAAATCAAATAACCATAAAAGAAATATTAAAATATACAATATACAGAAAAGGTAGATTTATTAATAAATCCATGATAATAATATTATATCCATTATCAAAAATATTTCCAATAAAATCATTAAAATTAATAAAATATTTTAAAAAAATGCATTTTAAAAAAGTTGTGTCTAATAAAGGATACAAATAATTATTACATAAAAATTTATTATTACTAATAAAGAGTATTTACTTACCAGTTTCCAATATTAATATTTTTGCTTACAATTCCCACAGTAATCTATTATCATTTAATCCATAACCAATACTTATATTCAATTCCATCAACATTCACCCTTACAATCCTTAAATTCAATCCTTAAATTCAATCCATTATTCATTTCAACCATTCCATGGCCATTGACTATTCCCGATTCATAATAAATGGCATTCCTCTTTATTCTTGATACAAGTAATATATTTTTATCAGCAAGTAATTTAAACCTCTCCAAATTATAATACCCCAGATCAAATACCAATATGGATGAGTACAGCATTTTATTATCTATACTTTTTATAATATTATCAAACAGTGACGAATCATTTACATTGGCAGATGATATGTATGCATTCAGTGGAACAGTGAACTGGAATACTATTGCAGGAACATGCACCTTCATCCCATTTGATTTCCCTTTATAACTTCCTGAACCATTTATAAATGTTTTTATGAATGTAGAATCCATTGCAAGCACACGCATGTATTTGCTGTATACTTTATAATCATGTGCCATTATATATGGTTTTAACAATTTATAGAATAGTTCAATGAATGGAATGTATGATTTATTGTTATTAAGCTTTGATAACCATGATTTGCTTATTCCATTGTCAATGGAAGGAGCGGTTAAATCATACTTATGCAGTGCACTGTAGATTATAGCATATAAATGGTCAATGAATTTAATCTTATTTGAATTTATATCAATATTCATTGATTCTGATATTTCATTTGCAGGTTTCTTCAGTATATCTCTAACTGTTTTCATAATGATTGAAAATTAAATTATCCTATAAATATGACTTGGTATGACAAAGGTTAAGTATTGGAAACAGGTAAGATACTTTCAACAAAGTTATTTTCAATATTTTCATATCCCCAATATCCTTAGATATTAGAAATAAAATATAATCATGGAATTCTTTGAAATTATCATAATCAAGATACAAATACTCGTTGTTCCCTTTAATCTGAGATTTTTCAATGTTGTTTGTCTCTTTGTCTATGTCAATTATCCTATCGACAATTATGTGCTTCCTATTTTTAGGCAATTAGGAGAATAAAGTTACTAATTTTAGCTACACCGACATAATTTTTAAGAACTACTCTCTTCATTTCTTTAATATAATTGCAAAACATCCCTCTTCCTTTTTATGGATGAATTTAAAATAAAACATATTTGAAAGATAACACACCGTCTTAGAAGTTGCAACTCGCTTCATAGTACTCTTAAAAAACCCGATATGATAATTTGTTTCAACACAACCACGGAGGTCGCTGGTTAAAGTAGATGTAGGTAATTTAGGTAATTTATTGGAAAAGTGTTTATCTATAATAAAATTTACAAGTAAATTTGAATGGTTAAAATTGAAACAACCCTTATCTGGAAAAATAAAATCGACTTTTAATCCAAGGCTTTTAGAAATTGTTTGAAAAGATTTTTTACTAAACCAAAATCTATGTACTGGAGGTAACTCAGTTTCCCATACCTTATTAACGTTATAATAATGAGGAGTAGTCAATAAAATAACACCTGTTTCATTTAATAATGGTAAACACCCGCTTATAAGCCCAAGAGGATTATTAACGTGTTCTATCACCTCCGTCATTACAATTAAGTCAAACTTTTGTTGTGAACTGCTACTTAGTTTCTCTAAACTAATAGCCTTATAAAAAGAGCCAAATAAATTGATGGCATTTCTAACACTAGTTTCTGATATATCAATCCCAAGTGTTGAATAGCCAGTTTTGTTTAAAGCATAAGTTAGATACCCAAGGCCAGTTCCTACTTCTAATATAGATTTTACTTTTTCCTTTTTATCATTTAGGTAATTATAAACGGCTTCATAAGCAAATTCCTGTTTAGAAAGGAATTTAAAAGGTTCTTTTTCATAAATCACTGATTTTGCGTATTTTTTATACCTATCGTAAGCTGGAACACATTGGAGATTATAAATGGCATTGTATACTTCTTCTGAGGTGCCAGGGGCAAGAATGAATTCTGTAATGCAATTATTACATTTAAAAATATCATAACTCGTTCCATCCACGTATCCTGGATAATTAGAGTAAATTTTCTCTACATTATAGCTTTGACATATTGGACATTCATAATTGGAATTCTTATTAGAAACATCTTCAACGCTTTCCAAGATTACTCATCCTATACCTTAATCCATTTCCATATTTAATCTTTTTTTGCTAATACCATAACATAGATTTGTTTATCTGCAATTGGTTATGGATAGTATATTATATTAATTTTATTAAAATTTTACGTTGATTTAAATTCATCTAATTTTAAGCATAGAATTTATTGGTTTTATTAAACTAAAATTATAAATTTTAGATTAAATTAAGAATTAATGTTCTAATTATAGCAAGTAGTATTTTAAAAATATATTAATGAATAATTATTAGATTTATTTTTAAATATATATAAAATTAAATGAAAATAATTATAATAAAAATATTTATTTTAAAACATATAAAATGATAATTTTACAAAGAAAATCAAATTAAAACATAATATAAATACATACTATAATATTTTATTAACCAGGGTTAGTTTTCCTATATTATAAATAATATTATACAATTGCAAACTTTATAAGGCACCATATTTATTAATAAATATCATATAATCAGGCATGGATGGAAAACCATTTATTTCAGTAATAATCACGGCATACAACAGGAAAGAGTTTTTATTAAATGCAATTAAAAGCGCATTAAACCAGACATTATCCAAGGATAAATATGAAATCATTGTAATAAAGAACTTTAATGACAATAAAATAGATAAATTTATGGATGAAAATAATATAACATCAATAATTTCTGATGGAATAGAAGGCGAGTATCCATATATTGCATTAAATAAATCCAATGGAGAAATATTATCGTTTCTGGATGACGATGATTTAATGAGGGAAAATAAGCTTGAAATAGTATATAATATATTCAATGATAAAAACATAGGATACTACCATAATAACTTTGAGGTTTTATTGAATAATAATATTGTGTATAATAAATTAATAAATTCGCCTAGATATAAAACAATTGAAATAGACAACAAGGATAAAAATAAGTATATTTATTACATGGAAAAAAAATTATTATATGTTAATAATTCGTGCATATCAATTCGCAAGGAAATATTAAAGCCATGGTCACTATATTTAAAAAATCAGGCTGCAAATATAGATCGTTTTATTTTTATAAGCGCATTATTATCAAAATTCAACCTTTATATGGATAACAGAATATTAAATTCATACAGAATACATAATGACCAAACAGGAGTTTTAGTATCCAATAATATCAATGTTCTGGCCAGGAAAAAACTTGAATTCATAAACAAAAGCTTAACAGCATTTAACAATATAATGAAAATGGCTAATAATTCAAGGTTTGAGGGCTATGTAAGAACCAGAATAACAAATCTAAAACTTGCATATAACTTCTGGTCATTTGAAAATAGATATAAAATAAGTTTAAATGATTATTTGGATTATATAAATAATAAGGATTTTAATGAGATACCAAGATTAATAATCTATAAAACGCCAAAATTTATAAGGAAAAGATTAATAAAAATTATTTATAGATAGGTAATATAATTTTTATATACTATTTTTATAATGCATCCAAATTGGGAATTTTTATTATATATCTTAAATAATCAATAACTTTTAGTCATCATAATTACATTATTTTAATTTTTTTCATTTCATATGAAAGCCTTGCCCTGATGGAAAAAACCAGCCCAATAAGTAAAAGAGAAAGAACAAATATTGAAATATATATGGGATACATTGGACCAACAATATACGCAACTCCTGTAAGAATGGTTACAAGAGCTATAAGGTAATACGTAAGCAATGCTATGACTATTGCTATTAGCGGAATGTTAATCTTATTTGGAAGAGGTTTCATAATTTCACCTATTTTATTTAATTTTTATTTATGATTTTATAAATAATTTCCATTATTTTATATTTACGTTTTTATTTGTGTTTAAGCATATTCAAAAAATATATGATTTATCGCTCTTTTAAAAATTACCTCATTCATTGATTTGAAAATATTCAAAATGATGATAATTTATTGGCATTTTAAAAATATTTGATTCTATAAATTCTACATATAATCTCAGTGGCTTTCAGTACATTATATTGATTTGTATAATAAATGATTTTTATTTATATAACAATTATAATATTAGGCTTGTTTAATAATCAGTATTTAACATCAAGGTCGAAATAAATACACCCATACGGATGGTAGTCAATATGCCATAGTACGTTAATTATTTATTATAGTTTGATCCATATAACCACAATGATTTACCCTGGCAACAAAACTATTGCATTAGGAAATAAAGTATAAATATAAGTTATACATTAGTATAATAGTGAGTTATACATGCTTGAAGAAGAAATGAGTGTAGGCCCCAAGGGGCAGGTGGTAATACCGGTTGCATTAAGAAAAACATTAAAAATCACGCCGGGTTCAAAGGTGATTTTCAAATTGGATGGTGATAGAATAATACTGGAAAAACTGAAAACAGATTCGGTAAATATCTTTAGGGAAATTGCCAAAAATGGAAAAAATGTAAATGAAATAAAATATAATGAATATAAAGACGAAATTTTTAAAAGGAATAAATTATGATATATATAGATTCCAATGTATTTATATTTGCCTCACTTAACAATGAAGAATTAGGTAATAATGCAAGACTTATTTTGGAAGAGGTAGAAAATAGAAATATTGAGGCAATAACAAGTGCATTAACCTTTGATGAGGCCATCTGGATAATAAAAAAGAATAGAAATTTTGAAGATGCAATATCTGCCGGTGAGGCTTTTTTGAATATGCCCGGGCTTCATTTGGTTGATGTAAATCAGGATTTGCTGGCACTTTCAATGGATATCATGAAACGATATAAAACCGATCCAAGAGATTCAATTCATGCAGCAACTGCAATAACGCAAAAGGCAAACATCATCATATCTGAAGACTCAGATTTCGACAGAATAAAGGAATTAAAAAGAAGGGGCATAATGGAATTTAAAATACAGTAATATGCATTAATTCAATTCATTCAAAAAGCAAATTATAGACTTGTTTTATATCTAAATTTTTGTTGGTTTTTGCATTATAATTTTGCTGTTCGATTCTTAACTATTCCGATTTTAAACAGCTCCATAACACGTGTTGCCATGATTATCCCGCCCTATTCCAGAATTGATTTTACTATTTTGGTGATTTTTTATTATTCTTTATTAATTTAAGAATAAATATTGTATCATCCTTTAAATAATGGTCTGAATATTATAACATTGTTGTAATAACAAAATATAAGGATTTAATGTATAGATGAAAAACATTATTATATATGTAAAGCTTATAATTTATGATAAGGGCAGTGGCCTTTGTGCCAAATTCTCCAAGCCTCATAGGAAATATTGGCGTGGACCATAAAGAAACAATAAGTGCTCTTGAAAAACTTGGAAAGGAAATAAAGGATTGTGTTGATAATGTTATAATTATGATACCGCATTTTCAAACATCAGGCGGATTTGGAATTGTTGGCACACCAAGGCTTAAGCAGATTTTGCTTATTATGGATTTCCTCCTGAACTCTATAATGTTAAATATGAACCTCCGGGAGACCATGAACTTGCAGAGCAGATAATAGAACTTGGAAATGGCAATGATATTAATATTGGCATGGTTGATAACTGGGGTCTCGACCACGGTGCATGGTCGCCACTTTTGCATATTTTTAATGATGCATCAGTGCCGGCAATTCTGGTTTCAATATGTCCTGATATGGGTGCACAGGCGCATGTTGACCTCGGCAGGCTCATAAGGTCTTTACAAATTAAGGGAAATTTATGCGTTCTTGCAAGCGGTTCTTTGATTCACAGGCTTGACCTGTTTCAGAGTGGTGTTAATGAAACACCACCACTGGCAATGGAATATCTGGAAAACTGCATATCCTCATTAGAAAATGGAACATGGGATAATATATTTGATTCTAAACCCGATATTTTAAGGGTCGCATCCCCTGAGGGTTACAATCTTCCATTGAGGTTCATACATGGCGTGGTTGGAGAGAAAATTAAGGCAACAATACTTTCAAATGAAATGGAATTCAACGCAGCATCACTGACAACCATAAGGTTTGAGGCTATTTAAGAGAATGATGCCATATATTATCCAGTTGTTATTTTTGGTTAATTTATATTGGTTATCATTTATATTTTATTTATATATTCGGTTAAAACCCAATCATAACATTTTAATGTAAAAATCTAATAAGTGAATATCTAATTAAAGTATTGCATGAGAATTTAGATATTAAAAACATTAAATACATATAAGAATTTATTTTTATGTGGTATAATTAATATCATCATTTATAAGCATCCTTTAATTTATTATATTAATTATAAAAATAAACCTTTAACATCATTTCCTGAATTATACATTCATGTTTTAAGACCTTATTATTTTACCAAATAATATCTTTATGTATTTCACATTCAATCATAATTATAATATATATAAAATATATTAGTAAAAGTGGATTACAAAATGCTGGAAAATTTGTGGAGTTCAAATAATTTGGACAATCTGATTAAATTTTATAAATTTATAAATAATCCTGAGAAGGCATATAATTTCTCCATAAACAGGAAAAAGCCGGACATAAAAATATATCACCATAATAATAATTCCAGTATATGTTTTATAATTCCAACTATTAGCATAGATAATTTTTTGAAAACTTCTTATTGGAACCTTGTTTCCAGATTTGATGCAGTAATCGTTGAATCAGGCGGGCAATATTTTAACTATGCCAGGAGCATAAATAATGGCATATGCAAGGCGTTAAAATATGATTATAAAACACTGATATTGAGCAATGATGATATGGAAATTATTGACAACAGTGATAAATTATTAGAAGAAATAGAAAATTTAAGGGAATTTGATATTATATTGCCAACAAAGATTAGAAAAGGCAAATCCAATTTCTCAATATCAGATCAATTTAATATTGTTAATTTTAATGCTATAACCAGATATACAAATTATATCAACTGGTTTATTAACAAAAATGCCAATTTCAATGAATTCAGAGCCATATTAAAAGGTATTGATGGCTATAAATATACTATATTTGAAGGCAGTGGAAACAAAAAACTGGATAATCTTATTTTAAAATTCCTTAAAATAAAATATGGCAAAATTCCATTATTTAACTCCTTTGGTATATTCAAAAGATCGGTTTTGGAAAAAGAGAATATGGATGAAACCTTTATAAATGGTAAGGAGGATTATGAATTTGTTATAAGACTGGTTAATGATAAATTTTCATTTGGCAAAAGCACATTCAGAATAGCAGACATAGGTGGTCAATCACTGAACAAATATAATAACAATCTGAGGATTTTAAAGGATTTATTATCAGAATTAATTCTTAATTATTATATTGAAAACTATTTTTAATGTAAAATTTTATTCATGAATTATCTTTATTTAATGAGATAAAAAACTATGTTGCACATGTTGATAATGACCATGTTGAAATAATATAACAAAGGCGTTTATTGAAAACGCAATAAAAATATTTTTATACTTTGATTGTAAATTTTAGCATGTATAACAATTATATGCATTCATAACTAAAAGCATTATAAATATATTAAAATAAAGATTTTTATTGATATTATAATTATAATATTAGATTAATTTGTCCTTTAGAAATTGTTTAATTATTAATAAACATCATAAATTTATAAAACAATAAATATCATCATGGGATAATAGAATACGTCAATTAATGGAACCTCAATTCCTGGTTCGTCTTATTCGTCAGTTATGGGTATTGAAATAACATCCATTGCATTCCGGTTATTAAAAATTCAGGAAATATCAATATTTCTGCTATATACAGGCTTAATTATATATTTATCACTTTCATTAATCTTTTTGTTTAAGATAATACAATTTACAAAAAATATATCATTTATTAGCAGGAATAAAATATTGGGTTATTTTACATTTTCAGCAGGCAGTGCAGTTCTTGGTACAAGGCTAATCGTGAATGGGTTATATTTCTTTGCCTATTTACTTTTTTATTTAACAATAGTATCAATTGCTGTTTTTGCAATAATGTATTTCAATGAATACAGAATAAAGATAGATTTACATTTTTACTTCATGCCATTTATATCAATTTTAAGTTTTTCCGTACTATTTTCTCAGATGTTATATATTATAAATATAAGGTCTCAATATTATACGCTGCTTTTAACATTTTTATTTTTGGCAGGCAATGCCGGATATATTGCAGTAACCGCAAAGGCGTTTAAATCGTATAATAAAATATTCAATTCATCAAAAATAAATGGATTTTATATGGTTTATGCCGGGATTGGGTCACTTGCATCCCTAGCCGGGCTAAATGCCATTAAAATTATTTCAAATGTTTTTGTTTTTGCTTTTATTGAGAAATTATCATATATTGATTATTTCTATGGCATTATAATGTCATTTTTTGTATTGACCCTATTTTTTATTAAATTTATAAGAAATATAAGTCATAAATACAGTGTTAGCTGGTGGGGCGCTGTCTTCCCACTGGGGGTTTTATCTGCAGGATCATCAATAGTATGGTTTTTAACCGGTATTCCTGCTGTTAAATATTTTGCTTATTTTTATGCGTTCATGGCTTTAATTCTGATTATATATGCATTTATACATATTTCATGGATATTTATATCTGAATTGAGGAGTAAGTAGTTGCATAATTCATTTTAACAAAATTTTAATTCAACATAAATTCCTTGCATGTTAAATACATGGAATTGATTGGCTTTTTATGATACCAAAACCTTTTATTTTTAGATTAAATAACTCTATAAATATAGGTTTTAATTATAGAGGAAATTACTATAAAAATATAATAATCAATGAAAGATTTCTTGGATAATAGTGTATTATAAAGATAGAATAAACTATTAAATATATACATTATAATAAAATACGAGGATTGTTTAAGATTTCAGTAATAATATTATATTTGGCTAAATTTAGGGATTATTACAGAGGATTTTTAAATAAATTAAAGGAAAACCATAAAAGAATAATTATTATAATGGATGATGATAAATGTTTCATGAAATGGAAATATTTTTATTTAATACTTAATATTCAGGATCAATTATTATAATTATTACTTGCAATTATCAATAAATGAAAGTGTAGTAACACTATCAATGGCATATGAAGAAAATTATGGTAATTTAAATGTTAAAAATAATAAGTATATATGAGAACTCATTTTAGGATACCTACTTTTAAAAATGCATAACGAAAATTAAAATATAACTATACTATTAAACAAAAATATGAAGTCGGCACTAATTACAGGCATAACAGGTCAGGATGGGGCATATCTTGCAAAGTTATTATTAGAAAAAGATTATAAGGTTTATGGATTATACAGAAGGTTAAGCACACCAAATTTCTGGAGACTCCAAAATCTAAATATATACAATAGGGTTAATTTAATATCCGGTGATTTAACAGATTTATCATCTGTTTTAAATGCCTTTAAGGCATCAAATCCTGATGAGGTTTATCATCTAGCAGCACAGAGCTTTGTAGAAGCCTCCTTTGAATCACCATTGGCAACAGCAGAGGTCACAGGATTATCAACAACAAGGATTTTAGAGGCGGCAAAATTATATTACCCAAATACTAGGGTATATTATGCAGGCACAAGTGAGATGTTCGGATCATCTTATGATGAAAATGGCCTTAATGAAAATTCTATTTTTAAGCCAATGAGTCCATATGCAGCTGCTAAACTATACGGCTACTGGATATCAAATATTTACAGGAATGGCTATAAATTATTTGTGTCATCTGGAATACTCTTTAACCATGAATCTGAAATAAGGGGTTTGGAATTTGTAACAAGAAAGATAGTAAATGAGGTTGCAAAAATACATTACGGCCTAGAAAAAAAGATAAGGCTTGGAAATATAAAGGCAAAAAGGGATTGGGGATATGCACCGGAATATGTTGAGGCAATGTACAGGATGCTACAGCAGGATTCACCTGATGATTATGTAATTGCAACAAATGAAACACATAGTGTAGAGGAGTTTTTACAGCTAGCGTTTGATTATATAAATGAAGATTACACAAAATACCTTGAGATTGATAAAAGGTTTTTAAGACCTTTGGATGTTCCTGCATTAAAAGGAGATTATTCCAAGGCTAGGGATAAACTTGGCTGGGAGCCTAAAATAAAGTTCAATGAAATTGTAAAATTGATGATGAAGGCAGAGCTTAAAAGGTGGGAATTATATTTAAATGGAGAGCAGTTCCCATGGGATGTCCCCAACTATCCAAATGAGAATGCTTTATTAAAAACTTATTACAAGGTGAAAAAATGATTCCTGTTTCAGAACCAGACATATCTGAAAAAGAAATAGATTATGTTACTGATGCTGTAAGGTCTGGGTGGGTTAGCTCCCATGGAAAATATATTGATGAATTTGAATCAAAATTTTCCAAATTTATTGGGACAAAATATGGTTTAACTGTATCAAATGGAACTGCGGCTTTACATCTGGCATTATCGGCACTTGGCATAAAAAATGGTGATGAAGTTATAGTACCCGATTTAACATTCATAAGCCCTGTTAATGCTGTTTTATATAATAATGCAACGCCGGTTTTATGTGACGTGACAAAAAAAGACTGGTGCATTGACACAGATAAAATAGAATCGTTGATTAATAATAAAACAAAGGCAATAATAGCAGTGCATTTATACGGAAATTCGGCTAATATGGATAAATTAATGGAAATAAAGAAAAAATATAATTTATATTTAATAGAGGATACTGCAGAATCACTTGGAACAGAATATAAGGGCAAGAGGCTTGGATCTTTTGGCGATGTTGGGTGCTTTTCATTCTATGGGAATAAAACCATGACAACAGGAGAAGGTGGATTCTGCACAACAAATAATGAAGAATTGTATAATAAAATGCTCATATTAAGGGATCACGGAATGACATCTAAAAAAAGGTACTGGCATGAATTTATAGGCTATAACTACAGAATGACAAATATGCAGGCAGCACTCGGATTAGCACAGCTTGAGAGGCTAAATTATTTTATTGGGAAAAAAAGGGAGATAGCAAAATATTATTATAATAATCTAAAGGATTATGTTATAACCCATCCGATTGGTGAAAATTATAATGGCACATACTGGCTATACTCTATATTAATGAAAAATGAAGATGATAGAAATAGTTTAATGAATTTCCTTTATAAAAATGGAATAGACACAAGGAGGTTCTTTTACCCCGCACATGAAATGCCACCATATAAAAAATATGACATGGGTAATTATGATAAATCAAAATATCTATCTGAAACCGGATTAAACCTGCCAAGTAGTGTGAAGCTAAATAAAGAAGATATTAATTATATCTCTGAGAAAATAGTAGAACTAATTAAAAAATTACATGGAGAGAGGTTTAATATATAAGAAGTAAATAGTAATAAAATATACTTCTATTTTTGATGTAGAAACTGTATTATAACCTATTAGCAATATTTTTATATATCATAATACTTCATTATAAGTATATAAGAAGATAGATATCACACTAAATATACTTAATAAAACATGGAACTTAATATAAATATATAACAAGGTTTATTCATAGATTCAATAAATGTCTATAGAAATTAATAATCGCAATATTGGATTAGGATGAAATATTGAAATATTATATTTCTAGAACAAAGAGATTATTTAACGAAACAATAAGACTTATAAAGCTTTAGAATATAATGCAAAAAATAATGTTGAATGTGGCTGACCTTTTGTATAAGAAAAAAATTAAATTATAAGAAGATATAATGAAATAATGGTTTATATTTCTGTAATAATTTCTTCATATAATAGGGTGAAATATCTAGACTCGGCTATAAGCAGTGTCTTAAATCAAAGTTTAGATAGGAAATATTATGAAATTATAGTAGTAAAAAATTTTAAAGATTCACATATAGATGAGCTAATTAAAAAAAACAATATAAAAAATGTTTATCTAAACGAAAAAAGTTTATCCATTAAGATTTTAAAAGGCTTGGATATTGCAGAAGGTGAAATTATATCTTTTTTAGATGATGATGATAGGTTTTCTGAAAGAAAACTGGAAAATGTTTATAATATATTTAAAAATAATAAAATTAATTATTACCATAATGATTCTATAATTGTTGATGATTTAGATCGTTTAATTAAATATAGGAAGTTAGGAATATCAGAAAATCTATCATCCATTTCTATACGAAAAAGTATTATAGACACCAACATATTAAAAATGGTAAATAGGGGTATTGATTTAATAATGTTTTTATTTGCGTTAGAATATGGAGGTATATTAGAAGATAATAATAAACTAACAACATATAGATTACATAACAGTGTTAGTCATATAATATATAATAATTTTTCAGAATATAGAAATTTTGAGTTGCTTACATTAGACCATACGATTAGAGACTTTCAAAATATCAAATATAAATTTAAAAGCAAACAGGCAATAGAATTTATAAATGCATTTTTAAGCAGTTTAATAATTAAAAAAAATATATTATTAAAAGCTAACTATAAAATACCTTATCTAAAATCATTTATTATGTCAAAATATTTTGGTATTAGATTTAGATTGGAATATATACTAATTGTCATCTTATTTAAAATCAACAAAACTCTTACTACAAAAATTATATCAAAAATCTATGAAAAAAATTAATTATAAATGAAGATATATTCAAAAAAGGAGGATTAAAGTATATATCCATGCCTTCAAATAAAAATTGAGAATATTAGATCATTGGTAAGATACGGATTTTGGAAAGAAATTTTAGAAGGATCAAGTAAGTGAACACTATAATCAAGTATTGATAATTCTTCACAAAGGTATTTACCTAATGTAGATGATTCTATTATTATATCATGATCATTATATTAATGATTACAACAATATAAGGTCACATTCTACATTGGATTATTATTCACCGTTGCAGTTCCTTGATAAATGGAACAATGACAGTAAATTTAGTGAATACTATAGGGGTTTTTAAAGAATTTGAAGGATGGTTACAGAAGAAGAAAGAGTAATTATTATAAGAGGTCGATGATAAATGTATCATGAAATGGAAAGATTTTTGTTTAATAATCACTATCCAGGATCACATGGCACTCAGTTATTCTCAAATGGCAAGAATGGAATAATAGGTGATAAGAATAAGCTTCAAAAATATCTTGATGATAATAATATAAAGCATATATTGGCAAGAATAGACCATCCACACACAAATGGAAAATTAGAGAGATTAAATTATACAATAAAGAGGTTAAGGCCTTATTTTAGTACATGGGATGAAGTAGTATATTATTACAATTATAAAAGAAGACATATGTCATTATCAATAGATGAAAGACCTGTTGTAACACCATCAATGGCATATGAGGAAAAGGGAGGTAAGTTATATGAAAAGCAATAAATTTATTAAGAAATTCATTTCAGGATATCACAATATGATAATATATATTAACAAATAAATAATAAGAGTAAATATGTATAGTATAAAAGAAATATATAAAGGATATAAATCAACTTTTCAAAATTATATAAGTGTACTTTTTTATAGAACATTTAAAAAAAATAAAATTAAAATTAAATTAAATAATAATAAAATATGTTATTGGAATTATAAACAAGTTAAAAATTATCATTACTTATATAATAAATATTTGCAATGCTATCCTAATTGTAATATTACAAATTTAACTCTATTTAATACAAATTTAAATGCTTTACAATTTAACTATAAAGGTATAGAAATACAATTATATGGAAGCTTAGACAATGGAGATATTGTAGATGTTTTTCTCCATTGTGATTATTCTTGGTTAAATTCTAATAATAAAATAGTACTGGATATAGGTGCAAACATTGGCGATTCATCAATATATTTTGCATTAAACAATGCAAAGAAGGTAATAGCCCTGGAACCTTACCCGTATTCATATAACTATGCATTAAAAAACATTAATATAAATAACCTAAATGATAAGATTACATTGTTAAATGCAGGCTATGGTGAGGATTCAGAAATAAAGGTGGATGAAAATAAAATAACAGATGCAGGAACAGATTTAAAACCGTCAAAAAATGGGAAAAATATAAAATTATACTCATTGAAAACATTAATAAATGAATATAATTTAAATAATGAGGATTTATTGTTAAAAATGGACTGTGAGGGCTGTGAGTATAATTTATTAAATGAGGATAATGACGTATTAAGAAAATTTAAGAGGATTCAGATAGAATATCATTACGGCTATGATAAATTAATAAATAAACTAAAAGCATGTAATTTCAAAGTACAGTTTACTCAACCAAAAAAAATTAAAGAGATGTCATTAGGCTGGATATATGCTGAACTTTAAACCGTAGCACTAAAAGATATAGCTTTTAAAGACATTTTTTAGGATTTATTAGTTTATCGTGTTGAATTGAATATGTTATTATTTAAATATATTATATCCTAAGTAAAATATTATAACTAAAAACAATATAGATATTTATAATTATTTTCGTGTCATATAAATAGTATATTGTCCCCTAAATATTTCCTATATACCCAGTAAAAATATAATAAAAGAATACAGACATAAAATGAAGTTAAACGATAAAAAAATAAAATACATAATAAGGGAAAAGAATAAGAGAAGATCGTCAACAGAAATAACTAAAGAAATGAAAATAAGTACAATATATGTAAATTATATTTATAAAAAATATAAGGAAAATGGAGAATATATTATAAATAATAAAAGGAAATCAAAATAATAACAGATAATGAAATAGATATTGTTAAGAATATTAAAATTAAATACCCATTATGAGGTCCAGAAAGAATAAGAAAATACCTTAAGAAAAATAAATATAATATTATCTAAAAACCATATATATAAAATATTGTTATCATTGAATATGGTTGATGTAAACAATAACAAGAAGAAACAAAGAAAGTATATAAAATATGAAAGGGAATATAGCAATTCACTATGGCATATAGACTGGACTGAGTATAATAAAAAAGAGAAATTAATAATTATAGAGGATAATGCATCCAGATTTATAGTTGGATTAGGTGTATAATAATGAGGAAACCATAGATAATACAATAAATACATTAATACATCAATAGAACTATATGGAAAACCAGATGAGATAATAACAGACTATGGTACTCAATTCTTCTCAAATGGAAAGAATGGAATAACAGGTGATAATAATAAATTCCAGAAATATTTAGATGATAATGGAATAAAAAATATACTGGCAAGAATAGACATCCACAGACAAATAGCAAATTACATAGATTAAAGTCTTATTTTAGCACATTTAATAAAGTGATTTATTATTATAATTAATAAGAGCGTACATATCATTATCGATAGATAATATATTATTTATAAAATATTAACTGTATATTTTGTAAATAGAAATATATTATATGCTAAAAAATAAATATAATTAGAAAAAGTTATAAAAGCAATGATAATTATGATTTAGAATGAAAAGAGATATAGATTACCTTTTTATTATTAGGGGCTTAGCATATAACACTAAAAATGGAGCTGTAAATAAGCAAATATATCATATTGCTGATTACCTAATCACGTGTGGATATAAAATTTCCATACTTTCGCTAACTAACCCTTTGAAGGACTTTGATGAAATGTATAACACTCGTTTAAGTCATAAATTAAGCATTAAATTTAAAGTGATATATTATATACATAATAATATGATTTTTGGAGCTATAACAAAATTTTTTCTAAAATTCATATTTAATGATAGCATAAAAAGAGTTAAAGTGTATAGTAATATAAATATTTTAAAAAAATTAAATATTAAAAATGTAATCACACCTTATTGGTGGGGCGTTTTATTTTCAAGTAATTATTTAAATAAAAATAACATATACTATATTATATATCATAATTATGAAAGTTCTAATGCTATTAGTTCAGAATTTGAATCTTGTACATCAAATATAGAGTTGGTTAGAGATTATATATTAAAATCATATAATTTAGGAAATAAAATTGCTGGGAGCTCTAATATATCATCAAAATTTACAAACGAAAAAATACCAATATTAAGGGAAGGAATAGATACATCAAAGTATGACGCAAAAATAAGTCCCGAAGAAAAAAAAGATTTTATAATTATAATGCCTTTACGAGCACAGAAAATGAAAGGTGCTATTTATGCATTGAGAGCTGCAATTTTAATACATAATAAATATAAAGATATTTATTTTGAGAGCTTTGGAGATTATAAAGGAGATATACCACCATTTATTATTCATCATGGGTTAATAAGTACTAAAAAATTAATTAAGCTATATGGTAAGGGAAAAATTTTTATCTTACCATCTTTGGAAGAGGGGTTATCAGAAGTATTGTTAGAGGCAATGTTAAATGGTAATGCGATTATATCTACCAACGCAGGGGATTCAAAATATATTATAAAAAATTTTTATAATGGTATTTTAGTACCAATAAAAGATGAAATATCTATATTTAATGCAGTATCATATTTATATACTCATAATGATATATTATTAAAATTAGCGGATAATGGAATTTCCACAGCAAAAGCATATGATTATAGAATTATGGTTAGAGATATTTCATCAGCTTTAGAATATTATAAAAATAAAAATTACAAAAATTCAGTTACTAAAAGCGATTATTGATTATATTAGTGAGGTATATAATTCTTTTTTATACAATATTTTAAGTTAAGATACTGAGATAAGGGTTAATCTAAAAATCTGTATATATATTTCTATCTAAATATTATTTTTATGTTATCCAATAAATATTTTCTTTATATACTAGTAAAAATATAATAAAAGAATACAAACTTAGAATGAAATTAAAAGATAAAAAATAAATATATAATAAGGGAGAAGAATAATAAAAGGTAACCAACAGAAAAAGTTTAGGAATAATAACAGTTCATTTTTAAATGCAATAAGAAATTAATAATTATATAGAATGACACATCAGGATTCATGGTAAATCTGGGAATATATAAAGATAAAATAATTGATAATAAATTAAATATTAGAAAATATTAAAATATAGTAAAATATATATTTAAATGTTCAATAAAATTTATTATAAATTAAATTTGAGAATATAATTTAATAATATTAGATTTAAAAATATGGTTATCAAATATTTTACTTCGCTCTAATGATCTTTTAGTGTATTCTTCATAGTTTATATCTTTTATAGTTCTTACAAAAGATTCAACGTTAATTTCTGATAATATTCCAGCATTCCCCAAAATTTCCCTTGAAATTGCAATATTAGAGGCCACAACGGGTAATCCAGTAGTCATTGCTTCTACATACGGAATTCCAAATCCTTCTCTGGATGATGGCAATAAAGCTAAATCTGATAAATTATATAACTCATTTAATATTCTAACATTGATGTTTTTGAATGTCCTTCCTATATTTAGATCGGAACCAACATGAATTAAGTAATAATTATTTCCAAGTTTTTCCATTATTGGTTTTAATAAATTAGTGTTTTTATATGGAAAATTATTAGAAACATTAATTATAACCTTTTTGTCTATAGGTATGTTATATTTTTTCCTTAATTCTATTTTATTATTCATTTTATAAATACCTTGAGTAACAGGTGGATATATAGCAAATATTCTTCCATCAAAACCATAATATTCACAACATTTTTTTACAGTATTGCTGACAGCATGCACATAATTAAATTTCTTATATTTTTTTAGATTTCTTTTAATTATTGTTGAATATATACTATTTTTGGTATATTTTTGATTGATAGCAAAAAGGTCATGTATTGTTATTATTGAGTTATCCATTATAACTGGATATATGGACATGTTTATATAATGAACTATATATTCATTATTTAATGAAATTTCTTTATAAATATTTTTATAAATATATTTTTGGAAATATGCATTAATTGGCCATAGTTGAAAATTAGTGAATTTTAGTCCATAATAACTTTTCCCATAAAAATCATTTTTTGATTTTTTATTGTTCATAATCAATGATATTATTGTTGCATTATCTATGGAATTATATATATCCATCGTTACATTGCTTATCCCTGTATATTTTGTTTGATCATTTAATAAAAAAATATGTTTATCCATATTTTGAGTAAATATAGAGAAATATTAAATATTTCCTCTATTTTTTCTATTTATATCTATCATGAAATATGCTAATATTATTAAATATGATATAATACCTATGTAGAATATGTCCATTACCCTTTCACCCTTCACAATTATCTTGGCGTTGTTCAGGGAGCTAATGTTTTTATTTATTATATATATGCTGTTTCCATAAATTCCAGGTATCGGCTTATAATATTTATTTTCATATTTTAATTCATAATCCCTGAGGCTTGGGTCTATGGAAATTATATAAGATTTGTTATTCTGGTTTAAAATACTTTCATTGCTTAAAAGAACAAGTGTGGCTACATCAGTATTATTTTTAATATAAATACCATTAGGATAATTGAATTTTATCCATTCAAAATTATTATTGGTGCTGTTTTTCATATATATTAATGCTGTTTCATTGTCACCTTTAAGCAAGGTGTTATTCAAAACAACATAATTGCCGAATGGCATTGAAGAATTCTGTATAATTTTAGGCAATATTGTATATTCAGTGCTAAGATTTTTCACATAAAATGTTCCCGGATTATAATCGAACAATCTAAAATCCAAGTATTTTTCAGCACTGCTAAATGTATATGAAAAAGTGTATTTTTTATAATTGTTTGTAACATTAAAATTTATGCCACTGTAAACATTATCTGTATTAATGTTGCTTTTTGGCTCCCCCATAAATATTATTGTATCTGTTCCATTGATGCTGGATTTTGCATAAAATGTTACTGTTAAATTAATGTATTTATTATTATCATAAAATCCTCCGGGACCACCATCAAAGGAACCATTATAGGATATGCTGGTACCTGAGCCATAATCACCAGTCATTTTTATGCTTATAGTATTATTGGTATAATTATAATATGTTTCATCGTTGCTCCATAAAGTTAAGGTATAATTATCGTAAAGACTTGCACCGTAATTATGCCCCGATCCTTTAATGTTTTTAGTTGAATTCAAATTAAAGAATTTACCATCATTAATTTTAATAAAATTTGATTCTATATAAACTGGTGTGTCTACTGCATTATCTGAATTATTGTTAATTAAAAAATTAATTCCATTATTACTATCTGTAAGTGAAATGTTATAGCCCATGGTTTTAAATATATAAGGGAATGCGGTATAATCAGGATTGCTGGCATTACAGTGCAAAAGTAAATTTGATTTATACATATCGGAAAATCCATTAACTTGATAAATTATAACCTGATTTTTATTGTAGACCTCATTTAATCCAGGAACATTATTCATAAATGACTTTGCATCAGAAAAGTTCTTGAAGCCTGCATCGGGTAATGTATCCTCAAAAATATTTGCAGCATTTTTTACTATATCCTGATTTGAAATAACAACATATTTCGTATCTGAATATAATAAATTATAGTAAAAATCCGAGGTCATATTATTTGATGTTATGTATGATAAATATGGAATGCTTGCACAAGGATGTGGTGATTCATAAACTCTGTTATTGTACTCAGGGCCGCCTATCCATAGTATATTGAAATCTGATTTTTGGGATGATATTAAATTATATGCATATATAACACTGCTATTTATCTGAATAGGTGTAAATCCTCCAACATCGCACACATGGTTTCCATAGATAGAATCTGGAGCCCTTGCTGGATAAAATGACCCATCAAATGCCTGCCATCCGGAGAATAAAACTATAAATATTATAAAAATAACTATAACAATTTTTGCATTTTTGCTGTTAATAGAAAATTTTTTACCGATAGCCTTTATTCTATTGATTATATTAAAGTTATTGTCTTGTTTTTTATATTCAAATATAACACCGAATTTATTAAATTTATTAAATAGTTCTATTAATGTAACTGAAAATAATATGTAATACATGCCTGCTATTACATTTATTATATGCCCCGGAAGTGAAAGTGTGGTTCCTATGGAACCTCCAATTAAAGGAAGGCCGGATAAGTAATATTCCAGATCATATAATGGTTTAATATAATAAACTAGTGACATAATGTAAAATATCACAAATAATAAAATTACTGGAAATACTATTTTTCTTGATTGCTTGAAAATTATGGACATTAAGGATAAAAATGGTATCATTATTAAAGTAAATAACCACAGATAAGTAATAAATACCGGTGGCAGCAGTAATTGCGATGGATACATTAAGGCCTTAACGCTGCTTATTCTATCTCCATATAACAAAATATTCGGCGATGCATATACTATGGTGGACCATAAATGACCTACTAAAATAAGTGGATATAATGGCTTTATATTACTACTAAAAAATGCTATAGTTCCATAATTGTATACTCTAAGAACGCCTAGTCGTGAAACTGCAGCGCCAGTGCTGGATGTTATGTACATGCCGTATAAAATAAATGATACTGGTATTATTAAAGTAAATATAGAAAGTAATGCATATTTAAATCTGTATATAAAATCCTTATTCAAAAAGCCGGCAACAGTGCTTCCTACCAGTATTGATATTATGTAAAACGTTGTGTAATCAGGTTCTACAAGAACTGATATTGTTAGCAGTATAGCAGAAAGCAAAAATGCCATACGCATATTTTTCCATGCAATAAATGCAAATAATATCATGGCAATAAAAATTATATTAAGTCCGTCAGCATAACTTCCTCCATCTGCATTTAGATTCAAAGCTGTAAAATTTGAAAATATAAATAAAACAATAATGAATTTTATTAATTTAATTGCATATTTATTTTTTGTTTTTAATAATTTTGATGTTATCATGGATGCCAATATATATGCAAAAAACGTGTAAAGAACAAATGTATAATAAATAAATATCCTTTCTGTTATTTCCACATTGTTGGTAAATAATGTTATTACATAATACGGCCAATCTATTATTAATCTCGAAAAGCTAAAACCGCTCAAGGAATTTAGAGATAATATGCCATTTGCATATATATAATTGGATAATGGCCATCCCTGATCAGCATAAAAATAATAGCC
The DNA here is from genome assembly GCA_021797555.1 of Thermoplasmata archaeon. Taxonomy (GTDB): domain Archaea; phylum Thermoplasmatota; class Thermoplasmata; order Thermoplasmatales; family Thermoplasmataceae; genus Ferroplasma. The sequence goes on from JAJZZM010000001.1 coordinate 74,442, forward strand.
TGGTGAAAAAATAAAAATTCTAAGAGATATTAAAGGTATAAGTAATATAAGTATAATATCTATATAATAATATAATAATTTGCTTCTTAAAGATATTAAATACATTAAACTATTTTTCATTAATAAATTAGATATAAATAACAAATATATAATAATTGTTCTTATTAATTTATTTTTATTAATTTATTTTTATTAATATATAATTTATTTTATTAAAAATCCTAAAATAAAAGAAATAGATCTTATAAAAAATAATATTTTGTTTTTAAAAGAGTTATTATAGATAACATCTTTTTTATTTTTTCTTTTTACTTTCGGATTGGCTAAATATGAATAGCTATGTATTTTAGAAAAAACATAATAGTTGCACTTTCCACATCCATAATATTTTTTAATATAGCCTATTAATGAATTTGACTCTCTGTGTATTATATAATTTTTACATGCACCAATTTTATTACTAATTTTAAAAGCTTCTAAATACAGCATTCTATCCTCAAGAGAACAAATATTATCAATTTCGCCGCTTATATTGTTTAAAACATTTTTAAATATTTTATACAATAAGAACTGTTACTGATTGGAATGAACTATTAAGATATATTTTCAGAATAAAAATATTTATTTAAAAGGTAATAAGGACTGTAAAGCCTGAAAGTATAATACAGGAAATGACGCTCACAGTCTATTTTATAATAGGATAGTAAATTAAATAATGGATATTAATTATGGAAATTTCTTAGAATATTATAATTTAATAAATATAACATTTTTATGATTATTAACACTAAAGAGATTTTTAAAGATTTCTTAGAATTTGTAAATTTATTGCACTATAAAATAAATATAGAATTAACTTAAAATTTCCCCCAATTCATATGCAATTCCTCTTAATATCTGAATTATATACCCTTTTCCAAAACCAATTTCCCTTATATTTAGGGCATTTTGATTTAATTTATAAATAAGCATTTTTATATCATCTGGAGTGTCTATTGATTTTACATCTTTTTTATATTTACCATATAAAAATGCCTTCTTCATTAATGTAAAAAAATTAGGGTCGTAATTATAAATGTATTTACCTGCAAATCCAATATTTTGAGTTTTTTTAAAAATTTCGTAATATAAAATAGAATCTTCATGACTTAAAATGCCATAAATTTTTGTTGGCAATTCATTAATGGAATCTTTTGCATAACTAGTTCTATACATTCGTGGAATAACTGGTATAAATGGGCTATGATATCTTTTAGCATAATTTTCAACCCTATATCTAAAATCATCTAGACATTTTGAGGTAAAATTATTATTCATTGATTTTTCAGGTATGATTATCATATCCTCATTTTTATTATCTAATTCCTCCAAAAGGCCTTTTTCCGGTATTTGATCGCTATCCAGTAATAGAATTTTATCATAATTTGCGTTTTTAATTCCTGTTATTCTTGCCTGAAACCTATTGGAATCCTCAATTATAAGTTTTGCATTTTCAATATTATAATCTTTTATATTGCAAACTGCAATTATTTCCTTTTCAATTTCATTATTTGAATTTAAATTATTAATTAAATTTTTTAATTCCGAGGTTTTATAGGCCCTTGTTATAATAGATATGGACACTGTTGATTATATAATCAGAATATAAAAATTCTTACATTAATAGCAAAAATTTAATTATTATCTTAGTTTAACATTTAAGGTTGATTTAAATGGTTAATATAATTGGCATATCTCGATTTAAAATAAATTACAATGATAAGCATGATTTGGCAGGAATTGTTGAAAACTATTTCTTTGATGTTTATAATATAAATAATATAAAATCTATAAATTATGTTGTTGATTTAGGTTCAGGAATAGGCGATTTTGCACTTCTGGCATCTAAAAAAGCGGAAAAAGTATTTGCAATTGAACCAAATCCAAAAGATTATGAAACATTAAAGGAAAATATAAAAATTAATAATATAAGCAATATAATACCAATAAATATGGCTGTATCTGATAAAAGGCAAACATTGGAGCTGAGGTTCAAAAATGATGTTTTTCAAACAGAGGCAGCGCCATTAAAATGTATATTAAATCAATACGGTATGGGTTTTAAAAAATTGGATTTCATTAAAATGGACATTGAGGGATATGAAAGGTATGTAATACCAGACAATATGGATATAATAAAATCATTGAATTATATGGCAATGGAAATTCATGACAATTACTTTCCAGAGTTAAATTCAATAATGCAAAAATATGGTTTTACATTTTATAGGGTAAATAGAAATAAATACATTAAAAACTCTATTAAAAGATTAATTTTAAATCCCAAATCCTCATTAAAAGTATATAAATTAATGAAAAAATCTGGAGAATATCCAGGATTTAGTAAAATATTAAATGGAATAGAAATAGCAAAATCCAATGAGCTTGTGATCGGTGTTTTTAAAAGGAATAAATTATTCTAAATTTAATAATTTATACCATGATTCAGCAGTTTTATCCCATGTAAAATTCTCTGCAAATTTTCTTGAATTGTTACTAAATAAATCCTCATTTTTAATAATATACAATATCTTATCCTTAAATTCATCGATATCATCTAATAAATATCCGTTATATCCATTTTTTATTGTATCAACAACACCTGGAACCCTGAAGGCAACGCTTGGAGTTCCAGATGCAGATGATTCCATTATTGATAATCCCCAGCCCTCAGTAACGGAGAAATGAAGGTTTACCCAAGATTCCCTTATTATTTTTGATAATTCATTGTAATCTATTTTGCCCAGAAAATCAATATTATAATTCTTATTTTTTACATACTCCTTCATTTTATTTAACAATGGGCCATTGCCTGTTATAATTAATTTTAAATTTTTAATTTCATTATATAATTCCTCATATATTTTTATTGCATACTCCGGCCTCTTATATTTTCTTAGTCCCCCAAAGTATAATAATTGAATATTTTTTGTTTTCTCTCCAGGATGGAATAAATTTAAATCAACACCGGGGAGTATTCTTATTATATTTTCCTTTTTTATTCCTAAATGAATTAAATCGTTTTCAGATGTATCCGATTCTGTTACAAATGTATTATTTTTATATATATACGGATACATTTTCTCAATAAATGTAATTATCTTTGCAAGAACAATATTTACCTGGCCTGGCAATGACCTTGCATGCAGATGCCTGAAAAATACTATTACCCTTTTATGAGTAAACCATGATGAGCACCATGGTACAGCATGGTCCATGTCATCTATTATTACATCTGGATCAATTTTTTTAATCATCTTTTTTACATATAAATGCGCCCTAATATTCCCCCTTATCCTGTATGTTTTTATTCCATCTATAATTTCATAATTTAATAAATTTCCTGGATTTACAGTAACCAAATTGACATCTATATTTAATTTAACCAGTCTTCTTCCTACCTCATAAATAGTTCTCTCTGCACCACCCGCCTTTGGATGCTTAATATCCCTGTGGGCAAACCATAGAAGCCTCATTTTTAAGTGATAATTAAAAACCTTATAAAACATGCTTTTATTTTTAATATTATAATTTAATTTATATTTAAATAAATTTTAATTATATTTATTTATATAAATTATATGGTGTTATAATGAAATATAAAATCGGCGCAGTTATTACAACGTACAATCCTGATATTGATAGATTAAAATCTGTAATAAATAATATATATAATCAGGTTTTTATTATAGTAATAGTTGATAACAATTCAAATAATTACAATAAAATTTATGAATTATTTAAAAATTATAATATAAATTTTGTTAAAAGAAATAAAAATTACGGCCTCGGCAGCTCGCTTAATCACGGAATAGATATTTTAATGGATTATAATTTAGATTATATAGTAACGCTTGATCAGGATTCTGTTCCATTAATTGATTTTGATTATGCCATAGACAACGCAATTAATAAATATAATAATATAGGCATAATAAGCATTGCAGGGAATTCAAGAAATAAAAATGGTATTGAAATGGCAAATAAAAACAATATAATTATAATAAGCGGCTCAATTAACAATATAAATATTTATAAAAATGGAATAAGATACAGGGAGGATTTTTTTGTTGACCAGATAGATATAGATTTTAAATATAATGTTGAGAAAGCAGGTTTTAAGGTTTTAATAATCAATGGCAATTATCTTGATCATCGACTCGGAATTCAATTAAAAGGAAAATATGATGATTATGAATTACCCTGGAGGCTTTATTTAATAATAAGGAATTCAACAAGTCTCCTAATTGAAAGAAAAATATCATTTAAATTATACATATCACAGTTAATAAACTGGAATTTAAGGGAAATATATTTTTACGGCATGTATAATATATTTTTTATTTTTATAATTAATTTTACCGGCCTTTTTGATGGAATTATTAATAATAATAAAAAAAATATGAAATTTTATAATTTTAATTTTTTTAATCATAAAAATTTTTATAAGTAATATTTTATAATAAATTTAATAATATATTATAAATATACGTCAATTTTAATTTATTTATATGCATATATAAAATTTATAAACAATTTTTATTTGCATTAAGGTATTTTTATTATTTTTACTGTAAATATTATTTTTATATATATATATCATTTATTGCTAACAGTTTATAGTATAAGTTTTTAAACTACATTTATATGACATTTCATTGGGTCAACTACCTCACGCTAAAGCATGAGAGCTTGCAGCTGGGCAGATCAAACGATCATAAATAATACCCGCCACTATGGGTAGATTGACTGCTACCCTATTCTTAATGTTCAATGAAGCCACATAATCTGCCTCATTCTTATAGCCACATTTTAAGCACTTAAAATTATCTCTATTATATCTGTTATTTTTATTAATATAATGGCATACAGGACATTCCTGGCTTGTATATGCAGGATTGATAAAAACAACTGTAATACCCTTCTCCTGTGCCTTATATAATATAAAACTCTTTAACTGATAAAAAGACCATGAATTATGCATATATCTGTATTTTTTATTTACAACAGTTTTCTTCCCTATATTTGTTAAATCTTCCATTACTAATATGGAGGAAGTGCCTTCTGCTTTACTGACTATTTCCTTTGATATTATATGGTCTGTATCTTTCTGGAATCTACTTTCTTTTTTACTGAGCTTCCTTAAATGCCTTTTAGCAGATTTGGTTCCTGCTCTCTGCAATTTAGATCTTAAATTTTTATACCTGTTTCTTACCTTCTTTATTTTATTTCCTGTATACTTTCTTCCTGTTGAATCTACTGCTACATTTACTATTCCTAAATCTACACCTATTACATTTAATGGATCCTTTATTTCTTTATTTTCTGTATTATAAGGTATTTCAATATAGAAATCATTTTTTCTTTTTATTATATAATACTCATTATTTCTATTATGTGGTATGTTTATATCTTCCCTTTTATTATTTATTTTATTCTTTCTTCTTGATATATAATTTAATTTTATCCTTCCATTCAATGCGCTTATGCTTACAATATTATTATTCTTAAAATTTAATGATCTATTATCCTCTACTAATGCACTGTATTCATTGAAGATATGCATAACCTTTTTATCTATAATATATGATTTGCATACATTATCTATTGCCCTTACTGTCAGCTGTGCCGATAGATTAAAATTATCCCTTAAATCACTGTAAATAAATGTCTGTAAAAAATACTTATCATATATTTTATTATTAAAAGCATATTCAGAAATATAATTGCATGCACTGTTAAATTCCATGAATGTTTTATTTAAAATATTCTTATTGTTGTTGCTGGTAATAAGCTTTATTTCAAAGGATTTTAACATTATAATATTAATATTATAATGTTATATAAATATTCTTATTTGCCATGTTTAATTACATTTATTCAAAAAATATTTAATTTATTGTTATTTTAAAAATTACGCCATTCATAAATTCTGAAAATAGTTAATTTTATTAATATTTATTAAATATATGATAATAAGTGCCAGAAATTCATTTACATCGCAAGCTCAGTGGCTTCCTTTCTGGTAGAATGATTTGTGATATATCAGAGTCTTTCGGTTCAGGTGTTGCGTTCCAGTATTCTTCCGTTGCAGCAATGTTTCTGTCATCGGTATTTTTCTACTTTTTTCTGGCTCATTTATTACCTGTAAATACTGTTGGATCAATATCATTATTATATGCAATAATGAATATAATGACAACAGTTTTTATATTTGGTTTATCATACGGTATACAGCATTATTTTTCATACCATCTTGCAAGGAAAAACAATGCTACATTAATGAAATTAATAAAAATAACCGCATTATTCGGTTTGATATTAGCAGCAATGGCGTTTCTTTTTATATATTATTTATCGTATTATATAGCAGTAATATTTTTCCACAGCATTTATTATGAATTATCAATAAAAATAATAGGAATAGCAATAGCAAATTCGGTTTTAATAAATATATTTGCATCAATGCTTTTAGGTTTAAACCAGTATAAAAAATATTCATTAATATACATATTTGTATTTACGTTTACATATTTTTTTCCGTTATTTCTTCTGTTTCTTTACGGTAGGGCAATTTACCTTATAATGGGAATAGCCATAATAAATACAATAAGCGCATTGATATTTATTTTATATGTTTATAAATTATATAAAAAATTAAGCACGGATAATGGGAATTATCAGGATGAGCTATATAAAAAGATTATATACTATTCAATTCCATTATTCTTCTCATCAATAATGGGTACAAGTGCAATATATCTTGATAGAATAGTTGTTTCATATTTTATTAATTTGTCATATCTTGGAATATACAATTTCGCTTTAATTATTGCATCCGCCGCAACAATTTTGGTTTATCCTGTTTCAAATCTATTAATACCAAAATTATCGTCCTTCTTTTCATTAGATAATAAAATAGCATTTAAATCAAGCATTAAAATATTATTAAATATAGTTTCATTAGTATACGTACCTGCGGCCCTGGGCATAGCAGCATTATCAAGGCCGATATTATATATATTTGCAGGAAAGGCATATGAAATAGCATATATTCCATTGATGATAATAATGTTTGTAACATCAATATTTATCGGCGGAATAATATTATCATCTGGTTTATCATTATTATCAAACCTTGTATTATCAATAATATTAATACCAAGATTCAATATAATAGGCGCATCAATATCATACTCATCAATGAACGCCGTTAATTTTATTATAATATATTATTATGCAAAAAAATTTGAAATAGTGAACTATGATAAATTCAGGTTAATAAAAATATGGATAGCATCAATAATAATGTTTATCTCGGTATTCTCGCTTCAGATGTTTATAAATTACAGTTTATTAAATATATTCTTAATGATTGTCATTGGTACATTAATATATATTGCAGAGATAAAATTATTCAGGCTTGTGAGCTCAGAGGAAATGGACTATGCATTATCAATTATACCTGATAGATTTGGATTTATAAAATACATAATGAAGAGCCTTGCATTTCATGACCGACCACAGAGAAATGACAGGGCATTCAGGTTTTTTAAGTAAATTGAAATGGATTATATTTTATAATATATAATAACATTTTTATATAAGTGTATGTTTTACATATATGGTAACCGGTCCATATGCCTTTGAGTTAAAAAAAGCACCAATAAACGCATGGCTATTTGATGGTGAAAACAAGCTTTTTGAAACAGATAAAGCCACGCTTGAGAATAAACAAATCAGATTGGGCATGGCACCGCATACCCTTACTACAGCAAGGGTAAAAAATTCAATTTTTATCGCAACAGATAAAAGATTCTTTGGTTTAAAAAGGGATGGCATATTTGGTGATAATTATCTGCCATCCAGTTTGTATACAGGGTCTGGAAAGAATATTTCAACTGCAAATGCAGATTTTTTTGTTTACGATCCAAAATTTAATGAAAAATTAGATGAGGATGTAAAGCAATATATAATACCAAAAATAAACGATACGCTTGATGAATTTAATGATAAGGGTTTTTTCGGCAAACGCAAGCAATTAAAAAACGATAAATATGATAAAATAACATCGGATCAATGGCATCCATTAATGTGGAATATTATAACAAAGGCAGAGCTAAGTAAAGGAGGTATGTTTAAAAATAAAAGCGGCATACTTTTTGATTTTGATTGGGTAATATCACCAGCATATGTTGAATACAGGAACAAAATGTTATCAGAAAATCCAAAGTATTTAAAATTCTTCAATGAAATACAGGATGCAAAAAAGGAAAGTTTAAGCGATAGAATAAATAGCAAGGCATGGTCTATTTTACATAAAGAGTTAGGAATACAGCTAACACTGGGCAATGATGAATATGTAAGCTTATTATATGAGACCATATCTAAATATATAAAACAATGATTAATTTTAAAATAGATATTTATTATTTCTAAAATGTGATCTGCCTTATGCATTTTGGTCTCATTATTCATTAAAAAACTTGCACTTATATAAGTTATTTTAACTCCTTTCAGTGTATTGCTTATTTATAAAGGCTTATATTCCCAAAGCTTCTAGATATTCAATAAGATTGAAGCTTTAATTTAAGTGCCCCCTATTATTCCTCTTATTATAATATTTATTAAAATATATTTTATGGATATTTTTATTCCAGAAATTTATTCACATCATAAATTAGTTGGCCTTACTTCTGTTAATTGATTTGTAAATATTTGCAATTTAGGAATATATTAATACTAAATAGAATTTAAGCTTTATAATTAATATTATAGGCGTTTTAAAAATTTAAATAATATATTTATAATATTTTATATTACTTAATAAATAATACAATAAAAGTTTTTATATTAATAAATATTAATATATTTATGGATGATAAATATATAAAGGGAAAGAAATTAAACTCTTTGAAGTACCCAACTGAACTGAAGTGCCCTGTTGTGATTCTTTTGGACACTTCTAATTCCATGGCAGGTGAAAAAATAAATTCTCTTAATTCAGGCATTAATTTGCTTATAAATACTCTTAAAAATGATGAAATTGCACATAAAAGGGTTGAGCTTTCAATAGTCAGCTTTAACAGTGTTGTTGATGTAATACAGGATTTTGCCGTTGTGGATGATATATATCCTGTGGAGTTAAATGCTTCTGGCTCCACATCAATGGGAGAAGCTATACTGAAAGGTATTGATTTAATTTCAAAAAGAAAGGAGATATACAAATCAAACGGCATAGATTATAACATGCCAGTGATATGGCTTATTACCGATGGAGAGCCAACAGATATAGTACCAAATGACGATATGTGGAAAAATGTTGTTAAATCAGTACATGAAGGCGAAAGACAGCGTGAATTTGCATTCCTTGCAACATATTTTGATGGGGCTGATATATCAATACTTGCAGAAATAAGTATAAGAGAGCCTGTTAAATTAAATGGAATAAATTTTAAAGATGTTTTTCTATGGCTATGCGATTATTCTGTGATATTTTCATATTCCAGTATAAACGATATTATTCTTTCTCCTCCAAATGAGTGGGGAACAATAGATCCTGATAAATAATTTTATATATTTATCTTTTTTATCTGTAATGGTTTATTTAATTTGCTTGTGCTATTATTGACAATAATTATTTAAATAATACTTTTTCTTGTTTATCGGTGTTTTAATTTTTAATAAGATTTAATTCTATTCATATATTTATTCATATATTATTTGTTTTTATTAAATTTTATATTACTTAATAAATAATACAATAAAAGTTTTTATATTAATAAATCTTAACATACTTATGGATAATGAACACATAAAAGTCGATCACACAAAAGGACCAAAATTTCCTGTTGTGCTTCTTTTAGACACATCAAGTTCCATGGCAGGTGAAAAAATTAATTCTCTTAATTCAGGTGTTAATCTTCTTATAAATACACTTAATAAAGACGATGTTCCATTTAAATGGATGGAGTTTTGCATAGTCAGTTTCAATACAAATGTTGATGTAATACAGGATTTTGCCGTTGTGGATGATATGCCTGTTGTAAATTTAAATGCTTCAGGTTCCACATCAATGGGAGAAGCTATACTGAAAGGTATTGATTTAATATCAAAAAGAAAAGCAGCATATAAATCAAGTGGCATAGATTATTACAGGCCATGGATATGGCTTATTACCGATGGTGAGCCAACAGATTATTCAGAAACTATGAGGAATAATGTTATTAAATCTGTTCATGACGGCGAAAACAACCATAATTTTGTATTCTTTGCAGTAGGCGTAGAAGGGGCAGATATGCAAACTCTTTCAGAAATAAGTGTAAGAGAGCCTTTTAAATTAAATCAAATAAATTTTGAGGATATGTTTGCATTTCACACATGCCCATCATTATCAAACTATGGGGAAAATGATCATATATTAATATCCCCTCCTGATTGGAAAAATATAAATTCTAAATAAATATAATTAATATTAAATAAATTTGATTGATTTATATTTTAAAATTTATAACAATGTTTTATTTTGGATATTGATCATTGAGCACAACTAAAATGATATATATTAACCTTATATCATAATTATTATTTCAATTGAAAGCTTTATTTTACGACTTTTATGATATGTATAATTTGCCATATTTTGATATGGCCTTATCTTTATAGAAATTTAGATTTAATAGATAAAAAATATTTAGAAAAATGAATTTTTAAATTTTATATTAAATTGAATATTTAATTTAAAATAGCATTAAATAAATATTGGATTAAATATAATAATTATCTATATTTATATTTTATATATATTATTTATATCTATTTAAATTTATTTAACATAAAATGACCATAACCAATGTTTATTATTTTACATTGTTGTTTTATATTATTTCATAAATAATATCACAAAAATTTTTATATTAATAAATCTTAACATATTTATGGATAAGGAATATATAAAAGGAGAAAGATTAAACCCGGTGATAAGGCACCCAACGGAGCCAAAATGCCCTGTTGTCCTGCTTATAGATACATCAGAATCCATGGCAGGTGAAAAAATAAATTCTCTTAATTCAGGCGTTAATTTGCTTATAAATACTCTTAAAAATGATGAAATTGCACATAAAAGGGTTGAGCTTTCAATAGTCAGCTTTAACAGTGTTGTTGATGTAATACAGGATTTTGCCGTTGTGGATGATATGCCTGTTGTAAATTTAAATGCTTCAGGATTTACATCAATGGGCCAGGCTATAATAACTGGAATTGATTTAATTTCAACCAGAAAGGAAATATACAAATCAGGAGGCATAGATTATTACAGGCCGTGGATATGGCTTATTACCGATGGTGAGCCAACAGATATGGGGCCACGTAATGGGAAATATTATGAAACATATGATGATGTAACAGCATCAGGAGAATCTATAAATATGCCAGAATCATTCTTTGAAACATGGGATAATGTTATTAAATCTGTTCATGACGGCGAAAACAAACATAATTTTGCATTCTTTGCAGTAGGCGTAGAAGGGGCAGATATGCAAACTCTTTCAGAAATAAGTGTAAGGGCCCCTGTTAAATTAAATGGAGTGAATTTCAAAGATATGTTTCTATGGCTAAGTAAAAGTTTGTCTAATATATCACACTCAGGAACAAATGATCAGATTTCGCTGTCTTCTCCTGATATCTGGGGAAAAATAACTCCTAAATAAATTATAAATTTTTATATATATTTATCTTTTTATTTAATAATTTATTTACTGTATTATTTATATAAATAGTTATTCAGATAATATTTTTTCTGATTTATTATTTTAATTTTTTAATCTTCATAGCTATATTTAAGCAATTTTAAAAAACTTCAATTATATAAACATAATATTTATTTTTTATATTATTTCATAAATAATATCACAAAAATTTTTATATTAATAAATCTTAACATACTTATGGATAAGGAATATATAAAAGGAGAAAGATTAAACCCGGTGATAAGGCACCCAACTGAATCAAAATGCCCTGTTGTACTTCTTTTAGACACGTCAACTTCTATGTCTGGAGGAAAAATTAATTCTCTTAATTCAGGCGTTAATTTGCTTATAAATACTCTTAAAAATGATGAAATTGCACATAAAAGGGTTGAGCTTTCAATAGTCAGCTTTAACAGTGTTGTTGATGTAATACAGGATTTTGCCGTTGTGGATGATATGCCTGTTGTAAATTTAAATGCTTCAGGTTCCACATCAATGGGAGAAGCTATACTGAAAGGTATTGATTTAATATCAAAAAGAAAAGCAGCATATAAATCAAGTGGCATAGATTATTACAGGCCATGGATATGGCTTATTACCGATGGTGAGCCAACAGATTATTCAGAAACTATGAGGAATAATGTTATTAAATCTGTTCATGACGGCGAAAACAACCATAATTTTGTATTCTTTGCAGTAGGCGTAGAAGGGGCAGATATGCAAACTCTTTCAGAAATAAGTGTAAGGGCCCCTGTTAAATTAAATGGAGTGAATTTCAAAGATATGTTTGAATGGCTAAGCAAAAGTTTATCAACAGTATCTCATGGAAAAATAAATGATCAGATATCGCTATCTAAACCTGGTTGGGGAACTATAAATCCGTAATAAAATTCATGGTGGTATTTATGTCATATTTAATTTTTGGTTCATCTGTTATAGGTCAATCACATATAGCCATGAAAAGGGGAATAGACGATGCATATGGATTTTTACAGAAAGATGATTCTGCGATATTAATTGTTGCGGATGGTGCAGGCAGTGCAAAATACAGCAAATACGGGGCAGAAAAGATTGTCTATTCCTTTAAATATAAATTTGAAAACTCTGATTATAAATCATGCCCGGAAAAATTTATAATTGAAACAACAGAATATGCAAGAAATGAAATAGAAAAAATGGCATCTAATGGCCTTGATAATATAAAAAAGGAGTATATAAAATCATATAAAGATTTTGCATCAACAATGATTGTTGTCCTTGCAATAGGAAATAAATGGTATGCAGGCCATATAGGCGATGGCGCTTCTGTCAGATCGTACAATAATAAATTTGATATTATTTCTCCTCCATATGAATCTGAATATGTTAATGAAACAGTATTTATAACCTCGGACAATTATAAAAAATTTTTAAATATTACAAGCGGCGATAATTTTAATGAGATATATGCATTCACAGACGGCATACAGCGTGGTGTTATTGATGTTAATAATGGGATTCAAAAGCCATTTGAGCCATTTTTTAAATACTTATCAAATTTTGCGTTATCTGTTGATAATGTGGATGAGGCATCAAATAATATAAATGATATGTTATTAAATAAATTCAGTGAAATTTCAGATGATGATAAAACCTTGGTTATAATGGTGAATAAAGGTGAATAATATTGCATATATATTTTCTATTGTTAATAATAAATTAGTATTTTATAATCAAATAATATTATCCAAAAAAATAGGCGAAGGGGGCGAGGGCATTGTCTACGAGGTAAATAAAAATGAACTTATAAAAATATATAAAAATAATCCTGGCTATAACCAAAACATGCAGTTTAATAAATTATCTTATATGGTGGCTCATAGGCCACAGGATACAAGATACCTTGCATGGCCGGAAAAACTTGTATTTAATTCCAATAATCCATCTGCAAATAATTTTTTGGGATTTATAATGAAAAAATTTGATAACATAAAAAGCATATCAAATATTTATGATACAGACGACAGGGAAAAAATTTTTCCAGGCATAACATGGTTATTTCTTTTTAATGTAGCAAGAAATGTGGCATATGTTGTGGAATATCTTCATAAAAGCGGCTATATTATTGGAGATATAAATGAAAACAACATTCTGATAGATAATAAAAACTTTGTATATTTTATAGACTGCGATTCATATAAAATATCAAATAAAAATTTTAATGACAGAACTGTGGGTCTTGATGAATATACATCCAAAGAAATGCTTGATCTTGGCAAATTAGGGTCAGAAACAATACATCAGGAGCAATTCTCATTTGCAATAATGTTATTTAAAATTCTTATGCTTGGCGCACATCCATTTAATGTTGTATGTTATGGCAATGCCAATGAGCCACCAACAAGAAGCCAGAATATACAGTCCTGCAGAAGTGTTTTTTCTGAAAAAAATTCATTGCCTAAATATACGCCGCCACTGTATGTGATACCCGATAAACTTATAAAACTTTTTCAGAGTGCTTTTGTATGTGGTTGCAGCAATCCATTCTTAAGGCCAACATCAATGGAATGGTTCGAATCTATTGAGATTATAATAAAACATGGGGATTATATTAAATGCAGCAAAAATAGTAACCATATTTATTTGAAAAACAGCCTGAATAAATGCCCGTGGTGTGAGTATTATGATAAAAGTGGCATAGATGCATTCCCCACATCTGTATCAAATAGACAGAATGTTAATAATAAACAAAATAGTCATGGAAACAATTATAGCAAACATAAGGTTATATTCTCTTTGAGGGGTTCTATAATTGGTTCATGGGAAATTATAATAAATAATAATGTTGTAAAAACATCACAAAATAAAAAAATAATATTTTATTTACCAAACGGTGTATATAACTATACATGTATGGTTAATAATAGCCCTGTTTCATATGGTTCAATATATGTTAATAATAAAAAAGTAATAGAATATATAAAACCTAATAAAAAAACCAGCAAAAAAATTAAAAATAAATATAATGATACACATCCATTAGGATACGGAATATTTAATTTTTCATTCTCAATGATTGTTGTCGTGCTTGCATTTTTTAATAGTCTTGGATTAACACCATTTATAATCGCATTTTTAATAATATTGGCCGCAAATTCTAATGCAATACGTGGTAATTTTGGGCGATCATTTGTAATTTTTATTACATTCATTCTGGATATTTATATGATATATACAATTATATCCCCTTTGAGTTCGGTGTCTAGAATAGATATATCTATTTTGCTTAGCAATAAATTTTTTTTAGAGTATTCTTTGCTAATATTTTACAGCATTTTCGAATCATTACAGCCATTTAATGGTCATGACAGGATTATATCGCTTTTAACATCAATTATACCGATAACATTCTTTGGATTTCTTATGTTTTTAAGTCTTTCTTCATAATACTATTAATATAATTTTGATATGTAATTATAGTTTTAATATAATATCTCACGAAATATTTATACATCATACGATAAAACATTATCATCATATTTATCTAATGTGACATATAAATATAATCTATTTTCAGTTAACAAGATTTACATGCCTGCAATTCCTCATGGAACATTTACAGTAAGTTGGTCTATAGTAAAATAATGTGTAACGTTAAACCTGTAAACTATATAATAACATTTACATAAACAGGATTAAAGAGAGGTACATCATGGTCTTTTATATTCAACAGTGTTAATTATTTATCGGCAACAAACACAATATTAATATTAGATCATAATGGAACATATAATTACAATATAAATAATGTATCCGGTCATAATTTATCTTATAACCATGGACCTATATATAATGGAACATAAAAAAACATTTAATATTAAATTTTACCCAATAAAAAAGGCAGTGCGGGTAACACTTTTTTTAATACAGTTTATAACCACAACAGATACATATATAATTATAGGTGCAGAGGTCACAGGAATAATAGCACTGCTTGTTGCATTAATAAGAATAAGAGAAATAAATTTATTATGTTTTTAATATATATTAAAAATTTATTATAAAATATTTTAATTATGAATGCTGTATCAACCTTTTATTATAATAATGCGATATAATTATTCTTTTATTTTCCCTTAAAATAATATATGTTTTTAGATGAGGATGCTCAGGGCAGTATCCGAAATAGTAGCAGCTGTATTTCCAAGTCCTATAAATATCACTTATATTAATACAATTTTTTAGTTCAAGTATTTTTTCTATTAATATGTTTTTTATATCATCTGAATTATTATATGTTTTGTACATTTTTATCCTCATTTTAACAGCTTCATTTATGTATTTATAACCATAATAATCGCCTGAATTTATTAATATATTTCCAAGCACTGTATATACATAAGAATATGAATCATTCATTTTAACAGCATTTAACGCGTATTCTATAGCATTATCAGTATTCCCAAGCAAATAATTAACCTCTGCCCTGCCTCCCCAGGCTGCTGAATTGTTTTTTTGATTTGAAAATTCAATTGATCTTTTATATAATTCATCTGATTTCTTCAAAAAATTGCTATTATTATAATTTAAATAGCTATTTAATAAAATAAATCTTGCCTTTATTGCATATAAAATATATTTTATTGAAATATATTTATCTTTCTCAATATATTTTTTTATAAGATTTATTATTTCCGGAAAAAAGTTTCTATCATAATAATGATTTATTGCCCATGAATATATATTGAAAATTAACTCATTATAATCATCTTCTGATTTTTTCTCATCAAATTCCCATTCGTATTTTGGGTATAAATTTATTTTATAATATTCATCATTCTGTGCATTAATTTTATTATACAATAGCCTAAGGCTGAGCTGTGATTCAATCATTCTTTCATCAATGTTTAATGCCCTGTTAAAATAATATTTTGCCTCATAATATTGCTTGTTAATTAAAAGGTTATATCCTATAATATATATTGGAAAACTAAAACTTGGATTTGTGCTCATAAAAGTATTTATCATTGCCGGATAATACTCGTTTAGCCCATTATTTAATGAATTTTTGATCATGATACAAATTATTCATAATATTTGTATATTTAAAATTTATGTATAATATTTATTCCATCAAATAAAAATATGTTATTAATTTATTTTAAATATAATTTATAACTTATCAGTTTCCAATACTTAAATCTTGTCATACCGGGTCATATTTATATTATAATTTAATTTTCAATTATTATGAAAACAGTTAAAGATATACTGAAGAAACCTGCCAATAAAATATCAGAATCAATGAATCTTGATATAAACTCAAAGAGGATTAGATTCATTGACCGTTTATATGCTATAATATACAGTGCAATGCATAGATATGATTTAACCGATACATCCATTGACAATGGAATAAGCAAATTGGTTATGGTCATTTTATGTTAAACAAACTTAAAGAGGTATAAATAATGCATATAAAATATAAATATGGAGAATTATTGTATTTAATCCAGTATTTATTTAAGGCTCTTTTAAATTAAATATTGTAATTAATATAAAATTTAAAAATTCATTTTCTAAATACTTTTTATACCTTAAATCTAAATTCCGGTAAAGATAAGGATGCTATTTATTCTATATCTGGAGCATTCAATGGCAAATAAATAATTAAAATGAATAACAGATTGAATCTGAGGATTGTAAGGGTGAATGTTGGAGGGATTGAATATAAGTATATAACAGACATAATGAATTTACCTGATAGGTATATTTACTATGCATACAACTTAAGATGGAATATAGAGGAATTATTCAAGAGGATGAAATCGCAGCTTAAAATAGACCATCTATTATCAAAATCACTAAATGGAATTATAATACAGGTATTCTCCTATATGATAGCATATATTATTGTGAACATGATAATGGAATCCACAAATATTATGGTTTCATTCCCAGAGATTGTAAGAGGTATAAGGCATGGAAATATAAGATATTTCAATAATATTTATAATATTAATTTGCCTAGAATATAGTTAAAATAAATTAATACAGCATCACTATATGGAAATGCCTTACCATCCTCCAGTAAATATTATAAAGTTTTATTTAAGAATTTCTGATATTTTCAAGATTCTTTCTTTATTTTGTATCAAATTATTTATCATTTGATTCTCTATGATAATAATTATCATGAATTAGAAGTTAAACAAGAATAGATTAATGGAGTAACGGTAAAGAAAAGTATTAATATTGGAAACTGGTAAGATAATATAAATTATAACCCTAATAAATAATTTACATGTATATTATTCTTGTGCCATAATCATAAAAATGTTAAATATATATAAAAAAATATAAACTTGCCATGAGTAGCAATAAAATAGTTAAAAAAAGTATTAATGTAAAAATATTTTTTAATTCAAGGAAAAATCTTATTCTTAGTATATTATCAGTTGCTATTGTAATTATATTTCTTGCAAGCTCTCTTATGCCTTTCGTGGGTAATAGTAATATGTACCCAATCATCACGAATGGCCATGCCGAGGTCACACCATTGAATAATAGTGACAACTTATCAGAATCGAGTTATGTCAAATATACCCTGAATCTGGTTAATAACACTATTATGAACGGCAATATAGTTAGTACTGGAAATGGGCTAAATCCATATGGGGCGTTATTTGACCCAGCTAATGGATACATATATATCACTAATTTTGTTAGTAATTCCATATCGGTGATAAATGGTGAAACAAATAAAGTTGTTTCAATAATTCCAGTTGGGTCATGGCCGTATGGAATAGCTTTTGACTCATCCAATGGCTATATATACGTAACCCAGTATCTTTCAAGCTCGGTCTCAGTGATAAACGGTACTACAAACACTGTTGTCACAACAATTCCCGTTGGTTTATTTCCATATGACGTAGCTTATGGAGTCATATTTGACCCATCCAACGGATACATATATGTAACTAGTGGAAGTAATGTCTCAGTGATAAACGGTACTACAAACACTGTTGTTTCAAAAATTCCAGTCGGATCATCCCCCAGTGGACTGACCTTTGATCCGTCCAATGGTTACATATACGTCACTAATGAGGGTTCCAATAATGTCTCAGTGATAAATGGTGAAACAAATAAAGTTGTGGCAACAATTGAAGCAGGATTAAATCCAGTTGCTGCTACTTTTGATCCGTCCAATGGTTACATATACGTCTTGAATAAATGCTCCTCTTGGCTATTAGTAATAAACGGAGCAAATGATAGTTGTGTTTCAACTATTTCAGTTGGTGTAAAATCAGTTGCTGCTACTTTTGATCCGTCCAATGGTTACATATACGTCACTAATGAGGGTTCCAACTCCGTCTGCATGATAAACGGTACTACAAACACTGTTGTTTCAAAAATTCCAGTCGGATTATCACCACACGGAATGGCCTTTGATCCTTCCAATAGTTACATATACGTCACTAATGAGGGTTCCCACAATGTCTACATAATAAATGGTTCAATAGGAATAAATCGTGTTGTCTCAGCTATTTCTATTGGATTATCACCACACGGAATGGCCTTTGATCCTTCCAATAGTTACATATACGTCACTAATGAGGGTTCCCACAATGTATCGGTGATAAATGGTGAAACAAATAAAGTTATAACAACAATTGATGTTGGGTCACAGCCGTATGGAGCCACTTTTGACTCAGCCAATGGTTACATATACGTCACTAATGAGGGTTCCCACAATGTATCGGTGATAAATGGTGAAACAAATAAAGTTATAACAACAATTGATGTTGGTTCTGCTCCAGTAGGAGTGACCTTTGACTCATCCAATGGCTATATATACATAACGAATTTAGGTTCCAATAATGTATCGGTGATAAGTGGTGAAACAAATAAAGTTGTGGCAACAATTGATGTTGGATCACAGCCGTATGGAGCCACTTTTGACTCAGCCAATGGCTATATATACATAACGAATTTAGCTTCCAATAATGTATCGGTGATAAGTGGTGAAACAAATAAAGTTGTGGCAACAATTCCAGTTTACTCACATCCAGTTGCTGCTGCTTTTGACTCATCCAATGGCTATATATACGTAGTGAACGAGTATTCTTGTTCTGTCTCAGTAATAAATGGTACTACAAATAAAGTTATCTCAACAATTCCTGTGGGGTCACTACCATATGGAGCCACTTTTGATTCATCCAACGGTTATACATATGTCACTAACTATGACTCTGGATCTTTAAGCATAATATCTACTATAAAATCAGTTGCATCCTATTCCATAACATTTACAGAATCAGGATTGCCATCAAATACAAAATGGTACCTCAATCTAACCAATGGAATGAGTTCGGGCGCAATAACATCATCATATACATTTAATCTACCCAACGGAACATATATGTATAGTCCATCATATATAAATGATTATTATGTTTCAAACGGCAGTTTTACAGTTAACGGATCAAATATAAGCATACATGTTAATTACCTTAAATATGCACATATTAAAATATCAGTTTCACCATATTCATCTTTATCAATAAACGGAGTTGATGCAACATTAACAAACGGTTCATTTTCAGAATATTTAATCCAGGGATATTATTACATAAATGCAACACATTCAGGATATAAACCTTATACAAATCTTGTCTACCTTAAATGGAATAGCACATACAATTACAATATAAATCTTATACCAATAAAAACATATGGATATTTAACCGGAACAGTATATCCTGTGAATGCAACAGTAACCGCAAATGGAATTGCAATACCTGTAATTAACGGCTTCTTCAATGCATCATTATCACCGGGAACATACTATGTTACAGTAACAGCACCTGGATACAATGGAAACATATCAATAGTAAATATATTAAAGAATAAAACAACATCATTTACAGTAAAACTCACGAAATCAATAAAAACATTTACAATATCAGGATACATATCACCATATAGTGCATCATTAACAGTAAACGGATTTGCAGCATATGTTAATTCCACGGGCTATTATTCCATATCTGTGCCATCAGGCAATGTAACAATATCTGCATTTGAATCAGGATATTATACATATTCAAAAACAATAGACCTTACATCATCTAAAATAATTAATATAATGCTTATAAAAGAACCAAGTGCAACATCAACAGATGTAATTAAAAATATAACATCATTAGGATACAACGTTATCATTAAAAACCTTGCAGAAAACAACGGATATATATCAATGGATTACAATGCAACAATAAACGGAACAGTAATAGTTGTATTGCCATACAATGATATAAGTAATGCAACAATATCTGATATAATTAATAGCAAAGTTTACATTGACAATATATTATATAAAAACTTCACAGTAACAATAACATCAAACGGCTCCGCAGTTTTAACAGTTTACAATCTTGATGGAGACCCTGCACTTTACTGGAAATACTCACCGGATGCGTCATTACCATCATATTATAATATAACATTTACAGAATCAGGTCTTACATCAAATACAAAATGGTCTGTAACATTAGATGGAATAACAGAATCATCAACATCCAATACAATAGTATTCTCTGAAACAAATGGAACATACTTATATAAAGCAAACAATGTATCGGGATACAAAGTATCATTATCAGGTTCATTGACAGTAAATGGACGCAACATAACACAGGCAGTAACATTCACGCACATAACGGCAAAGGCAGCACCATCAAAATTATCAGGAATATCCGGAACAGAATTATATGCAATAATAGGTGCTGTTGCGGTAATAGCAATAATTGGTGCAGGTCTTGTATTAATAAGAAAGAAAAAATAACTCATTATATTTTTAAAATACCACTAATATATAAATATAACAAAATGCAAAATTACATTTCTAATAAGCTATAACTTTTATGTTTTTTGATTACTAATATATTATAAAAATAATGAATTTGCATAATAGCATTTATAATTACCTTATAATAAGCTTTAAAATTTATATATATCCATAAAAATATTATATAATTTATTATAACTGTAAATTAGGTATTATAAATATATACAAAACATTGGAAATATTTTAATAATATTTAACCTTAAATAACAAATATTGTTTAAACTTACAGATATAAGAATTAAGGCCATTTCCTATATAATATTAAGGCTTAACTGCGATTATTTATCATACAGGCAGTTAATCTCAGAATTTCCATGGAGCAAGAAATTATTTAAGGATACTATAAATTTTCTTTTTGATATGAAAATTATAGAAATAAAAAATGGAAAATATAATATTTGCAATGAAAATAAATTTCTATATCTTAAAAAATATAAATATGTAAGAATAACTCTTAATGGAAACAGGCATGTTTCCGTATCTGAAATGTGCATAGCATTAAGAGACGATATAAATGAATATGAGATGGGTTCAATAATGCTTACACCAAATAATTATTATAATGCAAGGGAGAGATTTAATTATATTTTAAGGCATACATTAAATGAAAAATACGAATATGAAAAGAATGTATACACCTCATCAAGGGAGAAATTTCTTGATAAGAATAAAATAAGGTTTTTTGTTAAATTCAATCCTACATTGAAATCAGGAGATTATATAAAAATAGGTTTTTATTTATGGATAAAGAATTATTATGCAAGAACGCTTAATGAGGAAATAAAAAGGTTTAATTCCAAATTTATAAGGGAGGGATTAGACCTTTCACATCCTGTTTATTCTGCAGGAATGGAGGTTAAATTTCAGGATGGCTATATTTACAATGATCCTAGAATGGAAATGTACCCACCGGGAATAACAAAAATAGATGAGGATAAATGCATTATTTTAAAAAAGTTTGATTATAATAATAAACTTGATTTTAATATTTTGAAACCAGTTCCGGGAAGTTATTTTATAAGCTGGAGCCCACCAGATAAATAATTATAATATTTTTGCAATAAAAATGGTTAATATGATTATAATAATATAAATTATTAAAATATATTAAAATATTTGCAAAATTATCCGATATTTTATAATATAAATGATTTATAAATATTATTTTAACATTTAATTAAAATTATTTATATTATGCGCATAGCATAAAAAATTAATTATATTTATTCATAATAAATTTATGATAAGTTAATGAAAATAAAAAAATTTAATCACAAAATAAATTTTCATAATAATAAACTAAAGGTTATTATGGCAATTGCCATAGTAATAATGTTCATTGCAACAAACCTGAGCTCAATTAATATATCAAATACAGCAAATAATGCTGACAACAATAAAAATATACAAACATTTTTACATAAAAATACTCCACAAACCGCCAGCATGTCTCAACCGGTTATTAATAGTATAAGCAATATATATGCCACAGATACGCAGAACATATATATAAACGGTACTGGTTTTGGATCCAATCCTGAATTAACTTCAGCTGGATTTGGCTATAGTGGCTGCGATACGGTTTATAGCAATGATTCTCCGTCTTTTGCAATAATGGATGGCTACACAGGTAACGGCTTATTTGATGCCTCTTGTAATTGGCAGGCAGGATTTTATAACCCCAATGCGTTTTTTTCTGATTCTATCGGTGTTTTTATTAAAAGCTGGAATAATAACAATATTGTATTAACAGGATTTGGGGATGCTCTTGGGTTGTGTGGGTGGACAATATCCCCAGGTAATGAAATTACCGTAATAATTGATAATCCAGCATATCCTGAAGTAGCATATTATAATTTGACAGTGTCCTCTACTTCGGCAAATAACTCTTCAAATATATATTCTCTTTCAACAAATTCTTCATCAGTAGGTACAGGCAATGCTACAATAGAAAGCAATACGGGCCAATTGACTATTATCTCAGCTGTTTCTTCTCAACCTATTAATAATATTTATGGATTTGCCAATCAATATTCAAATTCTTCTCATATTGCAGTCGGGGAATTAGAAAATACAAATGATAATAACTTATTCAGCGTTAATAGTTCGAGTAATTACGACGCAACTTCTATTGAATCTGTATCAATATCCTCTAGTATTTATTCACCATTGGGAATATTGTCATACAATTCTGACTCGGAGTCAAATCAAACAAATTTTAACTTATCTTTCAATATTTCTGCTCCGGGTAATAATGAACTTTTAGTTATTTTTACGTTAGGATATACCCAAGTTGCTAACGGTTTTTGCCAGAATTACGGGATTAATGTTAACGGAATTGCCACCAAAGGACTTAATGGTACGGCCATTCAAGTTGACCAGGGAGTGTGGAGCAGTATAAGCGTTAACTATTTTTATCTTAACTCGTCCGGCAAATATTCTGTTAATTCCGTGGTAAGCAGCACAGACGGCTCCATAGAGTTACTTGGATTTGTAATCTCCCAGAACACAAACTACAATTACGGTGTAACATTCACAGAAACTGGATTAAAATCAGGAACATCATGGTCTGTAACATTAAACGATGAAACTGAATCCTCAACAACCCAAACAATAGTGTTCTCAGAGCCAAATGGAACATATTCATATTTGATTGGTTATGTTTTTGGTAATGTATCATCACCATCGTCAGGAAGTTTAACTGTTTCTGGTAAACCAGTTTCAGTAAATATAATATTTAGTTCCACAATATCTGATAACTATCTTATTTATGACAATTTTATTTCAGATAATTATATAAACACCACAAAATGGTCCATGGATTCAACGGTACTAGCAAATATAACAAATGTAGATTCTAAGTTGTTTAGATGGCCAATAACTCTAGTGTCTCCCAATGATTTTTCATATCGGTTTGATAATGGGCTCAGCCTTTATCCCAACAATGGAGAAAATAGTTATGTATATGATAATATGGCCGGTTTCACTAGCAATACTATTTTTACCTACCCTGTTGCAGTCAATGTGAATTTCACAATAAATGATATGTCTGGCGGGAATTCTATGATAATATTATCAAATGCCACAGGAGGGAATATGATTGGTGTTTTACTGGGCCCTTGCTTATACGTTCAGGATGGGGCCAAAAATCTAACAGATACTTATTACAGTATAAACCCAAATGTAGAATATCACCTTTCAATATTTGTAGAAAATTCTAAATTTACGATTAATATAAGCGGTGATGGTAAGTATTCCGAGAATTTCAGTTATTCGCCAAATGGAAATCAAACACTCTACCTTACATTTGGTTCCTACATAGGCACAGTCCCTGGAGAACAGATTACCCATACCGAAGCGCAGGCAATAACATTTCAAAATATTTCAGTAAGCTCTAAAAGTGTATGGAACCTTACTGTTAGCACTTATTCTTCCAGCGGAAATCCAGATTCCGGTGTTGATGTAACTGTTATAAATGCATTCACAAATAAAACATTATCAGAATTAACACCGTCAAATGGTACAGTTAGGTTTGAAAAACTGAATTCAGGTCAATATTATGTTATTGCTTCCCAGACTCAGGACAAAATAAGCGTAACAGATACTAAATACGTTTTCATTGGAGAATCCTATAATCCATCACTTTTTGATATTGCATTATCAATAAAAATAATTCCACCACCACCCTCAAAGTTATCCACAACAATTTCATCTTTGAATAGCACTCAAGCTGAGGCTCCTTGGAAAAATACATTCGTAGCCACACCTTCTGGTTATGTTCAGAATTATTCTTATAAATGGTATATCAATGATAAATATGCAGGTAGTGGATATGAAATTAACGACACTTTCTATAATCCAAGTGGAACAGGGAGCACTTCATACACAATATGTCTCAATGTATCATCCCAAGGAAGTTGGTTTGGAACCTTATACAGCAGGCAAATAGCTAATATATCCATAGAACAAATAGTATATAGCGAACCGTTATGCCTTAACCTTACTGAGGTATCCAAAAACCAATACGCTGAAATATCATTTGGAACAAATAATGATATGGCCGTTGGATATATTAAAGGTACGACACTGTACCTTAAATTCAATATTACCGATCTCTTTTTAAAAAATACAATACCAGGATGGCTCATGGATATTATAGGAGTTTCTTATCCATATTGGGGCGTAAACATAAGTGATAAGGCTGGAAATGATAATAATATGATTGATGTCTTACAACCAGGGACATCTGCCTGCCTTCGTGAGTTACCATTACCTGGAAGCATAAATTCAATAACACAATTGTTGGGTTTCACATTTGATGTAACCCTCAATCCTGGTGCAGTGTATGCAATTATTGGGGACATAGTTCAAATTGTTCTTTCTGCTATTGGTGTTATTAGCGCCTTATCAGTACTGGGTAGTCTGAGTACCACAATAATAGAAGCTCTCGTTGATGACCTGGTATTGCAGGTAGCTCATGCAACAGCTGTCAATTCACTCAATATATTTACAGGGTCTTCTGTGAATATAGAAGCTGCAATAGTATCTTCATTTACTGGATTTCTTGAAGATATAATACCTGCCATACCGCATATTTTATACTCACTCCTGAAATCGTATGTGAAAGATTCACCAGAAGAATTGGAATCATTGGGTTCCTTATCTTCAACACTAAGCGAAAATATTGATAATATATTTCCGGCGTGGAAAATCTTTGACCTTGGATTCGACATCGGTGCAGTTATTGGAGCTGCTGTTGTAGGTGATTTAACAACACAGTACGAGATTAAAAATTACCAAAACTCAATCAATTATTGCGTCACGGATCCAGGAGGGTCACTACCAGATGTGGAAATTTTGAATAAGAACGGTGATACAGGATGGGATGGAACCTGGGTGGGAAGTAGATACAGCCATTCATCTTTCACAAATTCCGGTTATGCATTCTCTTTACCATCAAACGGAATATCAACACTTGAAATATATAACCCTAGTGTAATATCATCTTTGCAGTATAATATAACTGTTTCTGTTGGGAATGATAAAGAAGATCTTATGGGTACCCTGGCTCCAGGTTCTAATGTTAAATATATTGTGTCTTCAAATTCAACATCATTTTCTTTAACCAAAGAGTACAAAATCTCTTTTATTACTAAAGACCTCCCATCAGATATGCAATGGTTTGTAAAATTAAACGGTACAATGAAATCATCAACATCCAATATAATAGTATTCAATGAACCAAATGGAACATACACATATAAAGTAAATGCTCCATCAGGATACATATTATCGCCATCATCTGGAACAATAACATTGAATGGAAACAACATAACAAAGGAAATTACATTTAAATCAAACAAAACTTCAATATTATCTAATACAGAATTATATGAAATAATAGGTGCAGCTGCTGTCATTACTATGATAGGTGGAGCATTTATGTTCATAAGAAGGAGAAAATAAATTTTTATCTTTATGATTCTTTAATAACTAATGTAAATATTACCGGTTCCTTATCAACAGTTTCCATTCTTAAGTAGAAGAGTAATCCATCAAGCATTACAGCTATGTACCTATTATCAGGCTTTCTATTAACAAATTTATTTACTTCTTCCAGTGTTATATTTGTTATTCTCGATGCAGATGATGGAGAATAATTATTATTGAATATATCCTTTAATATCTCTGACATTCTACTGGTTTATACTCCATTTGGGTGTAATGATACTATAAGCTCCTCAAGGTCCACTGTTTTATTTGCCTCAATTACTGCACTGTGGAATTTATTATTCCTTCCTTGGCGCCTTTAATTCCCTTAATTCAAAATATTTTGTTTTTAAATTCCTTTTGTAATGGTCTTCTTTATACCTGTATTCTCTTCCAAATACTGATCCTGTTCTATCTTCATTAATTTTTCAAGCTTCTCTTTTATTGTCTGTTCTATTATATCTTCTATATTCGATATGTTTATATTTACGCAAAAAAATGTACACGTCCTTTGCTTAGAAATTTAACACTTAATAATATTAAAAATTTAAAAATATTTTAAAAATGGATTTTTAAATTTTATACCAATTACAATATTTAATTTGAAGGCACATTAAATACATACTGAATTTACAAAAATAATTATATTTAATATGAATTATTTATGTCTCTTTGGCTTTGTTTAACATATAATTACTATATACAGATAATGAAAGAGCTATTTGAATTCACAGCAAATATATTGCATTATCTTCCACCTGGTTAAGATCCATATAATATTATGGCATTTATTCCATAATTTTTGCATTTTTTATATATATTATTATGTAATAACATAACATGATTCCAAAAACAATGTCAACACAGCACCCAGATAATGCAAGGATGCCTGAATGGTCAAACAACAGGTCTGTTATAAAAAACGATGATGAGATTGAGGAGGCATTTATTTCATTTAAAAATCTTGGCATAAAAGAGGTTATGTGGGATGCCGAGGGCAAGGATGTTGATACCCATGTTATAAGGAAATTATTTGCAAAGGACAATAATTTTTTCAATGACAATGTACTGGGGAAAAACCTATTTTTAACCTATAGGGTTCCGAATCCATTAATCGAAGGGGCGGAAAGAAAGATATTGAATGAAACATTAAACAGCATACCGTTAAATTACGATGTTGCAAACAGGATATATAATAAGAATATAGCCCCGATATTCGAGGTAATATTGCCATTTACAACGGATTACAGGAGCATGCTGAATATAGTGAAATATTATGAAAAAGCCATAGTAAGGGATGAAAATATAAATTTATACGATGATGTTTATTTAAGGGATGTAACCGGCGAGGTTCTGCCCAAAAAAATAAATTTGATACCGTTAATAGAGGACAAGGACTCAATATATAATATACATGATATAATAGAAACGTACTGTAAATACATGAAACCGGACCATATGAGAATATTCATAGCAAGGTCTGACCCGGCAATGAATTATGGCATGTTGCCGGCAACATTATTGGCAAAATACGCATCGTTTAAAATAAAAAAATTGGAGGAGGATTTAAACATAAAAATGTATCCAATGCTTGGAGCCGGTTCTTCTCCATTCAGGGGAAATCTCGGCCCGTTGAATATTGAAAATGCATTGAATGAATACAATTCATATTATACATATACAATACAATCGGCCTTTAGATACGACTATGACAATAATGCTGTAAAAAGGGCGGTTGATTGTATAAATAAGCATGAACCATCGGATTATGTTGAATTGGATGGCTATGAGGAGGATTCAATTAAAAATATAATAAATAAATATTCAATAAGATTCCAGAAGATTATTGAATCACTTGCAAGTGCAATAAATGATATAACCGTATATCTGCCAAAAAGAAGGGCGAGAAAACTGCACATAGGTTTGTTTGGATATTCAAGGCAGACCGGGACTGCAAAACTCCCCAGGGCAATTTCATTTGTTGCAGCCCTGTATTCAATGGGCATACCTCCTGAGATTTTGGGGCTGGCATCATTAAATGACATGTCCGAACAGGAAATATCATTAATAGGAAGATTATATAAAAATATGGATTATGACATAAAAAACAGTACAAAATATTTTAATTACGATTCATTGAGATTATTAAAGGATATATGGCATATTGATGGAGATATAATAAATATGATAAGGGACGATATGAAATATGTTGAGAATAATATAGGTGTCCCAACTGATAATTCATATAATACGGACAAGCATATATTATTTTCAACCCTTTTATTATTGGCATTTAAGGATAAAAAATTCGATGATGTTAAAAATTACATATATGAAATGGGATTGATCAGAAAATTTATGGGATAAAATAAATATTTTAAGGAAATAATCATATATGATAAGAAAACCCAAGATTGCTATTGGAGGCGTAATAATAATAAATAATAAAATATTGCTTGCAAAAAGGCGCGATGAACCGGATAAAAATAAATGGGCAATACCCGGCGGCAAATTGGAATTAAATGAAACCCTGGAAGAAGGGTTAAAAAGGGAGATGAAAGAAGAAACATCCCTTGATATAAAAAAAGGAAAATTGCTTGGGATTATAGAGGTTGTAAATGATAATTTCCATTATGTAATACTTGATTATGAATGCAGCATAATATCAGGAGAAATAAGGTCAGGTTCTGATGCATTGGACATAAAATACTTTGATTTGAATAATTTAACATGTGATATAAATGAAACAACAATGGAATTTATAAATAAAATTAAAAGTGGCATTTTCCCTGTTTCCATTATTAGCAGAAAAATATAAAATCTTCCAGTGGCAGAAGCGATACAATGATATAAATAAATATATAAAACATCTATGAAAAACTAAAGTGGATTAAAAATAAAAAAAATATAATTAAATTAGAATGCAGTTTTGCTTTTGTTTAATGCTTCGGCTATTCCCTTTTCCTGTTCTGAGAATGCGCATAGCATTGCTTCTATGTCATCATGGCCTTCTGCTTTTGCTGCCATTGCAACATTTGTGTATTCTGATACGTGCTGTTCTGATTCTTCCTTTGCCATGTCCTTTATTACTTTCTGCATTCCTGCCCTGTTTAATGCTTCGGCTATTCCCTTTTCCTGTTCTGAGAATGCGCATAGCATTGCTTCTATGTCATCATGGCCTTCTGCTTTTGCTGCCATTGCAACATTTGTGTATTCTGATACGTGCTGTTCTGATTCTTCCTTTGCCATGTCCTTTA
>JAJZZM010000001.1:104873-282178 GCA_021797555.1 Thermoplasmata archaeon
TTTTCCTGTTCTGAGAATGCGCATAGCATTGCTTCTATGTCATCATGGCCTTCTGCTTTTGCTGCCATTGCAACATTTGTGTATTCTGATACGTGCTGTTCTGATTCTTCCTTTGCCATGTCCTTTACAAACGCGTTTAATCCTTCATATTTCACTAATGTTGAGAATATTGCATTGAAATGGCCCTGCTCTACATTTGCCTTGTCCATTAAATCCTTTGCAGTTTCCTTGTTTCCCATTTTCTCAAAATATTCTGCTGCCGCTTTTAATCTCATGTGGTCTTCTGCATTTGCCGTCAACAACTCTTTTAATCCCTGTTCTGTTTTTTCTCCTAATACTGACATTCTTATCAATATTATTAAATATATGTTTATATATATAGTTTTCCCTCATTAATATGAATAAATGGGAAAAATAAAAATAATTTTTATATAATAAATTAAAAATGGAATGGTTATGAAATTCTTTAAATAAAAGTTTTTATACTTGTATTTAAATAAACCTTATTTCCTTTACACCGGGCAAAAGATTATTTTTCTGCATTGTGTCATAAAAAAATCTTAAGCCGGATTTTACATCGTTGAGGTTTACATTATATTCCTGGACATCGGTATCTATTGTTCCCCTTATTATGTCTTCAGGAATATCGGCATTCTGTATTTCCCTCATCAATTTTATATCTATTGGCAATATTTCATCCATATGCTCCTCGGCATATTTTTTGCTCCTATTATAAAGTTCCTTAAATTTAACCGCGTTTTCTTCCCCAATTTCAGAATTTATAACAACTGTACCCATAGGCATGGGCTTATTGCCGGATAATTCCTTCCACATATCCCACATGCTTATGACCTTTTTAGGCACTATACCCATTTCCTTTAAAGCATACATGGCCTTTAATTCATGAACTGCAACCATAACGGCATCTTCATTTACCATTGCATTAACCTCATCCAAAACCCTGTGCACAACAATTAATTTCTTATATTTTCCTATTAATAGCTTATATAAATTAAATGCTGTTGTATTCAATCCGTGAACTATTATTTTTGAATCCCTCACATCATCCAAAGACATATCGTTAAGTGATAAAACCGGCATTCCCGTAATTCCATCAACTGCGGATGCAACCGCCGATGATAATATATAGTAGTCTTTCTGTATATATGGGTATAATGCAGCGGATGGAACCGAGACATCAACCTCCTTTTTGACCACTTTATCATTTACATCCTGGACAGTCGGTATATATTCAAACTCCAGGTCAAAATCTGGAGATTTAATTTTTCCCTCAATTAACGGAATAAACGGATATAAATCCCCGGAATCTGCAAGCGCCCCTATTCTTAATGTTTCCATATGTTAGTATTATAATTTATTATATAAATTTATCAAAATAAATGATAAGGTTTTTATTAATTATTATAATGCATTAATAATGATAAAGGTTGCATTAACGCAATTAAAGCCGGTGCATGATAAAAATATTAGTTTAAAAAATATAGAATATTATTCAGGCATTGCATCAAAAAACAATTCCGATTTAATTGTATTCCCCGAATATTACATGTTTTATTCAAATAATAAAAATGACATTGTTAATGGATCTGAAACTCTGGACGGAGATTATATAAACAATGTGAAAAAAATTGCAGCAGATAACAATATAAATATAATAACCGGAATAAATGAAAAAAATGGAAATAATTATTATGACACATCTATCTATATAAATAAAAATGGTGAATTATCAAATTATTACAGAAAAACGCATTTATATGATGCCTTTGATTATAAGGAGTCCGATATTTACAATTATGGCAATGGCCCATTTAACATTTTTAAAATAAATGATATAAATCTCGGAATGCTTATATGCTATGATGTAAGATTCCCGGAGGTGTTCAGGAGTTATTCGTTGAATAATGCGGATGCAGTTGTAATAATATCGGGCTGGTTTTCCGGGCCTGTAAAGGAGGAGCAGTGGCTATCACTGATTTCTGTGCGGGCACTTGAGAATACAATTTTTATCGGGACCTCAAATTTAATAGGCGATGGCTTTACAGGCATAACCTCATTTGTAGACCCTATAGGAATAATAATAAACAGGTGCTCTGAAAGTGAAAATATTATATATTCAACAATTGATGGTGAAAGAATAAAAAATGTAAGGAAGATTATGCCATTGTTAAACCAGAGAAGGCCGGAATTGTATAGATGATATAAATGATTTATGTTTTAATGAGAAAAGAAATATCAAAATATTTGGTAACAAAAATATCATGCGACTACCTTTTTGATAGGATGAATAATTTAAACGAAAATGAAATAAAGCTGGATTTTACCCTGGTTTATTATATAAGCAATGAATTCATGAAAGAATATAAAATTAATAAAAACAGCTGCAAAAAAAATATAACTGAAGTAAATATGCCATTAAATTTTAAAAATTTTATATACAATTAATTATCCTATTTTTTAATTTTATGCCCGCATTAAATCCGCATTTTTTGCATTTTCCGTTGCCATCCAGATTAACAATTTTTGATACGAAACCATGCCTTTTTATTAATAATGAATTGCATTCAGGGCAGTAAGTATTCTCATAATTTTCCTCAGGCACATTGCCTATGTATACATATTTCATTCCCAAATCCCTGGCCAAATCATAATGCTTTTTTAATGTTTCAAATGGCGTTGGATATATATCCAATTTATAATCAGGATGGTACCTTAAAAAACTTATTGGAGTATATTCCCCTAAAATATCTTTTATTTTTAATACCATTTTTTTTGCATCCTCCAGGTTATCGCCTATCCCGGGTATTACCAAATCCGTTATTTCAGTGTGTATATTATATTTCTTTGCGCGTTCAAAATTTTCATATATTTTATCTGCCGTTAAAACAGATATGTATTTGTTATAAAAATTATTATTTGCATTGCCCTTGAAATCGATGGTCATTGCATCCAAAAATTCCGATGCGCATTCCATTGATTCTGATGTTTCATAGCCGTTTGTAACAAATATGTTAATCAGGCCATGTTTCCTTGCCAGTACTCCTATGTCGTGTGCGTATTCCATGAATATTGTTGGTTCATTGTATGTGTATGCTATGCCATCAACATTGTATTTTAAAGCCAGGTCTATTACATCCTCCGGTGAGAAATATGATCCTTCAACTGTTTTTCTCTGGCTCATGTCATAGTTCTGGCAGTATTTACAGGCAAAATTGCATCCTGCCGTGCCAAATGATAGTATCCTTGAGCCGGGATATATGTGCAGTACAGGTTTTTTTTCTATAGGGTCTATATTGAATCCATAGGGCACATTATAGACATCCAAAACCAATTTATTATTTTTATTTGACCTGACGCCGCAGAATCCCCTTTGGTTGCCGGATAACAGGCAATAACGGTAACATGCAGTACACCTTATTTTATTGCCCTCAACACTATAAAGCATAATATATTAATGCATAAAATAATATATAAATTTATTCAATATATGCAACCATTGAAGAGTAGCCTACTACCCTTTTATAATCATTGTTGGCATCGCCTGAATTGCTATGGTTCAAAAGCCTGATTTTGCCCTTCATATTTTTTGTTATTAACATTAATGTTGCTATTGCCCCATAGCCACATGCTGTTATATGGTACTTTTCTATATCCTCATAGAATTTGGTTACCTTCAGATTTATTATGTCGTTTATTAATATATTATCATTTTCATCATTTCTATTGGCAGGCAAATAATGATTCATATCGGAACTTATAATTATGAATGGCTTATCATTTATCGATAATACGGTTTCTGATAAATCCCTCGCAATGCCTATATTCTGTTTCCCAAGGATTATAGGCGTAAATTTAAAATTATTATTAAAAAGGTATTGCAGAAACGGTATTTGAACTTCAATGGAATGCTCAATTGAATGGGCTTCCTTGTCATCCTTTATGATATCTGATTTTGTAATTAGTTTGTCTGAAAATGAACTGTCAATAGGGGCATTACCCAGTGGTGTATTCCAGAAACCGTCAGGATAAATTGCAGGATAGAATGGATATCCGTAATGATTTGGACCTATTATCAAAAATCTTTTTTTGCTGTAATGCTTTATAATATTATATGCATAGCCGGCAGTTTTGCCTGAATATGCATATCCGGCATGCGGAACTATAACACCTATTATTTTTTTATAGTCAAAATCTTCCGGCTTATTTTCAATATAGGGCCCTATCACTGATAATAAGGATTCCTCATCATCGGGATAAAATGCACCTGCCACATATGGCTCCCTAACATTTTCCATAGCTGGAAATTACTATTATTTATTTAAAAGTTATATAAATGTTTAAATTCTAAAATTCATTATATATAAACATGAATACATTAATGGATGATTTTCTTGACTCAATTAATGATAATGACAGAAAAATACTTATAGGAATTGCAAAAAATGCAATCAAAAATAAATTTAATATAAAATATGATGAAATAATTATACCTGAAAAGTTAAAGAAAAGATACGGTGCATTTGTAACAATAAATGAAAACAATTCATTGAGGGGCTGCATTGGCTACCCCTATCCCGTTATGGAATTATATAAAGCTGTTGAAAGCTCTGCAGTGGAAGCGTCATTCAATGACCCAAGATTCATGCCATTAAAAAAGGAAGAAATTGATAAAATAGAAATAGAAATAACCATTTTAGGTGGGATGAAAAAATTTGACTATAAAAAAATAGATGATATTACACTGGGGAAACATGGATTATACATTAAAAATAGCATTTATTCCGGAATTTTATTGCCACAGGTGGCAGTAGAATATAACCTTACAAAAAAAGAATTTTTGGAGGAAACGTGTTTAAAGGCAGGATTAAATAGAAACTGTTATATTAATTCAGAATTATATGTTTTTGAGGGAAAAATAATTAAATAGGTTTATATGATAAAAATAACATTTGTTATACCTGCAAATATTCATTTCAACGGTGGTATTGAAAAAACTGTAAAGAAATATGTTGATTATAAAACTGAAAATTTTGATGTTACAGTGCTTGAAGGTAAAAATGATAATAAAAATGATGATTACAATAAAATAGTAATAAACTCAATTTACTGTAATTATATATTAAAAACTTCAGGAGCCAAAAATTTTCTTATAAGGATTATGTCTCCATTATTATTGGAAATAGATAGGATAAGAAATCTAAAAAAAATAATTTATATTGAAAAAAATTCAGATATAATTTATTTAACAAACAATGATTTATATTTTTTATTTAAAAGGCCTAAAATAATAATATGGAGCGAACATGGCAATCTGCCATTCAATTATACCGGATTAAATGTATTTAATAAAATATTATCAAAACTAATGCTGAAAAAGGTAATATTTAAAAAAATAAGTTATTTCCATATAATTAATTGCTATTATGATAGGTATATTTCATCCTATGGAAAATATTTCTGCGTGCCCAATGGTGTTGACTCCGGTAAATTTGTCCCGGAAAATGTTAAAAACAGCAAAATTAAATTATTGTTTGTTGGAAGGCTTGAAAAATCCAAGGGCATAGACATGATCATAGAATTATTTAATGAACTGAATGATAACTATGATTTAACGGTGGTTGGATCGGGGACCATGGAATATATGATGGAAAATAATAAAAATATACATTACTATAAAAATATAGATATAGATAAATTAACGGAAATCTATAAAAATTCAGATGTTTTTATTTTTCCATCGGTGCTTGAGAATTTCGGGCTGGCAATACTGGAGGCCCTATCATCAGGATTGTATGTTATAACGTCCAGCAATATGAAGCCCAGATTTGATTATTTTGAAAAAATGGAATATCTGGAGTATATTAATCCTGACATTGATAGCATAAAAAATGCATTAAAAAATATTGATAAAAAACTCGAATATGCAAATATTTATGAAAATAAAATAAAAATCCATGAATATATAAGCAAAAATTACGACTGGAAAAATATTGTAAATATATTATATAAAGACCTTGAAGATGTATATAATAATGAATAATTTATATGAAGTTCAGTTTTTCTGAATAAACATGGTTTGATAATTGCCTTAACTGTTCATTTCCGTAGAATATGGATTTCAATATTACCGCATCCCTGTAGAATTTTTCAACGCCAAAGTCTTTAAAATAACCGTAGCCACCGTGGATGTTTACAGAAAATCTTGCTATTTCAACTATTGAATCCATTGCAAAGTTGAATGTGTAATATTTATCCAGATTATTGTAAAGTATTGACCTGAGTATATTTTCCTTTGAATGCATCTCTGATAATTTAAATGCTAATGGTTCATAATTTTTTAAATACGCACCGAACGTTGTCCTTACCTTTGAATATTCCATGGCCTTATTTATTGCACCTGATATTATCCCCAGGGCAATTGCAGATAAATCATTGTATGAATTCAATATTATATCCTCCTTCCTGTTTTTATCATCCACCACATTATATTTATTATCCAATTCAATGTCCCCGAATTTTAAACCCTTGAATCCCATGAAATCCTTTTCATTTATTTTAAATGGGGATTCTGCAATAATGGTTTTTTTATCAAACAAAACTATATTTTTCGAATCAGGGTTTAATATATTTTTAATAATGCCGCTTACATTGCTATTATAATCAAGGCTGTACTTATCATTCATAAAATCAACGGAAACGTTAACCTTCCCCGATGAAACGTCAGATAAAATTGATTCATATTCTGTATTTATCACTGCCGGCATATATAATGAATTGATCATGAAAATTTTCATTGCAATGGATGGCGAATACTTTGATATTTCCTCCAAAATTATATGGTATGATGTATCATCCAGAGCTGAACCACCGTATTTATCTCCAATTTTTGCACCCAAAAATCCCTGTGATGCCAGAAGAGAATTCATGTTTTTTCCTATTTTTTCTTCCTCTATTTTTTTCTCATCAATATTTTTTTCACAGAACTCCCTTACTGTATCAATTAATATATTGTTTTCCTCATCCAAATTACTCACCTTTTAATATGAATCTTGATATTATCAACTTCTCAACGTCGCTTGTGCCTTCCCATATTTCCATAATCTTTGCATTCCTGAATATTCTTTCAACATTTTCATTTAATGAATTTACACCTAAAATTTCCATTGCCTTTTCGGATGAATAAACGGCAGTTTCGCCTGCATAGGCCTTTGCCATGCTTGTAAGCTGGGGCCTCGGCTCAAATTTAAATAAATATGATGCCGCATTGTATGTTAATTCTTTGGATGCCTCTATCCTTGTAGATATATCCGCTATTCCGAACATTGTATTTTCATCCTTTATTTCATTTGATTTGACATAGTTCAATATTTTATCAAATGCACCTTCAGCTATGCCCAGTGCCTGTGCTGCAACATATATCCTGCTGATGTTGAAAAATGTCATTATATAGTAAAATCCCTTGCCTTCCTCTCCGATTAAATCATCCTTGCTTAATTCTATATTATTGAATGTTAATTCTGCAGTATTTGTTGCCCTTACCCCCAATTTCCCTTCCAGCTTATTTGCCTTGAATCCGTTTAGTTTTGTATTCAATAAAAATGTGCTTAGGCCATGGTGTGGCTTTTCTTCATTGGAAGTCCTTGCCAGAACAACCAGATAATCTGCAATTGCGCCGTTTGTTATGAACATCTTGGAACCGTTTAATATATATTTGTCCCCCTTTTTTGTTGCTGTTGTTTTTATATGTGCAACATCACTGCCTCCTGATGGCTCTGTAACACCCAGGCCCAGTATATATTTCCCGGAATAAACATCGTTTAGGAATTCTCTCTGCTCATCATTGCCGAATAGCATCAAAACCTCTGCCCCGAAATATGGCGTTGTAACCGATATGCCCAAACCTGCATCAATCCTGCACAGTTCCTCTATTGCTATCAATATTTTAGCTGGATTCTGCATATCAATGATCCCCAGCGATAATGATTTTTTCCTTAAATCATCAGGGTATTCTTCATCCCGGTCGTATTTTGCTGCCACCCCATCCGTAAATTCCTTTAAGGCGAAATCCCTTATAGTTTTTCTATAATCATTGTATTCCTCAAACATTTTAAGCCCTCTCAATAAGCATTGAATAGCCCTGGCCGCCGCCGACACATAATGTTGCTATTCCAAGGTCCTTCTTCCTGTCATTTAATGTTCTTGCCAATGTGCCTGCCAGCCTTGCCCCGGTGGCGCCTAAGGGATGGCCTATAGATATGCCGCCGCCGTGTATGTTGACCCTGTCCAGATCCAAATTAAACGCCTTGACCGCATTTAAAACAACAACTGCAAATGCCTCATTGATTTCCCAGTAATCTATATCGCCTGCCTTTAAATTATTTCTCTCCAATACCTTTTCTGTAGCCGGCACAGGCCCTTCGCCCATTATTGTTGGATCAACGCCTGCAGCGGCAAAGTCAACGATTTTTGCCATTGGCTTTAAACCATATTCCCTTACTTTGGAACCGGACATTAACATTACCAGTGAAGCGCCATCATTTAATGATGATGAATTGCCCGCTGTTATTATCCCGTCCTCCTTAAATGCGGGCTTCAATGACTCTATCTGCTCCAGTGAAACATTTCTCCTTATTCCCAGATCAGATTCTATTGTATTCCCATTTACAGTAACAGGCATGATTTCGTCTTTCATAAAGCCATCATCGTATGCCTTTGCTGCCCTGATATGCGAATTATATGAATATTTATCCATCTCATCCCTTGTTATGTGCTTTAATGCTGCCAGTTTTTCTGCGGTTAACCCCATATTGTATGATAAATTCATATTATATTTTGAATATTTCGGATTTACTATTAATTCCATATCCGGCTTTATATAAGGGTCATCTATCCCTAATGGAACGTGGGTCATATGCTCCATGCCACCTGCAAGGATTATCCCAGCCTTATTTAGCATAATTTCCATTGAACCTATTGAAATTGCATTCAGTGATGATGAGCATGCACGGTCCATGGACATTGCAGGCACACTCACGGGAAGCTCTGCCATAAGGGCAGGGTGCTTGCCGCCATATGTCCAGTTTTCTCCTGCCTGAAGGGCGCATCCTGTAATGACATCGTCTATTTCCGATGGATTTATTTCAGTATCCTTAACCGATTTCCTTATCAAATCTGATAACAATTTATCCATCCTCAAATCATTGTATGCATCCTTCTCCGGGTCCCTGGGCCTTGCCCTTGAAAATGGAACCCTCTTATAATATACTATATATGTTTCTTCCATTTTAATCACCTAATCTTTCTTTCAATACTTTTTTATCTATTTTACCTGTCCCTGTTTTCTCAAATTCATTAACATGTTTATACTCATCAGGAAGCCAGAACTTTGCTATCCTGCCGGTATCAACGTATTCATCCATTTTCTTCCTTATATCTTCTTCCCTGGCTTTTCCCTTTATGAATGCCACGGGCCTTTCTCCCCATTTTTCATCCTTTCTGGCAACAACAGCAACTTCCTCAACACCGTCAACTGTGCTTAATAAATCCTCTAAAACCATTGATGGTATGAATTCGCCGCCCGATTTAATTGCATCGTTTTCCCTGTCAACAATTTTTATATAATTGTACTTATCCATTGTTGCCAGGTCGCCGGTGTGCAACCAGCCGTCCCTCCATAATTTTTTAGTTTTTTCAGGGTCTTTTATATAGCCTTCCGTTAGCCATGGCGCCCTTACAATAATTTCTCCTATCTCAGTATCATCCTTTTTTACGTCATGGTTATCCCTGACAACCCTTAAATTAACCATGGGTATTGTTATTCCGGTTTTTCTTTTGTATATCCTTTTTGCCATGTCATCCATTTTCATTACATAATTATTATATGTGGCCAGTGTTAGTATAGGCCCGGTTTCAGACATGCCATATCCTGTTACCAGGGATAAACCCAATGATTCTGCCCTATCTGCAAGGCCCGCATTTAAGGCCGCACCGCCTATGGTTGCCCTTAATTTCAATTTGCCCAGAATTTCCGGGCCGTTTTTATCCGATAATAACATATATAATATTGACGGCACCATGGCGGAAATGGTAACTTTTTCTTCCTCCATGGTTTTTAGTATATTCGGCCAGTCATATTTCCCGGGCAATACATATCGCATGCCCTTCATTATTGAAAAATATGGTATGCCCCATGCGTGTACATGAAACATTGGAACCAGAGGCATCATGGTATCAGTCCTCTTTAAATTTATAGGTTCATCGGATAATGCCGATGATGATGCCAAAGCATGCAATACAAGCTGCCTGTGGGAATAGTATACACCCTTGGGCAAACCGGTTGTGCCCGATGTGTAGAATAACGTTGCCATTGCATTTTCGTCAGGTTTTTCTATTTCATAATCGGCATTGCCAAACATGTTATGTGTATAATAAACATTGCTTAATCCATAGTCATTATCCTCATCCATATCTTCTGAATATATAATAAATCCCTTTATAAATGAAAACATGTCCTTATATTTTGCAATCAGCGGCATAAATACGGAATTTACTATTATGTATTTATCCTCCGAGTTCTCTATTGTATAATATAATACTTCTGGAGGGTATCTTATATTTACCATATGCATTGTTGCACCGATCATCGGGATTGAATAATAGCAGTACATATAATTTATTGTGTCGTAATCAAGTATTGCTATTCTATCACCTTTTTTTACACCTATTTTTAAAAGATTTTTTGCAAAATTATTGGCATTTTTATAAAACTCATCATAGCTAATGCTTTTATTATTATATACAATCTGCTGGTCCCCGTTAAATTTCACAGCACTTTCCAGCAGGTTGTTTATTGTAAGGTCATAATTCGTCATACTATTGGATATTGATTTAACTTATAAAACTTATTATCCGTACGTATGATAGGCAAAAGTACCATTTTTATAGCCATAACTTCCATATCAAAAAGAATTTAAAGACCTAAAATATACATGAGCATGATTAAAAACGTTACCATAGTAGGGGCCGGTGTAATGGGGCACGGAATAGCCGAAGTTTTTGCATTGAACGGCTTTAATGTAAACCTGGAAGATTTTTATCCCGAAGTAATAGAAAAAGCAAAGAAGGGAATAAATGAGAGTTTAAATAAATTAATAGCATCAAAAAAAATTGATGAAAATAAGAAAAATGAAGTATTGAAAAATATAAATTATTTTAATAATATCAGGGATGCAGTAAAGAATGCGGACCTAACGGTAGAGGTTGTGCCCGAAATATATGAAATAAAGGTAAAAGTTTTAAAGGAAATATCTGAAAACACAGACAATATAATAGCATCCAACACCTCAAACATAAGAATAACGGAAATGGCATCGGAAATATTGAAGCCTGAAAGGTTAATAGGAATGCACTTTTTTAATCCTCCGGTTCTGATGAAGCTTGTTGAGGTAATAAAGGGGGATAAAACTTTGAACAAATATGTGGATGAAATATATGACCTTGCAGTAAAATTAGGCAAAAAACCCATAAAAGTTTTAAAGGACGAAGCTGGATTCGTTGTTAACAGGATATCTGCACCGGAATCACTGTTATTATGCATAGCATACCAGAAAAAGGTGGCAAAGCCGGAAGAGATAGATAAATATTTCAAATCACAGGGATTGCCTATGGGGCCATACCAGTTATTCGATTACGTTGGAATAGATACAGTGGTTGATTCATTAAAATATTACGCAAAGGAATTATCCCCGGACTATGGAAAATGCAATGCCCTTGATTCATTTATTAAATCAAAGGAGCTTGGCATGAAAACAGGTTCTGGAATATATAAATGGGAAAATGGAAAGGCCATAATTCCGGAGGCTAATGAAAGCGACAAAATAAGCTTAATGGATGCGCTTTATTTGGAAGTCAATGAGGCTACAAAATTGCTCGAGGACGGTGTTGCATCGCCAGAGGATATTGAAACCGGGGTTAAATATGGATTAAACAGGCCATTTGGGCCTATTACGGTTGCAAATGGGTTAAGCAATGATGAAATTCTTGAAACATTAAATAAATTATATGACGAGTATAAAATTGATGTATTTCTGCCGTCAAAAACGATAAAAGATCATAAATTGAGGGAAATATTAAATAAAAAGCCTGAAGTTAAAGAACAAAAAAGCGATTTGATAAAATACGAGGTTAATGGCAAAGTAGGAATAATAACACTGAATAATGGGAAAAACAATTTAATGAGCATGGAACTTTTAACAGAAATAGAGAAACAGTTAAACATTATAGAGAATGATAATGATGTACATGTTATAATTATAAAGGGAAATGAAAAAGCATTTTCTGCCGGAGCTGATTTATCACAGTTTGTCAGCAACCCTTATAACTTCATGAAAATATCAAAGCGCGGGGAAGATATATTTGATAGAATAACGAGGATTAATAAAATTTTCATAGCAGAGTTAAAAGGCTACGTTCTTGGCGGTGGCTTTGAACTTGCACTGGCATGCGATATACGTGTATCCGATAAAAATATAACAATAGGATTCCCTGAAACCAGCCTGGGATTAATACCCGGATATGGTGGAAGCCAGAGATTGCCAAATTTAATAGGTGCATCAAGGGCGATGGACTTGATATTAACCGCCGATAGGATTAATGGTGAAAAAGCCCATGAATATGGAATAGTAACAAGGCTATTTGATAATATTGATGAGGAAACTTTAAAATTTGCCACAGATTTATCAGAAAAAATATCGCCGGCCTCTGCCTATGTTGCAAAGAGATTAATATATAATACTTCGAAAATAAACTTCGATGAGGAATCGTTATCAATGGGCATGCTATATGCAGGTAATGATTTAAAGGAAGGAGTAAAGGCTTTTCTTGAAAAAAGAAAACCGGATTATAAAGGGAATTAAAAATAATTTTATTTTATTATATAAATAATTCATTAATAAACAGTTTTTCAATGAAATATTTAATATATGAAATATGGCAATTCTGTTAACAAAACTATGCGATATATATTCCAGGCATATATTATAAAATTATAAAAAATTGAACCTTAAAGCCATTTTATATTCTTCATTATTTGTATAATTTCTTTAATATTCTCTATTTCATAATCCTTGTGGTCTGATTCCTTTTTATTCCCATGTGTGACCAGGACGGAAATGCAGTGCAAATTTTTGGCAGGAATTAAATCATTGTCTATATCACCAACAACCACGGTATCCTCAGGTTCTATTCCCATTAGATTTATGGCCTTTAAATATGGTTCCGTGCTGGGCTTCCCATTTTTGACATCATCCATTGTAATTATGGCATCAACGCTTAAATTGAGTTTATCTATTAATTTCCTTCTGGATGATGTTACAACTGCTATTTTTATATTATTGGATTTTAAAATGCTAAATGTGTCTTCAACATCACTAAAAAATCTTACATTGCCTATATTTTCATAAAAATATTTTTCCTCACGCATCTCAATTTCGGGATTGACCGCATTCATTTTTTTTATTAGCATTGAGCCGGGATAACCGATCATCAGCTTGATTACCTCTGGGTCTGAATCAATATTATAATCCTTGAATGCCCTTTTCCATGCCTCTACCCGATAATCTATTGAATTCCATATTGTTCCATCAAGATCAAATATTATTCCTTTTACCATAAATGTGAGCCACCTCATGCCAATGCATAGAGTCTTCCTGATTCATGGACTATACTTGCCTTTACATGCGGACTTATATTTCCTTCCAGGGTATTGGCATTCATCTCCACAGGCGTAAATTCCCTTAAGCACCCCACAGGTATTATTATAAGGGTTGAAGCGTTATTTTTAAGTGCTTCTATTATTCCCCCTGTTAAATGCAATATAAAATACAATTATATAAATATTATTTATTACTTTATTTCCAGAAATTCATCCACATCACAGGTTCAGTGGCTTTCTTTTTGGTATGTTGATTTGTAAATTTAACCCTTGTTATTACTACATCACCTGGATCAGGCACGTTCCCACCCTGAGTAATCACCTTCCTCCCAGAGCTTTTTCATCCTCTCCTTCTGAGCTTTTTGTAGGAATATTCCCAACTCCTTTGCTTCTTCTGCATTTTTTATGAGATTAAGAATGGTTTCACTATAAGTCTCCCGAGGATATCTCTTAATTTTTTTAAGTTCGTTTAAAACCGATCTTTCAATCCGAATTGTTGTGATTTCCGATTTTATCACTATTAATCATCTATATTTGGCATATAACTATTTATATTTTAATACATAGGATACTATATA
The DNA here is from genome assembly GCA_021797555.1 of Thermoplasmata archaeon. Classification (GTDB taxonomy): domain Archaea; phylum Thermoplasmatota; class Thermoplasmata; order Thermoplasmatales; family Thermoplasmataceae; genus Ferroplasma. Next base: position 119,184 of record JAJZZM010000001.1, read on the forward strand.
ATATTTTTGAATCCAGATTTTTATGCTATCAACAAATAAGATGATTCGCTTCTAACTTTTATCAGCAATCTATTGAATTTATTTCAAACTTATATAGAAAATAATACATTCCCTGTGATGCTGTTACTAATAATAAGTTCATTTATAGTTAGAATGTTTAAGTAGAGATTTCATTAAAGTTTTAAGCTAATACCAAGTGAATGCAAAGATTCCCTATATAATGATTCTCTCTTTGTAGTTTATTTTAGATTACATATAGTAATACATAATTTTAATATAGATATAAAATATTATGTAGTATGAAAATGTATACCACGGTATCCGCAAAGATCTCAGAGGAGGAAAGGGAAGAATTAAAGAAATTAGGATTAAATCCAACAGAAATTATCAGAAAGGCAATAAGGGATGAAATAAGAAAAGCGCATAATAAAGCCTTAATAGAGAAAATGAAGAGTGTAATGCCAGTTATATCAAAATTGAATATGGATGAAATAGTTTCAGACATCAGGGAGGATAGGGAAAGATGAATCTGCTTGATGCCTCCGCAATTTTTAACCTATTTCAGAGAGGCAAGTATAATGAACTTATTGCCGGGGCAACGAATCAGCTCGCCAGATACGAGATAGGTAATGTTCTGTGGAAAAGCTATAAAATTCGAAATGAAATTTCCAAGAAAGAGGCAATGGAATTGGGTAATGTTATATTTGAATTAATTGATTCGATGGAGCAGATAAAGCCATCACCAGATTCTGTACTTAAACTCTCAATAGAGGATGGAATTACATTTTATGATTCATCCTATCTCGTATCTGCTATTGAATCAGGTTATGATTTTGTTACCGATGATTTAAAACTGTACAGGATTGCAAGCCCTAAAGTGATTACACGAAAGAGCCTGGATTTATAATTAACCGATTATTCGCTATCATTGTAATTAACTACTTAATCCCAGAGCAGAGAAACTTTATAATCTATATACTAACTTGCCTTAATAAATATATTATATTTTGTATTTAATATAATGTGTTCATATTTATCTATAAAGGCTTAAATTATCTAATATTAGCATGTATTTAATAAGAGCCTTGTTTATTGAGCACTTTATTACTGATTTGTGATTATCCAAAATAAATAGAATTTAATCCGGAGGAGAGTGCTACTTTATGAAGTTTTTCATCTCCAGTATAAAACTCGTTACAACCAACTTTAATAGCACTTGTAATCTGTAATGCATCAGCAGCATACATATGGTGCTTAATTACAACATCCCAGCTGCTTTCCATTAAACTTTCCGATAAGATGATTATCCTTATTCTGCCTATCTTCCTGAGCCGGGAAGTCTCGTTGGAGAATATCCCCATAATTTCATCCAACTGTTCCTCTGTAATTCTTTTTTGCCTGTGTGCCCTGTCAAATACTCCAAGTACTTCTCCGATATTCCAAATATTAAATGAAAGCAGAACATTCCCTAAATATGCTTCGTGGTATTGTTCACGAATAACTTCCGAACCGGTTTCATACACATATCTCTTTATTATTGCACTGCTATCAAGATATACGATTTTTTCTGTCATCCCTCATGCTCCTTATCAGATCTGAAACGTTGCCCTTGGATTTAATTGGCTCAAAATCCAGATCAGCCTTGCTGTATTTTGAATATTTCATTAAGTATTCATCTAAATTTAAATACAGCTCATTTTCTATGGTTTCTTTTAATACAGAACTTATGTCCATACCCCGTTGCAATGCAAGATTCTTGAGTTCCACCCAGATCTGTTTATCTATAGATATGCTTGTTTTCACTTTCATATAATTTTAAATAGTATGATGGTATATAATTATTTACCTTTATACCGCAGTTATTTAGGTCTTTATCAAGAAAACATAATGCCATTTTATTGCAATGAGGTTAAATTTATAATAAATTTATGATTATGGTCATTATAATTTAAACAAACTATTATACAAGAAAAAAGGAACCAATACTGGAAACTAAATATAGACAAATAATTAGCCTTTAGACTTTTTGTATGTGATTAATCCACCTTGAATAATCAATCTGACTATGCCAACTAAAATAAACAAAATACCAATTCCTAGAGAACCGGACCATATAACATAACTAACCTTGAACCGGAATGATACCATCCCAAAAACAAACAATGTTATTCCTGAAACAAGACTCATAATACCTGTCCTGAAAAGATAGGGATAATTTCTAGTAATTATAAAAAGAACCGACATGCTAAAGAAAACAAGTGCAAAGACTATAGGTAAAATTAAAGGCAATGCAGAAACAAAATTATCATTATACTTAAAGTAATGAGAAATTAAGATAGAAATGTAAAGAAGTATTATACCAATTACGTAGAAAATTATGGATTTATAAATATTTCTATTCACTTTTTTCACCTTTCAAATTTTGCTTTTTTTGTGTATTTCGTTTATCTTAGCCCAGTTTGTTCTCATCTTTTCATCACTTTAATTTTCTGTTATGCTATATACCACTTGCCCCCTCCTGCAATTTCCAGCTCCTGACTGCTGATATGGCTTGAATAAATATTATTTTAACCACAAATAAGAATAAAAGATTTTATGCATTGGTTCTTTTGTCCAGATATACCATCTTGGTTTTCAAAGGCTTACTTTGATCCAGTTCAGGATTATTACATTTACAATCTTTCCATTTGCACTCCAGAGTGATTACATGTCCTGCAGGCCAGTGCGGATACCCAAGAAGCTTACTCCGTGTGATGTGATGAAACAAATTTGAATTATATTTAACCACTTGATGTCCACAGTTTTTGCAGATACCGAATTCCAAAAGTTCCATAATTAAAACTCCTTATGTTGTTTATTATTAAATGTATCTGATAGTGTTATAAAAAGAATTCTATAGGGCTTAATGTACCGGCCTGGATTTGAACCAGTGCCATCTTGCTTGTGAATCCCTAAAACATATATACATTATCTCTCCAGCTTAAAGCAGGATGATTACTAGCATAACAGGTCAAATAAATGTAACAACCGTCTCCGATTATCACAGCTATATCATCATATAGCTGAGGCTAGATAAGGTTTTTTATGATTTCTATGCTTACAATTTAAGGTGGAATATAGCTGAATTATTTAAAAGAATGAAATCACAGCTTAAAATAGACCATTTATTATCAAAGATGATAATATAAATATTTTCATACATAATAGCATATATTGTTGTGAACATGATAATGGAATTAATAGGTATTATGGTTTCATTCCCTGAGATTATAAGAGGTATAAGGCATGGGTCTATAAGCTACTTCAATAATATTTATAATATTAATTTGTCTAAAATATAGTTAAAATAAATCAGCACAGCATCCCCATATGGGAATGTCTTACCCATACTCCAATAAATATTATAAACTTTTATTTAAGAATCAGTATTTAAATGATAATAATTGTCATTGATTATAGATTAAATGATAATAGTTTGGTGTGGCAATAGTAAAGAAAAGTATTAATATTGGAAACTGTTAAGATAATTTTATAAACAAAATATGTAAATATAAATTTATTTTGCTATTAATAAAATTATAAAAAAATTTATAAAATGCTAATTTATAACCAATTAATGGATAATATAAATAAGGAAAGTGCAGTAAAATTGTACAAACTCCATTATTTAGTTCTTTACATCTCAATAGCAGTATATATAATTGACGCAATATTTTTTGCATTTGCAATTAAAACAACAGTTAAGGTTGCATCAGGATATGGATTACCATGGATTGATGCACACCCGCTAATAGGTTTTTCTGTTTTCTTTTTATTGCTTGTTATAGCAACAGTTTTAAATTTTTTTGCATTCACAGCAGGCAGGAAGGGAATATATTTATACACCGGTTTAAAATGGTATAACATGAACCCTGAGCAATTCTGGGCAGCAAGGGATCAGCTCAGAGCCGAAACAAAGAAAAATTATAAGCATTAATTGGTGACAGTATTTGCATTATTTTATTAAATTTGCCTGATAATTTATATTTTGTTAGCCAGTAAACAGTTTTAAAGAATCCCGATAATGAATTCGTATTTATATTTAAAAAATCCTCTGATTTGTGTCACTTTGTTTTTAAAGCTCTTTAAATATACTATCAAGATGCGAAAAAACAGTATCAGTAATTAAATCAACTATTCTTCTTGTTACTGGCTTCATTTTTTGCCTTTTCCGGTATTATCTCCCTTCTTGTTTTGAAGTCATATTTCTATATCAAGATATAATAATATAAAATATTAAAAGTATATATAGTTATTAGAATATTTAACTATATATTGCATTATAGTTTATCTTTAGCTTTTCCTGGTTATATAATAACATATGGTCCTTTATAGCCATAGTCTTCTTCCTTCTCCATTATAAGTTCCTTAAGCCTTTTATCTATACCATTTACAAATACCCTTCTTCTGTATTTAGGTGTGAATATTAAATGGTACTGGCATGAAAACACTAAATGATCATATGATTAGTGTTATTTCCATATATCAAATAAAATACATGATAATAACATATAAATGATGCTATATAGAGATAGATTATTGTTATCTCAAAAATATTTTATCTATTGTTATTTTAAAAATTACATCATGCATGAATTATGAAAATATTCAAAATAATGATAATTTATTGACACTTTAACAATATTTGGTTACAGGAATTCATACATATCGTAAACTCGGTGGCGTTCTTTCTGCATATTGATTTGTGAAATTTATGGTAAATATTTTTATATTATTAAATTAAATTTTTGTCAATTGATACATCCAGATGGTTATTAACAACTTTCGGAACGATGGTTGTATTTACATACATTGACAGGCTATCATGGTAATTTTTAGATTCAGAGGTAAGAAGTATTAATTCTTCATGTATAAACGAATTGATAAACTGGAAAAATACCCTCCAGAATTCATTCTGATAAATCATTGAACTCCCTCTTTTCTGTATCGGTACAACATCATCAATTTTATAAATAACAAATAATGACCCTTCAAAATTAGATATGCTATTCTTTACTTCAATATACAATTTGCCGGCCAATGTCATTGCCTGGCCTACATCGCTAACGGGGCGCTGCCTGAAATATGCAGGTGAAAGTGAAAGCATATCTACATCACTGATATCCTCAAGATAGCTATTTATTTCCCTCTCATGCGATGTTGTAAGTATAATTACATGCCTGCCATTATTATGTGCATATTTAATAATTTCCGATAATAAACGTATTTCATTGCCAGAATTTCCGGCCAATAGTGCTACACCGTTTGAAACAGCTATGCTTAAAATATTGCTTTCTGCATTAAAACTGAACTCAAAGTTTTTGGTATTTTTCTTGCCTGATAAATTTATTATTGGAGTGTCCTTGACCCTGGAAAACGGATTAAACTTTGAAAGTATAGACCTGACATCATCCTTTGGCTCGGGTGAAATATCCTCATCATGGAATTCTTCAACGGCATGGTATGAATAATCTTCTTCTACAATGAACGGAAACACAATGTTATATAAATTAATAATAGGGCTATCCTCTTTCTGGGATTTCATCAGATTAACAATTTCATTTGCCGTTCCAGACCTGTTATATTCAATCCCGTTTTCTACAGAGTATTTCTCCAGCAAACTAACTACGCCATTTTTCTTCTTTAGCCAGTTTTCAACATCTTTTAACTGGCTATCATTGTATATTTTATGATATTTTACATAGGCTTTTGCTATAACCTCCGGGTCTATGAAGTCCTCAATTGTGGAATTTTCCACTCCGATTTTTGATGGTATTAATTTTATCCTGCTTTCTGCCACATTCATTTTCTTTAGTTTTTCCTTTGTATCACGCCCATAAGCATTGTCATTTAATATAATGTAGAATGGCGTTCCATTATATTGCATCCATAATATATATGAATATATATTGTTGGGTTTATTCTGCCCTATAAAGGTAACATCCATTCTAGGTATGTTATTTTTAATTATATTGTATTTATTCCAGATAAAATTTAATAAAATTTGATCGGATTTGGTTTCAACAAAAAACACTGTTTTGTTTATAAATAAGTTATCCAGTATCCCATATCCAAGGGCGGCATATATTGGGGCAAGCACATCCTTCTGGGTCTTCCATCCCTTTTTAAGGTTCATTAAATCTGTAATGGTGCTTGAGCTCCCGCTTCTCGAAAGAAGAAGAATGCTCTCTGGTATGTCAAGCGGGATAAAAAATGGTAGATGTGTGGTATATATTATGTATATGTTTTTCGGCAGGTTTTCCCTTAAAAATCCCAGGAAATTTTTCTGTTTACCAGGATGCAATAATATTCCAAGGTCATCAAGCATTAAAAATGAATTATTATACTCGCCATCCGTTCTTGAATTTAAGTTGATAAATACGCTTAGGAACCATTGAAAACCATCGCTTTCCATGCTTGGTGGCACAAGGTAATCCCGTGATTCCTCAGGTGTTACCATTACCAATAATATGGGCGATGTTGATTGCTCATATCTGATTTCTAGCCTGCCCTCATCAAAACCCCAGACAGTGGACAATCTTTTGCTGATAATATTGCTTGCTTTTTCAAAATATGCTACACGCTGATCAGGATCCATATACTCTATCCTATCAAGTTCAACCTGTGCTAATCGCAGCAGGTTCATAAAAGTTTTATGCTCATTGGGATTCTCCTTTAATTCGGTTACTGTAACCCGATCCTCCAGCCGGTCATATGCGGAAAAATAAATAAATTTTGGAATTTCACTAAGAATTTCCGGCACATCAGTCATTGAAAGCTGATCACGCAGCATTTTAATATTTTCATCTATTTGTATTTTTATGTCACTTTCAAAGTCCATATCATTGATGATATCAAGCAACATGAATATGCGGTTATAATCAAAATAATTATCATTAACCGCATTTTTTAAACTTTCAAGCTGGATTAACATCTGTGATGTTAATTTAGGATTATTTGACTGAACTGCAATACTCCGCAAATCATCTATGAAGGGCAGCATTTTATTCTGTATTTTGCCGGAATTTATTACATATTCCTTATTGCCAATTTTAATATGGTATGATGAATCAAAAAATTTTGTTACTGTTAATAATTCATCGCTTTCTATGTTGCGCCGTATAGGTTCAAACTCGGCCTCTATTATTTTTATCTGGTTGCCGTTTATTTTGCCATTCATATAATTAAAACCTATATCACCAAGCTGTGTAATGTCAAATTTATCAAATTCTGTATCGTAATTTAGTTTCTCAAGCGCATTTAAAAGGCTGCTTTTGCCTGCCCTGTTTGATCCTATTAAAACCGTGGTTTGATTTTTAATATCAACATATCCGGAATCTACTATCGATCTAAAATTGGTAACTCTAAAACGTTTTAACCTATATTTTACAGATAAATTCTGTTTATTTGGTTCAAAATTAAGGTTTAAATCTGTCATATTTCGTCAGACAATCTAATGAAAATAAGTATATAAGATTATATTCACAGTTGTTCTTATCTACTATATGTATAACTGATACTGGAATCTTCGGCTTTTCTTCTAGTACTCCATTCCACCCGGGTTTAAATATTTTTGGAATTTATTTTTTATAATATATCACTGAAAGTTATGATGTGTTTAACTTAAATTTATATTATATGGTTATGCTTTCATCCTTAAATTATTTTTAGGCATATATATTTATGGAATATTTTATTTGCAGTATACAATGCCATTTATTGATGAAGAGAATATGCACGGGTGTGAGCTCATTAAAAATAAATTTATTTAATCATTAATAATAAACCAGCAATGGATGTTTATGATGCAATAAAAAAGAGGAGGGATGTGAGATCATGGTTCAGTGATGAAAAAATACCGGATGAAATAATTTCAAAAATACTGCTTGCAGGTCATTATGCACCTTCTGTAGGATTATCTGAACCATGGAATTTTATTATGATAAAAGATATAAATATAAGAAAAAAAGTTAGGGATCTTGTGAATAAAAAAAGGTGTGAATTTTATAATTCGTTGCCCGAAGATAAAAAAGAAAAATTTGAAAAAATAAAAATAGAAGGCATTTTAGAATCATATGTTAATATAGCAGTAACATGTGATTTTAACAGAAAAGGCCCGGATATACTTGGAAGGGCATTCATAAGGGCAACATCGGAGTACAGCACTGTTCTGGCAATAGAAAATATGTGGCTGGCCGCAAGATCAGAAAATATTGGCATTGGATGGATAAGTTTTTTTAACCCGGAGGATGTCAAAAAAATATTAAATATACCGGATGAAATAAAATTAGTGGCATATTTAACTTTGGGAAAATTAACAGAATATCATGATAAACCTGAATTAGAAGAAAAACAATGGGAAAAAAGGCATAATTTATCGGAGTATATATTTATGGATAAATGGAATAATAAACCGGATGATAATTTTATAAATATTATTAAAAATTCAAGGATTTAAATTTCTTATATAATCATTTAATATTCTATAGGTTAATCCGAATATTACATAATCATTATATAAATAGGATAAATTATCATATTTCAATTCATCAAAGCCTACCCAGAAATACTTTGATATTTCCTTATCTATGACAACATTGCTATTCAATGTAAAAGCTTCAAATGCAGCTACACTTAAATTATTATTCAATGTATAATAAATACCTATGAATCTGTTAATTTTTATTTTTAAATTTACCTCCTCAAAAGTTTCACGTATTGCGGTTTCCTCACATGTTTCACTTATTTCTCTATGGCCACCGGGCAACGCCATCTGGCCAGACCACGGGTCATTTTTCTGCTCCGATCTTTTAATCAATAAAAATTTATCATCATTAAAAATTAGTGATACTGCAGCCTCACATTCCATGAAATAATAATAAATAAATGTATATAATAATATTTAATTGATAAAAATAACATTATAAATTTATGGAAATGCCCGGAGTAAGCCTCCTTCTGTTAGCCTTTCGGTTGGCAACATTCGACTATGCGTCTTACCTGAATCTCGCGGTCGGCTCATAAATTCTTTTTAGACTTGCACCCTGCAGGGAGAGTTCCCATCTGCACTCCATAAAACGTCATCTTTTCGAATCATTCTTTGTATGGAACAGTTTATTTCTTATCCCTTTACCATACCTCTCGGTATTACGGCTTTCACCGTATGCAGTTGACCGTGGAGGGGGGACTTTCCTCACCTTTCGGCGTAAGTTGCCCTCGGGCTTTTCCATTTTAATAATTACAATGTTAAATTTAAATTTAACCTTATAGTATATAAAAAATTGATAATATATGTTGTAAATAGCCTGCTCTCTAAATATAATAGTATTATACCACAGAACAATAGGATAAAAGGTGTAAACTACTCACCGGAAATCTCAGAGGATAAAGATTTAAAAATATAAAATTATTTTTAATTTATCCAGACAGTTTTAATATTTGTAAATTCAAGTAAGCCATATCTTGATAATTCCCTGCCTATCCCGCTTTTCTTTGTTCCACCAAATGGCAATCTCGGATCTGAAGCAACAATTTTATTTATTGAAACTGTTCCTGTATTTATGTATTTAGCCATTTTTTCAGCATTTTCATCGTTGCCCCATATTGAACAGCCAAGGCCATATTCTGTATCATTTGCCATCTTTATTGCTTCATCAACTGTTTTAAATTTCCGTAACAGTGCTATAGGGCCAAATAGCTCCTCAGTATATTCCTTATTTAACCTTATTATCGTGGGTTTTATGACATTGCCATTATTTTCACCTGTTGATGTAATTTCCCCGTAATCCTTTAGGTCCTTTAACTGGCCCAATATTATTTTTGTCTGTGATTTTGATGATAATGGGCCTATATATGTATCTTCGTTTAGCTGGTCTCCAACCTTTACTTTCTGGAATTCCTCCAACATCCTTTTATAAAATTCATCATATATATCTTCATGGACAATGAATCTTTTTGAGGCTATGCAGCTCTGGCCATTATTCTGCAATCTTGCATAAACGCTATTTTTTACTGCATTTTCAAGGTTAGAATCATCCAAAACTATGAATGGGTCTGAACCGCCTAATTCCATTACAAACTTTTTAATGTTTTTAGCAGCCTCTGCCGCTATAATAGACCCTGCTGCGGTTGACCCTGTAAATGAAACCCCGTCTGAATATTTTATTGCGTTATCTATAATTTCACCGGTGGTTATTACGGATTTAAAAACATCTAAATTGAATAGTTCCTGGATTTTTAATGATGTACCACTTACTATTGATGCATGCTTTAATAGCACTGCGTTGCCTGCAAGCATTGCAGGTATGGCCGCCCTGGCAACCTGCCATAATGGGAAATTCCATGGCATTATTATTATAACTACACCCAGTGGGTCAAATCTTATATAGGATCTTTTTGCTTCTGTTTTTACATATTCATTTTCTAAAAAGTTTTTCCCATTTTCAATATAGTAATCAAATAACCATAATGTTTTCTTTACCTCAGCAATACTCTGTGTAAGTGGTTTCCCCATTTCTGATGACATTAATTTAGCCAAATCATTGAGATTTTTTTCGAAGTTATTTCTGCTTTCCTTTAATTTATCTATTCTATAATCTATATCCTCCTTCCATTTATCCTGTTCATTTCTAAGGTTTATAATTATATTTTTGACCTCTTCAAGGTCATGAACTCTGTATTTTGCAAGCTCCTTTTCTGTATACGGGTTATATGTTGTAATTTCCATGTATTAATTATTATTTTAAAATATTTAACATTATTTATATGTGATTATGGGTTATATTTATCTAGCATAATATCTATTACAGACGGTTCGCCAATTTCTGCATTCTTGATTGCATCATTTATTGCATCATCAAATTCATTTATTGCCCTTACAGTGTATGATTTTATGCTGAATGCAGATGCTATGGTGGCATAGCTTATTCTTGGCTCATCCAAATCTATAAACTGGTGATCATGTTTATTTGAAACAACTTCCTCTATAGTATTTTCAAAATATGGCCATTCAACAGCCCATGAACCATTATTTAATATTATATATATTACACCCAAATGATAATGCTTTACAGACCACAATGTTGATGAGAAATTACCGAATACTGCATCTCCATCACCCGTAATGCACACAACAGGCTTATAGTTTTTAATCCCCTTTAAATAATTATCCTCATTTCTTGCCAGGAATACGCCATAGGCCATTCCGACCGGTGAACCCAGATGCCCACTTGGATTGCTAAAATAAGTGCCCGGTTCATTCAAATCAACCTGCATGTTTATTTTTGAATTGAACGTTATGCTCCCATTTACCAGTGCCATACCATTTTTCCAGTGCTTATTCATAATATATCCTATTGTATTTGCGGTTAATTTCTCATTTTTAAGGTCATCAAGTGCAATTTCATTAATCTCATCCATCAATTTATTATGCTTGTCCTCTATCCTTCTCTTTCTTTCATCAATAATTTTTTTATCTGCATTGTTCAATTTAATCCTTTTCATTATGGTTTCCAGCGTTGGACCAAGGTCACATATGATATCCATTGAATTAAACAAATTGGAAGAACCGTAATCACCGCCACTGTAGATATCACGGCGCCTTACAAAATCTGTTGAAAAATCGATTATATCAACATTTTCATTAATTCTGTTACCTGGCAAAATTCCGAACTCAAATAATAAAGCCAAGTCATCGTTGCTGAAATCAGGCGGTTTCATCCGGGATGTAAAACCAAGATGCATTTTGTCTTCCAGCGGGAAGCTCATAAAATATCTGCGCTCCATTACCTTTATTCCGAGCATATTTGCAAATTTTACCATGGTATCAACATATTCTGGATTTCTGCCGGCATGTGATATTAATATTTCCGGGTGTTCAGATGATAAAATCTTGTCTGTAATTATTTTTATGGTATCATCGTCCGGAATCCTTTTATTATAATAAAAATTCTTTGTCCTGATCTTTGTGCCATTATACCTTTTTTGCATTAAATCATGCCTCAGGGTTATAAATGATATGCCTTTGGGTTCTAACTGTGTGATAAAAATTGCCTTTGACAAATCCTCCTCGAGCATTTTCTCTGATTGCGAGTTGTTTGACCACTTTACCCACGGTTCCACAATCTGCAAATGTTTTGAAGAATAATGGCTTGTTGGGTCCTTCAATAAATGTGTTCCCGCAATATCTCTTGAGGAAAAAACCAGTAAAGGTGCCATATTTATATATGATGAATATAAAGCACCTATTGAATTCTGGGTACCTACTATTCTATCTACAAGTGCTATGCCTGTTTTATTTTTTGCAAGTGAATAGCCTTCTGCTGAACTTACTGCTGTAAACTCATGAAGTGCCTGAATCCACTTTATATCATCCCTTTTAGAAATAGCATCCTGTATTTCTGCTTCACCTGCTCCTGTTGTTCCAAAAATAAAATTATTACCATATAATTTTAATGAATGCATGACGAGTTGCGCCAGTGTTTTAATATCCTCAGATTCTTCCATGGTTTCTTAATCATTAAATTAAATTTAAACGTTTGTTATGGTAATTTAATTATAATTTTATTATATGTTAATGTGCTAATTCAAAGAATTCCTAAACTTAATTTTATACATTCTTATACATTGAAAAATTATATAAATGGCTTTTGGAAAACAATAAACATACCCCGGATGTGTTGAATGGATTAAGTTCAATTCCAGGCCGTCACATGAGGTAAAGCCGGAATCATTAATTACAGTGGAGGAAGAAAATAAATTAATAAATGCATGCAGGAAATCAAGTGATAGTGACTTAATGTCTTTGTTATACGATTCTGGATGCAGGATGTCGCAATAATAAATATAAAAGGGAATATTTATATAATTTAATGTGTTAATTATTAGCATGGGAAAGTATGTAAAAATAATTGCCATAGCTATTATACTACTTTTTGTGCTTACTGCATTCCAGTTTTCAGGATTTTCAAATAATCATAACATAAATAGTATTAACTATTTAGATGTTGGTAGCAACAATAATTCGGGCCCGGTTATACCGCATCCTGCAAATTCAATAGTTGTTGTGCCTGTATACAATGCATTTGTTTCCAGAACCGGAATATACGGTACAATAACAAATAATTCTGTCTGTTTCCCCACCGGTAATTTTAATAAAATAACAGTAACATTTTTTGATACATATGTAAGCAATACATTTGATGATTCTTATATAGTTATTGTTAATAATACAGAAATAATGGCAGGAAATACAATGGAATTAGAAAATACATATGTAATCGAAAATGTAACACAGTATTATCAAATATTACATGGTAAGCAATGTGTTTCTGTTACATCACCACAGTTTGACCCGGGATTTTCATCTTATTTAAGTATCTGGTTCACATTTTATTATGGTAAAAAACCTGTAACTCCAGATAAAATAATACCGGTATTAACCGATTCTTCCCTATCAGCACCTAAAAATCCCATACCACATAATATAGAAATACCGTATAATGTTTCTGAATCAGAAAATATAACATTCCCTGATAATGTATCATCTGCTTATCTCAATTTTTATGAGCAACAGAATGGAAATGATGAATTCTGGTATGCATTGCACCCACAGTTTGTTGAATTTAGAATTTTTATAAATAACACTTTAGTCGCTACCGTTGAACCATACCCGAATGTACAGACAGGTGGTGGAGATTTATTTTTATGGCAGCCAATATTGCCAATAGGAGCTTTACTATATCCACCACATAAAATATCATTAAATCCATATTTGTATTTATTAAAAGGTAAAAAGAATGTAACTATTGAAGCAATAAACGATGAAAATTTATGGATACGCATGGGATTAAACTTTATGATATATACCGGCAATGAAAATATAGGTACAATATATAATAATTCACATTATTCATTCTATAATTATTATAAACAGATTCCTGAAACAAATTATACAACAGAAACAATACCATATAATGCAACTTATTTAAACGATACAGAAATAGTAAATGAAAATTTTAACTCATATGCATTATATAAATCAAATAATGGAATAATAAAATCAGAAAATATAAAAAATGTTCTTTTCATGGCAAATTCAACATGTTATGACCCGAATTTTAATATAGAAAAAAATACATCATTTGGATATGGCTATGTTGAAATAGATAACTTTTCACTAAAGGAGTATATAAATGAAGTTTCTATAACTACCGGAAGAAATGTTTATAATAAAGAAATTACGAATAAATATTATCAAATAAACGGGACAGATATATACTATTATATAGTTTCACCGGTACATGAAGTTGTCGTTGGATTTAAAGTAACGCAGATAAAAGAAATACACAGTGATAATCAATATTTAAGTAATAATAGAATTATAAATAAAAACAATTATACATATAAAATGGTTTACGGTAACGGTACATTTGCGGGAACATTAAATTCACATAATGAAATAACTGAATTAACATACAATAAAGCATTTACAGAAAAGATTGTTATGTACAAATGTAATAATCCATCTAGTTTCTATTATTTAAAGGAAAAGGCAATAAACAACTCCTTAATAAAAAGAAATGGTACATTAATATATTATAGGTTAGTTATATATTAAATTAATTATTTTTTTATACAAGGAACTCAATTCGGTATACGATAGCATAAGAATAAAAAACTAAAAATTAAATGCTTTTTATTGTTATATATGAAATATACTGTTATAATAACAAAAGATGAATATGGGCATTATGTTGTCAATGTCCCTGCACTTCCAGGATGCTTTACCCGGGGAAAACCGAAAAAAGAGGCTTTAAAAAATATGAAAGAGGCCATTACAGCATATATTGAATCATTAAAAAACACAATGAAATTATATAAAGGAATAATGCAGAGGTGATAACTGTAAATGCGGAATAAGGGCAACCCAATAAAAGTAAGTGGGGCAATACTATTGGCTCTTGTTCCAATGATTTTATTCATTCCATTCAGTCCATCCTACATATACCTTATACCTGATCTATTTCTATTAATGTTTTCGGCCCAGATCTTAGGCGTGGTATTAAACACAATTTTTTACAAGGTGACTCCAGAGGATTACATGCTCCAGGTAGGAGGTGCCCACAGTTCAATGGCTTTATCACCGGCAGTACTTTCAGGAATCATCCTCGGTGCCATAATACAACTCATATCTCTAGAAT
Organism: Thermoplasmata archaeon; assembly: GCA_021797555.1. Classification (GTDB taxonomy): domain Archaea; phylum Thermoplasmatota; class Thermoplasmata; order Thermoplasmatales; family Thermoplasmataceae; genus Ferroplasma. The sequence continues at coordinate 134,423 of JAJZZM010000001.1, forward strand.
GTGCTTTCTTCTTTATGGCTATTATAGTAGGTTTATCGATATTTATCATCTGGAAGGCCAGAGAAATTGGAGAGTTCAAGCTTTAATAATAAAATTAGGTGAAATGATGATGGAAATTGAGATTCCAAGGGATGACCTTTTCTTCCATGAATATATCCAGAAGGTTAAATGACCTTTACGTCATGGATCTTGCGCAGAAGGAAAGGTAGAATGCCGGGGTGTATATTTATTCCATCCATGGACAGTGAATGTTATCTCTAAATTATGCAATAGCAATTATATAATGTTATTTTTATATTACAAAAACAGGATCGTGAATATATAAGCAAAGCATTGAAAAGGCAAAATTATCATGTTCATGCACTGGACTTTTATATCTATGCAAGGGACGGGATTTGAACCCGCGAACTCCTTCGAGATAGGATCTTAAGTCCTACACCGTTGTCCAAGCTTAGTTACCCTTGCAACCCATAATTATTTTGTTATTAATAAGTTTTTTCAATTTTATTTTTTAATTTTATCTTTTCTAAATAATGAAATTACTTGTCAGGTTCCAATATTAATATTTTTGATTACAATTCCCCCAGTGACCTCCCTCTATCTAAACAGTAGATCAAAAATCACCTCCAGTATGACTATCTGGATTAACAATATTGGTAATAATAGGATTGGCCCCAATCAGTTTTGATGCTATTAATATCCTCATGTTATCGGCTATTATATCCACCCTTGATAATATGTTCACCAGAACCCATATATTGTACAGAACTATTGCAAGATAGAAATAAAGAAGCCTGATTTGGTTATGGATAGTTCAAATTTAAACACACGTAAAGAGCTCCATATAACTGGTTATGGTTAGTTTAAGTTTAAACACATGAAAAGATATATATATATATATAACGAATGATTTATATAAATATATAAGGGAGGTAATGTAAATGCCGGGAAGAATATATACAGGTGAGGAAAAGTTCAATATTATAATGGAAGCATTCCAGAATCCAAATATTACAATAACAGAAATATGCAGGAACCATGGAATATCAGTTTCATTGTTCTATAAATGGAAGGAGCAGTTCCTGGAAGGTGGAAGAAAGGGTTTAGATGGAAAGGACCCTGATAAGGCCTTAATAAAGGAAAATGAGAATCTTAAATCAATAATAGGTGAAATGACAATAGCAAATGAAATATTAAAAAAAAATTATATGAGGAGGAAAAGGTGATGTTAATAACTATTTATTTGAAATCGGAGGCATGTAAAATTGGATAAAGATGGCCGGTTAATAATTTCATCAAACCTTATTAACGGGTTTGGCTACTTTATTTTTACCTCTCTTTTTTTAATATTGTTTGTAAAGGAGGGTTTCAACACTTTTATATATTCAGTAGTTTATGCCACATCTCTTATAATTGAGGCAGGGGTATTATTTTTTAATCCGAGGATTATTAACCATCTCGGCCTGAAATATTCGGCCATATTGTTTTACATAATTCCTGGTATAGGAATTTTTTTAAGCACAGCATTCAGCGAATTGCCATTAATATGGTTTGGCTACATTCTTTTTATCATCGGTGGCGCCGGATGGGCACCCCTGGCAACAATGATTAGCAAAATATCTAAAGATGGAAATTTTACAAAAAATCTGGTAAATTTAATATCAAACAGCATAAGAGTCGGATATATAATTGGAGGTTTATTGACGTTTATGGCCGTGTTTTCTGGTTATCATCTGAGAATTACATTGATGATATCATCGTTAATTGTTGTTATGTCTGGACTGCCACTTATCTTTCTCAGAAGATATAAATCTGCAGAAACATCATCTTCAATTAGAGTGAGGTCAATATTTACATCACTGGGTTATGGCACTATGTCCCAGATTACCTTCATTTTTGTTCCATTATTACCATTATATCTTTATGACAGAAAAATATTCATTTATTTTATACCATTATTTCTGTTGTTTAGATATCTTGGTGCTATATTAATTGGACGTGTAATATCCACAAGATTTGACCGTAATAAAAAGTTTGTACTTTTAATCCAGTTTGTCCTGCTTCTATCTGTTTTGTTGTTACTCCTGCCATACTGGTATACAATATTAATAGCACTGTTTCTTATAGGTATTGGTGGCATGAATCACAATTTCTACTTCTCCATATATGCCAGGGAAAATAAGGAAATTTCTAGTTCCTCTGCATTTTCAATAGGTGTATTGATCTCAAGTGCCATGTTGATACTTGCCGGAGGTTATATATACAATATTTCCATAGTTATACTCCTGGTAATATTAATTATAGCCCTAGTGATATCAATGATTATTAGTTATTTTTTAATCCAAAAGATTCAAGAAAATGAAAATAAAAGTATTCCAGCCTAAAATTGATTATAATTTGTGAGGTACCGTGTTTTATAGACAGCAGCAATGGTGCCTTCCCGCTTAATATTCATTTCCATCCAGGAAAGTATCCCGAAGATTATTTATCTGAATGGCCCAGCAGAGCCTTAAGATCTAGGAGAGGGGTAGGATGATAACTAACTGGAAAATATCCGTGGACCTTACAGAAGACTGGAGGAAGATTATAAGAGTCCTCGAGGATGGGCAAGCATCCATGGCTGAAATAGTAAACAGGACCGGAATCAGCAAAAGGAAGGCAATATCCATTATAAAGACAATGAAGATTCTATACATGGTGGATAACCTTCCGGAACTGAAAATAAGGATGGGTGATAAGAAATGATGCAGGCAACATTAGAGGATTTCAGGTAAAAAAGAAATATATTCCAAAAATTCGATTACATTATCCTGGAATATATCAAGGCCTATGGCATTAAAATATATGATAAAAAAATAATTGAACCGATGCCTAAAAAATGCCCGAGATGCAATTCATTAAACCCGGAAGATGCAAAATACTGCCATAACTGCCGGCTTCCATTCGATGAGAAATTAGCATTGGAATATGAAAATGGGGAAAAACGGATTGAGGTCCCAATAGAGAAATCCGAGGCAATACCAGGAATGGCAAAGAAGATGATTGAATCAGTAACGGAATCCTTTAAATCTAAACTCATAGAGAATGTTTTAGAGGAAATATTAAAGGATCCTAAGCTGTTGAAGAAGTTCAGGAATGAGATGGAAAAATAAGTTTTATAATTTCCCTTTTAATGATTCTGTTATCTTTGAAGCTTTTTCAAAAAATTTTAACAAATAATTTATAGAGAATGGAAGGAAAATAAGCGATATTATTAAAAATATGAAAGAATAAAAATTTTCAATTACAGCTAATATTATGGTTATGCCAAAGAATAAAAAATTAATTAAAAGGTGGAATCTAACAATAGGAAGAGGTAGATAATTTAAATCTTTAGAAGATAGTGATAAAGTAATAGGGAAGAATAAAAAATATATTGTAAGGATAACTGCAGATGATTCGGCAATAGCGGCGTATTCAATCATATTTTAACCAATTGATGTTTAATGTTTATTAGTCTCAATGCCTAGTATTTCATATATCGCATTTTTAAGTTTTTCATCCGTGATGTTTTTATCTATTTTTTCCCTATCTGCTTTGGTTAAATTATATTCTTTTATAATTACTTGTGCTGTTGCATATAAACGAGATAGAGATTCTTTTACAACTATTGATAATGGCTCTTTTGCCTCGGATGAAATCATAATTAACTATCTATAAGTTGTATATAAACATTCGCAGATTTATGAAATATCAAACTGGAAATTAATATCCAGGCAAATTCTTAATATTATCCTCGATTGAGGGGCAGGGATGAGCTACCTAAATTATACAATGTTTTAGAGGAGATATTAAAGGACCCTGAGATGCTGAAGAAGTTTAGAAATGAGATGGAAAAATAAAGCATATTTAACTTTGGAGAACCCTTTCCAATTCCAATGACCTTAACATGGTATTTGATGAATAACCCAATATTATCAATGACAATATTAAAAATAAAACTGAGTAGGGGCTATTCGTAATGGCCAGTATGATTGTTATGCCAAAAAATAACAAATTAAGAAGAAATTAACGGTAAATAAATTTTAGTAATATTTAAAATCATCCCTGATAACTAAAAATCCCATAACTATGGAAAGTACAATAAAAGCGATGCCATAGTATAAAATGCCATAAAAAAGTCCCGTTATTCTATCCAGCAATCCCAGGAGAATTACCGGAAATCCAACCCCCATATATATAATTATATAATAATTGGCAAGCATGTCTCCAGTTTTCTCCGGAGGTGAAATATCCTTAATCTCTCTTGTTGCGCCTGTGAAAGCAAAACCCTGCCCCATTCCAGCAAGTATGGTTCCTATAATAAATACATACAAAGAATTTCTCATAATCGATATAAGGATGAAGACTATTGCAAATGCAATAAATACCATGCCAGAAAACATTGAATTTTTAATTTTTAATTTTAATGAAATGATCTGGAAAATAGATGCTATGCCCAGCATAAGAAATACTATAATGCCACCAATAGCTATGTTATTTACGCCCGAAAGCTTTATTATATACACTGGAGCCAGGGACATAAAAAATGCTGTAATTGACCATGCAACAAATGCGACAAAGGAACTTAACAGGAACATCCTTATAACATTCCTGTCTATTGATGGGAAATGTAATTTCAACACATAATTTTTTGTGGATGTATCTTTCAGTGGATACATTGCCAGAGCCGGTATTAAGACTAAAATAATGGAAACTAAATAAACAAGTCTCAGTGGATATGGCAAATACTGGGCCATGATGCCACCGATTAAAGGTCCTGTTGCGGTTCCTGCAGAAGTTCCTATTGAAGTCAAAACTGCACCCGCCTTCCTGTGATAATGAAATAACAACGCACTTGCAGGCCCTGCAATGGCTCCACTTGCCAGACCCATAAATGCGCGCCCAAGGAAAAGCATGTACACATTTCTGGCAAATAGAAAAGAAAGTAATCCAATAAGTTCCATAATAACACCTATGCCCACAGGAAATTTCCTACCGTGCCTATCTGAATACTGCCCCCAGAAGAGCAGCGATGGAATCAACATCAAAACGTATATTCCGAAAATATCTGTAATTATAAATGGCCCAAAATGATATCTTATTGCGTAAAGATCATAAATCGGTGCAGTGACATTGGAAGCTGCCATGATAGAAAACAGAAGAAGAACTATAATAGCGCTTCCAGCATTGATCCATCTTCTTTCTGAATTATTATTCCCATATTCCATGGAAGCTAATTATCCATTTTAAATTAAGGAGGATGTTATATAATGAAAATCTGATGCATAGCAAAGTATATTTATCAATTCAAATATAAGCATATGTGCCCAGTTATAATAACAATTCAGAGCAAACTCATAAAATCTCCATGGATAGGTTATTTTACTGTCTTTCCAGCCCGGTAAGGCTCAAGATAATAAGAATTCTTTCAGACGGTAAAAAAACAGTAAAAGATATTTCAGAGTTATTGAACATTTTACAACCCTCTGTGTCAGGGCATTTAAAAATACTATCCGAATATGGATTTGTAAGTGAGCTCCAGTACGGAAGAGAGGTGTTTTATAAGATCATTCCTGAACGGGTTGAGCTTTTGACAACATATTTGGATGATATGGCCGGAAATCATAAAATATCTATAACAACAAAACAAGCCCGTAATAATGTCTCTTTTTCAGAATGCAGAAGATGTTATGACCATCTGGCAGGTCATGTTGGCGTAATGCTTCTGAAAACACTGTTATTGAACGACTGGCTTATACAGATAAGCGATAAACCTGAATATGATTTAACCGATAAAGGTGAAATAAACATGCTCAGACTCGGAGTTAAAATACCTGTAAAAAGGAGGCATGGACGAATTTTTGCCTATGGATGCAAAGACCTGACCGAAAAGGAATTCCATCTGGGTGGGGCACTTGGGTCTGAACTTATGAAGGGACTAATTGCAAGAGGGTTTATTTCTATTTATGATAATTCCAGGGTTATAACAGTTATAAAACCTATAAAAGATTGGGTTGATATATAGAATATTATAAATTTTCAATGTTAATTAGATATGATATTTCAGGTATTGTAGAATAAAGTTATCGCATTGAAATTCACTGTAATTTATTTGGTTTAGAGAGATTTCCTGCAAAACTATGTTATTCAGAGACATATGTAACATTATCCATGATAATATAGATTATACTTATAAGATAGGTTTAAAATTCTATCACCTGTTTCTAGGATATATTAAAATTCTTTTAATTAACTAATTTTTGCAGCTTTTTTGTGGAAATGGACCATATTTGCTTTATAGATATTTAACAGGGTCTAGACAATTTATTTTTACTTTCTTCCTATATTGTAATCACCTCTCCATATATTTTTTATATCTTAATTATAATATAATTTATTAAGCATATAATATTATTTTTATATTACAAAACGGTACCGTGAGTATATAAATAAAAACCTGAAAAGACCAATTAAATATGTTACCTACTTGAACTTTTATGATAATGCAGAGGACGGGATTTGAACCCGCGAACTCCTTCGAGACTAGACCCTTAATCTAGCGCCTTTGTCCTAACTCGGTAACCTCTGCATATCTATATGTTTTCAAAATATATTAACTTTATAATAAATGATAATACAATTTATTAATGATATCATAATTATTGCCCACATGATAAATGAGGATACACTGGTAATAGCCAATCCGGGAACGGGAAAAACAACCAGGATTGCCGAAGAGGTTGTTGGCCTTATTAAAGATGGAGTCAAAACCGATAGAATATTATGCATAACATTTACAAACAAGGCAGTAGAGAGCTTAGAAAATAAGATAAATCAAAAATTAGTTGAAAATAATATAAATAATATAACGGCATATGATTTAAAAATAAGGACATTCCATAGCTTTGCATATGAGGAATTAAATGAAGATGATACCATAAATGATATAATATCATATAACCTTGCCAGATATTTAATTTATAAAAAATTAAGAGAACTGAAAGCATTTAATTATTCAAGGGATTATGTAATAAGTAATATAATACCAAAATTAGAGAATGCTATAAGATATTTAAAAAGTTTTGGAATAAAACCACACGATATTAAAAATAATAGGGATACAATAAAAGAATTAATAATTAAAAAACACGATGAAAATGTTAAAAACATCGGTCGTGAGGAGGAGGAATATTTATTTGATTATTTCTATGAGGCCTTTGACTATTATGAAAATAATAAAAAATATTATGATTATAATGATTTATTATTTGAATTTATTAAAAAGGAAAACAAAAACGAATATGATTATATATTTGTTGACGAACTGCAGGATGTAAATAATATAGAAGCAGAGATAGCAAATAATGCAGGGCATAAAAAATATTTTGTAGGGGATAAAAAACAGTCCATATTTGGATTCCAGGGTGGGGCCTTGTCCGTTTTTAAGGAGCTCATTGACAATAGCACCATAAATAAAATTTACCTGGAAAAAAACCATAGAAGCACTGACGCAATACTGAATTATTCAAAGGAATTTTATTTAAAATATTCCAATGACAATTCCGATGAACTGGATAAATTTAATGGCGAGAAGGGCAGGGGTGAACCTGTAAAAATAATTGAATCCGATGAACCCGAAAATTCAATAATAGAAATTATAAACGAAATAGAGAAAAAATCCGATAAAAAAATAGGCATAATTGCAAGAACAAATGATCAGATAGATAAAATATCAAAAATATTTGATGGCTATAATATAAAATATACAAGTGATTCAAATATACATACAGTAAATGAAGCAAAAAAGGATATAATAGATTTTTTTAGGGGAATATTTTATGATGATAATGATGATATTATAAAGGCGATATTCTCACCGTTTTCAGGCCTATCATTAAAGGCAGCATTTGAAATTTCAGATAAAATAAATAATGAAAATAATTTACTGGAGTTTTATAATGAACCATTTTTTTCCCTAAAGAAGAAGGATTTCAATAAGGAAACAGTAAATGAATTATTTAACAAAAATATATTGCCTATAGCAGCATCAATAAGCAATGAGTATTTTTTAACAGCCGCAACAGTAAAATCATCATTGAAAGAATTCTTTGATGTTGAGGATAATTATACAAGAAAAAATTTTTTTGATTATTTGGAACTGGCATATTCTGAAAACGAAAACATATCGAATGAGGGGAAAATAATATTGACAACAGTACATAAGGCAAAAGGCCGTGAATTCGACAATGTAATATATTTACCAAAAAAGAAAAGGAAAACGGATTCGTATATAGATATAATAACATCATCAATTATTAGTGTAATAAAAAATATAGATGTTGACAATGAATTAATGGAAGAGGATATAAGAGTGGATTTTGTGGCATTTACAAGGGCAAAATATAATTTATATATAGCTCTAAAATCAAAGGAATCCGATTATTATTATATAAATAATTATTCTGACATTAAAAAATTGTCAAATATAGAGAACAGTATTGCAATACCGGATAAAAATAGATATGATGAGGCATATATGAAATTTGTCAACGGAGAATATGAGGATGCTATAAAAATTTTAAATGAAAAAGATGACTGGCTAAGGAATTTGATTTATAATTTCTTTAAGAATAAAACAAAATTATCATTTTCATTGATAAGCATAGATAACCCATACTGGTTTTTAAAGAATTACATATTAAAGTTAAATGAAAAAACCGATGCCCTGTACTACGGTTCAAATGCGCATGATTTTGCAGAATCCATATATAAAAACGAGCTCGATATGGAATCTGTTGATGAAGAGTATAAAGATGTTGTAGCAAATATAAAATCGGTTATTAATGCGATAAAAACAGGATTCAACATGGAGCAGATAGCCGCCGAAGTTGGTGGGGCAATAAGGGTTAACCAGATGTTTGATGAATTTAAAAATGTTGATGATTCAATAACATTTTTCGGCAAGCTTGATGCGGTTTTCAGCGATGGCGATAAATATTTAATCCTTGATTATAAAACTGATAAAAATAGCAATAACATACGCCATCACAGGGTTCAGCTATTATCATATAAAATACTGTATTCGGTAAAAAATAACATAGACATAAATAAAATAAGCACTGCCCTTGGCTATATAAGCATGAGGGGCAACATAAATACCCACAGGAATGACAGCGGTGTTTTTTACAAGGAACCGGATAAATATTCTGAAAAAACGTTAAAAGGTTATATAAAAAGGTTTTTGGATTATAGGGAAAACCCTGAAATATATATAAAAGACCTTATCAATTCTGATAACAATGATACCCTGTTTAACAGGTTGATAAATATTCTTAAATAAAAACTTAATAATGTGTTATAATAAATATTTATATAATATAATTTTATTTTTAAAAAATAATAAATATAGTAAAGTAATAACAAACAAATGACTATTATTATAATAATATTAAAATTCCTGTCAATTGTATTTGGATCAATTATAGCGGGTTTTATAGGGTCTTTAACTGGTCTTGGTGGTGGAACCGTACTGGTCCCTGTCTTAACATTATTTTATGGAATACCGTTTATATTTGCTGCAGGTGCAAGTTTGATATCAACAATAGCGACCTCTGCAGGCTCAGCAAGTGCATACACAAAGAAAAAGATAGCAAATATAAGAATAGGCATTGGGCTGGAAATTGCAACAACCACCGGTGCCATAGTCGGGTCATTGACACTGGTTACAATAGATAGGGTACATTTAATATTTATAGTTTATATACTGTTTGGCCTTGTGCTATTATTTTCATTAATACCCACAATAAAGAAAATTGGGGCAGAAATACCGCCTGAAACAAAACCCGACTGGACAACAAAGCTCTTCCAGTTAACAGGTTCATATTATGATGAGAGGCTAAGGCAAACAATAAAATATCACGGCATCAGATGGTGGCTCGGTGAAATAGTAATGTTCTTTGCTGGCTTTGTTTCCGGTCTTCTTGGGATAGGGTCCGGGGCATTAAAGGTTTTAGGTATGGACTGGGCCATGAACTTGCCCATGAAAGTAACAACAACATCAAGTAATTTCATGATAGGAATAACGGCAGCAACAGGAAGTTCAATATACTGGTATGAAGGTTATATAAATTTGTTTATTGCCGCGGCTACTGCAATAGGCGTGCTAATAGGTGCATATTTTGGTGCCAAAGTTCTTGTCAGGATATCAAATGAGAATATCAGGTGGGTATTCTTTGCGATATTATCATTTCTAGGATTTGATATGGTATTCAAGGGATTACATTTGGCCAATTTTATAATAACGTTTTCATTAATGATACAGTTCTTTATATCAATAGCAATATCTATAACTATGATAACGCTATTATATATCCATACAAAGAGAAAGGAGTATAAAAATAAAAATGGTGATAAAAAATGAAGAACCATGATGATGAGGTAGTTATAAGTTACTTCCTGAAGGCAGGTGTTTTTATAAGTCTGGCATTTCTTGTAGCCGGCGTGATAATAATGTTCGCAAAGAATGGCGGTAATGGCGTTACATTAAGCCAGATATCATCATATCGTTATGCATATAACCACCATATAGATTCCGCAAGAATTTCATTATCCAATATACCATATGGATTGACGACATTCGATGGTTTATACTTCATAACTGTTGGCCTTTGGGTTTTAATATTTACCCCGATAACGGTTGTTTTCATAGGCTGGTTATCATTCCTGGAGGATAAAAACTATTTATACGTTGGCATGGCATCCATAGTATTATTCAATTTATTCTTTGCAATGCTTGTAATACCAAGATTTATAACCTGAATATATTTTATAAATTTTTATAAAATATAGTTATAGGAATATAAAAAAATTATAATATTTTAATATAATATATTATTTAATATAATATGGCGGTTAACAATACATTCTTCGGTTTTGTAAGGAAATTCGAGATAAGGGATGCAGAAAAAATAATGAAAATAATAAAATGCTCATTATCGGAATATTATACAAAATCATTGATTCTTGATCTATACAGATCATGGCCGGAGGCTTTTCTGGTTTATGACAATTTTGATTCCGTTTCCGGCTTTATTATAGGTTCAAAATATTCCGGAACAGAGGGAAGAATACTATTATTTGCTGTTGAAAAGGAATTTAGAAACAATGGTATAGGTTTAAAATTGCTGGATGGAATTACAAAGGTAATGTTTAATGCGGGATTATCGACAGTAAGGCTTGAGGTAAGAACGGATAATGAAAATGCAATAAAATTTTATAGAAAAAATGGTTTTTCCATAATATCTACATTAAAAAATTATTATTCAGATTTATCCGATGCATATTTAATGTGGAAAATAATATAAAAATTTAAAATACATTGACTTTTCCATCAACAAACATATTTGTTAAATCTGATATGTGTGCCAATCTTTCATCGGCTATGGCCCTTATATTATTTTTATGCTTTGATGGATCAACGTTTTTTTCGTATATAACCTGCAGTGAAGCTACGTGTGGCTCATCAACAGGCCTGCCTATCTGTGAAACTATTCTTACCAAAACCTCTTTAATATCCCCGCCTTCTTCTTTTACTACCTGATCTGCTATAACGTTTGACAATACATTGTATAATTTTCCCACATGTGTTACAGGGTTTTTACCTGCAGCTGCTTCCATGCTCATTGGCCTGTATGGTGTTATTAAGCCTGTTACCCGGTTGCCCCTTCCCACAGATCCGTCATCGCCATTTTCCATTGATAAACCTGTTACCGTTAAATAATAAACGCTGTCATCCTTTAAATCACCGGTATTAACAAAGACATTTACATCATTGTTTGTATATCTTGATGCATTATCCTTTATTTTATTTATTAATTCCTCCTTGACTGAGAAATATTCATCCGGATCATTTACATATTTATCCACATATGCTGCTGCCACCGTCAAATTTATTGTCTTATTTTTTCTGAAGCCCATTACCTTTACATCATAACCTATCTGTGGCAGGGATTTCTTTAATTCTCCATTTATGTAATTTTCTGTTAGTTTTACGAGATTTTCAGTATCTGTAAAAGGTGCAAAACCCACGCCAAAGGATGTATCGTTTGCCTTGAATTTCTGCGTGTCGTATAATCCCTTTAAATCTATTGATCCATTTCCTATCCTTGAATCCAGCATTATATCTGAATCAATATCTAAATCCGGGAAATGTTCTTTTAAATAATCCTTTGCCGCCTTTATTGATAATGATTTTACGGGTATTCTGTCATTCCCAACCGATGCTGTTGCCCTTCCGCTTAATAATATATATGTAGGCTCTAAAACATTGCCGCCCTTGAATTTCGGATCGGATTGACCACCAACAACCTCTACCTGATCTGTATTGTGATGCAAAATTCTTCCATAATGCTTGATATAATATTTACTTAAAGATCTGCTAACTGCTTCGGCTATTCCATCAGAAACGCTATCGGGATGACCTATGCCCTTTCTCTCAACTATCTCAACTTCCCTGCTTGCTGTAGGGCTCTGCTGTATTGCTTCAACCTGTATATTCCTATCAACTTTTAATTGCGATTCCATGATTGCCTTATAAATATTGGTTCTTAAATGTTTTGTATTGCGGCTAATAAATTACTGGATATTAAAAAGTATTACTATAAGTAATTATGAAAAATATACATAAATTTTTATCACAAGTTTTAATAAAGTAATATGAAAGCATTGATAAGTGTTTATAATAAGGATGGCTTAATAGATTTTATCTCCTCATTGGGCAATAAAATAGATGAAATTTATGCAACGGAAGGCACATTAAAATATCTAAATGAGAATAATGTGAAGGCCAAATCTTCGTCACTGTTAACCGGATTCGATGACCTGCTTGATGGCAGGGTAAAAACACTGCATCCTGCCATATTTTCTGGATTATTATCAAAAAGGGATGAAAAAAGCGAAGGACAGTTGAAAAAATATAATTATTTTGATTTTGATTTATTGATATGCAATTTATATCCATTCAGGGAAGCAGCAAAAAGCAATAATCTTGATAGGATGATAGAAAATATAGATATTGGCGGTTTATCATTGATCAGGGCTGCAGCAAAGAATTATAAAAATGTAACAGTTTTATCCGATCCTGAAGATTATGCCTATGTCAAAAATGAAATGGAAAAAAATAATGAAATATCAATGAAAACAAGGGAATATTTAGCCTTAAAGGCATTTTCAAGGTCAGCGGATTATGATATTGCAATATATAATAATTTATATAAAAAATTAAATAATGAAGAGCCTGATGAATTTTTTGTACATGGTTATGATAAATATCCCCTGAGGTACGGCGAAAATCCGGATCAGGAAGGATTTATGTATAAAACAGATAATAAATATGGAATACCCAATAGTATACAGTTAAACGGCATGGAGCTGTCATATAATAATATTTTAGATGCAAATGCAGCATTGGAAACAGTCCAGGATTTTGATGAAACTACCTCCGTTATAGTTAAACATAGAACACCCTCCGGAGTATCTTCGGCAGAAACATTAAAGGAAGCTTTTATAAATTCATACAATGCAGACCCGGAATCAGCATATGGATTTGTTGTTGCTGTTAATAGAAAACTTGATCTGGAAACTGCAAATGAAATGAAACATAAATTTATCGAGGTATTGATAGCACCTGATTATGATGAGGACGCCTTAAATTTGCTTAAAAAGAAAAAAAATTTGAGAATACTAAGGTCCAATATGGAAAAGGACAATAATTATGCAGTTTCATCAATTTCCGGTGGAATATTAATCCAGACAAGGTTAACATACAGATATGACAAACTTGAGTTAAAAAGCAATAAGGAAGCGGGCAAAGAAAAATTAAATGATTTATTATTTGCATGGAAGGTAGTTGCACATACAAAAAGCAATGCCATGGTTTTGGCCAAAAATAAAACAACAGTAGGTATTGGTGCAGGCCAGACCTCAAGGATAGAGTCATTAAAAATAGCAATAGACCGCGGAAATGATAATGTTAATGGGTCTGTTTTGGCCTCAGATGCGTTTATACCGTTCGATGATTCCGTTATAGAATGCAATAAATATGGAATAGATGGAATAATAGAACCCGGGGGGTCCATAAGGGATGATGATGTTATAAAAAGATGCAATGAATATAACATACCATTATATTTCACGGGCAAAAGGGTATTCCTGCATTAAATTTTTATTATTAGCAATGCTATTAAAAAACCTATTATTACACCGGTATTTATGTATGGCAATCCGGGTGCGGGCTTATTATTAAAATGAAATAGAAATATTAACGCTGCTATGGCACCTATTATTGTCAGTGATGCAAATAATATTATATGATTTATATTGTATATCGATGCAGATACTATGAATAGTTCAGGTATTGCCATGTCACCAAAGCCAAGCATAATAATGTCATTTTCACCGCGGTTTTCAAATGTAACATTTTTCATTTTCAGATTCCTGTTTGATGGCAGTAAAAATAATAATGGGTATTCATTATTTACAGCAGCTTTTGCAAGTGTAATCATATGCTTTGTTTTATAAACGGAAATATAATCGTAAACTGCAAAAACAATTAATAATACAAGTGCTATGTATGTTTTTAATAAAATACCAAGGATTGAGGCAGCCCCGGCTATCATTATAAAGCCTGCAGCATCTGTTATATACCATTCGTTTTTAAATATTAACATATATGCAAAAAAACCTGTTATAAAAACTATTATTAAATAATATTCAATTAAATTAACTGAAACTATATCTGAAATTATTGAAGAAACAACAAAAACCATGTAAATTATTAATATAAGGAATACACCTTTCATAACATTTGCATGCTTTTTAATGATGTATAATGCAATTAATGTAAAAGCTACCATGAAAATTATATAGTATAGGACAAACACCAATGTTATTCCACTGCTTTCTGCTTTTATTCCAGGAATGCCATATAAATTCAATGCCAGATACAGTGAAAATAATGATGACAATATAAATAACGTTATTCCAAAAATCTCACTGTTTATTTTTTTCAATTTTATCCTTCTTATTATATTCACATTTCATATTCGGGCAGAACTTCCATCTTCTTTTTCCATTGATCATAATTAATAATGGTGCTTTGCAGTAAGGGCATATTTCGCCGGAATCTATAATTAATCCCTTCTGTGGCAATGGATATGTAACCGTGCATTTTGGATAATTGGAACAGCCTAAAAATCTTTTGCCATACCTTGACTGCCTTAATATTAAATTGCCACCATCGGATGGGCATTTTCCATATGCCAATTTCCTTTTATTGTATTCGCAGTTAGGATCGACGCACCGTAATTCCGGGGATTGCCCCCTGCGTATTATCTTTATTAATGGCAGTGAGCAGACATCACATTTTTTATCGGTTAACTGTATTAATCCGGTGATATTTAAATTGAAATTTATTTTACAATTTTCATTGGAACATTTAATCTTTGAAAAGTTTCTATATTTTATTAATGATATATCGCCGCCATCAACAGGGCACTTGCCTATGATTTCTCCTCTATTGGCATAATCATTAATTGTATTTTTTATATCCAATTTATTATTCTGAAAGCCATTTAATGCCTCATGCAACATTTTCCTTGATTCATTTACAACATCATTTAAATTTTTCTTATTTTCGGCTATTAAATTCATTTCATTTTCCAGCTGTGCCGTCATGTCGGGTTTTGCTATTGATGAATTTATTGAATTTACGGCCTTTATAAAGCCTATGCCCAGCTGTGTTGGCCTTAATGGATTGCCGGTTGCAAAGTTCCTGTCATTGAGTTTCTGTATTATATCGTGCCTTGTACTCTTTGTTCCTAAATTTAAGGACTCCATCAATTTCAATAATGATGCAACATCATATCTTCTGGGCGGTTCTGTTAATTTTTCATCCATGTTCCATTCCTTTGCCCTTACATTTTCATTTTCCTTTAATTCCGGCAATTTTACTTCATTTAATTTTCTGTATTTATAAATGTCATACCAGCCATTGTCTATTATTTTTTCACCCTTTGCTATAAAATTATATCCATTGACATCTATTATAGCCTCCGATTTTTCAATTTTGGCATTTTTATATAAAGTTGCCAGAAACCTCCTTACAATTAATTCATATATATTTTTATATGATCCTGTTAATGCTTTTTTTGGGTATGATACTGGATATATTGGTGGATGGTCCGTTGTTTCTATTTTCCCCCTTGATGGAATTATTTTTTCCTGGGACAGAACCATATCTGCTTCCCTATCAAATTCGGTATTTTTGAATTTATTTACAATGCTTTTTAATGGTATCGACCTCTGGTATACCGTATTATCTGTTCTCGGATAGCTGATTAAACCGCTCATGTATAGTTTTTCTGCTATTTTCATTGCGTTTGATGGGGTCACACCTATTCTTGATGCCTCCCGTAGGAAATCGGTGGTGCTGAATGGTATTGGTTTATAAACATCCTTTATTTCCTTATTATATGATTTTACTATGCCGTTTTTATTTTTGATTTTATCATATATTTCATCTGCTAATTTTTTATCGTTTATAGTTTTTTCATATAAACCGGTAAAATCATATTTTTTATTGAATAATATGGATATAACATAATATTTTTCAGGGACAAAATTTGTTATTTCCTCCTCACGCTGAACTATTAATGCTAATGTAGGTGTTTGAACCCTGCCAACAGATATAAAATCCTTCCATAATCTATTGCTTGCAACAGAGAAAAATCTTGTTAAAACAGCCCCCCATAATAAATCTATTTCTTCCCTTGCCTGTGCAGAATCCGCCAATCCATAATTAACATCTATTAAATTATTGAATGCATCCTTTATTTCAGGAGATGTTAAGGCACTGAACTTTGCACGTTTTATCGATGTATTGTTCTGGTTTATAAATTTTAGTGATTCTACACCGATTAATTCACCCTCACGGTCATAATCTGTAGCTATAATTATTTTATCTATGCCAGTAAAAGCTTTTAATGCTGATTCTGCTCTTTTATTTTTTACATTATATATGATTTTTGAATCTATTAATTTATTCAAATCGGATTTTACCCAGTCCTTGAATTCTTCGGGAAAATCTGTTTCCAGAATATGGCCGCTTAATGAAACCATAATGTTTTTTTCATTGTTAGCATCAAATTCTATATAGCTAATGTTTTTTGTTTTTTTCTGCTTTGATGTTTTATCAGACAATATGTATGATATTCTACGGCCGGCATCCATTTTCTCTGCAATTATCAAATTTAAAGTCAAGATGATCTACTAATAATAAAGAGTACTAATTAAACATTTTTGATTTTTTTATTATTCATGAAAAATAATTTTACAAATATTTAAATATAGATATTTGCTATCAATTATTATGGTTGAAGTAATAGTAACTCATAAATGGAAAGATGATCAGAAAGATGCAGTAATGGGATTTGCCACAAAAATAATGGATATGGCAAAGGCAAAGAAATTGCCTGAAGGATTAAAATTGGAGGAATTATTTTTAGGCGAAAAGGAAAACCAGGCTGTCTGCAGATGGGATGTCGATAGTTTGGACCATTTAATGGAAACTGCAAAATCATTCAAACCCACATGGGAAATAAGCGCAGTAGAAGTTGATCAGAAGTATAAATATAAAAAAGGATTATTCTAAACCTTTTTAAATTTTTTTATGTTTCTGTGGTGGAAAACCCACAGAGGTACCATATTTTTCAAGTTCAATTATCTGCTCTTTGTGCAATCCAAGGAATATGCCTTTGCCCTTGCCACCAACATATATATTTCCATTCAATTTGATTAAATTGCCAAGTATATCGCTTTCAAGCTTTAATATATGGCCTTTTACCGGGATCTCAACATCAGGTGATTCCCATAAAACTTCCGGGTAATCGCTATGCCTGGGCAAAATAATTTTTTTTAATTCCGGGTCCTGGATATCAATATGGGTTACCCTCGCCCTTGAATAGCCCTTTATGTGTATATATATACATGCATCTGTTAACTCTTTATTATCTAAAAATACTTTTCCACTGATTTTAATTTTGCCTTCCATTACATATAGATAATTTATATATATTTAAAACATTATAATTTAATTAAACATAAAAATTATTATATTGTTAATCTATTATGTGTTATGGGCTCGTAGTCTAGTGGTTATGATACCGCCCTTACAAGGCGGTGGTCACCGGTTCAAATCCGGTCGGGCCCATTTTATAACGGTAATGTGGTAATATTGAGATTAATTTCCATATTAAAATGTGCTAAATATAATAATAATTTTTTTATGTGTATAATTTTAATTATTTTATTGCCACACCAATTTTATTTTCAGACAGATGGGGAGGCTTAAATTAGCCTATAAATGCAATAATTTGAAAATTATAATGCCGATTAATGGCATGGAAAATTTTTAAAGATAAAAATAAATGGTCCGTATTATCATATAAATGACTGAATCAATAAATTAATATTAAATAATATCCATTTAAATGTATAAATTTAAAAAATTAAAATGTCATTGTTACGTAACCTTCCCTAACATAATCCGAAATTAATGGACCAACGGGTTTTAACTTTAAATTCATTGCCAGCAATTTATCCGTAAGCTTATTACCATCTGCATAATTCGTGCATGCCACAGGTATAATATTTTTGTCCATTAATTGCTTTATTAGCGGTGTTGCATCCTGATCATTTTCGGCTACAAGTGTTTCTGATGGACCAAATAAAATAACTTTTGTCTCCACTGTTGCATGCAATGAGAACATTAAACCTAAAATAGCCTTCTGTTTATCTTCTTTTCCTGAAGTTATAACAACCAGTAATTTATCTGCCATATCTAAATAATGTTGTATAGATTAATAATAATTTTCTAGTTTAATAACATACTAAAACATTATATTGCATAAAAATAATAATTTTGAATATAACCCATATAACAACAGAAATAAGTATTTGTATAGATTATTTATCATAAAATATTGAATGGTATTATCATAAATTAAAAATACCATTAATAAAAAAATTTAGAACAATTGTTTGAATATTTAATAAAGCAATAGAAATCACGTAAATACTCAACAAAGGGAATAAAATCCAAGAGTTACCAAACCATTACCACCAGAATATAGTGGGGCTGACCGGATTTGAACCGGTGACCTCCCGGTTATCAGCCGGGTGCTCCAACCAAGCTAAGCTACAACCCCTCTTAAACCCCTATTATTAGAAATTTAATAAATATTTCTATGCTTTTATTTCTAATTTTTTTATGTTTTCAAGATCCTTGCATACCTCACATATGTCTCCTGCAGTTGGTGCACCGCATATTCTGCATTTATTTAATTTTATGTTTTCCTGCTGATAATAATCCCTTAAAGGGCCTCTTGTTTCATCAAAAAATTTTACTATTGCATATCTTGTTCCTGGGGTTTCAGTTTCAAGTTTGTCTATAATATCACGGTAGGTATTTCTCTGCGCCATATTATAATATGGGCACCAGCTATGGTCAAAATCTATATTATTCAATATGGCATATAAAACAACCTCCTTTTCAGGTATTTTTCTTAATGGCAGTATTCTTGGAACAAGGCCTTCGCGGGTATATTTATGCGGTGCCATTCGGATATACCTTGAAACGTCGCCCTTTGTAACATTCATTAAAATTGACTGGGCATAATCATCTAAATTTAAGCCCAATGCAACATAATCTGATTCATTGTATTCTGATATTTTGTTCATTAAATTTCTTCTCATGGGGCCACAGTGTGAACAGGATATTGTTTTTTTATCGATTTCCATTATTTCATCCAATGTATATCCGAAATTTTCCTTGTAGGAAATAACATCATGCTTAATATTTAATGAATTGCATAATTTCTCTGCCTTTTCAAGCCCTGAGCTGCGGTAACCTGCTATGCCCTCGTCAACGGTAAATGCAGTTAATTCAAGGTTCCTCCTATTTCCAAGTATTTTATTCAGCAAATATAATGTTGCCGAGCTATCCTTTCCACCGGAAATAGCAACGGATATTTTTATATTTTTTTTATTATCGAAATTGATCTGGTTTCTTATCTCACGCTTTACCCTTTTTTCAACATATTGTATAAAATGTTTTTTGCATAAATATGATCCATTGTATTTTACTTCGTATACCGCCTTATTATTACATATTGAACAGTTCATTATATTATAAATGTTAAAAAGGTATTAATAATTATATTATGATAACCCATAATGGATGCTTTGATTACGGCTGCGGGAAAAGGTACCAGGGCGAATCTCCCAGAAAATATGAGAAAGGAAATGCTGCCTGTATATTCAATAAGGAATAATAAAATTGTTTTAAGGCCAGTGCTCGATTGTATAATATATAATTTAAATAAAATTAATATAAAAAAATTCTTTGTAATTTTAAATAAAAATGACAATGCCACAGAAAATTATTTAAAATCATTAAATTATAATATAGAATTTATATACCAGAATAAGCCTGATGGCTTTGGAAAGGCAGTATTACTGGGAAAAGATTACATCAAAAAAGATTTTGTTTTAAACGCCGGAGATGGCATTGTATTAAATGAAAATAAAATGAGACTTGCAATAGATCTATACAAAAATAAAAATAATAATGTTTTAACGCTGATGAAGGTCAATAATCCTAAAAACTATGGAATTGCAACAGTAGATAAGGATTATATATCCAAAGTTGAAGAAAAACCTGTAAACCCTCAATCAAACTATGCGCTTGCAGCATTTTATATATTAAAAAATGAAATATTTAATTATTTAAAATATGATGAATTAACACCTGCAATAAATGAAATGATAAGAAACAATATAAAAACAAATTATGTTAAAATAAATAAATATGAATGGGCAAGTATTGGAAACAGCAATAATTATTACAAAATCCTTGGGAGGACCCACAATTATTATAATAAACTATTTCCATAATGTTTTTGGCTTTATTGCATTTCTTAATGAGAGCAATCTTTTTTTATTATTATTCAGGTCATTTAACATCAATGGTATTTCATCATCCAGCGATCTCTGCCTTTTGTATCCAATTTTTTTAAGATTTTCATTTATAGGATTATAATAATGGTTTTCCGATTCTATTCTGGGGTCCTTTAAATGATCTATTTTAACATTTTTATTGAATATTTCATCGGCATATTCCTTAACCTTGCTCGCCAGATAATTCAATGAATAATATTCATCGAACTGGTTGTATACCTTATATTCGTGATCGGGCGGATTATTTAAAATTAGATTTAAGCAGTAAATACTGTCTTCCAGGGATAAAAACGTTCTTTTCTGGTTTCCCTCGCCATAAACTGTTAATGGGTCATCCATAACCGATTCGGCAATAAATCTATTTAATACGGTTCCGTAAACCTCATCTATATCAAACCTTGTAGGTAAACTATATTTATTTATTTCCTCTGTCCTTGACCCATAAACAACACCCTGCATAACATCTGAAACGTTTAAATTCCATATTTTATTTGCTAATATCAGATTATATGTGTCAAATACTTTAGATAGATGGTACCATGATTGCCCCATCCTCGGAAAAATTAAATTATCACTTCTGTTATTGTAATTTACATTAAAAGAGCCCTCAGGTATATCGATATTTGGTGTTCCGTATTCTCCCATGGACCCTAATTTTACTATATGTATATCTTTTTTTAAATCCTTAACAGCATAAATAATATTCATTGTACTTTTAATATTTTTTTCCAGAGTTTCATTTGCGGTTTTCAGTGAAATCATGGAATATGGCGCACTTCTCTGTTCAGCAAGATGTACTATTGCATCCGGCTTTATGTCCTTTATTAAATCATAAACAAATTTAGGATTGCTTACATCTCCCTTAAAAAATTTTATTTTGTTGTTCAGTTTGTTTATTCTTTCATCCATGGAATTTATTCTGATTGCCGATTTTGATTTTACTTCTTTTACCCTTTTCCTTGTGTAAAAATTATCAGCACCATAAACATCTATGCCATTATCCATTAATCTTAATGCCAGCGGGAAACCTATATAACCATCAATGCCTAAAATAATTACCTTCATTAAAACTTTATAAACAATAGGTATAATATTTTTTCCTTATATATATTAATATATTTAATTAATATATACTGCTATGTCTTTCATTGTTGACTTTCTTAAGGTATTCATGCCATTACTTGTTGTAATAGACCCATTCGGCACACTGGCAGTTTTTGTTGCCATGACAGGGTCTTTCAACAGGATATCAAGAAGGTCAATAGCCAGAGACGCAGTGATGTATGCCGCTGCAATAATATTAGTATTTGCACTGATAGGCGATATAGTAATAGAATTTTTCGGGATATCTATAGAAGCTTTGGAAATAGCCGGCGGTATAATATTGCTGCTTATGGGAATAGAGATGGTAAGGGAGGGTGCAAAACCTGACACATCAAATGAAGACATAAAAAGTATGGGCATAGTTCCATTTGCAACGCCATTTCTGGCAGGCCCGGGTGCAATATCCCTTGTAATAATATTAATGAAAGGTCCATATGAAACAAGAGTTTTAACAATAATTTCTGCACTGCTTGTCCTTGTAATTGTATATATATTCTTTATCTACTCCGGCAAAATACTGGAAATACTTGGGGATAAAATAATGACTGCAATAACCAGAATTTTCGGCCTATTGGTTGCCGGATTTGCAATACAGTATTTCATAGACGCATTAATAGCATTGAATGTAATAAAATAATTAATATCCCGCAGTTCCCTTTATTATATTATGTGGAATGTATTTTTCTTCTATTCTTTCCATATCGTCATTATTTAAATTTACATCCAGTGAATTTATATTATCTTCAAGGTATTCAATCCTGGTAACCCCAATTACCGGCAAAAATCCCTTTTTAAGTAAATATGCCAGGGCAATATTTACCGGCTTAACACCTTTTTCCTTTGATATCTCAATTATATTGTCAAGAACATCGAAATCATAGTCCTTAAAGTATCTTTTCTTCATTACCGGATATGACTCTGTTCTTATGCTTTCATTATTTTCATTTCTCCTATATTTGCCGGATAAAAATCCTGCAGCCAGTGGCGAAAATGGGGAATATTCAATACCTTTCTTTTTGCAGAATGGTATAACACCATTTTCATCCTCACGGTAAACCGCATTGTAATGGTTCTGCACCATTTCAATTCTATTATTGAATAATTCACTGGACAATGTAAAAAACTCTGCCAGCTGGTAACCTGAGAAATTGCTTGCACCCAAATAATTTATTTTATTATTTTTTATATTGTTGTCTAAAGTTTTTAATGTGACTTTCATATCTATATTATCCAGCATTGTATGCAAATAATAGATATCAATATAATCTGTTTTTAATCTTTTTAAGCTATCGTTTATTGCTTTATTTAAATACTTATTATTAAACCCATAATAAAAATCATTCATTTTCCCTGCACCCTTTGTTGATATTATTAAATCATCCCTGTAGCCATTAATAGCCTTGCCTATTATTTCCTCTGATTTTCCATTCGAGTAAATATTTGCGGTATCTATATAGTTTATGCCATAATCTATGGCTTTTTTAATAATTTTTATTGAATTTTCTTCATCTGCCATCCATTTTGAATTGCCAAACGACATGCCGCCAAGGCATAGCCTTGATGCTTTTAAATCTGTATTTCCTATTACTGTATATTCCATACTAAAAATATACCGATATGGTAAATATATTTTGTTAATATCTTTTTTATAATAATATTAT
This sequence comes from Thermoplasmata archaeon, assembly GCA_021797555.1. GTDB lineage: Archaea > Thermoplasmatota > Thermoplasmata > Thermoplasmatales > Thermoplasmataceae > Ferroplasma. The sequence goes on from JAJZZM010000001.1 coordinate 158,281, forward strand.
ATTATCATATGTGTTTAAGGGATTATATAAAGACCTATATGATCATTACGGTGATTTGGGGTGGTGGCCATCAGAGAATGATGATGAAACCATAATAGGATGCATGTTAACACAGAATACTTCATGGAAAAATGTTGAAAAATCAATAAAAAACCTAAAAGAAAATAATATAAAAACATTAAGTGACATTGTAAAATTGGATGAAAACAATCTAAAAAATTTAATAAAGAGTTCAGGTTTTTATAATGTAAAAGGCAAATATTTGATGAATGTTTCAAAAAGTATTATTGGTAAATATGGGAATGTAAATAATATGAAGAATAAAAATGTTGATGAAATATTAAAATTTATAATAAATTTAAATGGCATTGGAAACGAAACCATGGAATCAATAATGCTATATGCCCTTGATTACCATATATTTGTTGTTGATTCATACACATTAAGATTCTTGAAGAGATATTTAAATATGGATTTAAAACGCAGTGAATTAAGGAAAATAACTGAAGATGAATTTGAAGATAATTATGAGTTGAAAAACTTGCATGGAATGATAGTTGAGATATCAAAGGATTACTGCAGGAAAAAACCATTATGCAATAAATGCTTTTTAAATAAGAAATGTGTCTATTATTCTATAAACCGGTAATTGAATTAATATTATTTATATATTCTTTATATTTATAGTATGTTTTTATTGATTCACCTATTATTAATCCAAGTGTTACAGCCAGCAATGCATCAACAATAAAATCTGCAGTTATATTATATGGATAAACTATTTCCAGTATAATTCTTGCTATAAATGCTATGGCCCATGCAACAAGTATATACGGTGACCTTTTATAGTATAATAAATTATTTTTCATAAAAAATAATACTTTTTCTCCATAGATATATCCTGGCATTATGCCTGCAAATATCAAAAATATTACTATTGTCAAATAGTAAATATTACTTATAAATATTTCAAGGAAAAACATCAGCAATAAAAGGTAAATAACAGGCAGGTAAAATAGCCTTCCAATTTTAAATTGCCTTCCATTTAACCCCCTCTGAATTCTTCTTATTAATACATATATAACAAAAATGAGTAGTATAACTATTGTGTAATCCATTGCCGTTTATTTTTTATTAAAATATAAATATTTGTAAACATTATTGCATTATAATAAATATTATAATTATATTATAAATGGATGGAGATAGAGTGGAAAATAGCATATTTATACATTATATACGGCATTATAATGTTAATAGCATATATGCTAACAAAAATTTATTACCTTGCCATTATTTCAGAATTTATTTTTATATTTATATATTTTTACCATTCATTAAAATATAAAGGTAAAATTTATACAGTAAAATTCTTTTTAATTTCCTATTTTATATCATTTATAATAGAAATTATAGGTGTTAATACAGGAATTCCTTTCGGCAATTATTATTACACGGATATATTGGGGGAAAAATTTTTGGGTGTTCCACTGGCAATACCATTTTTATGGTCATCATTATTATATTTTACATCAATAGCCGGTAATTTCAATATTTATAAATCATCGGCATTAATGCTATTCCTTGATTTGTCATTTGACCCTAGATTTTCAATGCACTTATGGCACTGGGTAAATAAGGGGATATACTTCGGTGTTCCGTTAACAAATTTCTTTGGATGGTTTATATCATCATTAATAATATTCTTAATTTTGAATAAAGCATTAAAATTTAATAAAAATTATGATTTAAACGGCGTGATATTCTATTTTCTTCTTGGAATATTCCAGGGCATAGAGGATTATACTGTAGCATTATATTATCTATCATATATATCATTTGCAATGTTCATAATAATTTTCTATTTCATGTATAAAAATTATATAAATAATAAAAATTTTAATAATAAATAATAAATATTTTATAACAATTTTAAATTGTATCTAAATGGAAAAAATCAATGGCATACCATATTCAGAATTTAAGGAAATACATAAAATAAAAAAATCAGGAAATAGATTATTATTTATCAATGAACTGAATAATTTTTCCGGCAAAAAAATTTATCATGATATATTCATATACTGGATAACAGATGATTCTATTATTTATGGCAAAAAAAATATAAAAAGAGTTATGGTAAATGGAACGCTGTTCAATAGAAAAACATTGTTTAGAAAAAGCCTTTTTGATAAAACTGAAACAGTGGAATGGGCATTCAGTTTGCCTGATAATATTAATAATGCACTAATATTATGCTATTACCATAACAACAATTTCTCAGAGAAAATTTTATATATATTGCTGGATAAGCATAATAAAAGGAAATATATAAAAAAAATAAATGAGGTACTATCAAAAGCCTTTGAAGAATATGGATTTCCATTGAATGACAATTATGTTTTCTATGATTATATAAATGATGATTATAAAGATGAGTTTGAAAAAAATGATGAAAGCAATAATAAAGAAATAAACAATGATGAAAATTTATTTTCCATACTTGAAATGGAACCTACAACGGATATAAAGGAAATAAGGAATTCATATATAAAACTGGTGAAAAGGTATCATCCTGACCTCGCTGAAGACAGGTACAAAAATGATTTTGAACAGAAAATAAAGGAAATAAATAATGCATATGAATATTTATATGAAAAATATAGATAAATTTAGTTTATTTCAAATTCATGGCCGTTGTATGGCAGTATAAAGTTGTATTCAGGCAATGCTTCCTGTAGTTTTTCCCTCTGATCACCGTGGCAAAGCACTATTGTTTCAGGGTCTATGTCCTTTATGAATTTTACAAGGTCAGAATGCCCTGCATGTGCAGATAAATCAAAGAAATCTATTTTCATTGCCGGTTTTATTGTTGCACCTGCTATCTGTATAGTGCCATTTTCCAATAGGCTTCTGCCATTTGTTCCATCTACCTGGTAACCTGTTAGAAATATGGCAGATTTTGAATCCTGGGCATATGCATCTATATAACCTAAAACAGGGCCGCCATCAAGCATGCCTGAGGTTGTTATTATTATATCCGCCTCGTCTATTGCTTCCTTTCTCATTCTATTATTTCTTATCTGTATTACCTTTCCGATAGACCTCCTGAATAATTTCGGGTCTTTCAAAAATCCAGGTGTTTCCATGTATATCCTTGATATGCTGTTGCCCATGCCATCAACGTATATTGTATAGTCCATATCCCTTAGTATCATTACCATTTCCTGTGTCCTGCCTATTGCAAATGTTGGCAGGATTACCCGGCCACCGTTATCAATTACTTCCTTGATGCTATCCTTTAATCTCTGTATTACCTCATCCCTGTCCTCATGATCCCTTCCTGCATATGTGGATTCCATCATCAGTATATCTGTTTTCACAGGTTTTGCACCGGATAACAAATTTGTATCCCTTGTATATAAATCGCCTGTAATCATAAATGATTTCGAATTCTGGAACCACCACATGGATGAACCTGGTATATGGCCTGCAGTGTATGGTATTGCAGTTAAACTGCCCACTTCCATTGATTCGCCGTATTTTGATGTTACTAATGATTTAAACAGATTATCAACATCGTCTTCGTTAAAAACTTTTGTATAATTTTCAAGCCTCATTATTTTTAATGAATCGTTTAATATTGGCCTTATACTGTTTGCAGTCATTGCCGTAGCATGCAGGTTTGCCTTAAAGCTATGGTAATATACAGGCAAAGCTCCTGTATGGTCTAAATGTGCATGTGTTATGAATATGTCATTTACCTTTTCTGGTGGCAATGGATATTCTGGCGGCTTTTCGGGCTCTATACCATAATCTATCATTATTTTGCTATCTCTATCTTCTATTTTTATTGCAAGTCTTCCGACTTCCTCGGCTCCACCGAGAAATTTTATTTTCATTTTTATCACGCCTTTGCATTTTCTAATCTCAAAGAACATTTACAGTTCCTTTGACCTTTAATTTCTGGAATTAAATTATATAACATGTTTGATACTTTCTCTTCACTTTCCTTCATTATTTCCATTACATCCGATGCCTCCACGGCCTTTGTTGACCATGCATCGTAATCTGTAACGGTTGCAATCATACCATAACATAATGATAATTCTGCTGCTAGATTTATTTCAGGCACTAAAGTCATGCCTATTATATCTGCAAAATTTTTAAACATTTTTGATTCGGACCTTGTTGAAAATCTTGGCCCCTCTATACATAAATATGATCCGTTGTTATGAATTTTATAATCCAATTTTTTCCCGGTTTCGTATGCTTTTATACTTATATCGCTGCAGAACGGGTCTGCCATTGATATATGGTAAACCTCAGGGCCATCATAATATGTTAAATCCCTTCTCTTTGTGAAATCTATAAACTGGTCTGGAATTACTATATCTCCTGGATTATAATCTTCATTTAAGGACCCTACTGCATTTAACCCTATTATTCTTTCAACACCCAATTTATGCAGTGCAAAAATATTTGCCTTATAATTAACCTTATGCGGGGGTATAGTATGCTTTTTGCCATGCCTTGGCAAAAATGCCACATCAACATTGTTTATTTTTCCCACTTCTATTTTATCCGATGTATTTCCATATGGTGTATCCACATTTATTGATTCCTTGCTATCCATTATATTGTATAATCCGCTACCACCAATTATTCCTATGTATGCCATTGTTTATCCCATTATTTATATACTATATACTACAATAATATTTATTCATTTCTAATAATTATTTTAAATTCCTCAATATGAATTTATTAATGCCTGAGCCATACTGTGCAGCTGTTTTGCTTCTATTGTAGAGTTCCTCCGGCATGTTAATTTTCTGTGCTATCTCCCTGAGAACCATTTTATTTTTATTGTTATATATATTTATATCCCTCGTTATTTTATATTTTATTTTAAGTATGTCCGGAGATAGATATGGTGTTATTAATTCCTTGTCATAATATTCTGCCATCTTCTTTTCCCTGGGCAATGTTACATTTAATAGCCTGTTTAAATATGAATCATTTCTTAAATTCGGGCTGTCAAGGAATCTATGGTAACCATAAAACAATTCATCAGCGCCCTGCCCTGTTACAACGTATTTTTCAGATATATAATCCATAAGTATGAATAGGACCAGCTCATAACCCAGTTCAAGCTTTGTAATCTTTTTGTCTATTTTATATAATTCATCAATATAATTATTTATATCCATATCATCTAAATATATTTTTTTAACATTTATATTTAATATTAATGATGAATTATCAACGTTCTCTATGTCCCTTGAATCAGAAAATCCAAGGGAGTATGGAATCAATTTATAATCAGATAATGCAAATAGCAGTGAACTGTCCAAACCGCCAGAATATGCAATTGCACATGGTTTATCTTTTATTTTTTCCATTTCCGATTTTAAATAGGAATAAACTTCATTTACAACCTCTTTCATATATTATTAATTATAACTGAATATTTAAACTTAATATTGAATTAAATTAAAGGAATAATAATTTAAGTAATAATAAGAAAATAAGAATACAAAGTTAATTTTTCGTTAAAGTTTATAATTATTAAAGCATTCACAATAATATGATAAGGGTCATGGCATCAGGAGTATTCGATATATTGCATTTAGGTCATATACATTATTTAAAGGAATCTAAATCTTTCGGGGATTACTTAATTGTCGTAATAGCCTCAGATTATACTGCAAAAAAACACGGTAAAAATTTAATATTCAATGAAAATGAAAGAAAGGAATTAATCTCGGAATTAAAAATTGTTGATAAAGCAATTATAGGCCATAGCGAGGATAATATTTTTCAGACTGTCAGAGAAGTAAAGCCGGATATAATTACCCTGGGATATGACCAGAAATTTGATGACGAATATATAGAAAATGAATGCAGGAAAATGGGCTTAAAAACAACTGTAAAAAGAACTTCACCCTATAGTGGCATTTTAAACAGTTCATCAAAAATAAGGCAAAAAATTATGGAATCAATGTGATTAATTTATTCCCTGGTTCCCTTTTGTGGATTCTTCATATTTTCTCTGTATTGTTTCTTCAAGTTCTTTATATTTTCCTTCCATTGATTTCTGCTGATTTTCTAAAGTTTTTAATCTCATCTGCCCTAACTCCTTCTGTTCCTCTAAATCGGATATTAACTTATTTTTGTCGTCTATTTTATATATAACTGGCCCGACATTTTTATAAACGGGTGTATCGTTACCGATGCCATTTAACTCTTTTAATGTTTTGTCAAGTTCCTTTACCTTTAAATCTAACTGGTATCTCTGATTTGCTATCTGCTCTATTTGGGCCTGCAAATCCTGTGCCTGCTTTATCTGATTCTGCAAATATGCATTTATATTTGGTTCTACCATACATTTACCTCCATTATTTTTTTGACAATGCTTAAAACCCTTGTAATTGATGATATGCTTGCTCTTAGTGATGAAGTATCAGGAGCCTTGATTATTATGTATATATTATCACTGTCGGTTTCCATGTATACCTTTGATCTGCCAAAGGTCTCTGTTAGCTCCGGCTCTATTGATTTTATATAGCTGTTGTATTCGCTTTTCTTTAGGGTCAATTTAACCTTAAACATCCTTAAATCATAATGTTTTATTATTATATAACTATTTATAATTTATTGCATTAAAAAATTAAATGTGGATATGTATAATAATTGCCATATTTTTAATGCTTTCTAACTGGCAATTCAATATACCGAATTTTACTGTATATAATAGAAATACTTATATTTAATCTTTAAATTATGGTAGTGGGCTCATGGCCTAGTATGGATAAGGCACCGTCCTTCTAAGTCGGTGATCGTGGGTCCAAATCCCACTGAGCCCGCTTGTATATAAATGATTTTAATATAATATTCATAAATATATTTAAATATATTCATATTATAGTTTTAAGATGAATAATAAAGATAATAATTCTATAATGTATTTGATTGCATATTTAGTTCCCGTGCTTACCGGTGCAATTGTTTATGTAATGTATGGTGAAAATGATAAAAGGTTAAAATTTTATAGCGTTCAATCAATACTTCTTGGCATTGTTATTATTGTGCTTTATATAATTTTTTCAATTACATCAGCATTGATAATAATGCCCGGGCATTACAGTGGAATAATAGTCTATTTATATATATCATATATATTTGATATAATAATTACATTATTATGGCTATACGGAATATATGTTGGATATAAAGCATCATTAAATGTTAACATAAAAATTCCATATATAAGTAATTATGCAGCATCAATAACAAATTATAATTAAATAATAATTTTTTTATTTTATAAAAAACATAATAAATGACTTTTTTATACACAAATATGGGTACATATTTATTTGTAAGGCATGGCGAAAGCAATATAAATGTTTCAGGTACATTATCCGATGAAACAGACAAAAACCCTTTAACTGAAACAGGTGTAAAACAGGCAAGGAGAACCGGAGAACAGTTAAAGGGGTTAAAATTTGATGGAATTATTTCAAGTCCGATTAAACGTGCATATGAAACTGCTAAAATTATATCGGAATATGTAAATTTGGATGTTAAAACCGATAATAGATTACGTGAAATTGGTTTAGGCAATGCCAATGGGCACAATATAAATGAATTCGTGGATGAACTGTATAAAAATTCGCACATAACCGGTGATATGAGAAAAAAAATTGAAATGGAGGACTGGGATAAACTAATATCAAGGATAAAGGACTGCATGAACGATTATAATGGAAAATATATTTTTGTGTCACATTCGGACCCTATAAGGGCTATAAGTTCATATTATCTTGGATTTGCTGAAAATGATAGCTATGGCATCGCAATAAAAAATGCATCGATGACCGTTATATCAGAAAATAATGTATTGTGTTTAGGTGCAATAAATCTTGATAATAAAATAAAATTATTATTTAGGTAATTTTTTATATGCTGTAATTTTTTTACGCATATTTATGTTCATGCGTTTTAAGAATAGATTATTTATTGACAGGTATAATAATGAAACTATAAGGCTGCCTATTCCAATTAAAAGCCAGAATGTGGCCGTTGAGCTTGCATAATATGATAGCATATACAATCCAACTATTGAACCTGAAAATGAGCCAAAACTTATGAATAGATTATATATTCCTATATATGTACCTTTCATATTATCAGGGGCTATTGAAGTAACTATTGTCTGTGTTGTCGGTGCGACGAAATCTTCGCCCACAGTCATGATTCCCATGGATAGCAGAAAATAATATATGTCCCTTGAAAACATTAATACTATAAAGCCCAAAAAGTAGAATAGCATTCCAATAAACCTGAAAAACACAGGCCTTGTCTCCTTATTCATTATTTTAAATATGGGGTACTGCAATAAAACCACTAAAATACCGTTTAAGGAATATATATATGCTAAATAAAGTATGGGCAATCCCTCAAAGTCAAATGCATATAATGTTAATGATGCGCCTCTCTGCCGGAGCACAAATGCCATGATTATTCCGATAACTATGAATAAAATGAAGAACCTATCATTATACGCTGCCTTAATATCACTCTTTGTTAAGTACCCTATTTTTGATGGGAAATATGTTTCCTTTACATTGAAGTATAGTATTATTATTTCAATAAATGTTGCTATTCCTGCCATTAAAAATATGTACTGGAAACCGTAAACTGATAAAATGGCACCAAGTATGGGACCTATTGCAGCACCGGCATTTGCCATTACACGAATTTCTGTATAGCCGGATAGCCTCTGGCTTAATGATGTAACATCAGCTATTGAAGCCTGTATTGCAGGATATTGCAGTGCATTGATTACAATAGTTGAATAGAATAATAATATCAATAATATAACCGGCATTCTATAAAGGACAGTAAAATACATGGATATGTATAATAAACCTGCAGGAATTGGTATTAATATTAAAAATACCCTCCTTCCAATTTTATCCGTTAATATGCCGGAATAATATTGAATTATCGACATTAATAAAATTGCTATTCCCAGTACTATTCCTGTTTCAATAAATGATATATGGTATATGAAAACAAATATTAATGGCAGGAATATAAAGGATGAAACCCTACCCGATGCACGTATAAGCCTTGTTAAGCCAAGATAAAATACACGTTTATCCAATTATTTACACCTTCGTTTTTTCTATTTTATTACTATTTTCTGGGCGCCATGATTTTATCATTGTATAATATAAAACGCCACCTAAAGCCTGCAATGACCCACCTATAACTAATGGAAATGCCATGTTGAAATCAAAGAGATAGCCTGAGGCACCGGAAGTTAATTGGGACCCCCTGCCTGAAACACCCTGAATTGCTGTTGATGTACCATAATCTTCCTTATTTATGCCACGCACATTTATTGCACCACGCATTGGAGAACCAATACCGGCCACACCCATTCTCATAACATATACAAAACCTGCCAGGAATAAAAATGGTGTGAAAGCCATTATTATAAACAATGCACCCTGTAAAACATGTGCTATGGATGCAATTTTTAAATTATTAAACCTGCCGTTTATATATTTCCCTGATACATATGAACCTATTGCAGTGGAGGCATATGCTAATGTATAAACATAGCCAACAACACTTGGGTCTACATGGTACTTTAATTCAAAGAATAATGGCAGTAATGGCATTGATATGCCTATTGCCGCAGCATTTATACTGTTGGGCAGTATTATTCTCAACAGATATTTGAAACTCTCTTTTTTCATAACCCTTGTTGTTTTCTTTGGCCTTTTGTATTCCCTTAGCCTTGATAATGATATTAATGATGATAGTACAAGTATAAATGATATAAAAAAGAAAACTCTATAAAATAATACTGCACCTATTATACTTTCTATTAAAACATAGGTACTTAGGAATACTCCCCCGAATACAGAGAAAACAGAGGCAGTAGCAAATAATAATGATAATTTTCCGACCCTATCATTTTCTATGCCATAGTTATTTGCTATAAATGCGGTCATGCCCGGGGAAAATGCTCCACGCAACCCGCCTGCACTGCCTGATATGCCTGCTATTGTTGCACCAACGGCAATAAAATATATATTTGTTGATATGGTCATTAATAACAATCCTGCTGTAGGGAATATCTCTCCTATAAACAATATCCTTGAATAGCCAATTTTATCTCCAAGTCTTCCCAGAATTAATGTTAAGAAAACGTTGAATAAAGTTATCGGTATATATAAAAGCCCTATAAATATCACTGAAAAATGTAAATAATGTAAATATAATGGCAATGCCAATGTAACAAATATAAGTCCCGAACTACGGGTAGCCCTTGAAATTAATAGGTATTTAAACGATTTGTTTACAATTTCAGTAGAATCTGAAAACATATTATAGTATATTGTTTATTGGTATATTATTTATTTGTTTGTCCTTTTTGTACATTTTTCCTCTTAAGTTTCATGAATACATATATAATAGCTATAACAAAGGCTACAACACCAACGTATGAGAATTCATTGAAGTAACCAAGTATGATTTTCCAGTCTGAACCCAAAATAATGCCTATGTATATTAAAATAGCATCATATACTAAATCACCTGTTAACGTATAAAATGAAAATTTTTTAAAATTCATTGTGGCTATTCCTGCAGGTATTGATATAAAAGTTCTAAAAATTGGTATAAACCTTGTTGTAAATACGGATAAATCACCATATTTATTGAACCATGCTTTTGTCCTTCCTATTGTATCGGGTTTTAAAAGCAAATATTTCCCATACCTAATAATAAAAGGATCTCCACCATATTTCCCGATTCCATATGCAATCCATGCACCCACTAAATCCCCAACCGATCCAACAATTAACAGTATTACCACGGAGATTATAGGGTTAAATGGGTCCAATAATCCATAATATGACAAATACCCGGCAAATGTCATCACAACCTCTGATGGTATTGGCAATAGCATTCCTTCCAATAGCATTAAAAAAAATACACCTGAATAGCCGAGGCTTACAATAATACCCTCAACGAACTTTATTAAATCAACTGCTATAATAGTTATAATACTCAAATTTTATCCGTGATATATTAAAATTTATATATTAAAGTTTTTGCTATCTTATATTTTAAACATTTATTACTAAATTTAAGTAATATGATAAAATTTTATATTTATCATTATATTATTAAAATATGTATAGAATATTAGTTACGCGTGAATTGCCCGGAAATTATGTAAATGAAATCAAAAATAAAATAGATGCAAATATATTATTTTATGATAATAAGATAAATGTACACCAGTGGCTAATAGATAATATAGAGGATGCAGATGGAATTTTAATAACGTTAAATGAGAAGATAGATAAAGAAATAATAGATAAGGCCAGGAAATTAAAGGTTATAAGCACATATAGCGTCGGGTATGACCACATAGATGTGGATTATGCAAAATCAAAGAATGTCACTGTAACAAATACACCAGAGGTTTTAACCGATGCAACTGCAGATTTAATTTTTGGAATAATGATAACCGTGTCAAGGAGAATTATAGAGGGAAATGAAATAATAAAAAATAATCAATGGGAATCACAGTGGAACCCGTATTATATGCTGGGGTCAGAAATACATGGAAAAACTATAGGAATAATTGGCATGGGCAGAATTGGCAATGCCATAGCGAAAAGGGCGAATGGCTTTGATATGAAAATAATTTATTACAGCAAACACAGGCATGATGTTAACATAGATTATGTGGATTTGAATTATTTACTGAAAAATTCCGATTTTGTTGTTATTGCACTGGATTTAAATAATGAAACATACCATTTTATGGATTATGGCAAAATAAAACTTATGAAAAATAATTCCTATTTAATAAATGGGACAAGGGGAAAAATAATAAATGAAAATGATTTAATAAGGGCGCTTAATGAAAAAATTATAGAAGGTGCCGCTTTGGACGTTTTTGAAAATGAGCCATTGAGCCATGATAATCCACTTATAAAAATGAAAAATGTTGTCCTTACACCACATTTGGGAAGCGCCACATTAGAAACACGAAGCAAAATGGCCGAAGTTGCTGTTAAAAATTTATTAAATGTTCTTAATGGCAATGAACCATTGTATAAACTATAATATTTTTAATAATATTATTTAATATACCATGATGGAAAATAAAAAGGCCATAGTGTTAATATCAGGCGGTCTCGATTCCCCTACTGTACTGGCATATGCACTGGAAAATAATTATGATGTTTATCCATTAAGCTTTGATTATAACCAGAGGCATAAAAAAGAATTATTGTCATCAAAAAGTATATGTGAATATTATAATTTAAAATTAAAAGTAATAAATATGGATTTGAGGCAGATAGGTGGTTCGGCATTAACAGATGATATAAGTGTGCCTGAAAGAAAATTCAATGAGATAAAGGATGAAATACCGGTTACATATGTTCCCGCAAGGAATACCATATTTTTATCTCTGGCATCTGCATATGCAGAAACAGTTGGGGCAAATAACATATTTATTGGGGCAAATGCAGTAGATTACTCCGGATATCCCGATTGCAGGCCGGAATATTTCAACGCCATGGAAAAAGCCATAAATTTAGGCACCGAACTTGGATTAAAAAGCAAAATAAATATAAATGTGCCATTGCAGTATCTAACAAAAGGTGAAATAGTAAAACTTGGAAGGAAATTAAATGTACCATATAAATTCACATGGTCGTGCTACAATGGAAGGGTGAAGGCATGTGGAAAATGTGATTCCTGCCTATTAAGGTTGCATGGCTTTATGGATGCAGATGACTTCGATGATATTGAATATGAAGATTATCCTGATTTTTATATTGATTATTTAAAGAAAAATCATAAATTATAAATTTAAAAATATTTATTTATCAATTAAGCATTATTACATTTATGTTTCCAGTGGAAAGAATGAGAAGGCATAGATTAAATAGTAATATAAGGTCTATATTTAAAGAAACCAATATAAATAAGGATAAATTGATTATGCCTGTTTTTATAGATGAAAATGAAAAAAGCAAAAAAGAAATAAAATCAATGCCAGGAATTTATAGATATTCATTAAATGACTATGAAAATTATATAAAATACCTTGATGACATAGGCGTAAAAAATGTTATATTGTTTGGAATACCAAAAAACAAGGATTCTACTGGCTCATCATCGTATGATAAAAATGGGATTGTCCAGAACGCAATAAGAATAGCAAAAGACAATACAAAAATGAATATCATTGCAGATTTATGTTTATGCGAATACACAGACACAGGCCATTGTGGAATTATTGAAAATGGCTATGTAAATAATGATAAAACATTGGAGATATATCAAAAGGAAGCTTTAAGTTATGCCGATGCAGGCGTTGACATTATAGCCCCGAGCGGAATGATGGACGGACAGGTAAAGGCAATTAGGGAAATTCTGGATAAAAATAATTATATAAATACAATAATAATGGCATATAGCTCAAAATTTGCCTCAAATTTATATGGCCCTTTCAGGGAAGCCGCCGATTCTACACCACAGTTTGGGGATAGAAAAAGTTACCAGATGGATTATAGCAATGGCAGGGAAGCTATAAGGGAAATAGATTTGGATATAAAAGAGGGTGCAGATATAATAATGGTAAAACCCGCTTTGTTTTATCTGGATTTAATACACGAAGCAAAGAGGCTTTATAATCTGCCCGTTGCAACATATATGGTTAGTGGAGAGTACACAATGATAAAAAATTCGGTATTGTCAGGATTATTAAATGAAAATATTATAGACGAGGCTTTAACATCGTTATTCAGGGCAGGAGCCGATATGGTAATAAATTATTTTACAGAGGATTATATAAAAAATCATAAATAATTTTTATAATTGTGATTTGTTATAAATCACCATACAAATAATGATGCTGTTGTATAAGTTATTATAAATGCAACGATTATGCCTAAAAAATCTGCCAGATATATATCTGTTTTATAATATATGGCTATATAATATATTGAAAGATTTGCACCATAGCCTATTAAATTAAAGGCATTATACCTTAAAAGTCTGTTTATAAAGTGGTTTTTACCTTTAAATGTATATCTATTATTCAAAATGAAATTATAAATAATGGATATTTCAATGGCAGGTATAATGCCTATATATGACCCTAAGGATGGGTGTAACAATAATAATATTCCTTCATTAACAATGACACCGGATACGCCAACAATAAGGTATTTTAAAAGTGTTCCAGTTTTAAATATTAAATACAGTAAATTTTTCAAGCCTAGTTTATTATTATTTTTACTATTTAATTTCAAAATTTTTATATTAAAATTATTTTTAAATAGAAGTGAATTGCCTATAATGCTTTTTCTCTCATCTTCAGGCAGTGCATTATTTTCTTTTAAAAAATTATAGGTTTCTCTTGAATATATATTTGCACATGATAATAAAAAACCTTTTTTAACGGATAATGATAATTTTAATAGTATTTCCATGGATTTACCTATAAAATTTTTTTTGCAGTCTATAATTATGCCATCATAATTATTATTGGATATATCTTTAAAAAGTTTATTTATATAATCATCATTTAATTTTAAATCGGTGAACATTATATAGTCAAAATCACCGGATGATGTTATTTCATTATTGCAGTATTTAATTATCATCAAAACCTGATATATAATTAACATTTATTTTTTTGTTTTTTCCTATAATTCCGATATGATATAACGATTATAATAAAATTTATAATCTAATTTAATATGTATACTTGATGCCGATATATGAAAATGACGAACACGAATATTTAAATGCGAAAGTAAAGAAGCTTGAAAATAACTCATTTGTAAATGGTGTTTTATTCCTTACAGAGAAAAGGATAATTTTTGAAAAAAATGGTAAAAGAACCCTTATAAGGGCCTCTCCAGCAGTAACAGAAGTTAATGTTTATTTATATAATGTTGAAAATTCAACATTTGCGATGCCTAAATTTCCATTATTCACAAAAAAAATATTCAGTTTTGAGTATTATGATGATAATAATAAGTTACAGAGAATTGATTTTGCAATGAAGGATCCCAAAACATGGGTAACCCAGATTACCAGATTGGCTTCTCTGGCAAAGAAGGAGGAAGCCACCAAAAATGAAAAAGAGAAAATAGAGGAAAAAAGAAGAGAAATTGAAATGGCAAAGGCAAGGGCACCTAAGGCAAACATAGGCATGGCAATCTTTGGTGATAATAAAAACAAAAACAAAAATCCATATGATAATTTAAAGGAGAATATAATAGATGATAATACTAACGGGAATTTCCCTGCAAAAAATACCTTTAACTGCCCTAACTGTGGTTTTGAGGTTGATAACACCATGATGTACTGCCCTAACTGTGGATATAAATTAAAATAGTTATTTCTCAATTAGCTCATTAATGCTTTTATTAACTTTATTCCATAGATAACTTTTCTTTTCAAGATATTTTATTTCCTTTTCTGTGAATTTTAATTTTGGAATTTTTTCCGGTATGTTATATATTTCATAATCCTTCAGTATTAATGATTCTATTATGCTTTCTACAACAATGATATAATTATTTTTACCGTATCTATATGGCCTATTTTTTGATGCTTTGCTTAATAAATACGCGAGTATAATTGAAAAATATGAAGCATGTTTCAAAATAAAAGCGTCATTTAAACCATAATTGCATGATATTATTGCGTCACGCTCGTTAATAATATTATTAATAAATGTTTTTTTATTCTGCCTATAATTTAAGATACCGTAGATATCTGCCGGGTAAGCCACAAAACCTGACATACGCGATAACCTTACAAATAAATCAATGTCTTCATATTCCCGGAGGTTCCTCCAGCCACCGGACCTTTTTAATAAATCACGGTTTATTATTAAAACGGTATAGAGAAAAGCCTTTTTTTCTCCTTTTTTTATAAAATTATATATTATGTCGGATATGGAAATATTATATGAAATATTAGGATCAAAAACCACAATATAATCGCCGGTGCTTTTTAAATATGCTATTTGCTTGCCTGCACCATAACTTTTAAAATTATCGTAAATAAATTTAACATTGTTTTTATTTAAATCTATTTTAAAATTTGCTGATATTATTATTTCATAGTCTATGCCTATCTCCTCTGCTATATTTATAATATTGTCTATATTATGGTTTAGATTCTCTTGATTTTCCATGAGAGTAGCGCAGAATGATATTTTTAGCTTATTTTCGGTATATAAACTTACATTTTTTATATTATACAGCTCCATATACAATAATGTAATATTTTTATTGAATTAAAGCTTATTGATTTTATTCTATATAATTTATTACTAAAATTCTTTTAAAAATTAAATTTTTTTATTGTTAAACATCAGAAATTTTACAGTATGAATAATGTAAATAACTTTATATAAATCAATTCTATAAATGATTGAATTGTAGATGACCCTGATAGTTATAGGCATATTGCACCATTATAATTCTGATATAAAGGATAAACGTGCATCAGAGAATTATATAAACATCTCAAAAAAAATATTGCAAATGTATAGCATGCATACCGGTTGCATAGTGTCCGGAAAAATATCTGAAATAAACCCTGCGGTTGATAGCGATAAGCTGACAGAAGTTGCAATGCCGGATTTGAATATTATGAATGGATTAAAGGTAAACCTTATTTATTTTGAGGGGGAGGGTGAAAAGGATTATCTGTTTCTCTCAAAAATTTTGTGGTCCAAACTTGTTGGCTTCGCAATATTTCCAGAGGAATACGAATTAAAAATTGAATTAAACCTTGTTGCCTGTGGATGGAAAAAAGTAAAACTGTTCAGCAAAGGAACTGTAATAGATAAGTAGGTATTAATATGGATGACCAGAAAATAAATGAAATAAATAATTTACTTGAAAACGCAATAAAAAATGAATCGGAGGGCAAAAGAAAGGAGGCTTCAGATTTATATATGCTTACGTATAAAAAATTAATTGAACTTGCTAAAAATTCACATGGAAAATTAAAAAATGAAAGATTAAACCAGGCAGATATCATATTAAAAACATATAAATCATTAAACGGTGATAATAATGATGGTGATAAAATTTCTCAGGGAAAAAAAATTCTTGAAACATTAAATATTGAAGAGCCGGAAATACCCAAAGTTACATTTAATGATGTTGCAGGCCTTGAAAATGTTAAAAATGAGATAATGTCAAAAATAATATATCCAATGAGGTATAAGGAATTATCAAAAGAATATAATATAGAATTTGGTGGCGGAATGCTTTTATACGGTCCCCCTGGAACAGGGAAAACATTTATTGTCAAGGCAATAGCCAATGAAGTAAAAGCCAACTTTATAAATGTAAATCCCTCTTCTTTGTATAGCCAGTGGTTTGGCCAGTTTGAAAAGAACATTTCATTATTATTTAAAGCTGCATATTTATTATCGCCATCAATAATATTTTTTGATGAAATTGATACTTTAGTTCCTAAAAGGTCCGGGTCGGAATCGGATGCGGCCAAAAGGGGTGTATCACAGCTATTAACTGAGGTTGGAGGCTTAACCTCAGAGAAGGATAAAAATATATTCATTATAGCCGCAACAAATAATCCGTGGGAAGTTGATGAGGCAGTAATGAGGCCTGGAAGATTTGATGTTAAAATATATGTTCCACCACCTGATTATGAATCCAGGAAAAAATTATTTGAATTGAAATTATCAAAAATAAAACATGTAGACAATATAGATTACGATAAACTTTCAAGAACCACAGAAAGGTATTCAGGTGCAGATATAGAATTTATATGCAAAAAAGCAGTCCAGAATGTTTTTATGGAGGTTGTAAAATCAGGGACTAAAAGGGATATAACCACGGATGACATAATAAATGTTATTTCACAGATAAAGCCATCAATAGACGAGGCAATGCTGAGGAGGTATCAGAGCTATATTATGGATATGTGATGGCCTGAGTTCAACATCAGCAATATAATCCATGGCATGGTAGTATTTGTTCCATCAATGAATGGATCTATGTGGCTTAATAAAATAGTCAGAACAATGTTAGAAAGTTTATAGATTATGGATATTATTTTATGGAGCTATATAAAGAAGTTTGGGTGGTGATTCCAAACCGAGGTATGGCGCAATGCCTCCAATTAAAATAGTCCGGGAAATTTTATCTGGATTATCAAAGGGAAATATAATTATTAATTGATCTTCAATTGTTACTTTAATATTTATCTGAAAATAGCCTGATTTTTAGCTTTTTGTTATAAAATAATAAGTATATATGGGAACTCATTTCAGAATATACGTAAAGTTTATAAATATAATATTGTTATATGCCTATGGCAGTTTTCAAATTCGGCAAAAGTGAAGATGAAAAGATTCTTGAAAAAAGATCAAGAATAAGCATGGATAAATCAAATATTGATAGAACTATAAGGCAATATGAAAGATTAAAACTTAAAAGTATCGAAGATGCAAAACTTGCACTAAATGATAAAAATATGAGAAAAGCCAGATTATTTGCATCGTTTATAGCCTCGCTTGAATCTTCAATAAATGGATTAAAGGACTATAAGCTATTGCTTGAAAGTGTTGATTTAAATTTACAGTATTCAAAAACGCAGAAAGATATATGGTCTGGATTAAAACAGAGTTCACAGGACCTTGTCGGCAATCAGCTGAGTGAAAAACAGATAGCAGAAATATCACAGAGCATAGATTCTATAGTTGATGCACAGGAAAGAATACAGGATACTTTAGGAGATCAATTAGATTCAATAAAGGATGCAGTGGATCGCAGTTCAGAGATAAATGAAACATCAAGGGACAAAGTTTTAAAAGAATTAGAAGAAGAAAAAGAGGATAATAAAACCACAGAAATATCGGATGAGGACAAACGCCTTAATGAATTAATAAAAGAGATAAATAAGGAAAAGGAAGGAGAAAAATAAAAAAATTTTGTAATAATATTTATATTATTTATTATAATATATGTTTATGAAATCATCGGATTCCAAGCTATTTTTTGACCTTGGCATATTTAAGATGGATGCAAATATAAAAGCATTTAAAATTAAATTTAATAAGATTAAAAATATAAAAAAATAGTTTTTCTAAAAAATAATTAATATTATCTTAAAATTAACAATAATGAACATTGATGAAAAATTAAATAAATATATGAAATCCAATTCCGGGGAAATAAAAAATTATATTTTCTCCATATTGCTGGCAAGAGAGTACAATTTACCTGAAACTGCATATAAAAATAGAAATATAGATTTATATAATAATATCATGGAATCGGGAATAATCAATGACAATGATGTAATAGAAAATTATATAGGAACTATGTTAATGAATAAAAAAGATGAAATAAATAATATAATGAATAATTACCCTGATGAATTTAATTACATTGTTTTAACCGGGTCTTCAGGATATGTAACAATGTCATCATTTCTTGGCATACAGTTATCATCCGGAATAATTTTTGATGAAGAATATATATCTAAAATTCTAAAAATAGGTAAAAATAAACTGGATATATATTCAGACATAATATCATTTTTGCCTGAAATAGTATGGAATTACTTCACAAAATTTATAAAAACCGGCATAGGCCATATATATTATGGATCTTACAGTTCAACAATTTTATTGCCTTTTAGGGAAATGGTAAACCTGAATTTCATAAAAAAAATAAAAATAAATGATTATTTCGAGGATTTGTTTGTTATATACAATAAATTAGGTACACATAGTATAAATGAAATAAAAAAATTACTGAATAATCCTGAAAATATAAACATTGTAACAACTGAATTAAAAAATGAGGATATTTTATCAATAGATAATGACAATATTGTTATAAAAAATAATGAAGAATTCAATAAAATAAAGGAATTGAAAAAAATAGAATATGCTAAAAAACTTTTAAACATATAATTTTATTTATAAAGAATATAATTATATATTAATACGAATTTAATACTATAATTACATAATTCGTATATTTTATATATTATGAATTAATTATGTATTGTAATGTTGTATGTTCTTAATAGAACATATAATGTTAAAAATAATATTAACCAATACAAATATTTATTAATAGAATAATATTAATAAATAACTGTAAAAAATAATAGTGTGGTGAAATATATGGAAACAAAATGTAAAATATGTGGAGAGAAAATAGAGGTAGCCGAGGATTCAATGGCCGGGGAGTTATTAGAATGCCCTTCATGCGGCATGAGCTATGAAATAACTTCCATAAATGGCAACACAGTAAGCATAAAAAATGCAGAGAATGTAGGAGAGGACTGGGGAGAATAAATTGATAAAAATCGGCATTGTCGGTGCTTCCGGATACGTTGGCGGTGAATTATTAAGGCTATTATCAAACCATGAAAATGTTGAAATAAAATATGCAACATCAAATAGCCATAAAAATGAGAAAATATCAAGGATACATCCTGATTTGTATGGTTTGACAGATTTAAGGTTTTCCGATAGAACCCCCATGGAAGTGGCCCAGGACGTTGATTTAATATTTTTGGCATTGCCACATGGAACATCAATAAAATATGTCCCTGATTTGATTGAGACAGGTGTGAACATAATAGATATGAGCGCGGACTTTAGATTGAAAGACCCAGAAAAATATCCGGAATGGTACGGGTTTGAACATAATTATCCTGATTTATTAAAAAAATTTATTTATGGCATGCCGGAATTACATAGAGATCAGATAAAAAATGCAAAATATATCGCAACGCCAGGATGTATTGCATCATCATCAATATATAGCATAGCACCATTTTTATCATTAAGTTTAAATGACAATATAATAAATGTTGATGCAAAGGTAGGTTCCTCAGGTTCCGGTTCAGGCCTGGATGAATCAAAAATTTTTTCTGAAAGGTTTAATTCAATAAGGGCTTACAAGCCTGTGCATCACAGGCATACGCCTGAAATTGAACAGGAATTAAAATATGTATCAAATAAGGATATAAAAATAGCATTATCGGCACATTCCGTTAATATGGTCAGGGGTATATTAACAACCTCAAGCATTTATGCGATGGATGATGAAATAAAATTATGGTCATTGCTTCGCGATTTCTACGGCAATGAAAAATTTGTAAGGCTAATGATGGATAAAAAAAGCAACTATAAATACCCTGATCCAAAAATAGTAATAGGCTCAAACTTTGCCGACATAGGCTTTGCAATAGACAAATATATAAAAAGAATAGTTTCTTTTGGTGCCATTGACAATATGATAAAGGGCGCTGCAGGCAATGCAATACAGTCAATGAATATAATGTATAAATTCAATGAGTACGAATCATTGATCATGCCATCACTATTTCCGGTGTAAATATGATAGTAGTAAAAATAGGTGGAAGCATACTCGAAAATGTAATAGAAAATAATAATTTTTATAATGTTTTAAAAAATATAAATGATGATATTATAATAGTCCATGGTGGCGGAAATTATTTAGATAATCATTCAGACCTTTTTAATTATGAAAAAAAATATGTAACATCTCCGGAAGGAATAAGGAGCAGGTATACCGATAAAAAAACACTGGATATTTTTACAATGGCAATGAATTTAATAAATAATAAAATTGTTCTAAATTTAAAAAGGTCCGGATTAAAAGCAGTATCATTAAATGGCACAATCAACGCAAGGAGAAAGGAAAAATTAATAATAATTAATGAAAAAGGGAGAAAAATGGTAATAGATGGTGGATATACGGGCAAGATTACGGATATTGATACTATTCCATTAAAAAATATTCTGGAATCCGGGTATATACCGGTTATACCTCCATTAGCATATTCTAACGAAAGCTATTTAAATGTGGATGCTGACCGTGCAGCTGCCTATATTGCAGGTTATATGAAAGCCGATGCTTTAATATTATTAACAAATGTAAACGGATTATATATAAATAATAACATAATAGAAAAGGCCGATGAGAATTATATAAAAAGTATTATAAAAAATGTGGGCCACGGAATGGATAAAAAATTAATGGCTTCTATGGAAGCTATAGATTATGGCGTTAAAAAGGTTATAATATCAAACCCATTCAATGATATTTATAATGGTACGGTGATTTATAATGAATTATGAGGATAAATATATAGCAAATACATATCAGAGATTGCCGGTTAATATATTAAGGGGTGAAAATTCAACACTTTTTGATGTAAATGGCAAAAAATACATAGATATGATGGGAGGTTATGGCGTTGCAATTCTGGGTTATTCAAATACCGATATAAAAAATGCAATATGCAATCAGTATGATAGGATACCTATTGCACATGCATCAGAATATACTGAGGCAAGATCTAATTTTGTGGATAAGCTATCAAAGATAGCTCCTGACTATTTGAATGAATTTTATCTTGGAAATACCGGGGCCGAGGCTATAGAGGCTGCAATAAAGGTTATAAAAAAATCATCAAAAAAACATAAAATTATTGCAATGACAAATTCATACCATGGAAAGACACTGGGAGCACTTTCAATTACATATTCAAATAAATACAGAAAAAATTTCGGTGATATTTTAATTAAAGATGTTGAATTTATCAGATATAATAATTATGATGATTTAAATATCATAAAAAATGACGATGACGTAGCAGGATTATTCTTTGAGGCAGTCCAGGGCGAAGGTGGAATAAACATACCTGATAAAGAATATGTAAAACAGTTGAGGGAAATCACAGAGGAAAAAAACATTATTCTTGTTGCAGATGAAATACAGGCCGGATTAGGCAGGACAGGAAAAATGTGGGCATTTGAAAATTTTGATATAAAGCCGGATATAATAACAATTGGCAAAGGCATTGGAGGGGGCATGCCGCTATCTGTAACTGCAGGTAAAAAAGAATATATGGATAATCTTGATAAGGGCGAGCAATCATCAACAACCGGCGGTAATCCACTGGCATGTGCTGCCGGGTCATCTGTAATAAATCAGTTAAAACCGGAATTATTAAACAGTGTATATAAAAAAGGGGAACTTTTAAGAAAAACACTAAATGATGAATTGAATGAAATAAAAATAGTTAAGGAAATACGCGGTTTGGGGTTAATGGATGCTATAGAATTAAGAGTTAAATTCCTGCCCATCTTAATGGATATGATAAAAAATGGTGTTCTGCCATTATATTCCGGGATAAATATAATAAGAATGCTGCCACCATATATAATTAGCAATGATGAGATAATTAATGCATCTGAAATAATGGCTAATTCAATAAAATCATATTATAAAGGGATTTAAAATGAAAGTTTCATTAATTTATGATATAATAAGATGGGAAGAGAGGTCTATAATTAAAGCATTGAACGATAAAAATGTGGATGTTTCATTAATTGATGTTAAAAACATGAACCTGGATTTAAAAAATAACAGTTATGATTTCGGTGACATATCATTGCAGAGATCAACCGGTTATTACAGGAATTTGCATTCTACTGCATATATAGAATTTACAGGCAATAGAATTATAAATGATTTTAATTCAACCATTATAACAGGAAACAAAATGTTTACATCGCTAATGTTATCAAAAAATAACATAAGAATACCCAAAACATTTGTTTCATTTAATAAGGAAACATTTTTAAAATCGTTTAATGATGATTTTAATAGTAAAGCAGTCACAAAGCCGGTAACCGGGAGCTGGGGCAGGATGATATCATTATTGAATGATTATTATGCTGCAATGGATGTTTCAGAATACAAGGATTATATGTATCCATTATACCAGATAAATTATACACAGGAATTTATCAATGATTTCGACCGTGATTTAAGGGTTTTTGTTGTTAATGATAATGTAATAGCAGGAATATACAGGTATAAACCGGGTAATGACTGGCGGACAAATACGGCACTGGGTGGCAGGGCGGAAAAACTTAAAATAACCCCGGAAATAGAGGAAATAGCACTAAAATCAGCCCAGGCAATTGGCCCTGGAATATATGGCATAGATCTCCTCGAGTCAAGGGAAGGCTATTTTGTAAATGAAATAAATGGAAATACGGAATTTAAAAACACTGTTCCTGTAACCGGCATAAACATACCTGATTACATTGCTGATTATGTAATATCAGAGGCAAAAAAATGAATGCAAAGGATAT
This sequence comes from Thermoplasmata archaeon, assembly GCA_021797555.1. Lineage (GTDB taxonomy): Archaea > Thermoplasmatota > Thermoplasmata > Thermoplasmatales > Thermoplasmataceae > Ferroplasma. The sequence continues at coordinate 182,546 of JAJZZM010000001.1, forward strand.
GCTAATTAATCTATTGAATATATATTCTCCAAGTGGAAACGAGGAAGAAATAGCCAAATTAATAAAAGAATATATGGTGGATTTAGACTTTGAGGATCCTGTAATTGATGATAAATTAAATGTTATTTCTGTTAATGGTAAAAATAAGCCATATGTTTTTTTATGCGGCCATGAGGATACTGTGCCCGGATTCCTTGATGTTAAGATTAACAATGACATGATCCATGGCAGGGGTGCTGTTGATGCAAAATCATCATTGCTGTCATTAATGCTTGGTGCCAGCAGTGCCATAAAAAGAGGGTTTAATGGCAAATTATTAATATCCGCCGCTTCCGGTGAAGAAAGCGATAGCAAGGGAATATACAATATATTAAATAATTATGATAAATATGACTATGCAATCTTCGGTGAGCCTGGAGGGCCTGAAAATATAACCGTGGGCTATAAGGGCAGATTATTATTAAAGATAGAAAAGAACAGTAAGGCACACCATGCAAGCTCATCGTGGATGGAAGAAAATGCAATAGATTCATTAATAGCATTATGGCAAAAAATAAGGTTAAAATATGGCTATAATAAGGATTTTAACAGTGTAACAGCGGGCATTACAAAATTCAATGGCGGTGAATATGATAATAAAACACCTGAAAAAGCATCAATGTATATAGATTTAAGGTATCCAAAATCCATAAATGAGGATAACCTCATAGATGAAATGAAATTATATATTGATGAAATACTTAAAAATAACTATAATTATAACATTGAAAGCAGAACAGAACCATATATATCTGACCTTAAAAGCGAGTTGGTGTCCTCATTTAAGGATGCTATAATAAAAAATAATATGAAGCCAAAATTAATTTTTAAAAGTGGATCAGGTGATATGAATACGTTGGGTAATAGATGGAAAATACCGGCAGTAACATATGGCCCCGGAGACACAAAATTATCACATACAAATAATGAGGTAATAAATATAAATGAAATTTATAGATGTACAGATATTATATCAGATTCGCTAATTTCGATTTATAATAAATTTAAATAGAAATGCCTGTATATTATTAACAGGTATTTTTTGTTTAAATTATTGTATTTTTCAAAAAATAAACCCTTAAATTTTTATCATAAATATATTTAATTAAAGATGTTTTTATATTAGGTTTTATTCACATATTATGGATGATGAAAATAACGGAGTAATAGGATTTAAACTTGACGAAGAACCAAAATGGGTAAAGGTAACACTTGAAGATGGAACTGTACTTGAAATAAAAATGGAAATAATGGCAATAGAAAGAACGGGCAATGATATTAATACAGGTTTGCCTATTTATCAGATGCAGGCAACAAATTTAATGAGGCTAATGAAAGTTCCCAAGGAATTAATAAAAAAAACAGGCAATGAAGGAAAAGGAATGTACAGATAATAAATAAATTTAAATCTTTACCTGATATAAAGTTTTATGGATGAGCTTGATTATAAGATCCTTGAAATACTACGCAATAACTCAAGAGAAACAAATATGGAAATTGCAAGGAAATTTAATGTATCAGAAGGTACGGTAAGGAAAAGAATTGCAAATCTATACAGGAATGGCATTATCAAAAGGTTTACAGTGGAAACAGCAGCATCTGTTGATAGCATTGTTTTAATAAAGGTTGATCCTGGCAGGGCAGAAAAAGTATTAAAAAAAATGAGGGAAAATTATACAGATTTATATGAATTTTCAGGGAGCATAGATATAGCAGTAAGATTAACAAAAAATACCCTGGATGAGCTAAATTCGGAAGTTGATAATATAAGGAATATTGATGGCGTTATAAATACAGATACAATGATCAGGCTAAAATAACATTTTAATAATATTATTTTTAATGCATAATTGCATTAGCGATATAATTATATATTTAAAATAAATAACCAGATAAGGTAATTTTCATGGCAGAAGAAAACATAATCTTTGTGGGAAAGAAACCAACTATGAACTATGTGCTTGCTATAGTGACCCAGTTTAATAACGATGAGGTAAACCGTATTGTTATAAAAGCTAGAGGCAAGGCAATCAGCAAAGCTGTTGATATTGCTGAAATAACAAAACACAAATTTGTTCAGGCAATAGAATATGAAGGCATAAAACTTGATACTGAGGTTTTAGAGGGGGAAAAAGGGCCATCCAACGTTTCATCCATAGAAATTGTTCTTAAAAAATAAGAATTAAAAAATTTTTTAACAAACCTTAAATTGTTATTTTTAATACATTATTTATCCGGTGTTCAAATGAAAAGTTTTTATGAGTGGTCATCAGGTTTACGTGACAAAATTAATGAGGTTAACGAAAGGCTTTTAGAAACAATAAAAACAGACCAGAGTTATTTATATGAGATGGCCAGTTATACAATTGAAGCCGGTGGGAAGAGATTCCGTCCATTATTAACAATTTTATCATATGAAATATCATCTAATAAGCCCTATAAAAATATATTGGATCTTGCGGCAGGTTATGAGCTGATACATACTGCAAGCTTGATCCACGATGACATAATAGATAATTCTCCATATAGAAGGGGGAGAAAAACATTAAGTTACAGGGACGGGATAAACAATGCAATTGTTGTGGGTGATTACCTGTTTGCAAAGGCATATGAACTTGGCTCACGGTATGGAAAGGAGGTGTCCAAGGTTATGGCTGATGCATCGTCAAGGCTTGCCGAAGGCCAGATTCTTGAGGCAATAAACATAGGGAATTTAGATTTAGGCATTGAAACATACATGCAGATAATAAAAAATAAAACTGCAGATTTTTTTGCAGCATGTTCCATGGGCGCAACCATGGCAGCATCTGTTGATAAAAACATTTCCCAGAAACTGACTGATTTTGCATATAACATGGGCATGGCATTCCAGATAACAGATGATATTCTGGATGTTGTTGGCAATGAAAAGGACATGGGAAAACCAACTATGGTAGATTTAAACCATGATGTTGTAACATTGCCTATAATATATGCATTGAAACATTCAGATGATAAGGACAAATATATTTTAATAAAAATATTGAAAAATGAATATAAGGAAAATGATTATAAGAAGATATTTAAGGAAATATTATTTAAAACAGGTTCTTTAGATTACGCATTTAAAATAGCTAAGGACTATATTATGAAGTCGGTTGAAAATTTAAACAATATAGGAAGGTCGGACGACATAGATTTATTAATGGATTTAGCATTAATAGTTGTGGATAGAATAAATGAATCAGGTGTTATTTAATGTCAAGAGTATTATTATATACAGGCAAAGGTGGAGTTGGAAAAACAAGTGTTGCGACATCGACTGCAGTCATGCTTTCTAAAAAGTATAAAACCATAGTCATGTCTACGGACCCGGCACATAGCCTAAGTGATTCCCTTGGTGTGAATATAGGTTCAGAGGCAACAAAAATTTCAGATAATTTATATGCACAGGAAATAAATATAAATGATGCAATCCAGTCACACTGGAATGATTTAAGGGAGTACCTAACTGCATTATTCCAGTACCAGGGCCTGGATCCCATATCCGCCGATGAAATAGCGATATTGCCCGGGTTTGAGGAGGCTGCATATTTATTATATATAAATGATTACATCAAAAATAATGAATATGATGTAATAGTTGTTGATAGCGCTCCTACAGGTGAAGCTTTAAGATTATTGTCTTTTCCCGAGGTTATGAGATGGTACATGGTGAAAATATTTCCAATAAGCCGGACGGCCGCTAAAATGGCAAGACCCTTTATGAAAACGTTTTCAAGTATACCAATGCCGAATGATAAGGTATTCAAAAGTGCAGAAACATTATATGACGAACTTGGAAATATACATGAAATTTTACAGAACCCAGATATAACATCTATAAGGCTGGTAACAAATGTGGATAATATGTCGTATAATGAAACAAAAAGGGCATTTACATATTTATTATTATATAATTACCCTATAGACGCTGTAATAGCAAATAAAATCTATCCTGATAATACTGGAGATTTTTTTATAGGCTGGAGAGACTCGCAGGTTAAAATACTAAATGAAATTGATTCTGCTTTCCCTGAAATTAAAATATTCAAAAGCTATTTGCAGGATTATGAGTTATTAGGTTCTGAAAAATTATTAAAATTTGCAGAAACCTTATACAATAATAATGATCCTTATTCAATATTTTATAAGGGAAAACCGGTAGAATTTTCAAGGGAAAACAATAAAACTACTGTTAAATTAAAATTGCCATTTGCGGATAAGAAAAATCTTAATTTATATAACCGTGCAGGTGAATTAATAATTGAGGTTAACAACTGGAAAAGAATATTATATTTACCTGAAACTATGGCAAATTTACAGCCTGAAAATGCAGAATTCAAAAATGGTTATCTATATATAACATTAAGTTAATTACCATATATGGCAGATAAAAAAACCATAATACAGATAAATATAGAGGTACCAAAAATATTTGATTACGCAATGAATGAATCGATGAAATTTGTTAAGGGTGGATTTGAATTACTAAGATTTGGTGAAAGGTTTGTATCAAGCAAAAGTTCAGATAGCACTGTGAAACAAACATTAAGGAAAATAAATATAAAATAATTAATTTCTAATATTCCTTTCTTTATCTAATTTATTTAAGGTTTTCTGTATTTCCAGGTCAAAGTTTATTTTTGCCTTGTCCGGGTTTTTGGCTATCATCGCTACCCTGCTCTCATATCTATCTGCATATGGTGTATACCCTAATCTTTTTGCAAGTTCATTGGAAAATTCCATGATTTCTTCGTGTGATGGCATATTCTCATATTTTAATCTCTCCGAGGATTGCCCAACATGGACATAACCTTTAGATTCTATAAAATCAGGGTCTGCTTTACGGTCCATTTTTTCATATTCATCATAGTATGGCATGCTTACATTCTTCACAAGTGTATGCCTTATCACCTTTCTTGTATCCAAGGATGGCAATAATTCCAAAGTTTTATTGAAGTTTTCCCATGCATTGCCTATTGACGGGTGCAATACCTCATTGAATATTTCCTTTGTTGGACCTGCAACGGTAACGTATAGCTGTGTTGGCAGAGGATCCAATCTTTCCAATACCATTGGCAGGGTCCCGTTGGTTACAACAAATGTTGATATGCCTTTCCTTGCTGCAGCTTCTATTAATTCACCTAGCCTAGTATATACTGTTGGCTCGCCTGTTAATGATATTGCCATATGCCGGGGATGTTCTGCCTCCTCAAATAATTCTTTTTTAACCGCAGGGTTCCCCTTAAAGCCGGAAATTAATTTTAAATGCTGCTTTATGCTTTCCTCTAAAATAAATTCCGGATCATCCTCATTATCTATATGCATTGAATCAAAACCTTGGAATCTCCAGCAAAAATCACAGTTTTCTGTGCACTGGTTTAATGCCGGGGTCATCTGTATGCACTGATGTGAATTTATGCCGTAAAATGTATTTTTATAGCATGCCGCGTGTCCGGTAAGCTGGCTTTTTGTCCAGTGGCATACCTTAACGGCTGAATGATTTCCAACCAGACCATAATGCTGTTTCTTATAAATTGTATTGTAATTATTGATCATTGTACTATAAATTTAAAAACTATATTTAAACTCTTTTAAATAAAATATTAACTATATAAATAAATTAGTGCAAAAATGATTTATAATAAGTAATAATTATAAATTATGGGGAAACTTGATAATAAAATTGTATTAATAACAGGCGGGTCTAAAGGTCTGGGCAGAGCAATAGCAAGGAAGTTTTATTCTGAGGGTGCAAAAATAGCAATAAACTATAACAGTGATGAAAGATCTGCAAATGAATTAAAAAATGAATTGAGGGGATCAGAGATATTCAAAGCTGATGTTTCAAACCATGAACAAGTAAAAAAAATGGTAGATGATATACATAAAAGATTGGGAACAGTGGATGTTTTAGTGAACAATGCAGGCATGTGGCATTTATTGTCATGGGATGAATTTGATGATAAAAAGGTAGAACAGATGTTCAATGTTAATTTATTGGGCCAGATATTTACTGTAAAAGAATGCCTGAATGATTTAAAAAAGAATCACGGCATAATAATAAATATGGCATCAAATGCCGGTGTTGGAACGGCTGCAAAGAACACAACGTTTTATTCAATAACAAAGGCTGGCGTAACAATGTTAACAAAGAGATTGGCCTTTGATTTAATGGATGATAACATACGAGTAAATGCAATAGCACCGGGCTGGATTGAAACTGATATGACAATAGGCAATAAAACCGAGGAGGAAAGGAAAAACCTTGAAAATTTCTTTATATCAAGAACAACGTTAAAAATGTTCGGGAAGCCTGAATATATAGCTGATGCTGCAATGTTTCTTGCAACTGATGATTCAAAATATATGAATGGCCAGGTTCTTGTTGTTGATGGCGGCAGAATAGATAACTTAACACATAGTTTATAATTTTTAAATTAATAATTTTAAATATAATATTTTAAATATATTATAAACAAATTTTAATACAGCTAAAATAACCAGAACATAACTTTTCTTAAAATATCAAACAAGATATCCCAGTGCAAGCCCCAGCAATGGCGATAGAACCCATGTGGTTATTATAATAAAAAATGGCTTCATATATATCGCCTTGTATTTATATGATATCCCGACACCAAAAACACTTGATGTCAGCGTCTGTGTATTGGATAATGGTACAGCAAAAAATGTTGCAATTTCAACCAGCAATGATGATACAATCAATGATATTAATGCATTGGAATACCTCATGGAATACATTTCACCGCCTACCCTTTTTATTACGCCCTTACTTAAGAAAAACGAACCAAAGAATATGGAGAAGGTCATTATTGAAATCGTATATATATTAAACCCCTCAACATTGGCTATAAAGCCCAGGGTATTTGCACCCAGTGTAAATGCTGTTAAAAATGAGGATATAATAATTAAAATTTTTAAGTATTTTGCAACTGTCCACACATTTTTATAATTCCTGTGGAAAACCGTTCTTTCCATTATATATGCTGCTGCTATTGATATTACCGGAGCTATAACCCAGAATAATACCATTATTAAAACAAATCTATAATCTATTGAGTAATCTATTCTAAGGTCCATTCCTATTGCAGTTCCCGCTAATGCCATTGTCAGTGATAATGGTGACCTTATTATCTGTGCAAAGAAAAATATTAAAAATGATACTAAAAATGCATATGATATATAAAAATATGAATGTGGCACCAGTGATATTGCAGCCCCCTTTAAAAACCTCCCCTCAAGCAATAGGCCAAGCAAAAATCCGGACGAGCCTATTACTATGCCTGCAGTTCTTGATACTATCCTTGAACCTATCAATGTACCCACAGCCGCAGATAAATTATTGCCGGAAACAAAAGTTGTTAATAAAAATGTTAATAATAATGAGGTAATGAAAAAAATCAATTTGCCACCGATAACATTATTGTAAATACCAAATCTGAAATATCCTCACAATCGTCTAATAAATCATCAAGTGCATGTGCCAGTGTATTCAAATGCTCAAAAACTAAATATGAAATCTTATTTGAGTTTTTATATGTATAATCTATTACCCCGTCCTTTATTTCATCGACATTTTCCTCTATTAATTCTATATTCTTACGGTCACTCCTCATTTTTGATAAATCCGTTTCATTTAATATATTATGTACAAAATCCAAAGCTTTTTTATCATTTTCAAGTATTTCAATAAATTTATTGTATGAATAATCTATTATATTCAATTCATCCTTGTTCCTTGAATAATTTACATTGAATCTATTTATTTCCCTGCTTGAATAATATGATTTATCCAGTATGTCATCACATTTTTCGATTAATAATAAAATGTTGTCCATTAAACTTGAGCTGATAGCCCCACTTGTAACCTCATGCCTGAAGTTTATGTCCATTTCATCTCCTGTTTTCTCATTTGACCTTATAATTTCATTGTATTTTTCCATGTTTGCTGGAAAATTTTTAAGCATTAATATTAAGTTATCAGCACTATTTATTCCCATTAATGGATATTCTGATAATCTTGATAATAAGTTCTTTTCGCCTACCACTAACAATCTTTTCAAAAAATTATAATTAACCATGTAAAGGTATAAAACATTAATATAAAAAAATTTATGCTCTTGCCATCATGCTTAAAGATGATATTTCTTTTGAGTTTTCTATTCCGTATCTTTTTACCTTTTCAAGGTCAACGCCGTTCTTCTTTGCAACCCTTTCAACAACCTTCAGCATTAATTCCCCGCCAATTGATATTATTGAACCGGTTCCCACTCTTGAAAATACATTTCCGTGTGTATTCCTGAAACCATCCCTGACTGCCATTTTTGCTAAATGGCGGTATGATGCATAATAAACTCCAAGCTGCACAGGGTTTAACAATGTATTTAAATTCCTTGATTTTATTCTGCCCAGAGGTACATTGACTAACGGTGTAACTGTAAATTCAAATGGCCTGCCATCAACATATGAATTGCTTAATCTATTGATCATTGCTATTGAATCCCAGTTATCCTCATCTGTTTCCTCATCCTGGCCTACCTGTATTGTAAACGCTGACCTCCAGTAATACCTTGTTTCATTGTATACGCCTTCCCATACAATTTCCGGAAATGTTCCATCAGCACCGATTCTCAATGGCATGGTTTTATTTGGCATATGTTTCATTGCCAGTGAGTCACTGCCGGTTTCAACACCGGTCTGTATTCCTATCCAGTTATCCGGCCCGGCCCTTGCAATTTCACTTAATTTTTTTATTAAATCCGGGAAAGCCGCAGGTATGGATATTCTCCCGTGTGTTGGATTTGTTGTTTTTATTCCCTTAATACCCATTACGGTTTTAAATAAATCCGTTAATGCATCCTGATTGGGTGTAAACATCTTTTCGTGCTTATACTCAAATATTTCATCTGAATGTAACCATGCATTATCGACACCCCCCCGGTTTACATTTACCTCTATTTCATGCTTTATCATTTCCAGTGGATAATATCTCAATGGCCTTAATGTAACCTCACAGAAATCACAGCCTACACCACAGCCACGCATAACTTCAACCATTCCCTTTTCGGAGGGGTTTACAATTTCAGGTATCCCCTCCAAAGCAGGATATGCACGTATGCCTATGCCACGTGCCAGGAATAAATCATCGTTTTTTAATACCTTCCTGAAATGGTCATCATATGTCATGTATCCACGCATGAATAATTTTTTATCGATGCTATCCTCTGAAATTTCCTTAAACAATTCCGAGACTATATCATCCATTTCTCCCTGAACAATGTAATCAAAATGATATTTTTCAATTTCGTCCCTCAGAATTGTGAATTCCCATACACCAGGCCCTCCTATTACCAATTTCGCCTTTTTGCCCTTCCTTACAGCATTTATCCTTTCCATCAGGGCGTCCCATTCCCTTCGTACCCAGGAATCAAGCTCTCCGCCAAAAAGCGCAGCGTATGACATTGTTGTGGGGCCTATGCCTAATGGATCCATTGTAGAAACGCCTATAATTTCGGTGTCGTCCGTTACAAATTTAGATAAATAATCCTCGTGTGCAACAGCAACATCCTTTTTTGGATTATCCCTCAGCAAGGCGGCCTCTATTTTCCTTATTGCATATGGTGCATATTTGGTCTCCCCGTTTGGCAGCACCGCCGGTGCCGGCCCCTTCAGAAATCTGTATATTCTTCCTGGAATTTTATCTCCTGGAGCACAGGGCAAAAAATCCAGTAAAGGAAAGTTCCTATAATCGTAGCTCAATGTTGAGTCCGAAACCAAAACGTATTTCGTCATATGATAGGTCTTATATTTTTATTGTTAATAAATATTTTCATGTCCGACATATAAATATAAGTTTAAATATATAAAAAAATTTTTGGAATTGTTATTAACAGGCATAAAGATGTGTTTTATAATAATCGTCTATTGCTATAATATTAATGAAAATAAAAATGATGAATAAAAATTATTATTATAATAAAATGAGTCTTTTTTAACACCGTTGAGTTCAAAATTGTTTTTTAATAAAACATTTATGGATGCTATATTATTTATAAGAACATCTGTATATAAACTATGCATATTTAATTCATTTTTTGAAAATTCTATTACTTTTGACAATGCCCTTGTTGCTATTCCATTGTTTCTGTATTTTTTGCCTATCCAGTAACCTGTATGCGACCTTAAATCCAGATAGTCTATATCGCTTAAGCCGATTACACCAGATATCTCATCTTTATAAAATATATAAAAATCTATTTCAAATATTTCATTATAAATTTCACGGTTTTTGTCAATAAAATTTAATGCATCTTCCTCAGTATAAGGATAATTGAAATTATGGTTCATTAATAAAAACCCCCTATCCTTTTCATTTGCGATTTCTATAAAATCATTCAGATATTTTTTATCGAAGTAATTTGTTAGTTTAATATCATCAATATAAAATTCGTAATTTTTCATTTTTCCCTATTTATAGAAAATATAAATATATTTTTAATATACCATCATATGATAAATTGTGGCATTGATGAGGCTGGCCGTGGACCGGTCATAGGCCCAATGGTTATGGCTATTTTATGCGGCGATGATGAAAAAATAAAAAATATTGGAGCAAAAGATTCGAAAAAGTTATCGCCATCAAGAAGGGAAGACCTATTTAATGAACTGATAAAATATAATTATAAATATTTTATAATTGAACCTGAAGAAATAGATGAATACGTAAAAAATAAAAAATTAAATGTCATGGAAGAAAATTATGCAATAAAACTTATAGGATATACTGAAAATTCATATGATATATATGTGGATTCATTTGATGTAAATGAAAAAAGGCTTGAAGAAACATTAAAAAAATATACTTTAAAAAAAATTATATGCAAACATCATGCAGATGACATTTATCCTACCGTTTCCGGCGCGTCCATAATAGCCAAAGTAATACGTGATAATGAAATAAAAAAGCTGCATGATGTATATGGTGATTTCGGCTCAGGATATCCTTCCGATGAAAGGACGGTAAAATTTCTGGAATATTCGATAAAAAATAACATAAATATAGAAAAAATAGTGAGAAAACAGTGGAAAACATATAAAAATATAATGTACAGGAAATTATTTTAGATATAAATAAAAATAATTATATTGATTGTATATATCCTGCATAGATGAAAATTACTGCTGTCATACCCACAATAAATGAGGAAAGGACAATAGGCAGTGTCATAGATGGCCTTAAAAAAATAGATGATATTGAAATAATAGTTGTTGATACACATTCTACAGATAAAACAAGGGAAATAGCTGAAAGCAAAGGTGCAATAGTAATAAATGAAAATAATAGGGGTTATGGCACGGCATATAAGAAAGGCATAGAAAATGCCAATGGTGATATAATAGTATGCCTTGATGGTGATAATACATATCCCACGGATATAGTGAAGCCATTAATAGATATTTTAATAATGGATAAGGTTGATTTTATTTCCTGTGATAGAATGGCATTAAGAACTCAGCATAGCTATACATCACTCCATTATGTTGGCAATAGCGTATTAAACCTTACAATAAGGATGCTGTTTAAAATAAATTTAAATGATTCACAGAGTGGAATGTGGATATTTTATTCTGATTTTTATAAAAAAATGAAAAATCTAAGCAATGGAATGTCATTTTCTGAAGATATAAAAATAGAGGCAATAAAACTTGGAAAATTAATAGAGATACCTATAATTTATGGAATGAGAATAACAAAACCAAAGTTAAAAACATGGCATGATGGGTTCCAGAATTTACTGCATTTATTTGTGAAAAGAGTTCAGAATTAGGATGCTGTGACCTTCTTCACAGGCATTATATCGGGAGGCTTCGTTTTTATTATAAGTAATAAACCTGACAGAACAATAAAGGCGGCAAGTATAAAATCTATAGAATAGCTTATATCGAATGCAATAAATCCTGATAAACCCGAACCTATTATCTGTCCAACACCATTTAATGAGTTGTAATAACCTATGATTTTGCCCCTTGTTGTTGCCTCACACATATTTGATATGCTTGTAATCTGGCTTATGCCAATGAAGCTCCATATTGCACCGAAAATTCCATAAACCACTATAAATAATACCAGAAAATTTATGGTGTCATAAACAAAAAATGATATTATGCCAATAAATATGAATAACACTATCCTCAATGAAACTGAATATGACAACAGTTTATTTGAACCTGTAAAGTTGATATATTTGCCTGCAGGCATAAATGTAAGTGCCGAGAATAAACTGTTAAGAAGATACATTATATAAATATCATTTTCACTTGCATTAAATTTTTTTATAACAAAAACAGGGTATGGTGTTAGGAATAACTGGAATCCCAGCATAAGTATTAACGTTGTGATCAAATATTTTTTTAGATAATCAGGTATTTTTACCTTTTTTGCTTCTCCCGGGATGTGCAGTATATGTGTTGGAAAATACCTTACTCTTTCTATTACATGCAAAGTATACATAAAGCCTAGTTTTTTCCTGTTAATTGTTTTATTAGGTTCTTTAAGTATAATAAAAGAGAAGATGCCTGCAATTAAATAAACAAATGATGAAATAACATACAGGTATGGCAGTATAATTGTGCCTTCACCGGAGAATAATTCCAATATTGTTACACCTGCACCTAAACCCAGTACAGTGCCTATTGCACTGAAACTGTTAAATTTGCCCATAACCTTTGACCATAGAGTTTTATCTGAGTTTTCAAGAATTAATAATGTTGATACGGGCACACTTGCCATGGCTATTATCTGGAATAGTATTAGCATTAGCATATATTCTGGAATATCATGGACAAAAATTACCATTAATAATGAAAAAAATGAACCAAGGAAACCTATTAAAATAAAAATTTTCCTTTTTTTAATTTTATCCGATAAATTGCCCCAGAAAATAAGTGCAGGAACTGAGGCCAGTGATGCTCCCGACGTTATTATACCAACATATTCAACGTTGCTTTTTAAATAAAAAACTATAAATAAAGGAATTAATGGGGTTGTAAGTCCTGCTGCCATATTTGAAAATACATAACCAATGAACCATTTATTGTCCGTTAAATCACTTAAATAGACCTAATAACTAGGGTATATATCTATTTTTTTATAGTTGTTTATACATATATTTTGGGCATTGTGATGTAAAAATGAATATTTTATATGTAATTAACCTTAAATATTATAAATATATAGATTAAATTCATAAATAATATAAAAAATTGTTGTAATGGTTAATTATAGATAACTTATTTATTATATACTGTAATATTAAAATCATGGCAATAATACAGTCTAATAAAGAGGATATAGGTGAAAATATTATAACAGTCGGAAATTTAAACAGGCAGAAAACTGTAAATTCACTGTTAACCGATGTAAAAAAAATAAATGAATTTGCAGGATACTATGCATACACAGGAAAATATAATGGTGAAAAGGTTACTACAGTATTCCATGGTATTGGGACACCATCAATGGCACTGATTTCAAATGACCTTGCATCACTCGGTGCAAAAAAGATCGTTAGGTTTGGATCGGGATTTTCTGTAACACCGGATTTGAAACCTGGTGAACTTGCAGTTGTAATGGGATATTCATACAATACAAATGGAACGTTTTACCAGTATTTAAAGGACAATATGAGCATTGCCTTAACCCCGGATTATGAACTGTTAAGGAAATTAACGGATAATCTTGATAAAAAATCATTGAAATATAGAACAGGAAATGTCTTTACCAGTGATGCCCTGCAGACACATGATGACGAGCTTGTAAAAAAACTGGCCGAAAGAAACCAGATAGCCGTTGAACTTGAAGGTGCGGGCCTATACTTTATGGCAAATATTAAAAAATTTAAAACGGTTTCAATGCATTTAATCTATGGAAACCTGGCAACTGGAGAAAACTTAAAGCCCGAAGACAGGGATAAAACAGAAAAAGAGGCTGCACAGGCATTGATAGAAACAATAATAGATTAAATTATTTAATAACTTTTTTTAATAAATTTAAAAAAAGAATATATAATTATATTATTTTATAATATATAGTAGATGAATAAATTTATTCCAAGGGAATGGCAGGAAAGTTTAATAACAACGGTATCAAAAAACCTTGAGGAAAGGAATACAATAGCCCTAGAAGCTCCTACCGGATCCGGAAAAACCTCATTTATATTATATCTATCATTTTTAACGGATAAAAAAATAATATATTTAACAAGGACACATAATGAATTTACAAGAATTTATGAGGACAATGAAAAATATTTTAATTTACCCATAATATATTTATTTGGCAAAAACAATTTATGCCCCTTAAAGGAACGCTGGTATGATGATGAAGAACAGAAAAATGTATGCAAGGGATGCATATTAAAGGATAGAATAATAAAAATGGATTTATTAAAAACCGGTTCACCGGAGGAGTTTATAAATTATGTTATTGATGATTCCCTGGAAAAAATAAGGAAGGATATAAACAGTAATAACATGGCAAGGGACACAAAGGGCAATTTAACTGCACTGAAAAAGGATAGAATGGAATCATATTGCCCGTATTATTCCGTAAGGGAAAATATGAAAAATGCTAAAATAATAATGATGACATATAACTATTTACTGAATCCATCAATAAGATATAATGTGTTTTATAATAATGATGAGGAAAAGATTGACTTAAACGATTATTATATAATTTTTGATGAGGCACATAACCTGGATTCTGTAATAGAAAACTTTGGAAGATCCTTAACAAACAAATCAATTTTAAGGGCAATAGATTTGCTTGTAAAAGAATTTCCATTAAATAAATATAAATGTCATGAACGTGTTGAATCCAATTTAATTTTGGAAGATCTATTAAATAATTTCAGTTCAACAAGGGGAACTGACAATTTAAAATTGTTTAAGTTCTCAAATGACTTTTTATTTAGAATAAAAGATTTGGAATCATTAAAGAAGATTTCGGACGAATTTGATAAAATGAATGATGAAAGGCCATTAAAAGATAGAGGCAAAAATTATATAGAAACTGTATATAATTTTCTATATGATTACCAGAGAATGGAAAATGGAGGATTATATTCATCAACAAATTTCAATGGAAAAGAACTAAGGCTAAAAATAATGTATTATAACACATCGGAATATTTCTCATTTTTAAAGGGTAGGCCGGTTATTTTCATGTCCGGTACACTGCCTTCAGAGGAACATATATCAAAGGTCTGGAATCTGGACAATGTTTTTTATATAAATATAAATGATATTTTCAAGAATACCGGCGGCCTAAAAAAATATAGAATTGTAGATGGATATACAACACTTGGGAAATACAGGAACAATATAGAAGAGTGGTCAAACATGCTTAAGAAATACATGGATTTTATCATGAATATATACAGTGAATCTGAAAAAAGTGTCATTGTGGCCGTTCCGTCATATAAGATAATGTTTGGTGATGCTGATAAAA
Organism: Thermoplasmata archaeon; assembly: GCA_021797555.1. GTDB lineage: Archaea > Thermoplasmatota > Thermoplasmata > Thermoplasmatales > Thermoplasmataceae > Ferroplasma. The sequence goes on from JAJZZM010000001.1 coordinate 198,141, forward strand.
ATATACCCGGCATGGCAACATATTTGCCGGATGACATGAGAAAAAACGTATTTTTTGAAAATAAAAAGATATCGTTTAGTTATCTTGAAAAGAAAGCCCTTGAATCAAAAATAATCATATTTTCAGTACATGGTGGAAAACTTCTGGAAGGGATGCAGTTAATAAAAAACAGCAAAAGCTTACTCAGTGATGTTGTCATAGCCGGCTTACCTTTAATACCGCTAGATGATTATAGAAAAAATAAAATAAACTATTTGGAAAAAACACTTGGCAGAAGTTCATACAATGTCCTATACTATGAATATGCATTAATAAAGGTAAAGCAGGCCGCAGGACGATCGACAAGATCTCCGGATGATAATGCAAATATATGGCTATGTGATGACAGATTTGATTCATATTACTGGAAAAAGAATTTGCTGAACAGTGAACTATAAAATTTAATAAGTAATTTTATATTACAGTATTTATGCCAATAATAATAGAATCAACAGTAAAATCTGAAAAATTTTTGAGGCCTTTAAATGGGAACTCTTCAAATATGCATCTATCTGTAAATTCCAGATATCTGGCAGATAGATATAACATAAAAAATGAAGGTGAAATAAATGCAAAAATATTATCAGTTTATGGCATTAAGGATTACCTAAATACCGATGATTTAAAGGACTTTGAAAATATGGATATAAAAATGTATATATTGCCTGCAGGCTGTGGCCCTAATGATGGATTATTTTTTGATAATACCATGATAAAAGTATTTGATAAACACTCCATAATTCCTGATAAATATATATTTAAAATAGCAATAGATAAGATAGGCAATAATAAAATTATTGATGATATAGATATAAAAGAATAAATTATTTTACTGCTGTTAACAGAATGATAAAATATTTATTTGATTTTGTATTATCAAAATACATTTAATAATAATTAATAAATTGCATATGCATAAAAGCAAAATATTAAAAATGAAAATGTAATAACCTTATTAAGCCGCCATAGCTCAGTTGGTAGAGCACTCGGCTGTTAACCGAGCGGTCGTCGGTTCAAACCCGACTGACGGCGCATGGGGTTGTAGCTCAGCTAGGTAGAGCGCCTGGCTCATAACCAGGTGGTCGTCGGTTCAAACCCGGCCAGCCCCATTTCTCAGAAATTTTAAAAGATTAATTATAAATTATTTATGGAATCCCTGATGAATATAAGCAGTAACCCTGTAATTAGACCTGAAAAAAAGACTCCGAAGATGGCATATGCAATTTTATTGATTTCCATTAATTTTTTAATATTGTTATTTTTTATATATTTATACATTTTATTTATATGAATAATTTCAATTAATGTGTTTATGAGCATAATTCCAAGAATGGTTATATAAAGGTAGCCTAAAGTGCTTCCGGCAACAACGCCGAAAAGTTTTGTGTAAAACATGCCTGCAAACAATAGTGATAATATTGCAAGAAATAATATTGAATATAATAATGTGCTGTATATTTCAAATCTTATTGTGCTTATTTTCTCATTGCTTTCCATATACCGTCATTGCTTTAAATTGACGTTGTGTATATAACATTAATTGATTAAAATGGACTATAAATTATTAACCTCTTTTTCTATTTCATCCAGATTTTTACCGCATATTAATGATAACTCATCATTTAATTCCTTTATTTTTTTAGCTGCATCATATAGCTTCTTTTCATTGTAATTTTTTAACGTGGTATCTAAACTTATCAGTCTATCACCTGCAACTAAATTATCTGCCTGTGCAACTATTTTTTCTTCCAGTGTTTCCGGAATATAGTCCCTTTCAGGCAATCCAAGCTTTACTGCCTCTTCTTTGGTTATTCCGGCACCTGTGTGCCTTTCAACAATATTTACAACCCTGTCATCTATGTTTTTATCCCTTAATATCTGCGCACCAGCGGTGGCATGTTTAATTCCATTTGTTTTTGTTCTACCTATATCATGCAGCAGTGAACCTGCAGCTATTAACTTTAAATCCGCATTCGCATACCTGCCTATTGACATTGCCAGTTTATAAACTGTCTGGACATGCTTTATTATTTTTTCATCTGCATTTTCATTATATAATAATTTCATGGATTCTTCTTCACCCGGAATAAATTTAACTGATTTTCCATGTTCCATGGGAATTATATTCATTCTTCCCTCATATGTTTTTTGCAGTTCTTTCCCCTTAAAATAACGGTCCAAAAATATGGCCAGTGCCGATACTTCACTGTGGGGCTGGTTGGCTATGGCTATGTTATAATCTGCCATTAAATACGCATCCATAGGGACCTTTTCTGCACCGACAAGAATAACCATATCATTATTTTTGGTCTTTTCAATTATTTCATCTATCCTGTTATCAACGTTTATACCGTACATTGTTAAATTAACCTTTATTCCATTAAAATTCTTAAAATATTTTTTCCATTCTATCCCTGTTTCTATTTCAAAATTGCCACCAAAATTTTTTACAACCTTATTAACTGTTTCTTCTAAAATTTCATCCTTTTCATCTACCACAACATTATCTGCACCAAATGCCCTTGATACAAGGGAAACGTGGGTTGTTATCCTTTTATCCCTGAAAGGCCTGTGGCCAATTCTTAATACCGTAATCATGCGTTATTTACCATTTCGATTCTATATCCTTTAATATATAGGAGTCCTGACCTGTTCACTATCCCCTTTAATAATGTCTGCGATATATTTAATGAATCAGATACATCACCTATAAAAACACCACCATTTTCCATCATGCTTTTTATTTTATTTTCATACTCTTGTAACTGCTCATCATTTAATGTTGTGGCATATATAATATCTGATAAATCCGACATTGAACCAATTAAGTTTATCTGAACATTTGTATAATACGTGTGATATGCCTTTTCAGGGCCTTTATTGCCTGTAATCCACTGGCTTTCTATCATTTTAATTTTGTCAAGGTATAATAAAGATTTTCTTCCTTCCTTGCCATATTTTTCATCGATCTGTGGCATTGTTATCCACCCTGTTGATAGATCAAGTAATAATTTTCTTTTTGTGTCTGTATCTGCAGCATGAAAAATTGTTACAAGTTCCCCAACATCATTTATAACCTTAATCCTGTTTACCATTTTAATCTATATGCTTAAATTAAATATAATAATTTCTAAATGGAAGATTTTGAGGCACGGTTATTTTTATCCGCCTTTAATTAACTGTATTTAAAGGCCGTATTTTATTTCCATAAATCCATATAATAAATTTATATTTTCATTATATAAACATCTATAAGGCATACAGAAAGTTAAAGAAAATAGAATCTACGGTATGCAGGCATATAAATCAGTATCCTGTGGCCCTTTTACTGGGAATTAAGATTTTATTGTGTATAAAGCTAAAACTATCCTGGTTTATTGATAAAAGACCATTAATATGAAACAATAAACTTGTAATCTATGCAGATGGACCAATCAAGAAAGTTGATGTACAAAATATTTATGCCATGCAGATTAAAGAAAAGTTAATGTATTATTTATAAATGATGTTCTGTGAAAAACTATAGCGGCCATATAATATTTGATGATAGCTTTCAGTGGAAGGACATTGAGAAATACTTCCCGGATATGTGGGAAATAATAGAGGAAGAATCAAAATTAAATGCTGAAGAGAAGCAATTTAATGATATATTGCTGGAGTTAAACCTTGAAGAAATTAGGAAAAATAAAAAACCGTTTGGCTATAGAAGGGAAAACGCAAGATACAGAATGATATTTCCACAGAATAAAAGTGAAATAACGATATATAGAAATATAGCATCGGAAAATATAGAGGAGTTAACAGAGAAACTTGCACATGAAATACGGAATAAAAAAATTAAATATACAATAAAATACGATGATATGTTATTTTACAAACTTGGCAAGAAATAAAATTTAAGGTTTAATATTATAAATATAAATGATATAACATAAAATAATAAACGTGTTACCTCACCGACGGAACCTATAATATCACCGTTTATTCCATGATAATCTATATTTATTCTGGTTTTTGAGAATTTGATTATGAAGAATATTATAAAGAATATTATTATATTATAAAAATCAAGGATAAATGCAATAAACAGCGGAATAGCATTGTAAATAAAAGCTTTTGTATTAAGTTTCTGCATAAAAATATTGCCTAACCCCTCATTAAATGAATCCATATTATTCATTGAGTATAACGTTATATACTTTGATACCAGCTCACCGGATATTATTATTATAAAGCCATCGATATTATTAAAAAATGTTAGAAATGCAATGGCATTTATATAAACTATAAACAACAATCCAATGCCGCCGGAACCCGTATATTTATCCTTTATTACCCTCTGCTTGTTTTCATATCCTGATACCATTAATGAGTCACCAAAATCCATTAAGGCATCCAAATGGTTAAAGCCATAAATCAGTATTATCAGTGATACTGCAACTACGGCTGCTATTATACTATTATATTTATAAACGAAAAAATAGAGTAATGCAGGTATAATGCTTACTATCAAACCTGTTAACGTAAAAAAGTATAATGTATATTTGGTTATTCCATAATTTTTTTTCAGTGGTATCACTGTAAAAAACGATAGTGCCGATAAAAAGCCGTTTAAATATTTATTTGTTATATCTTTCATATTTATTTTCCCGGTACTCTCTATTTAATTTTAAATATTCCAGAGAATTGTTATATGCCATGTCATAATATTTTTTATCTGCTTTTTTTATTTTTCCTGGTATTCCTGTTATTAATGAATTGTTTTCGGATTCAAAATTTTCCATTACAACAGAACCTGCAGCAACAACAGTCCCTGATTTTAAATGCGCATTGTTCAATATTATTGATCCCATGCCTATCAATACATTATCATCTATTTTAGCACCGTGCACTATTGCATTATGCCCTATGGAAACATTTTTGCCTATGTATGTCTGATTTTTTAAATTAACGTGTATTGTGGCATTATCCTGTATATTTGAATAGTCATCTATAAAAATTTTATTCTGGTCACCCCTGATAACCGCGGAATCCATTATTGTAACATTGTTTCCTATTATAACATCGCCTATAATAACTGCAGTGTCCGCAATATAAACATTATTGCCTATTTTAATCATTTATACATGATAATGAATATATAAATAATTTTTTTGCTGTATATATAATTTCATAATTTAAATTAAAAAATTTTTAAGTATATAATAAGTATATCTATATGATCATTAATGGAAGAATATAATATTAACAATTTAGCCGGAATTGCAAGGGAAATAAGAAAAAAAATTATAGAGATGACATACACTGCGAATAGTGGTCATCCCGGCGGGTCTTTAAGCATTACTGATGTTTTAACGGTTCTTTATTTTAAGGAAATGAACATAGACCCATTGAAACCAAATGATGAGAACAGGGATATATTAATAATGAGCAAGGGGCATGCATCGCCTGCATTATATGCTACTTTAGCAATAAGAGGATATTTTTCAGAGAGCCTATTAAGTGGTTTCAGGTCAATGAATTCTGATTTCGAAGGGCATGTGCATAGGGGAATAAATGGAGTTGAGTCCTCTACAGGTTCCCTGGGCCAGGGCCTGGGAGTTGCCGTGGGTTTTGCCATTGAATCAAAAATTGATAAAAAAAATAATAAAGTATATGCAATTTTAGGAGATGGAGAAATGGAAGAAGGCAATATATGGGAATCCCTTATGGCTGCAAATAAATACCATTTGAATAATTTAATAGCAATTTTAGATAGAAATATGATACAGTTAGATGGCTTTACCGAGGATATCATGCCACTGAATGATATAGGAGAAAAGGTAAGACCTTTTGGCTGGGATATAATAAACATAAATGGAAATGACATAAATGAGGTTATAGATGCTGTAGAAAAAGCAAAGAAAAGTAAAAATAATCCAACAATGATTGTTGCACATACTATAAAGGGAAAGGGAGTAAGCTACATGGAGAACAATCCAAAATACCACGGAGCTCCGCCAAAGAACCAGGAAGAATATGAAAGGGCGTTAAGGGAAATAGGTGAATAAAATGGAAAAATTGGAAAAGCTTGAAAGCTTGCGTGAAGCGTATGGAGATGAATTAGCCGATTTAGGTGAAGAAAATAAAAATATTGTTGTCCTTGATGCTGATTTATCAACCTCAACAAAAACAGAGATATTTGGAAAAAAATTTCCAGACAGGTTTTTTAATATGGGAATATCCGAACAATCAATGGTAAGTGCGGCAGCAGGTTTATCATTGTCTGGAAAAACCGTATTTGCATCAACCTTTGCAGTTTTTTTAAGCAATACATATAACGTTATAAGACAATCAATATGCTATAATAAAGCACCGGTAAATTTTGTGGTGACACACTCCGGGATATCGCTGGGCGAGGATGGGCCTACACACCAGATTTTAGAGGATGTGGGCATAATGTCCGGGCTTCCCGGGATGAAGGTAATAGTTCCGGTTGATTCAATAGAAACAAGAAGGGTCATAGATTATTTATCTGAAAAAAAGAATTCTCCATATTACATAAGGTTGACAAGGGAAAAATTCCCGGTTTTAAATGATAATAATTATGAGTTCAAGGAGGGGAGGGCTGTAACCATGCGTGATGGCAAGGATATTACAATTATTGCCTATGGCATTATGGTTTCATTTGCACTGAAAGCAGCAGAAATATTAAAAAAGAAAAATATAGATGCAAGGGTTATCAATATGTCATCCATAAAACCTATTGATGGCAATGCAATAATAAAGGCTGCAAGAGAAACAGGGAAAATCATGACAGCCGAAGAACATTCCATATACAACGGTTTGGGGTCAAGGGTTTCCGAAGTGGTATCGGAAAATTATCCTGTTCCTGTGAAAATATTTGGAATGCCCGATATATTCGGCAAAAGTGGAAAGGGAATGTTATTGTTTGATTATTTTCATATAGGTGTTAATGATATGGTAAATACAGCAGAGAAATTTTATAATGAGGTGTTTTAAATGAAAATATTTATAGATACAGCAAATGTGGAAGAGATAAAAGAAGCAAGTGATTATGGTTTAATAGATGGCGTAACAACAAATCCTTCACTTATAATGAAGGCAAATAAGGATGGAAAAAGTTTTAAGAATATTGTTTCAGAGATACTGAAAACCGTTAATGGGCCGGTAAGCCTCGAGGTTGTTTCGGAAAATTCTAATGAAATGATTGAGCAGGCAGTTAAACTGCACAATTTAGGAGATAATGCCGTAGTAAAAATACCGATGACACTGGAGGGCTTAAAAGCAATGAAAACCTTGAAGAAGAAGGAAATACCGGTCAATACAACATTAATATTTAATCCATTGCAGGCATTATTAGCAGCAAAGAATGGCGCAATGTTTGTGTCACCATTTGTTGGCAGGCTGGATGATATTGGCGAGGATGGTATGGCCATTATAAACCAGATTAAGGCAATATATACAAATTATAATATAAAAACAGAGGTTTTGGTTGCTTCAGTTAGAAACCCTGTACATGTTCTGCGTGCCGCATTAATGGGAGCAGATGCAGTAACGATACCGTACGATGTTATTAAGAAATTAGCACTGCATCCAAAAACAGATGAGGGATTATCCAAATTTATGAGTGACTGGAAAAAGGTATCACCCGATGGAACACTCCCCTTATAATTTATTTTTTTCTTTTATTTATGGCTATTCCTGCAATTATTGATGCCATCACTATTATTGCAATAACCCCAATTTCATAATAATTTATATTATTCTTTACCGGCTTTACGTCGGTTATATCTACTGTGTGATTTGAGAAATGCGGTATATATAGTAATATATATGTATACGAATTGTAATTTATGTATGTATAATACGATGTATTTTTTGATGTCATATTCATTATACCATTTATATCTGTATATTTTGAAATATGGTTATCAAATTTTATATAAATATTATTTGAATTTATTATGCTTTTTGACAGGCTAAATAATACAATAGTTCCAGATCTCTCCGTTGATGAAACGTTTATTATAATATTTGTATTATTAATTTTATTAATGGACATTGCAATTGATGAATTGTAATATAAAACTGTATTTTCTTCTGTACTGTTATAATTTATTAGCATTTCAGATGAAATCACGCCTTTTGATATGCCCTGCATTATTACCCTATTATAAGTGCTTTTTATTGCAGGGTTTACAATAAGTGATAGCATACCGTCTGAGGATATATTTATTTCATGGTTATTGTATGTGTAACTAAGATTATTCATAAATATTTTTGCCTGAATGCTGCCATCGTTTATGTATATAGCATCTTCACCACGTATTATATGATTGAAATTTAATATGCTTATCATTGATGATGTATTATAACCGGGATTTTCTGATGAAAATGATTTCATGGATTCCATATATGAACTGTTGATTCCCGGAAAGGATGTATTATAAAATGTTTCATTTTTATTTAACAGTAAATGCAGTGTTCCATTATTTATGAAAATGTTTGATTCAAGTTCTGGATTATTATACATTGCAATATACGCTGTATTATTAAAATATGTTAGTAAGTTATTATCTAATAAAATTGAATTGTTTTTTAGAAAATCTGTCTTCATTTCCCCGTTTCCTGTAACATATAATTTATTGAATAATGAAATATTTTTATATTTTATATTTGAAAATATGCCGTTATTATAAAAAAGATTAATGTATGTACCTGAAATGTTGTTATTTTTATCTGCAAGTTGTGATTTATAATTATTCCTTTCTTTAAGGAGGGAATTTAAATAGCTGTTCAGTGATTGCCCAAGTGAGAATCCTATAACAAGGGTTTTATTGGAATATATACTTATATTATTTCCACTGGCTATAACACTGCCATCTGTCATGAAATAGCCGGAATAATTATAGGAATAAATACTGTAAACATTGAAAAGCTTTGTTCCCACGCCCATTGATAAAAAACCAATATTTTTAGAATTTATAATGCTATCATTAAAATTAAAGGATTTATTAAACTGCATATTTATATATCCTTTAGTAAATATAAACAGTGAGTTTCCATTTAACAGAACAGTTGCATTTTTTAAATTAATAATGTTATTGATAAGTAATGGCAGGTTTGCATTATTGCCTGAGATATTTATATAATTGGCAATTACATTATTATTATACATTAAATTTGTGATGCCTGAACAGCTTGCCTGGAAATCATAATTGCCCAGGGAACAGTTTTTAACATCGTTGTAATTGCTTTTAGTATTATCAGGTTTATAACCATTTTCTGTGCCACCAAGAATATACAATGATGAGAATATAAGCATAAACACTATAAAAATAGATATAATAATCCTTTTATCTGCCATAAATTATTATAAATAAAATTGGTTATATAAAGTTTAATATAATCTCGTTGTTTCTAAATTTTTCATTGATGCTGCATCTATTCCAAACTTTGCATGTATTAATTTTGCAAATTCATAGCATTTATTGCCATCACCATGGTTTACCAATATCCTCTGCGGCCTGGGCTGCATGCCACCTATGAAATTTAATAATTCCCTTTTGGTGGAATGACCCGAAAAACCCTCTGCATTTTCAACTGCCATTTTTATATCAAACCTTGTTGCCCTGCCATTGTCAGATAATGTTACATAATTGGCGCCGGACTGAATTCTGCGCCCGAGTGTACCGTCTGCCTGATAACCGACAAATGCAAGTGAATTCTTACTATCAGAGGATAAGGTTTTAAAATATTCCAGAACAGGGCCGCCATTCATCATGCCCGCAGTTGCAAGTATAACCTTGCTTTCCGGTGAATCACAGATATCCATCCTCTGCTGCCTGGTTTCAACACTCTTAAATATTGGGGATAAAAATGGGTTTTCCCTTTTTATCATTATTGCTTCCCTTAAATCCCTATTTAGGTATTCTGGATATGCTGCATGTATCGCCGTTGCCTCCATAATCATGCCATCAAGGTATACCTTTGTATTTTCAGGAATTAAATTATTCCTGTATGCATCCTCAAGGACCAACATGACCTCCTGGCTTCTTCCCACTGCAAATACCGGTACAAGTACGGATCCACCACGATCAAATGTCCTGTTTACAACATCTATTAATGTATTTGTTGCCTCAACACGTGTAAATGAATAATCCTCCCTGCCAGCATATGTTGACTCCAGCATCAATGTTTCTACCCTTGGAAATCTGTTAACTGCAGGATTGAACAACCAGGTCTTTTCAAATTTCTGGTCTCCGCTCAAAACAACGTTGTATAATCCATCGCCAATGTGAAGATGGACCGCTGCCGATCCTAAAATATGCCCTGCATTATAGAATGTTAACCTTATGTCAGGTGTGATATCTGCCGTTTCATTATATTTTAATACTATTGTATGCCTCAGTTCATCCCTGACCTGTTTTGATTCATATGATAATTTATGGTTCTCAGAATGCGATACCTTGATATAATCATTCTGAAGCAGTGCTGCCAAATCCCTTGTAGGTGCTGTTGTATATACAGGGCCATCATAACCATATTTGTATAGTAATGGAAGTAATCCAGAATGGTCTAAATGCGCATGTGTCAGTACAACCGCATCCAAAGATGAAAATGGCTGTATTTCAGGTGCGTATAAATACGGTGCCTCCTCCCAGGGCTGATCTGGATCATTTATATTTATCATCCCGCAGTCAACTAAAACCTTTGAATTGTTTGTTGATATTAATGTTGCACTTCTGCCTACTTCCCTATGGCCACCCAAAGCAGTCATTCTTATCCATGTTTCTCCCGGCATTAATGGCGTTGTTAATTTTATTCCGAGATTATGTAAAAATTCTTTTCTTTCCTGTTTTACATCACGTATATATTCACGTACCTCCTTGACCGTCCTTGAATACATGGGAGGAGCCCTGACAATTCTTGGGGACCAGTTTGTTTCTGATTTTATCTCCTTGATTAAATCTGAATTTGTTATAACCGACGGCTCATCAACTTCAATCACTGCCTCTCCGGTATCAGGTTCAAAATATAAATCCTTTAGGCCTGCTTCTTCGGGCACTAAGGACCTTATTTTTTTATCTGCATCTTTTTCATCACTCATTATTGATGGATCGGGCCTTATTGCAATTCGTCTCCTTAATTCCTGGGCTATCTGCCTTGCTAAATCATCCCTCTGTGAGAATAAATTCTGATCCTTTGTGTAAACAACTATTGTTGATCCTTCATAATCAACCTCTGTAATCTTATTATCCGGATACAATCTATCAAAAATAGACCTTGCTTCGCTTAAATAATCTCGAAAAGACATTTTCAACACCTTAAAATTTAAAATAAAAATTTATAATATTAATTTCATTTTTTTAATTCTGGACAGTACATCATCTTCAGATAAATAACTAAATCCTTTTTCAGGGTCTATAACACCTACCTGAATCATATTTCCAGATGCAGAATCTCTCTGCTTTGATACACTTATTGCCCTTACAACAAGATTTATCGCATCGTCCAGTTTCATATTTTCGGAATACTCTGCTTCCAGAACACCGTAAACAAATGGGGACCCTGATCCTGTGCTTGCATATTTATCCTCCACAGAACCACCGGCAGCATCTATTGAAAATATGTGTGGCTGTTTATCGTATCCACCTACCAGTAGCTGGACCATGTATGGATAAAACTTTGACTGGTTTAGCATGTTTGATAGTAATGTTGCCGCTGCCTCAATGGGCATATTAATTTTCCTCTGAACACGGTATAATTCCATTTCCGCCCTCATATACCTTACCAGAACCTGGGCATCCCCGACTAAACCTGCTATGGTCATGCCGGCATATGTATCTATCTGGTATAATTTCTGGGCATTTTTATTGGAAATGAAATTTCCCATGGTGGCCCTGCTATCTGTTCCCATTATAACGTAATTTCCAGCTGTAATTCCTACTGTAGTTGTTCCTGTTTTTAATACATCCATACGATCACTTCTATAAATTAATTATTTCTACATAACAAATAATATATTTAAATTTTCTATTTACCTTTATTAACTATACATTTATATATCTTATGATTTTCCTGCATCCAGTACATCAGATATATGCTTTAATATTTCCCTTTCTAATATAGTTCCGATAAATTTGCGGTTTTCATCGACAACCGCAATTATAGGCGGATCATTTTCCCTGAATACTTTTATTAAATCCGTTGCAGGGGAATTGCATTTTACCTTTACTGCAGGGACTATATTGCCATCCCTGACATTCAATGTCCTTAATTTGTTTTCACCTAATAAAACCATATCGCTTAATAATAGTTCTCCGATAACCTTATTGCTTGAATTTATAACAATTACCGCCCTTGCGTTTAAATCATTGCACATTTTGAATGCCAGGCTTATCGGGTTATCAATATGTACCGATACTGTTTGCAGTGTTTTCGCTATATCGCACGCCTTTAAATTTTTAAACTCCGTATTAACAATCTCCCATATATATTTTGATTTTTTAACAGGTATAATAGGCGCCTTTATATTAAATAATAGTGGCACAATTAATGACAATAATGTTATTGCAATCATTATAACCGAATAATCATACCTGCCAACAAGAGATAAACCTAAAGCAACAACTAACAACGCTGCATCGACACCACCGTTTACAGATGTACCGAATGCATTTTTCCACATGCCTACCTTTGTTATCTTTGATGTTATTATTCCTGCTATGGGCTTGAATACCAATGCTATTGCAAATAATGCAAGCCCCAGAAGCAATAATGGTAAGGTAATTCTAACAAAGTATAAACCCAGGCCTATAAAAAATAATGGTTCAAAAAAGCCATATGTTACTGTTGAAACCTTTTCTGCAATTATTGGCCTCTCCTTTATGAAATCCCTTAAGGTTATACCTATAAATAATGCAACTATAGCAGAATTGAAGCCATATAGCTGGCCTATAAAGCCAAGAATAAAAACAAATCCAATTATAACAGCTATAATGGTTTCATGTGCCCTTGAACTGTAATCCAATTTAGTTAATAGCCCTGTCAATACATATTTTGAGAATAATATTATCAGCAACAGCGATACAAACAATTCAATGGCTATTGTGGCAATGCTTATTGCCGTTACCGGCTTATTATGCAGGTCTGAGATAAATGAGAATAATATAACAGCGGATATTTCAATAATAACAACTTCCTGGAATATTTTATTTCCCTCCTCAGTTTTATTTAATCCGGTATCGCTTAATAGCCTTGTTAATGGGCCGGCACTGCTCATGCCCGTTACTATGCCTACAACAATAGCTATCAAAAAACTATGAAATATATAATAAACTACATATGTTATAAGAGAAAATGGTAATATAAATTCTATTACGCCAATTATTATATTTCTGTAATTTAATAATTCTTTTGTTTTAACATCCCTAAATTCTAGTGCACCGCCTGAAAACAATAAAAAATTTATTCCAAGGGATACAAATAATGTTATATTCGGCAATATATTTATTAAACCAAGGACGCCCGGGCCTACAATAATACCCAGGAATATTGCTGCAACATATGGAACAAGGTTAAATCTTTCGAATAGTTCTTCACCAAATTTTGCAAGTAATAATAATACGCCTAAGAACAGTAAAGCCAATAGCGAATCCGATATATTGTACATGGAATTATATATAGTAATCATATTTAATATTTCTGTAAAATTTTTTGGTGATAAATATTCATAAAATTATCTTTTTATGTTGGATAATTTATATTTGACCTATATTAGATATAATAATTATAAAAGTTAATAAAAAGTAACAAATTGGCTTTCTTAAATTTTTTATAATTTAAAAATATTTAAATATCCCGACTTCCGGATTCGAACCAGAGACCTATGGATAACTGCGTATGCAGTAATAACACTCTACAGTCCATCGCTCTACCAACTGAGCTAAGTCGGGTAATAGATGATTATAACAATGGATATAAATTTTAAGTTTTTGTATATTTATAACCTGATTTATTATAAATATTAAAATAATATAATACATATTTTATTGAAAGATTTATAATATATAAAATAATTATTAAATATGTTATTTTCTGAAATTACGGCTAAATTCATGGAAATGGAAAAAACCACGAAAAGATTGGAATTAACAGATATACTGGCATCATTATTTAAGGATGCAGGTGATGATTTAAAAAATATTACATACTTAATTCAGGGCAAACTTGCACCTGACTATGAAAACACTGAATTTGGAATATCCGATAAGATAATAATAAAGGCATTATCAAACATTTCAAGTCTATCGGAGGAGGAAATAAATAAAATTCTTTATAAAAATGGTGACCTGGGAACAACAGCATATGAAATCGGCAGCAAAATTCGGCAGAGACCATTATTCAAAGAAAATTTAACTGTAAAATATGTATATGATAATTTAACATTGCTTGCAAGAAGTTCTGGCCATGAAAGCACAAAAACAAAGATAAATATATATAAAAATTTATTGATGGATTCATCACCGGATGATATTAAATATATTACAAGGATAATAACAGGAAAACTGAGGTTGGGCGTGGCTAATTCCACAATTTTGGATTCTTTAGTTTTAGCATTTTCAGATAAAGATTATTCAGATGCAATAGAAACTGCATACAATTTCCATCCCGATATCGGGTATATTGCATTATTATTAAAAAATAATGATATTGAGAGGATAAAAAATACAGGTCCCGACCCATTAATACCCTTTAAGGTAATGCTGGCTGAAAGATTAAAATCGATAAAGGACATAAATGAAAAAATGAACCACAACTCTGCCTATGAATACAAATATGATGGCCTGAGAACAGAGCTGCACAAGAAAGGTGATGTAATAAAAATATTCTCAAGAGGTTTAGAAGAAACAACCATGAATTTTCCGGATATACAGAAAAACTTTAAGGACAGCTATAAATTTGATTCAATAATAATTGATGGAGAATCAGTACCGTACAATCCCGATACGGGTGAGTTATATCCATTCCAGATGGTTTCCCAGAGGAGGGGGAGGAAATATGGAATAACTGAAATATCAAAGGAGATACCTATAGTTATGTTTATTTTTGATATTTTATATTTAAATGGCAAATCACTGGTAAATTTGCCATATCCGGAAAGGCGCAAAATTTTAGAGGATAATTTTAATGACAACGATTATTTTAAATTGGCAACAAGAATAGTTTCTGACGATGAAAATATAATTAATAAATTCTTTGAAGAAAGTATAGAAAATGGATGCGAGGGGATAGTTGCAAAAAATACTTCCGATGAATCAGTATACCGTGCAGGGGCCAGGGGATGGTTATGGATAAAATTTAAAAGGGATTATGAAAAGGAACTTGCGGATTCTATGGATCTGGTTGTTATTGGTGCATTCAATGGCCATGGTAGAAGGACGGGTGCATACGGTGCACTGTTAATGGCATCGTACAATGATGAAAATGATACATTTGAATCCTTTACAAAGTTGGGTACAGGATTTACAGATGAACTATTATTTTCACTGCCAGAAATGTTTTCAGACAAAATTGTAATGAAAAAACCGGCAAGGGTTAATACCAAAATAGTTCCTGATGTATGGATCTATCCTGAAATTGTAATGGAGATAAATGGTGCAGAAATCACTGTAAGCCCGGCACACAAATGTGCATACAATTTAATCGAAAAAGATTCCGGACTGGCATTGAGATTCCCCAGATTGGTAAAGATAAGGAATGATAAAAAACCTGAAGATGCCACAACAACAAAAGAAATTGTAGAATTATTCAAAATGCAGAAAAAAACAAAATAAATTGATAAAAATAAAATTAATAAAAAATATTTACTCTTCGTTATCGTCGTTTTTATTGTAGCTTCTTCTATTGTTGTTATTGTTATATCTATGGTTTCCGCCGTTTCTGTTATTGTTATTGTTGTATCTATTGTAATTATTATACTGGTATTCGTATTCCTTTTCACTCATATCTAATTCTTCATTTGGTTCTATATCTTCTTCTGATTCTGCAAGGGATCCATATTTTCCAACATTTAATCTCATGTGTCCTCTTAACAATGATATATACCCATTATCTATTTTTAAAACTCCACCATCTTTTATATCCTTAGTTTGATCATCCCATAGTGTCAGGGTTATTTTTCCTGTATCATCGGCAACTGTTACCTCTGTAACGGATTTATCTTCCCCGAATCTGGTTTTTATCTCTTTTGGCTCACCTAATACTACTACCTTACCTACAACGTTAACACGTCTTGAGGAAGGTGTTAAATCCTTAATTTTGGTTATTTCATCCATATTATTACTCTCTTTTATCCTTTCGGATATATAATGATATTTAACGGTTATTTAAACATATCTATTTTCAAATCTATATAAACTAATTTTAAAAAAATAAAGAAATTTTCACAGGGATTATTAAATATTTACACTGTAGGTGTACGTTAAATTCCATCCTTTTTATTGTTCTCAATGCTATCGATATTGATCTCTAGCCATTTCATGTCATCTGGATTTTTGATTTTCCCAGAATATCCCTTTGCCATTTCACGATATTTAATGTATTCTTGTACATGTCCATTCAGATAATATGCCCTGGCCAGAGCTTCACAAGCAAATCCAAATTCAAAATCTTCGAGATTGCCTGTCATGCAGAGTTCAAGACATTTATTGCCATGATATATGGCCGATTCCGGCATTGATAGAATAGAGTAAACTCTTGATATTATCCAGTGCCCTCTTGAAAATTCCAGGTCTCCCCCTGCAAATCTCCAGTGAAAAAGCGATGCTTGGGATTCACTTATCATCAATTCATCTTCAAACGGAGTTCTTGTTTTTTCTATCAGTTTCCAGGTGTGATTGAAAAGAGAAACCGCAATTTTTCTATGCAACTGACGATCCATCCCATATTCATCTAATTCCATTAAATCTTATTATTATCCACTATTTTAATTATATGATCTAACCATTCCAGGTATAATTTCAATATATCTGCTATTGAATATATGAACTTCTGCTACTAATACATAATATGTGATATCCTGAAATGAGTTCCTTAATAGGTGGATTTTTATATAGACGCCCGCACCGGGATTTGAACCCGAATCTAAGGCTCCGCAGGCCTTCAGGATATCCAAATTACCCCATACGGGCTTTTACATATTGCTTAAATGTATTTTAATTTTAATAGAAAATGTTGTGGACATAATTTTGTTTTATCCATTTTTAAGTTAGTGGCATGCATGGAACATTACAGCACTCCTGATAATAATTTGATTTTGCCACGGTATTACAATATTAAATTTAATCTAGGAAGTATATAAATATAATGTGTTTATGTTAAGGTTAATAGAAAAGTAAATTATATATAATTTACATTACTAGATTATGATAGGAGCTATACTGGCAGGTGGCTATGGAAAAAGGCTAAAGCCCATAACGGATCATATACCCAAGACCCTGGTAGAAATAAAGGATAATTATACAATAATGGACAGGCAGTTATTCGATTTTAAAAATATAGGCATAAAAGATGTATATATAATGTCCGGATATTTAAGTGAAAAAATAGAGGACAGGTATAGAGATTATAATGAAATTAACCTCCATTATCTGAGGGAAGAAAAACCCATGGGTACATTGTTTTCACTAAAAAATTTAATGGAGAACATAGATGATGATGTAATAATACGCAATGGCGATACAGTAACAGACATAAATTTCAAAAATTTTGTTGAAACTGCAAAAAATAAGAATTATGGAATGCTGATGTATGTAACAAAAATGAAAAGTCCATATGGCATTGTTGAATTTTCCGGTGATAAAATATATAATTTCAAGGAAAAACCGGAATTGGATTATTATATAAATGCAGGTATATATTATATAAAAAAATCAATTTTCAGTGCTTTTTTTAGGGAGTATATAGAGAAGGATATAGAAAAAAGTGTTTTCCCCTACATTGTTAAAAATAATGAGATGGGAGTTTATAGCGAGAATGCATTATGGATCGGCATAGATAGTGAGAAGGATTTAAGTACAATAAGAAATGAGTATAAATGCCGTGAGGACACATTATTTGGATATGTAAAACATATATATAACTCAAATAATAGAAAGATAGATGAATATTATATAAGGTCCGGAGAAGATATAAAAATAAATGAAAAAGGAATAATAAAAATGAACTACGGCACCGGATATATTAACAATGATAAATACGACGGCTCTAAAATTTTTACAGTAGAAGAACCTTTTAATATATCTGCATATGAAAATACATGTATTGATATAATAAAATTTTAGTATTTTTTTAATGTTTTAATGTATTTTTATTTAAAATTTTATAAAAAGATTTAATAATGTGTAAATAATAATTGTAATTATGACCATAGATAGGAATGAATTGATAAAAGCAATTGAAAATGTCTACGGCAAAAAGGGCATGCCGGAAAAAGACGTTGAGGATTTATGCGATTTTATATTATCATTTTTCGGCTATGAGGACTATGTTCTTGATAACGTATTATCTGCTTCAGAAAGAGATGTTTTCTATAATTTGGAGGAATATGGAATATTAACAACGTTCCGTGAGGAGATAAATATCATAAAAGGCAAGGCATGGAGAATAAATCAGTGGTATATGGACAAGGAAAAGATACACAAACTTGCACAGGATAAAAATGAGGAAAATAAGGAAACAAATATATATGATTCAATATTCAAAAACATGTAATTTATATATAATTTTAATATAATATATTATGAAGGCCATAATTATTACAACAGGCAATGAGGTTTTAAAGGGAAGGACTGTAAATACCAATTTTGCTTTTATAGGCAAATTATTAACGTATTCTGGATATGATGTAATAAAAGGAATAATAATAAAGGATAATTTAGAGGATATAAAAAATGCATTTACATATGCATACAATAATGCTGATTTAATCGTTTCATCTGGTGGCTTAGGACCTACATATGATGATATGACATTAAAGGGGTTTTCAATGGCTTTTAATTTAAAATTAGTATTGAATATCGATGCATTAAATATGATAAAAAAGAAATTAAATGAGATTACAGAGGAACGGGAAAAAATGGCTGTACTTCCGGAGGGTTCTATTCCAGTAAGGAATGATAAGGGTACTGCTCCCGGGGTTTATAAAATCATAAATAATAAAAAATTTATAATTCTGCCGGGAGTGCCAAAAGAGGTTGAATCAATAATGAATAACATATTGGATGAAATAAAAATAAAGGATTATTTTTATTATGATAATTCAATAAGGGCTGAAAATGTTATGGAAAGCAAGATAGCTCCCTTAATTTCAAACATGATGGAATTATATGGCAATGAGGTATACATTAAAACACATCCACTTGGCATAGAAAATAAAACTCCGGGAGTTGAAATAGAGGTTTCCTCCTCAGGTAATGATAAAAATTATGTTATAAATAATGTTAAAAAAATACTAAATGAAATAAAAAATAAAATAAATGAAAATGATTATTAGCAAATTAAATATTTACATATATGAATAAGGATATATCAAGGAAATTAATAGCAATACTTTCCAATAAAAAACTTGATGGATACACAAAAAATGATTTTTTAAATGTATTATCATTTAAAAGGGCATTGATTCCTCCGGATTTAATAGATAAATTTATAGCAGGATGCATTGATGACAAATTATTAGTGGAGGCAAATGGAAAATATCTGCCTAATTTCAGTACAGATGGCGTGATAGTACCTCTGGATTTTAGTGTCGATGTAAACAATTTATTTTCAAATGCAGGAGAAAAGCCTTTGGTTGATAGATTGCTGGAAGCGGCATCAGCATCCGGAAAACTGACAAAAAAGGAGGCAATAATAAAGGCAAAGGAATTATTGACAAATATGGAATTTATAGATTTTGAAACCGCATTATTAACGGTACTGTCTGATAATAATATAGAAATAAATGAATTTGTAAGGGAAAAGGAGGAAACATTAAATAAAAATTAATATAGATATTTTATTGCCTCTTTTAGATTATAATCTATTTTTAATCCTGTGTCCGAAAATATTGTCCTTCCGGATTTTATATTATTTCTTTCCAGCAGGTCTATGGCCTTTTCAATATTCAATGTATCAATTTTTTTAAATTTTGCAATATCTGATAATTCTAAAAAATAGTATGACAAATCACTGTTTTTAATTCTATTTAAATATTTTAAAAAAAGTTTATCCGGGTTTTCTATAATATCAAGATTATTAACCATATCAGAATTCAAATTCCCGGACCATAATGGCCCTTCATTTACATTGTTATATAAATCAGAAATAATATTATTTTTATTTACGTAATTTATTTTGTTTAATAATTCATCTGCCATATTTGCGGATGAGAATATCTGGAATATTACCCGGTAATAATGTGAATGCCATAATGAAAGCATTGGAAATGCAGCCTTATCCATGGACGCAGCCCTTTTTATTATTTCTGATATTAGTAGCCTTATTCCCGATTCGTGACGGTAATTATCATTTAAAATAAGGGCATGGTACCTTCTTTTGGTTTTTCTTTCCATTGAACCGGTTAATGCTGTTAAATCCGTTGCTGTTATGCCTATATAACCCTTATTCCGTATATTAATCAATGCATCATCCATATACGGTAAAACGGAACCATAAGGATCTATATCAATATAATCAAATAGATAATCATTTAATACCGACTGAAAGCTTTTATTGTATATTTCAACATTTAAATTATTATATTCCCTATTATTTTCTATAAAATTAAATGACCCTTTATTAATTTCGGTTATTACAGTTTTTATATTTGCTTCTCTGTTAATTCTTAAACCACGTATGCCTGTTCCGCCGAAAGCATCCAGTGCCAATTTAGGTTTAACAGTTCTTAAAAATGATATGGTAAAATCACGATTTAATTTTTGATCCATATTATAGAATCCTATAGACCGTTTTCCCGGGCCCTTAATAAAAAAATTATCCGGTATAATTAATTTTATTTTACCCTCGTCTATGGTTTTAAATTGATTCTTCTTCTCCATTTAATACCTTTATTATTTTAAACGGTAATATGTTTTTATTTATAGGTGTTATATCAAATACACGCACGCTTTCATATCCGCGGAATTCCTGCAATACCGGATTTCGTGATTTTTTATGCAGCGTTACGATTATTGATTTTTCTGATTTCATTGTTGTTTCTATTTCGCTTTTTATATTTTTTGTTGAGTTTTCTATTTTGCCCAGTTCATCTATTACAATTATATCTGCCTCTTCACGTGACCTCTGCAAACTCGGGACAAATAATTCTTCCAGTGATTTGGTATCAACTCCCAATTTATCAACCTTTACCCTTGATACAAGGTCTGATCTGGCAAATTCCACCCTTTTTTTTGTTAAAATGTCTGTTATATAATATGATGTTATTTTACCATGCTCATATTTTTCGGAAACCAAAGTTCCTTCTATGACCTTGCCATCATTTTTAAGCATTCCCATAATTTTGTTCAATGCCTCAGTTTTTATCGATCCTATAGGACCTGTTATGCCTACTTTCACTGCCATAATTATTCCTCCAGATACATCAAGGGGTAATTCAATTCTTCTATATACCTCATCCTCGCTTTTACCTCCTGATCGTTGTATTTTATGGTTAATTTCACATCCAGCATTTTACAGTTTAATGATAGATAATTAAATGACGAATTGTTATCAATATTTATATTTACATCTATGTTTTCAACAAATGGCTGTATTTTTGTACTATCTTCCATTGCTTTTTTTACTGTATTTACATTGTCTTTATTTACCGGTGTACCTATATACTGATGAAATATTGCACCTAATTTTATTCCTGCTTCAAATATGGCCCTTTCACGGTCTGTACAATGAAAATATTTACTTGCTGGATCCATCTATTCTATATTACAAAGTGTATAATAAACATTGTTTATAGTTGATAATAATTAAAAATTTGTATATAAATTATAAAATAAAAAATTTATTTTTTAACTGTTTTTCTTAGCTTTCTCATTTCCATTGCATACAATCCTATGAATATTGCTGCTATTGCTGCAACTACACCTATTATTGCATAATCCAATGTATATGATGGTGCTTTATATGGCTCTACATAGAATGAATATACCTCCTTCTGTCCTGAACCTGTCATTGTTATTGTTACCGTTATTTTGGTTATCTTTGTAACGGGCTTTGATGTGAATGTTAGTTTGTATGAACCTGCTGAACCTGTATTTCCTTTGCTCACAGATAAATGTCCATAGTTGGTTGATACTGTAAATGGTAAATTCTTATATGTAGGCCCTGCCATTGTATTGTATGTTGAGTTAATGTACATTGTATATGAGTGGTCGCTTAATATGTAGTATTGCCCATTGGAATATGATGCTCCAAATAGATATGCTGTTGCTGTTGGATATATGAATGGCGATGTTGTATTGTTGAATACAAATGGTGTTGATACTATATAAGGCGCGGATACATATTGATATGCACCTGTTCCGTTCATTCCCATTATTCCAAGCTGGAATTCATCATATGGAACCAAATGGGTTGAGGAGAATGGAACAACTTTATATCCTACATTTACACCTGTTGAATTTACAGTATATGTATATTCGCTTGCAGTGAAATTAACATATGCCATACCATGTGCGTTTGTTGTTACGGTTATTTCAGGCATGCTTGTTGAACCGAAGTAGCTGTTAGGATTAAATGCGGAACCGGTTGTGCCTATGAATATTCCACGGTTTGCTCCCAATGTGTTCTGTGCCGTTAGTGTTATATTGTAATCGGATAATGGTTTACCGCCCATAGTTGCATTTAATGTTATCATTTCTGTTCCATTGTATGTTGTTGTTTTGCTGTACGATACTGATATATGGACATTATCCATAGATGTTTCATTTACCACAACAGGTATTTCAAAGGGCTGGGATACACCGAAGCCGTTTGGATTTATTGATGATGTTAATTCTGCTAAATCCATATACGGTGATTCCCCTCCCATTGCTGCTCCTGCTGCATAGTCTCCCATGAATATATATGTGTTTGCATATCCGGTTGTTATTCCATTTATTCCCCAGTCAAATGATGAATTGTATTCCATGGATATGTATACCATTCCATTTGACCCTGTTGTACCTGATAATTCTGTCATATTATAATCAGGTACCGGCAAAGTCTCCGTTATATTCAATCCGGGTATGTTGAAGCTCTTTACTGTTGCGTTTGTTGTTAAATCTATTTCCGTTATATTTCCTGACATGTAGTTTGCTGCAAATAATTCTGTCTTGCTACTGTTTATAGCAATATTCATAGGCATTGTGCCTACCATTATATTTTTGAATATTGTTGTATAGTTGCTTGTGTTTGTTATACCCATTGCGTTTTTATCACTTATTGCCGATGTTATATTTATTACAGTAACATTATTTGCCCCTGTATCTGTTGCATATAATTCACCCTTATTATATGTTAATCCCATAGGTTCGTTTAATAATGGTACTCCTGTTGCATTTTCCAGTGTTAAATTGTTTACTGCCATATTTTTACTCATATTTACTATTGTTATATTGTCCGAACCGGCATTTGCTATGAACAGGTCTGTACTGTTCATTGCCATGCCTGCAGGGTTGGCGCCGTATGTATTTATATTAGCGGTTATATTTATTACTGTTGAATTCATCTGTTTTATTGCAGTTACATTATGTGAACCATAGTTTGTAACATATATTGTATTGTTTATTCCCATTATTAATCCTTCAGGAGTATTGCCTACTTCTATTGTTTTTATTACCTTCCCTGTTAATTCAACTTTATTTGTTGAAATTACTCCGTTTACTGTTACCTGTGTTGTTACATTGTATGAACCCGCATTTATTACACTTACTGTATTGGAGCCTGAATTTGCCACATACATCGTATTGTTATATTTATCGTATGCAATTCCTATAGGTGCTTTTCCTACAGCTATGTTTGATATTACATTGTTTGTTTTTGCATTTATAACTGTTACATTGTTTGAGCCTATATTTGTTACATATATTGTATTATTCATTGAATCATATGCTAATTGCATTGGGTTTGTTCCTACAGTTATGTTTTTTAAAGTTCCTGTAGCAAGGTTATACATTGTTACATTGTTTGTTCCCATATCCGCTATATACAGATTTCCATTAAGGTATAGCATTCCATCTCCTAAATCAGTTGTATTGTAATAGAATTTGCCAGGTGTTGATGTGGACATGAACCCACTGTTTACAAGGTTTGTTAATGTTTCAGTGCCTGTAGGTATTAACTGTAATAATCCGGATAATGTTTCTACGCTGTATTTATATCCAGATATTGGGCTTCCGGTAACAGGATTATATATCTCTACCTCCATTGTTGTATTCTTTGTTGATGTATCATTTGCCGTTGATATATAATTAGGATATTTTACTATCTTGTATGCCACTGCATATGGCTCGGTATTTACATTTAATTTGCCTATGCCGCTGGTATAGCTTGAATTTGGAGCCAATGCTGTTGCTGTAAACTGTAAATCTCCTCCATAGTCACTGGTATATACGAATGTGCTTGATGATAGTACCTTGAATTCGAAATGGTATATACCATTGCTATTTGTTGTTCCTGTGGTTGATGTTATATTTATTACTCCTCCTTCTGATGCAACATATCCTACGGATACTGGTATATTTGCCATTGCCTGTCCGTATTGATCCCTTACCTGTATTGTAAGGTTTCCGTATTGTCCACTGTAGTATATCTGCTGATTGCTTATTACTCCTACTTCCAACTGGTATGGCAATGCAACAGGTTTAACTATAACTACAGGTTTTTTAAGGTGTATACTCATGAAGTTCCAGTACCAGAAACCGGTAAGACCTAGGTTATCATGGACTATTCCGGTGAATGTTGAATTAACTATTGCCATTGGGTCAACACTGTATCCCAGATTCTCAAATGTTCCTTCATCAGCAAGTACATACTGGAGTACATCTAAAATTACATGCTCTGCAGTTATATTTGTTTCCACATATGACTCATTTACTAATTTGTTCAGGAAGTTATTAACATATTTACCTTTATAAGTTATGTCGTGTATTAATTTCATATTTGCGGTAAAATCTGACGGATTTGAACTTATGTATGAAGCTGATGTGCTTATGTCACCGTTTGTTAAGTTTACTGCAAGAGTTGGTCCATTTGTATAATTAAATGTTGTAAATGTTCCTTTATAGACACCTGTTCCTGCACCTAGATATGAGTTTTCCCATGAAGCTAAGTCATCTGCAGGATTTAATTCCCATCCAGAACAGCCAAGGTCAACTGCCTCGTATGCTGTTTGATCTGATGGTGATAGTGAAACTATGTTGGCTATTAATGTAGAGAATGACTCTTCCTTAACACTTGTTGATATGCCAAGTGAATTCCAGTATGATGCTATTTTATCTGCTCCTTCTACTCCTAATGGATCTTCTGATGCTACTGTTATCTGTATTGTTATTGATACAGGTTTACCACCATAATATAAGGTTGCCCCTGGTGAATATAACGTATGTGAATCCGGAGTTGATGAATAACTTAGCTGGTTTGAGCTGGGCAATTTTGCTGTTTCATTTATTGCAGCATCTATTTCAGATTCTGCATTTGCTAAATCAAAGTGGTAATATGGAACCCCAGATGCCTGCCATAATATATCTGAATCAGGTACAGGTGTTGATGGGCCAGGTATCGAGTAACCTTCGGCTACAACGGATGCAAGATATGTTTTTGGTATTGCATATTCCAGTGCTAACCTTAAATCGGTTATGTTAAACGGTGCATTTCCTGCATATGAATTTACCTGCTGGTACCCGAATCCTGTACCTGCTTTATCGTATATGTACGAACTGGGTATAGATTTTACAGTTGGTATAAATGTAGGTGGCAATGCATTTAATAATGCATATGTTTGGCCATCGGCTAATGATGCAACAGCAGCAGAATCGGATGTGTAAATTGCTGTATATAAACTGTATACTCTGGGTGTGTACTGTGCTAAACTTGGCACATACTGTACAAAGTAATCGGGATTTACATATAATTGCCAGTAATCACTTGATATCCATGCGCCTTTAGGCATGCCAAATCCTCCATACATCATAAATGGCCCAGAACCTACTAATCCCGGTGCATATCCAGTTGCTGGATTATATCCTAAATCCCAGTCATTGTATGCACCTGATGATGGTAATGTTGCAGAATAATTCCATAGTCCTGGTACTGATGAATATGCATGTGAACTCCATACATTGTATGGTATTATATCCGTATCTAAAATTGTTTCAGTAAACAATGATGTGGGTGCTGACATATAATATTCCACTGTAAGATTATTTACAGGTACCATGTTAACTAAATCGGGATATTCACTTGAGAAATCTTCAGATTCTGACATTATTTCCCATGATAATATGAAATCTGCAGATTGTACATAATATGTATCCATTGTCAGGTTTTTTGCTGCCACTGTTATATTATGGCCTACTGCCGTATCATAAATTAATGTATTGTTTACTTTTACAGGTTTACCGCTTTCAGCTGTAAATGTCTGTACTAAAGGATATTCATATGTATCCTTTGCATTTGCTGGTGTCCAGTCCTGCCATTTAACTCCTGGCCTTATATGAACTGTGTATATATAAGCAACAGGGCAAACTGCTCCGGTTAATGGGTCTACAGTTGTAACATTATGTACAGCTGTTCCGTTAAATCCGGTTGCTAACCATGGACCTAATGATTCATTGGGGAAAAAATTGTAAGGTGAATCATATATTTCATCTAAAAGGTTAAAATCACATACAGTGCTAGCTTCGAATATGTTTAGATGATTTATGTTTCCTATTTCTGCTACTTTATATGTCCCATTTGTATATCCTGATGTTGAAAAGACATTATCAGGCGTGGCTGCTTGCGTAGTGCTTGATGCTGGAGTTGGCGTGCCTACAGTATTTAAAGAAGCCTGAAAAGCTTCGCCAACAAACATAGCAGATACAAAAATTGCTGCTGCTATAACCAATATCTTAATTAATCTCTTATTCTTATCTTTATGGCTATAATAATTCTTCATTAATAGGATTAACACAATATTATATATAAATATTTTGCACATAATAGTACTAGCATAATAATACTAGCATAACATTGCTTATCATACATATTTAATATCTTTGAAATACGTATATAAACATGTATCTTTCATTTTAGTTCATTTTGGTTAATGTTGAACATTATTATGCTTTGAACACTTCAATATGGCTTATATAGCGGATTGATTTCATAAATTTTTATATATTTGATATATCACCATATAAATTTATGGTATTTAGATTTGGATTACATTATATTACAGAATATATTATAGATATTATTACTACTGGCTTATTTAAGCATAATCCTGTGTAATTATAAATTTTCCGTTGATAATTAATTATCAAATAACAGAGAATTATAGAATTTTTGAACAATAATATGCAATATAACATATAGCAAAAATAAACATAAAATATAGTTAAGTACTTGAATAGAGGATGTATTATATTTATACTCCTTTTATTATACCAAATTAATAAGTACAATACTTTTGCATTTATCCCGAAAACAACCTCGATTTGTAGTTCTTTTTAAGAATTAGAATCTCCTTTATAGCCCTGGAACATTCACCTATTGTCATTAAAATCCTTCCAAACAGTTTATTTGATGCCCTGGACATAATGGACAGGAGGGCATAGGCCGCAATAGTGATCCTCGCGTGTATAAGCGACCCTTCACTATCACGTACCCGGTACTCTCCCAAACCTAGAGCCTTTGCATCCTTATGAAAGTTTTCTATTGACCATCTTATGCTCCATGCATTTATAATTTCTTCACCTGAAATATAATCTAATGCTATGAATTTCTTCCTTTTATTATCAGGATTGTACAGGATTATAAGGTTAATGGGTTCTCCATTTGATAAATACACTGTAAACTCCCTCTGGAGCGGGAACTCCTTCAAAGTATAAGAATCCCTATTATACATGAGGAATGTTGATTCAAGAATCTCATCCATGGTGTAAAATAAATCCCTGTTCTTTATTGTCATCCTTCCAAGGTTGTAAAATGATGCTTTCCTGTTAGATTTTAATTCAGTAACATAGTTATTTCCAAGGAACTTTATGCTTGAGTACCATGAATCAACAACCTTGCCTGCTACATTGAAGTTGTTTTCTGCTATGCTGAATATATCTTCCATGATCTCAAGCTTTGTCATGAATCTTGTTCCTGACTGTGCTCTCTTAACGTAAAGCCTTGTAAGGAATGGATAGAACATCTTATTTTCAAGATCATACAATCCTGATGTAACAGGCTGGTGTGCAAGCACATTGTTTCCCGATGCATGGTCAAAGAACCATCCTACATTCTCCATGACCTTTGAACCGGGATGCTCCAGCATTGTATCATCACCGATGAACATAATTTTATGGTTGCCTATTGCTGTTTTCAGGAATTTAATATAGTTCTGTTCCAGAAGATTAGAATCTATTCCATGTAATGCCCTGTTGATAGTGCTCTGATCATACTCAGATACAAGTGACGATATGTTTTATATGCTCTTCCTCCTGTTCTCAGGAGGGATCATTATTCCAAGCATGTATTCCCTGAAGTGCTTCCTCACAGACCTCTTCATTCCGGATGTCATATTATCAGAAAATTCACCTATTCCTTTAGTTAGTTCAGCTACAGAAACTGTTGAAGTCATACCAATGTCTTGCAAACATCGTATTATTGCTTATATGCTTTCACTTTGAAGGTCATTTTGCAAAAGTATTGTAAGTATATATCATTTACTTATGCTTAATTATGGTTTCCAAGCTTTTCTAAACTGTTCTAAAATTTTCACACCTCATTGATTATGCAAATGTTGGCTCAAATAGTTACTGAAGAAGGTCACCTAAATACTTCTTCAAAAGCCATAGAGAATATATAGGATTATTAAATATGAAAGAAATGACTGATTTCGGACATTATAATACAGGCCCTTCATGTTAGACTGGCATATGATAAATTAAGCAATTATTTACATTATAAATCCTGAAAATGATTATGCCGCGATAGATTCATCAATTATTAAGGTCTGCAAAGATACTAAAGCACAGAGGAGAAAAAAATAATAAGAAAGAATAAGGATTATAATAGTTCATGGGTTTACAGTACAATGAGCTATGAATACGTAGGAAAGGTGCATGCAGCCATAGATACTAATTCACTTTTAATAATGGAATGGAAGGCAACAACAACTCCGTATATAACAAGAATATAGCATTCATAATGATAGGCTCTGTGAGTGGTTACAGATATATCTTAATGGATAATTCATATGATTCATCGGATATATAATTATATCTTTGGGATACACATGCTATTTATGTAATAATTGATACAAACAGGAGAATATATATTGTCTAGGATAAATTAACATGTAACAGGAAGCTGGAATCCCAGAAAGGAAAAATAATGTATATCATGGGTTGATGTATGTTTGGATACTCTATATGCTTAATAAAAAAATAATATTTTTTGATTTTATGTTTAATATATTGACAATATTATTTTAATGTTAATTAATTTTTATATTACAAAAACAACATACCCAATAACCATGTATAATGCTCCGATACCTATATATATCAATGTCATAAATAATTGCTGTTTATATATATAATCAAGGTCAGAATCTTCAAAATGCTCTCCGGATTTAAAGACGGACGATAAATATTTCTTAGCACCGAAATCATACCATGCACCTACAAAAATTACAAAAAATCCTGCTATAAAAAATATTACGGGCATGTAATAAAAATAATTAAAATTAAAAAGAAAATAAAAGGGCAATGGTATAAATATCATAGCTATTAATATTATAATTGGTACAGATGACATTTTTAGTTTAGGATTGTCCTTTAGATTCATTTTTTATCCTCAATAATTCATCCTCGCTAAAGTGACATACATAGAAATGCCCGTTAACTTCCTTTAGTGGAGGTTTATTATCTTTGCATATTTTCTGATGGTATATACAACGGCTGTAGAATCTACATCCTTTTTCTACATTTATAGCATTCCCTATTTCTCCTATAATTTCTATATCTCCTGGGTCCCAATCCGGAGTTGGCAGGGGTACCGCCCTTATTAATGCTTTTGTATATGGGTGCAATGGATTCTGTATTATATCATCTGCATTGCCATATTCAACTATAACGCCCAAATACATAACCGCAATTCGATCAGATAAATAATATACAGAAGCTATATCGTGTGATATATATATAACAGATAATTCATCTGTTTTCCTTATATTATTTAGCATGTTCATAAATCCTGCCCTTAAGGAAACATCAAGCATAGATGTCGGTTCATCTGCAATGATAAATTTTGTTTTAAGAACAAGAGCTCTTGCAGTTGCCACACGCTGTTTTTCTCCACCTGACAATTCATAAGGGAATCTATAAAGATAATTGCCAGGAGGATTTAAATTAACCTTTTTCAAGGATTCACTTACCATATCCATCATTTCTTCCGGATTATTTGTGGCTTTATGTGCAATTATAGGTTCTGATACAATATCAAAAACAGTCATTTTTGGATTTAATGAATCGTATGGGTCTTGGAATATCATCTGTATGTTCCTTTTAAACTCTTTGTATTCTTCTTCAGCCACTTTATTTTTTCTATTTAGTTTTGTAATGTCTATTGTTCCTTTATCTAAATGATAATATATATTGCCGGAAGTAGCGTCGTATAATTTTATTAATGTCCTTCCTAAAGTCGTTTTCCCTGAACCAGATTCACCAACAATTCCAAGTATTTCACTTTTTCTTAGGTAGATATTTACATCATCAACAGCCCTTACAAATCTATGGGATTTTGCAAAAAGTGATCCTGCACCGGCTTTTAAATCGAAATATTTTCTTAAATCCTTTGTTTCAACTATATTTTTATCACTGACAATGTATTTTTCATCATATTTCTGAGGACTTAATTTATTTGGTTCCAGTGAGTCAGCAAAAAAACATGCACTGTAATGGTCTGGCCCTACCTTTTTTGGTTCCGGGTCACTTTGTTGGCATACATCCTTTGCAAAGTAACATCTTTCATAAAACCTGCATCCCTTTGGCAGATTTATCGGATCGGGTAATGTCCCAGGAATACCATTAACATGTTTTTTGCCATTTTTAATGCTTGGATAACTTTTTAAAAGTTCAATAGAATAAGGATTTTTTGAATTTATATATATATCTCTTGACGTGCCATATTCCATTATTTTACCTGCGTATAAAACAACTATATGATCTGCTAACTGTGATATAACACCTATATCGTGTGATATAATTATTAGAGATTTTATTTTGTTTTCCTGTTTTAATTTTTTTAACTGTGAAATTATTTCGGCCTGTGTTATCACATCCAGTCCTGTTGTCGGCTCATCTGCTATAACTATATCAGGTTTTAAGGCAAGTGCCATAGCCATTACTGCCCTCTGCTTCATGCCGCCGGATAATTCATGTGGATACGCATCAAGAACCGATGGGTTTAAACCTGCTAATTTTACGGTTTCAATAAGTTTTTTATTGATTTCATCATCTGTGTAATCTGTATGTATTTTAAATACCTCTGCAATCTGTTTTCTTACTGTATATACCGGATTAAATGAGTTCATAGCACCCTGGAAAACCATAGATATATTTTTCCATCTCATGTTTCTCATATTTTCGTCAAGGATCTTTTTGCTTTTTCTGCTTATTTTATTATTTTTGCCGGAAATATATGTTTTATCCTTGAAACTTATGCTACCCTCAATTATGGCATTGGATGCAAGCAATGACATTATTGACATTGCTATTGTGCTTTTACCTGAACCTGATTCACCCAATATACCTAAAGTTTCACCCTCACTTAAGGTTAAATTTATATTTGTCAGGGCATGAACCATACCTTCAAAGGTTTTAAAGTTAACAGATAAGTTTTCTATTTTTAACAGCGGCTTATTTATTTCTTTTACTTCTACATCTTCTGCCTCAATCATCTATGACCACCTACTCTTGGATTCACAACGTTATCCATGCCCCTTGATACGAATATAAATGCCAGTATAAATAATGTAATTGCGATTATAGGGGGTGCAAACCACCATGGTGCCAGGGCCAGGGCAAATGCATCGGAGTAAAATCCATCAAGCATTCCACCCCATGTTGGTACTGTTAATGGAGCTATCCCAAGTACCTGTAATGTTGATACTGCTGCAACAGCACCACCAATATTAATTGCGGTTAAATAAACTAGTATAGGAGTAACGTTTTTTAACATATGATTTTTTAGTATCTGGAAAGTACTTGCCCCGGATACTTTTGCTGCATCAACAAAGGCCCTACTTTTAAGGCTTCTAACTATGCCTATAAGTGTAAACGATGCAAATGGCCAGCTTAAAAGCGTCAATACAAGTATTATTCCAATAAGCGATGGCCCGACTATTGCTGCTACGACTATAAGTAAAGGAAGGTTTGGTATAAGGTATATTGCCAGTGCCAGGGTTTCAAAACCGGAACTTACTATACCTGCAAAATAACCTATTAACATGCCCATAACAAGCGATATTATGAGTATACCTATACCAACAGTAAGCCCTATTTCTATATCTGTATAGAAACTACCTATAAATTGTGACCATACATCATTTCCATAATCTGTGGTTCCCAATGGCAATACACTATTACCTCCCACAGGTTTTAATGTCGGTGGCATGGGGTTTAAATCATTACCACTGGTTGAATATATTGAAACGTAATGACCATATGAAACCGCAATTGATTCTCTACCCCCTTCATGGGGATTGGAAAAGAAGAATGGTGAAGACCCATCTGTTAGGTTTAAAGTCCATACATAAGTTCCTGATGACACATCATCTGCAGGTATAAATAAATAATCGCCATTGTTATTGTAAAGCATGAAATTATTCGAATAAACATATATACCTGTTATATCAACAGGTAATTTCATTGTTCTTAAAATGCTATTTGGGTGATTTAAGACGTATACTGTTTTATTTGAAATGCCAACCATCAAATATGAAGGAAAGCCTGATGCACCAGCAGTGCTTGATATTGTAGTTATTGTGTTTTTTGTGTTAAATATTGTTGATATTGTATTATTAAACGGATTAATGCTATAAACCGATGTATTGCCTTCAGCTAATATTCTATTATAGCTATTGTTGGAAGATTTATAGTCACTTGGTATGTATATTTTATTTATGCTTTGGCTTAAAGTGGCATTTGTAATAAGCTTTCCGGATGTTGTATAACCTAAAACATGATCTCCCTGGGATATAAAAGCCTGTGCACTGGGTGTAAATCCTGCGGCGTCAAATTCATAACTTGTTGGTTTTATATTATAAGGTAATTTCTCTGAAAACTCAGGATTATTATTACTGGTATGTAATAAATCATACATATAATATTCATTTAAATAATAACCTGTAGCATTATGTGTTATGGTATATATATACACAGGATAATAGCCTAAGGAATAATCTATATAATTTAAATCATATTCAAGATTTGTTTCTATTGAATGGTCTGTAAAACCACTTGTAAATATACCTATTGCATCCTTTACAGGTATTAAAGTACCATGCAATGAGGGGGTTCCCGTACCTTCAATTCTTGAAGACCATGTAGTTTTACCTATGAACAATTCACTTGGATTACTTGCCATAACATATGTATATACTCCAGTCTCGGCACTATCATATGCAGTAAATGCTGTTATATTATTAACATCGTTCATACTATATAATTTATACGTGGTACCGTTATAGACATTTACACCGTATATGCCTGAAGAAGATGATGCATATATAATATATGCACCACTTGCTGAGCATGATGATGTACTAATGCCACTGGATATTGCAGACAAATTTGAAGATAATTCCCGATTCGCCACTGTAAACTCGCCTTCCGGAGCTATGTATGTTAATGCATCGTTATGCTGAATTACCAGAGGGGAAATTAAGGTTAGTATAACAAATATGATCAGGATATAAAATCCAATTTTGCCATACTTTGAATTATAAAATAATTTCCAGCTCTTCTTTAAATTGTATAAACGAAAATTTAATTTTTCCTTCCTATAACTTTTTTTATCCATAATTTACACCTTTATTCTCGGATCTAACCACGCGTGTATAAAATCTACTATAGAATATGTAAATATTACTAATAGAGAAATTATAAACAAAGCGCCTTCTGCAAAAGGATAATCTTCTTTAAGAGTTGAGGTATATAATGCAGTTCCCATTCCTGGAATACCAAATATAACTTCAACTATTACAGCACCACTCATCAAAAATGCAAATTCAAGAGCCATTCTTGTGGACATTGGAACCATTGCATTTCTTGCTGCATGATGCAACATAATGTTTTTCTTTTTAACACCCTTGGCTTCTGCTGTTGTAATAAAATCTTCTCCCAGTACGGAAACCATAGCTGCCCTCATTGTTAATAGATGGCCCATAGATTCTATAGCTGTAAGTGTAAGTATAGGCATTGCATAATCATACGCCACTATCCTAAGTGTGTTAAGTGTTGGGTGTGTAAGATAACTAAGCGGGAAAACGGCAGTTATAGGGAATATTTTATAATATTCAGCCAGATAAACCCATATTACAATAGCTAATACGAAAAATGGTATTGAGTTCAACAAAGTAGCACTAGATATTATAGCCCCCTCCGATCTTTTGCCTCTCAAAAATGAGGTGTATATACCTAATGGCAAGCCTATTATAAACGATAGTATAGCCGCAACACCGAATAATAATAATGTATATGGTAATGCCTGACTTATCATGAATAAAACTGACTCACCGGTATAATAATCATCGCCAAAACGGAAAGTGAACATATCCTTTAAATAAACAAAGAATGCAGTCAGCGAGAATTTACCACCGTATAAACCGAGCTCTTTCTCAATTCTAATTTTATCGGCTGCTGTAGGATGCTTTAAACCATGCAAAAATAGGTCAACCGGGCTACCAGGCATTAATCTGAACACTATATATAATATAAGAACTATAAATATAACCAAGACGAGGTCCTGTATAACTTTTCTAACAATTAGATAAGGATTCAATATAATCAAGTGTGTTATGAAATTGAAATATTTAATCTTTTCGGGTCATTTCCTGAAAATATGCATGCCACATAGCTCCATAATGCAGTATAGCTTTGTACTACACGCAAATTTTATAATTTGTTAATATACAGTGTATTATATGAAATTATGAATAAATGTCCAAAATTAATATAATAATTGGAATTTGGATATATACCGAAAAAACATGTTAAATATACTATTGGGATTGTAGATAATATAATTCATATAATAGAGATGCAAAGCATTATTGCATACATATTATAAAAATGCTTACATTACTTTATATATTAAATATATATTATAAAGTATTTTTAATATATATATTAGTATATTATTAACTAACTGTAAGAAATATTATAACTATTATGGGCCTTAAATAAATGCACGCTTATACTATTTAAATAGATTAGTGATAATATGTATTAATTTACTCTTCAACATGCAATGTTTAGTTACAAAAGGTGATATAAATTATTCAGTATATTATAGACATATAAATTCTATAAGGAATTTAATGAAAAAGGAAGGCTATGGAAATGAACCAGTATTTTTTGAATATTATAGACATATAAATTCTATAAGGAATTTAATGGGTTACTATTTATACAAGCAAAAAAGATGTAAAATTAAATTATGTTTTTTTATTAACGTGAAAGCCTTAATGTAGCTGGAAAAAGTATTTCTTTGTATATTTCCACATAGGATAAATATAAAATGCTTTATATACACTGTAAGAAGCAAATGTTAATTAAAACATAATATTTCTTAAAATATGAAATAGTATAATAATTGTAAAATATAGAATACTAAAAAT
Organism: Thermoplasmata archaeon; assembly: GCA_021797555.1. Lineage (GTDB taxonomy): Archaea > Thermoplasmatota > Thermoplasmata > Thermoplasmatales > Thermoplasmataceae > Ferroplasma. The sequence continues at coordinate 234,319 of JAJZZM010000001.1, forward strand.
TTTATAGGTACAGAACACCAACTTAAATGTAAAAATTTTTATAACTGATAATATTAATGAATTAAGGTAAAATATGAGAATGGATAAAATTATTAGAATAACGGGCATAATAGGTGTGCTTGTGGGTATAATTATTATTATTTATGGATTTTATTTACATGCCGATGCAGCTTATCTTAACATTTTTTATAAAAGTCATGCACTTTTAACTAAATCCGAGATAGCTTTAATAAAGCCTGGCCTTTATTATGGAAAAATGTATATGATAATAGGCTTTGTACTTGTCATAGCATTTGCTATAACAATAGCTATAAGCTTTAAATCCAGGAAATTGAACAAAAATAAGGCATAATAATATTTTTAGAATTTAAATATAACAGGCATATTGTGTTTTAAATCAATGTGCTGTAAAATTTGTTTGATTTTATAATTTAATGTTATATTTAATCTAATAATTATGGTGTCTCATATTTAATAAAATATCAGCCAAATATCTAATCTAATAGATAAAATAAGAATATTTGGCTTTTTGCTCTGCATGACACACGTATAACTTTTATTATATAGATAATAGAGAATATAGTTTATCCTGATGATAGAAAGAGAAAATATACAGATAGACAAATAATAAAAACCATTATCTTACTACAGGCCTTTAATATTTCTTACCTTTCTTACAGAGTATTTCTAGAGGATAAGGATAACTATATAAAAATGTTAAATCTAAAGGAAATATAATCATCCCAAACATTATCAAGAAGAGCGAAGGAATTTAATTTACATTTAATTAATAATGAAATTATATTTATATGTAGTGCATGCAAATATTCTACTTCAATTAGAAGAAGGCCATACCATAATTACATGAATCCAGTAGCAGGATGGCCAAGGAACACAAAGGGATAACCATATGGAAGGAAATGTCATATGATTATAGATATTGATTTATTAATTATTATATGCTGACTAATAACTAAAGGTAATATTTATGATTCTAGATTAAAATAATATTATATATTCTGTAATGAATTTTAAATACATACTGGCAGATTATGCATATAAAACAACCGATATTTATGATTATCTTTTTGAGAATACACATAGTACTCCTGTAATTGCTCCAAATAAAAGAGGGGTAATTATTGAAAAATATTGTTAATAGAAGATAAACGCGCATAATTAAACTATTTTTAAATTATGATTTTCTATAATTCAACGATAGAATATATCTCTATTTTTTCTCATATTAATTTCTTGCTTATTTTATTGCAATATTATAATGATTAATGGATATTATACTCCAAAAAATATATGTTTAACATATATATTAGCATTGAATGAATAAATGGCTAAAAATAATCAGACCAATTAATGCTTTTATGGGTTTCTTTTCAATATATATAGTAGGTTTTATTGCTGTTAATGTCCATATTTTAGATTATATATTACCGCTGACATTTGGCGCTCTCAGTGTATTTTTTGTTACATCAGGTGGCAATATTATAAATGATGTCAGCGATTATGAAATTGATAAAAAAAATCATCCTGACAGACCATTGCCCCAGGGCACTATTACAAAAAAACACGCATCTTATGCCTTTTTAATATTTTTTATTCTAGGATTCATATTTTCATTGTTTATATCACTGGAAATAAGTATGGTTGTGATAATAGCCGAATTATTATTGATAAGTTATGAATTTAAAACAAAAAAGATGGGATTAACAGGCAACTTTACAGTAAGTTTATTAATAGGCATGATTTTTTTATATGGTGGTTTTATTACAGATTCATTATTAAAAATGTTTTTGCTATTTTTACTGGCAATGTTTTCCAATTTATCAAGGGAAATCATGAAGGATATAGAGGACATTAAAGGTGATGTGGATAGAATAACATTTCCGAAAAAACATGGAATAAAAAATGCAAAAATATTGTCTGCAATATTTGTTATAATTACAATATCAATATCATATCTGCCATATTATTTGAAAATATTATCTGTATACTATCTGATAGCAGTAATATTTGACGATTTGATATTTTTATCAACAATAATATTAATGAATATAAACATATCAAGGGGAGAAAAAATATCAAAATTTGCAATGATATTTGGAATGTTTTCCTTTTTGCTTGGTGCCATCAACTAACGATGATAAACCATAATTAAAATCATAGATTTCCAGATTATGGCACTAGATTTTATAAAATTTTAATTCCTATATTTAATTTTAATCTGTTTTCCGGAATTAAAAAAGAGTGATAATGAAATGCATTTACAGCCATAGTAATTATAATAAAATCTATTTATTATTTAAATAATTGATGCTTAATAAAAATATTACATCTGTATTGCAATATAAATAAACAATTATTGAGTATATTCTGCAATTTATATATAAATAAAATAAAAATCATATCCTTTAGCGATGAGTTTATATTTATAATTCATATACTTTAAAAAAATATATAATAAATATGGTGGATAAATTGAATGTTTACAGTGAAATATTGAATGCATTAAAGCATAAAAAATTACATATGACGTTAATTGATCCTGCATCACAGCCTGTGTGTAAGGCTGTAGAAATAGCTGAAAAGGCCGATAAAGCAGGTACAGATTTCTTTTTAATAGGCGGTTCAACAAATATAAATTCATCCCTTATGGATGATACCATAAAGGAAATAAAGAAGATAACGGGTAAAAGATTGATAATATTTCCAGGGTCAAGCACTATGATAAGCAGATATGCCGATGCAATATATTATATGGTTTTGATGAATTCAAATAATATAGACTATATTATGGGTCACCAGGTTAAGGCATCAATATTATTAAAAAATCTTGGAATCGAAACAATACCGATGGGATATCTAATTTTTGAACCTGGCATGACAGTTGGTAAGATTGGAAAAGCAAATTTAATAAGAAGGGATGATGAATTAACAGCATTATCATATGCTTTAGCTGCGGAACTTTTAGGCTTTAAAATGCTTTATCTTGAATCAGGGTCCGGATCGCCCACATATATTTCCGAAAATGTCATAAGAAAAATAAAGGAACAGATAAAAATTCCATTAATAGTTGGTGGCGGGATAAGAACATGTGAAACTGCAAGAAAAGTTATAGAAGCAGGTGCAGATATAATAGTTACCGGAACCTTATTAGAAAAATCAAATAATGTTTATAATGATTTAAAGAGTATAATAAATGCAATTTAAAAAACATTTTTTATAATATATTGATATTAACTTTTATGTATGCAGATGATGAAAAACCACTATATTTTCTTTACCTTATACAGAAGAGCAGGTATAGCTTTGGCATAAAATGGAAAAATGCTAAAGATTTAATTATGAATTTATTCGGAAATGACATATGTTCAAAATTAATAGACGATAAAATAATAAATTCATGTTCCGACAATAACGCAATGGAAATAATAAATATATATGATATAAAGCACAATATAGATCAGGATAGTAAGGAAGAAATATTCAATAAATTCATCAGTTATTATAAGGACAATCCCTTAGTAACAGGGCTAATGAAAATTGTTTATATAGATAGAAAAATATCACAATTTTTTATAAGTTTAATAAAAGAAAATATGGGATATACAGATTATTCCAATGATAATGGCTTGATTATGTCAATACCGGTTATAATGTCGGATGATTTCTACTATTCCGGTGCATTTGCGGATTACTGCAAAAAATATCTTGAAAATATCGAGCTTGATATGGATGGTATAAAACCGTATTTAAAAAATGAATGGTTTATTGAAACGGTAATGGTGATACGTGATGGTTCATTCATTAATACAGAAACAGAAAGGTCTGACTATGATTATATAAATGGTTTAATTGAACTTATAAAAAATGATTATTTATCAGAGATCTTTATTAATGCTGATATCTTTTTTAAAAATGATGATGTGAACCATTACATAAATAAATATAATTACAGGCATGTAAAGGAAAAAAAATTAAAAAAGTTCTATGACTGGCTGGCAATAGCAAATGATATAATGGTTGGTATAGAATTTGTTGTTGGAAGTATACTGTTTCTGCCATATTTACCACCAATAGATGGTTTACATGGCGTTTATCTGTTCATAATAGGAAGTTCGCAGTTATTAATAAGACCGGTGATACAGATATTAAAAAGAATACATTTATTCTTTTTGCATAAGAATAGATAAATTTAATTTTATATTTTATATACCTTAATATGAAGATAAGGATTGAAATTAGATATCTGCCGAATGTTGAGGACCCGGAAGCTTTAAGCATAAAAAGGAATTTAGACCTTACAGGTTATAAGGGCATAGAAAATGTTTCTTCATACAGGGTCTATGAATTTGAAACATCATTAAATAGGGAGGATTCATTGAAAATGTTAAATGAAATTTCCGAAAAAATACTTACAAATCCGGTAATACAGGAATATAAAATACAGGAAATAAGTGATTAAAATGTATGATATAATCAATTCCGATGAGAGAGTTTTAAACAGCATGGGAAGGGATTTGGGATTGACATATGATGAAATGCTAATGCTTAAAGACTATTTTAAGGGTATGGGCAGGAATCCATCAGATATTGAAATACAGGCAATAGCACAGGCATGGAGTGAACATTCGTGCTATAAATCATCAAAAGTATATTTAAAAAAATATTTTTTGGATTTAAAAAGTGATTATACGATACTTACAATGGAGGATGATGCTGCGGTTGTTTCCTTTAATGATGATTATGCATATGTTGTCAAAATGGAAAGCCACAACCACCCAAGCGCCATAGAGCCATATGGTGGTGCTGCTACAGGAGTTGGTGGAATAATAAGGGATGTACTATGCATGGGTGCACAGCCTGTGGCTCTGGTTGATTCACTGTATTTCGGAAATCCGGACAGCAACAGTGGCTTTTTAAGTGAGAGGTTTATTTTAAATAATGTTGTCGCAGGCATACGGGATTATGGCAATAGAATGGGAATACCTACTGTTTCAGGATCTGCCGAATTTGATGATAGATATAATGGGATGCCGCTGGTAAATGCAGGATGCATAGGCATAGTAAGAAAGGATAAGGTTGTACGCAGCAGGGTTACAAAACTGGATGACCTGTTAATTGTATGCGGTGGCAGAACCGGCAGAGATGGAATACACGGCGTAAATTTTGCATCAAAAATACTGGATGAGAATGATGAAAATAACAGAAAGGCCGTGCAGCTTGGAAATCCTATTATAGAGGAGCCTTTAATACATGCAGTTTTGGAGGCAAATGATCTAAATTTAATAGATGGCATGAAGGACCTCGGAGGAGGCGGATTATCAAGTGCAGTCAGTGAAATGCTTTATGCAGGCAATGTATCTGCAGTGATAGATTTAAACAAGGTATTATTAAAGGACAATAAAATGGACCCGTGGGAAATATGGGTAAGTGAATCGCAGGAGAGAATGTTTTTAGCAGTAGATAAAAGTAATTTAGATAAAATTGAGGGAATATTCAAAAAATGGGGAATAGAGTATTCGGTAATAGGCAAAACGGTAAAGGCAGATAATTTAATAATAAATTATAATAATAAAAGAATAATGGACATGGATTTAAAATTTTTGGTTTCTGGACCATTGTATTCAAGGAATTTTAAAAAACCGGAAGCAAATATGAAAAAGGTGGAATATAAAAAAATAGATAATTATAAAGATTTTATCTTAAAATTTATAGGCACTCCTAATTTATGTTCAAGATTTAATATAGTAAGGCAGTATGATTTTACTGTCCGTGGGAATACAGTGCTCAAGCCATTTACAGGCAATGTTAACATGGAAACGCATTCAGATTCCACAGTAATAAAGCCTGTCGAAAATTCATATGCAGGTTTATGCATTACCTCCGGATCCAGACCGAAAATGGTAGATATTGACCCATATAATGGAACAATAGAAACATTGATAGAGGCATATAAAAATATTTTATGCTCAGATGGCGATCCACATTCTATTATAGACGCTTTAAATTTTGGAAACCCTGAAAATCCTGAAACAATGTATAGATTTATAGAAACAGTGCATGCAATATCAGATTTCTGCAAAAATATGGGTCTGCCATTGGTATCGGGCAATGTAAGCTTTTACAATGAAACAGGCAATAATGAGATAATGCCAACGCCCAATATATTAATGATAGGAAAAATAGATGATATAAGAAATATTATAACGGTTGAATTTAAGGAGGAAAATAACCCGGTGTTTATTGTTGGCACATTAATAAATTCACTTGCAGGCAGCGAATATGCGGAATATTTGAATATAAATTATTATAATATAAGCAATATTAATTATAATGAACTGCTAAATATAAAAAATCATATAAAAAGGTCACATAATTTTATAAAGGCAATGCACGATGTATCGTCCGGAGGATTATTATTGACCATGCTTGAAATGAGTTTCGGGAATAAAATAGGAATAAATGCCGATTTAAAAAATTTGGATGGTGATACTGATATAAAATTATTCTCAGAACTTGGGACATCAATAGTAATTGAGGTGGATAAAAAATATGAAAATGAATTTATAAATAATTTCCAGGATGTAAATATTAAAAAAATAGGCTACACAGTAAAGGAAAACATAATAATAAAGGATAATAAAACTGAGATAATAAATGAAAAAATAATAAATTTAAGAAATGCCTGGGAACATGGTTTGGATAAATACATATAAAAATCTATATAATAAATGGTTATTATAAATAATATGTCAGATTACATAAAAAAACTGGAATATATAAAAGACCATGATATAACTGTAGAATTAACATATAGATTAAATTTCAATAATGAAAAATCATGTGGAGGCGTTAAAATATATAGTGGCAAAATTGATGAAGATAAGGAAAATTATGAAATATATATGGAATTATACGAATGTGGATTGACTGAAAATGATGTCAATGAAAGGTATAATAAGTTAATGAATGAAATAAAAACTGGAAAAATAGATGTTTCATTAAAATGATATGATGAAAAATAAATATGTATTAATAGGGATAATATTGATGGTGATTGGTGCATCCCTTGCACTTGGTGGCTATCATGAAATAACCACAGAGCCGAAAAGCACATCGGTATTATATATTTCAGGGAATGAATATACATCCAATAAATTTAATTTTTCAAAAAATGATATCTTAATAATAGTTGCATCAAACAGTACCTCCGGATTAATATCATGTAAAAATTTTAGCATAGTAAGCCAATCAAATTTGAATAATTATGCTGCAAAACCCGAGGGAAATATAGATGGTGAGCCTTATTATACCGGATTAAATGGTAGCTATATATTTGTTGAGTTCCATGAAAATGCAACCATGTATTATAATTTCATGCCATTATCGCAGTATAATGATATAGAATATTCAAGTTATATAGCAGCAGGCGGCATAGGACTTTTGGGGGCGGGGTTTATTATGCTTTTTGTATCGGTAATGTTCAGTAAATTAAAAAGGAGATAACGCAAAAAATTTTAAACTATAAGTAATAAGCTTTTATGATCGTTTCTCCTCTGGACTATCGTTATGGAAGAAAAGAAGTTAAAGCCATATTTTCCGAAGAAAATAGATTGAAATTGATGTTAAGTGTCGAGTCAGCACTTGCACAGGCAGAGTCATATTATAATGTTATACCTGAAAATGCATATAAGGATATAAAAAAGGTTGTTGACAGCAATGAAGTAAGCCTTGAACGTGTAAAGGAAATAGAGAAAAAAATAAATCATGATGTTATGTCAATAGTAGAGGCATTAACAGAAAAATGTAGCGATGGAAAAAATTATGTACATTTTGGTGTAACATCAAATGATATAAATGATTCAGCAACAGCGTTGCAGTTAAAGAAGGCAATAAATATAATTATGTCTGATCTGTTGAAATTAAGTAAAACAATGGTAAAATTAATAAAAGAAAATGAAAATACATTAATGGTTGGACGTACTCATGGGCAGCACGCATCACCCATAACATTCGGGTTAAAATTGTCTGTTTATTTATCAGAAATCAACAGGCATGTTGAGAGATTGAATGAGGCAAAAAATAGGATAATAGCGGGAAAAATATTAGGTCCTGTGGGCACCGGAGCAGCCCTGGGGGAAAATGCACTAAAAATACAGGAAAAAACATGCGATATTTTAGGCATAACACATGAAATTGCAACAAATCAAATTGTTGACCGTGACAGGTACATTGAATATCTGTCCATAATTAACAATATATCCGTTTCCTTAGAGAAATTTGCAACTGAAATACGTAATTTACAGAGGCCTGAGATAAATGAGGTATCAGAATATTTCAATGATAGTGAACAGGTGGGTTCAAGCTCAATGCCCAGCAAGAGGAATCCTATTGTTTCAGAAAATATTGTTAGTTTATCAAGGTTGTTAAGGTCTTTTATTATACCTGAATACGAATCATCTGTGCAGTGGCATGAACGTGATTTAACAAACAGTGCAGAGGAACGTTTTACTATACCCTATGCATCAATATTAATAGACGATGTTTTAAATAAAATGGATAGCGTATTTTCAAATCTATATATAAATAGGAATGAAATGTTAAAAAAGGTAATAAATGATCAATTTATTATGTCAGAAAGCATAACTATTGCATTAACAAAAAATGGAATGCCAAGGCAGGATTCACATGAATTTGTAAGAAAATCTTCGATGTATGCATATGAAAATAATATAAGCTTGAGGGAATCATTAATAAAAAATGGGATATATAAATTTATAGGTAATAAGGATTTAGAAGATGCAATGGACCCATCTAAATTTACAGGCAATTCCAAGGAAATATGTGAAATTATTATAAAAAATTCGGAATATTTATCAAAATATGTCATGGGTGATATTTATGATTAATAAATTTGAAGACAGGAAGAAATATAGATTAATATTAAATGAAATAAATGGTGAAGAAAAATCAATTACCGGTATACAGAAATCCTTAGAAAAAAAGGGAATAAATATGCACAGGCTTGTTCTAACAGGCTATTTGAATGCCATGGTTGAACTCGGCATATTAAAGGAGAAGGAAATAAAGCCGGCAAAAATATTTTCATTTGTAGAACAGAGCAGAAAAGATTTATATTATATCATTGGAGAGAACATGAAAAGATTTGATATTAATAATTCAGGATACAATACGCTGCTTTTATTATCCTATATATTTGATAGGCCTGTATTTGCAAGGGAAATAGAGAGATGCAATATCGATCTGCCAAAAAATGGCTTTAAAACGGTAAATTCAAAATATAGGGATGAATATATAAAAAAATTATTAGAAATGGATATAAGGATACCACCGGGTAATTTATTATATGAACCAACAGAAAAGGATAACAATTTATTATTGAAGCTTGTATCATTTGTGTTTTATAATGAATATGATGCAAAGAGATACTGTGTTGTTAATAATAACCAGAGAACTCTGGATTATTAAAAGAGAATTTCATTGTGCAGCCAAATATTGACATATAACAAAATAATTTTATAACGCCATTTAGGATAAATTTGTGTCTATACGCGAAGACCGCAGGCATCAAAGAAACTGTAGATTTATTCTTATATTAAATAAATAACAAAAAGATAATTCAATTATTTATAAAGGATAAAGGTTATATTTTAAAATACAATTATAATACCGATATATATGATTTATACATATGTTCTTGCCTATAAGCTAAATGGAAGATTCTGGGCACTGGACGATAAAAGCAAAAAAGAGATAAACAATAAGTCTATTGAATTTATTAAAAATTATAATAAAAATCTGATAAGCATAAAATATTATAAATCAATGAGGCATGATAATGATATTTTATTCTGGCTATCAGCACATGAACCGTTAAGCCTTGAAAAATTCAAGGAAGGTTTTAATTCTGTAATAGGAATATATGGAAAAACTGTTTATAGCATGCTTTCTTTATATGAAGATTCACCATATATTAAGGAGAATAAAAGTTTGGAGGATACATTAAAAGGAGACCCTAAAAAATATTTCGTGGCATATCCAATGAGCAAGGATAAGGAATGGTATTTAATAAATTATGAGGAAAGACGGAAAATTTTATCAGGGCATATAGGTACAGCAAGATCTGATAAAGAAAGCACAGGAATATTGTCATATACAACATATTCCTTCGGCCTAGGAGATCAGGAATTTGTAGTTTTATACGAAGTTGATGATTTAAGTGCATGGTCTCACGTAACAGAGAAATTAAGAGAGGTCATGGCAAGGAAATGGATTATTAATGAGACACCAATATTTGTTGGCATATATAATAATGATAACCTGGTGATATAATGTCTATAAAAGATTATTTCCGCGGATCTGATTATTTCAACCAGCCTGATGAATTGAAAAATTTAAGCCCTGAAGATGTTTATAAAATGATTGGTGAATATAAAATAATAGATGTGAGAACAAAATTTGAATATAAACATGGACATATAAAAAATGCCGTAAATTATAAACTTGGAAATGAAAAAAATATTATAAAAAATTTCGGCACTGATTCTAAGATAATTTTAATATGCAAAACAGGCCATAGAAGCAGGGCTGCGGCAAATAGACTGGTAAGATATGGCTATAAAAATTTATACCATCTTGAAGGTGGGATGAATAACTGGAGAAAAAATAAAATGCCGGAAGAAAAATAATTTTTAATAATTTAAATTTTTAATATAATTAGACCAAAGCTAAAGTTTAATAAATAATATAATCAGGCAAGGCCGAGCTGTTCAAGTTCGTTCTTTTCCTTTGATTTCTTTTTTATGATATATCTTGTTACATAACCGGCTATTGCATTTGAAGTCTTTTTTGTAACAGATTTTGCAATAAATTTATTCAATATTTCCTTATTATGATCAAAATTATCATTGAATAAATCCTTATTCTTATCTACCAGTTCAACTGAAATCCTTTTAATATTTGATGATCTTATACTTCCCATTCTATCAGTATTTTATAGGAATATATAAACAATTTGATTTAAAATTATAAAATTTTTATTTTTTTGGTGGCACAACTGTAACCGGTATATCAGAGTGTGCTATTAAGCCTGAACTAACTGAACCCAGAATTAATTTGCTGAAACCATGCAATTTTCTTGTACCGGTTACTATCAAATCAACTTTCCTGTCTTTTGCAGTATCCAGTATCATTTTTGCTATTTCTTCCCCATTAGAATTTACCTTTATTAATTCATATTTCACACCTGCATCTTCAAGTTCTTTTTTAGCCCTGTTAAGAATCTCGTCAGCTGTTTTATCCTGGCCTTCATAAACTGATGCTGGCACATATGAATCAAAGCTTGCGCTTATGCCAACTATTGTTGGGATTACATAAACTATTGTATAATTATTTACATTGCATTTGCAGCTTAATGCAAATTTTAAAGCTTCCTTTGCGCCTTCTGAGCCATCGTATGAAACTAAAACTTTCATATTAATTAATATAATATGTATATATAAATTTATTTAAAATGAAGTTTATTTTTTAAAAAATCATAAAAAGTAAAAAATAATAAAATAGGTATTTATATTAAAAAATAATACCATATTTACATTATTAACAATTGAGGTGACATATTGAAGAGAAGTTCAAGAGATTGGAAGAAAAGAGGTAACATGCGCTGGAAATGGAGAAAAAAGAAGATAAGGAGATTAAAAAGGGCAAGAAGGGCAAGTAAACAGTAAGTTTACCTTTTTACCTGTTTATCGGGTATTTTTATTACACATAGAGTATATAATATTTGAAAATATTTTTTAATAGGATAGTAAATCTATTATTTAAAGAATATAAAGATATAATATCATATTGCCCACAATTCATATGGAAAGCAAGATATGTATATTCCTGCCCGTAAATATATTTTTTACTGTAATTATTATATTATTATATTTTCTTTATAAACACTATAGATATTTATATTAAAAAATAATATAGTTAGTAGGAAGCATGGGGTAGTCAGGTATCCTAGAGGGCTCCAGTCAGTTTGTGATTAGCTAAAGGTCATCTGAATTCATGATGAATGACTGGAACGATGAAACATGGAAGAGACCCTTAGATCTGGGTTCAAATCCCAGTGCTTCCATTTTATTGAAAGATTTTTCTTCTTTTATAAAATTCATTTTTCCCCTAAAAATATTAATTTATCATTTTTAAATATTTAAAACGTGGCTGCCTTACCAAGGTCAATTTTCAGTACCAGACCATCATTATGTATATTGGTTTGCAGCAAATCTGTTGCTATTCCATTGAAAGGCATAGCGTGCGCCCATTAAATACTATAAACCAGCCTGGCATAAATACAAAATAAGAGTAATATATATACTCAATAATAAGTTAATGAATTAATTTATAATTTAACAGGCAATATTTACGGTTTTGCATGGATAATTTTATTTAAATATCCATTTATGTTAAGGAAAATATTATATTTTATTATAATAAGCCCGCATACATAACCAATGCAAAATTATGGAGTACCGGTATTGGAGTTCCAAAAAGAATTCCAATGATTAAAAATATGACGTATGTTACTATAGTTACCAGGACTGCTATAATAAAGCCACCGAATATGCTGGTGCTGAATATAACTCCATAAAGCCAGCTCAGAACGATTATTGCTATTATAAGAGCGATGAAGCTGCCAACTGTTGAACCGAATATGTACGCTAATTCGATGGAAAAAATAGCATAAAAGATAAAATATAATATTGGACCCAGGATAGCAGCAGCCAGGGCACCCGCAAATGTTGCCTTCTTTCCAGAAACAATTTTTGCAGCTATCCATATAAAGAATGCTGAAATAAACCATGCAATAATAAAACTAACAATTACAGAAATTGTTATATTAACAACCATGATAATATATCTTGCATGTGTATTTAACCATCCATGTATTAATGTTTCATAACAAAAAGCTTGAAACCATATCTATAACTTCAGGCCTGCCTTTGTTTATTTCTATATCCCCCATATTTAAACCTTCAAATTTTGCATACATGCTATCGCTATGCATATAATCTAAGGTTATACATTGTTATTTAAAGTTACTATTATATAATAATAATTATATAATTAATCCATGCCCATGGGTTTTGAGAAGATTGACAATTTAAGATGCTGTTATTTTAGTTAATTAATTTTTTCCCGTTTATATTTTAGATAGCCTAATAGCCCGAAACCATTCCTTATGATATATTTTGGTATGAACATTCTTTTTAATTCATTTGAATGACCAAATTTAATATCTTTATATTTTGCTTTTAACTGTGCCCTGCCATAGCCATTCCAGTATGCCTGTGCCAAAAATTCATGAAGATTTTCCCGTGTTTTATTATAAATTATACAGTCATTGCAGCAGATATACCTTGCATTTGCATTGATTGCCCGTATATTTAAATCAATATCCTCTCCGGTTACAAACTTTTCATCAAATCCACCTATTTTGTTAAATAATTCCTTTGAATAGCATAAATTTGCAGATGGCCTAGTGATTTCAAAGCCTTTATAAAACAATTTTAATCTTTCCATGGAATACTTTTTATTGCCTGCACTTAACGTCTCACCTGCAATTAAATCATATTCATTAATTAATTTCCTTAAATTTTTGATCCAGTACTCGTGTGCAACAGCATCACCATCAGTAAATGCAATATAGTCGTATTTGCATAATGAAACGCCATAATTTCTGCCTTCTCCACGGGTGGATTTTTTCCTGTAATATCTTATAAAATTATATTTTTCAGTATAATGTTTAATAATTTCTACTGTTTTATCTGAACTCATTGAGTCCACGATTATTATTTCTATGGGCTGCTCCTGCAATATCAGTGAATGCAACAGGTCGCGTATATTTTTTTCTTCATTGTAAACAGTAATTACGATAGAAATTCCATACATAATTAATATTACCAGTCCAATCTGCTATTCTCTCTCTCTTTCTTTGTATTTTTCTTATATTCCTTATAATGGGCTTTGCATAAATGTACCTTTGTTTTATTATCTTTCAATGAGAATACTTTTTTAGCCAGATCTGAAGGCACTGTCTGAAAACTTACCTCATTACATCCCACAACGTCACATATTTTATCCATGGCACTTTATCTATAATTAATTTAATAATTTTTACTTTTTGTTTATTATAGTTATGGAATCATGATTTTTTAAAAGGGATGCAAATGATTCCGTAATATATATAATATCATTTTTATGCAGGTAATAATTTTTATCCGGCTGTGCCACCGGTGGCAGATCCTTTAATATCCTTACAAGGACATAGGTTTCATTTTTTATGTTTTTTGTTTCTAAAGGCTCTTCTTCGGGCAATTTCTGATTGTTAATTTTGTTTTCTTTTATTTCAGTTTCTTCTGTTTTATCTGCATGTTCCTGATTAATTTCATTATTATTTAGTTCATCAGCAGGTATTTCATTATTTTCCACGGCAGTGCTTGAACCAATAAAATCATCATAATAATACTTCATTTTTTCCGAAAAATCCTTTATTATATTTTTTTCTTCATTTGTTAAATTGTATAATATATCATCTGTTAATTCATATACAGAATATCTGGCAATCTTTTCAAACCTTACCTGAAAAAATGCTTTGAAATTCTTTTTAACATCATCAAGCAAATGTGTTATTTCCATATATTTTATTATATCGGTTGGCAAAGCCTCTGCCTTTTCATCCTTTAATTCAGAAAATGTGGAATAAATATTTTTATAGAAATTTGGATCAAGTTTGTTAAGTTTTCTTGTTTTCCTTTCAGAGAAAAGCACGGATTTTAACTCCTCTAAGGTCTTATCATATTTATTCAAATCTAACATAGTTAATATGGATATTATACATATTAATTAAAATATTCATATTATAAAAAAATCTTTTTGGTAAAATCTGTATGGTATATCTATAAAAATTTTATTTAATATTTCATCATAGTTACTGTACCCATTTTTTATCATTAATGCCCTTTTTGGCACTGAATATGGCGGTATCACCTTATTTATCTTTTCCTTCTGGTCTGTATAATCGGTTTCCAGCAGAAAATCATTTTTTGACTCTATGGCTTCCCTTACATTATTTCTTGATGCCACAATGGATTTTAATATATTATTTTTATAATTTAAATCTGATGCATTTGCATGGTGTTTCATTATCTTATTGATATTGTAATGATTTTTTGCCATGCTTTCTATTTCTAAATACCTTTTATTATCCATATCCTCTGTATGCAGTATTATTGGTATATTATAATCCTTGCATGAATCCATTGCATATTTTAATATTTCACCTGATTTTTCATACATTTCATCTGAAACAGGGAAATGTGGATAACCGATTTCACCCAAAACATCGGCTTTGCCATCATTAATGTATTTTATTGCTAAATCTATGCCCTTTTCCATATACAATACCGGTTCTTTATTATTATTTAAGAAATAAAAATAGTCTAAAGGATATGGCCCTATTGTGATTACTGCATCTATTCCGTTATTTTTTACATTATATGCGGTTTTTACGGTATCTGAATATAATTTATCATAGTAATTCTCTGGCCCACTATTATATTCTGGAAAATTAACCAAATTTATTGATGTGCCGCCATAATGCTTAAACAATTTTACCGACTCCATATAAAAACCGGATCTGCGTATATGCATAAAATTGTCAAATATGGATCTGAATATTTCCATGGTAGATTATTATATCTTTACATAATATTTTTTCACAGATATTAAATAGAATGGAAATAAAAATATATTCGTATTTATAGTTTTTTTATTTATTTTTAATAGGCAAAATTTTATAATGAAATATACATATAGTTTTAGAGGAAAAATTATAATTATATAATATAATTAAGGAGAGGTGAATATATGCAACAAGGTCAAATGGCTTATGATAGAGCAATAACAGTGTTTTCCCCTGATGGAAGACTATTTCAGGTTGAGTATGCAAGAGAAGCAGTAAAAAAAGGTTCAACAGCTTTAGGTATAAAGTTCAAGGATGGTGTATTATTATTATCAGAAAAGAAGGTAAGAAGCCGCCTTGTAGAGAAAAATTCTCTGGAAAAAATCCAGCTTGTGGATGATTATGTTGCAACAGTTACTTCCGGTTTAGTTGCCGATGCAAGGGTACTTATAGACTTTGCAAGAGTCGGAGCACAGCAGGAAAAAGTAACATATGGTTCATTAACAAACATAGAGAATCTTGTAAAGAAGGTTGCTGATCAGATGCAGCAGTATACACAGTTCGGCGGTGTAAGGCCCTACGGTGTTTCAATAATATTTGCAGGGGTGGATACAATAGGTCCGAGATTGTTTGATTGCGACCCTGCAGGAACAATAAACGAATACAAATCCGTTGCAATTGGTGCTGGCAAGGATGCAGTAACAGAATATATTGAAAAGGAATATAAGGACAATATGTCACTTGATGACGCAATTAAACTCGGAGTATCAGCACTTAAATCAGCAGTTACAGATGAGGGTTCTATGAAAGAGCCAGAGGTAGCATCAATAATTGTTGGCGATAAATTCCATGTATACACAAACGAAGAAGTAGCAAAATATTTAAATTAAATATAAATTTTGAAAAAGAAATTTATTTATTATTTTACGGTTTTTACAGTATTTTTTTTACTTACTTTTGTATTTTTGATTGAGAATGAAAATAAAAGTGCCGATGCTATCATGATTATTGAAAACGCCAAGGATAAACCAAATGATGAAATTGAAGTTGTACCGAATCCAAAGAGATATTTCCAGCCTATGTATGGAACGGCAGCATACGTTGAAGATAAAGGAAGCCCGATAACTATATCGACAAGCATCAGGGCAAACATTCCACCGCCCAGAATTCTGAATAGATACATTGAATAGTTCTTAGTTTTGTTTTTAAACACCATTACAAGTGCAGTGATCAGCAATATTATATAGAGAATTAAAAGCCCATAATGCAGGGGTGCGGCCGTTCTAAGCAATGGGTTGTCCACTGCAAGGTATATGGACGGCCCCAGTGCTATAACTGAGACTACAAGCAATGCATATGCCCTGTTTCTATCTATTGCCTGTACCAGTGCCGGCAAAACTGCAGGTATAATTGCCAGTATTAAAGAAACTGCGATGATGGCCCCTCCAATTTCAAATGGTAAATTATTTGTAACTATTTTTGGAGGTGGTACGGGAGATGTAACTGTCGAATTTGTTACTGTTAGCTTATATACTGCTGGAGAAGAACTTGGATCATCCCCGGTTGCATTTATGAAAATATTATATGTTCCAGGAGATACGGTTTTGCTTACCGTCACAGTCATTGTACCTGAATATGTTGGGTCACCCCCAGAATTTGAAAATGTTACAGTTATTCCTGAATGGGCTGTAGCAGCAATAGTTGTACCCCATGTACTGCCTGATATGAGCTTAACAGTGTAACCTGTTGAGACTGAGCCCCCTATCCCGGCTGTACCGCTACTGTGATTTAGTGTTATGGATGATGCCCCGATTGGGGAAGCCGCAGAAATTGATGGTATTATTAGAAGTACTAAAAGTAATGAAATTATTGCAATTGCAATTTTTTTGTTCATACTTTAATATAAAATAATTATATATTTAAATATATTTTAAAAAACAATATTATAAATAATTTTTATATTAAATAAATTTCATAATACTAAATTTATAATGCTTATTTTTAAAGGATTTAAAAGATTTTTAATTAAATTTAAGTATTTACTAAATAGTTAATTATATATATGCAATAGCATAGCACTCATCTTATAATTATGGAATAAAGCATGCCGTATCAACATATGATAATTATAAAAATATTGAATAATGATAAAGAATTTTATACTTTATTATTATAACATATAGGTTTAGATGATTTCTGTAATAATGGGATTACAATTCGGTGATGAGGGCAAAGGAAAAATAACAGATTTTATAAGTAAAAATTATGATAATGTTGTACGTTTTAATGGCGGCAGCAATGCAGGGCATACTGTAGTAATAAATGGAAATAAATTCAAATTCCATTTAATACCCTCAGGTGCAATGCAGAGCAATACAGTAATACTTGGAAATGGCATGGTGATAGACCCAGAAGAATTAATTTCTGAAATTAAATTATTAAAAGAATCAAATAAAAAAATTATAATAAAGATAAGCACCGGGGCTCACATAGTTACAAAAATGCATAAATTCCTGGATAAAAAGGAGGAATCTATAAGGTCAAAACTAAATATAGGAACAACATCGCAGGGGATAGGCCCTACATATGAGGATAAATATGCCAGAACAGGAATAAGGATGATGGACCTGTCAAATAAAAGTATATTAAAAAATAAGATAGAAACAATATATAATATGAAAATGGAATTATTAAAGGATTCATTATACAATAATGAAAATGAAAGAAATAGGATGATAGATGAATTATATTCCTTTGGACAGGAAATCTTAAAATATATGGATTATACAGAGATTACAATAAATAATGATTATAATAATGGGAAAAATATATTATTTGAGGGCGCACAGGGAGGCATGCTTGATATAGATTTCGGGATATATCCATTTGTAACGTCATCAAATACAATATCAGGTGCATTATCAACAGGATCCGGATTTTCCTACAGAAAGGTGGATAAAGTAATAGGCGTATTCAAGGCATATACCTCAAAGGTTGGTGCCGGACCTTTCCCATCTGAGATAATAAATGACAATACATTGAGGGATTTAGGCAGTGAATATGGAACAACAACAGGCAGGCCAAGGAGGGTAGGCTGGCTTGACCTGCCATTATTAAAGTATACTATTATGATCAATGATGTTGATTCCCTGGCAATAACAAAGGTAGACATATTAGGCAAGCTAAATAAAATAAAAATTGTTACAAAATATATGTTAAATGGGGAAGAGATAATTTATTTTCCTAAAAGACTTGAGGAGTTTGATAAATTAGAATTGGAGTATAAAGAGTTTGAGGGCTGGGGAAGTATAGAAAACAATGAAGATATAATAAATAAAGGTTATTCAGCACTGCCGGAAAAAATGAAAAGGTATATTGAATTTATAGAGGATGAAACACACAAAAATATTGATATAATATCCCTGGGTGAGGACAGGAAAATGACAATAACAAAACAAATATTTAACTAATATAATGCAATTATGTAATACAAAAATAAATATATTATTTATAACTATGCTGTTAAGCTCCGATGGTGTAGCACGGCCAAGCATTCCGGCCTTTCGAGCCGATGACTCGGGTTCAAATCCCGGTCGGAGCACATTTATAAGATTTTAATGTTATGGTGCATGAATTATTATAGAATATACAGTGTTTTAAATGTGTATATTAAAACTAGTTGCCAGAATTGCCGGGAAATCTTTCTAATATATCTATAAAATAAAGATAACAATGGGATATATTAATAAATGCTATGCTTTCACTAACAGATAAAAAATATATAAAGCATAAATAAAAGAATATTATAACATAATAAAGTTTATTGATGCATAACTTATAATTTCCGCAATGAAATAAATACTGTAATTAAATACAATAAATATGATGTCATTAATAGTTTCGGAATTAAATAAGGTTTTACCGCATGATATGAATTTATTTTATCCCAGTAAAGTAAAAACGTTTTATATGAAATTTTATCCCGGCCATTTTTTAAATGGAGAAGCAAGAAATAGAATGTATCAGGATTTACAGGAAATAAAAAATAATATAAATAGAGATGATTTAGTAATATACGCAAGGTCATATGGTGTTTTCTATAAAAAATGCATAAATGAATTTAAGAATTTCTTTGATAATAGAATTATAATAAGTACAGATACAATATTAACGAGATTAAGGGAATTAAATGCTAAAAATTTATTTGTTATAACCCCATATAACCAGAAGAGGCATGACCTGGAAATAAAATGGCTAAACAATAACGGATTTAAAACCACAGGGTCAATAGCAATGGGCAAAACAGGCGGTGATGAAATAGCTAAAATAGGCCATGATTTCACATTAAAGGCAAATGAAATAGCAAATAATAGCAGTGCAGATGCCATATATATTGCATGCACCATTTTATCGACATTACCTATTTTGGATAAATTAAAAAATAAAATACCGGTTGTTACTGCTTCAGGGTCGTTAATAGATATTATTAATGAAGAGAATTTAAAATTTTAATTTCTTTGATAATTCTGTAAAATATTTAATGGAATCCGGATTTATAATGGAACCTAAATTTACTGATTTATTAATATCATGTCCCATTAATATGCGTTTTACAGGCACTTCCATTTTTTTATTGTTCAATGTTTTAGGTATATCATCTATAAAAAATATATCATCAGGCAAATACCTTGGCAGATATTTTTTAATTTCGTTCCTTATCTTTTCTTTTAATATATTATCATCTACATTATTATTTTTAACAACAAATAATGGCATATAATATCCATCCTTGGCTTCAATGCCCACTATCAAGGAATCCTTAACCTCAGGGATATCCTCAACAATATTGTATATATCTGCTGTACCTATTCTTATTCCATTTTTATTTAACGTTGCGTCCGACCTGCCGTATATTATTACTGTATTTCTATCCGTAATTTTAATAAAATCACCATGTCTCCAAATATTTTTATAATAATTAAAGTATGATTTTTTATACAGTTCATAATTTTTATCATCCCATAAATATACAGGCATAGATGGCATAGGTTCCTCAACTACCAATTCTCCTATTCTGTTTATTACTGGAATTCCATTTTCATCGTATGATTTTACCTTATCGCCCAGAGCTATGCACTGCATTTCACCATCGTATACATTTAATAAAATATCTGGCATAAAAAATGCAGAGCATATATCTGTTCCACCGCTTATTCCAGAAAACCAGAAATTTTTATTTATTTTATATATATATTCATAGCCCTCCCTATCCAGTGGGCTACCAGTATAAAATATGCCTTTTATATTGTCTGTATTATCAGGCATAAAATTGATTTTCCTTAAATGTGTTATATAGGCGGCACTTGTGCCAAAATATTTAACATTATTTTTATTTAAAAAGCTCCATAGAAAATTATTATCCGGATAAAACGGAGAGCCATCGTATAGAACCATTGTAGAACCAGTTAATAATGAACTTATTAAAAAATTCCACATCATCCACCCTGTACTTGTATACCAGAAAAATTTATCATTTTTCTTTAAATTCATATGCAATGATAATGATTTTAAATGCTCTAAAATGATTCCACCGTGGCTATGGACTATTCCTTTAGGTTTTCCTGTTGTCCCTGATGAAAATAAAACCCATAAGGGATCGTTAAAATCCATACTTTTATAGTTAATGTTATCCCTGTAATTATTATAAATATAATTAAAATCATATAATTTCTTATTTATTGATATATCTTTATTTATATTATGGTAAATAATTACAGTTTCTATTGAATCCATATTACTTACTATATCCTTTATTTCATCTGTTTTATCATAGATTTTACCGTTATATGAATAACCATCGGAGGCAACAAAAACCTTCGGCTTTAGCTGGTTAAACCTTTCTATTACACTTTTTGATCCAAACTCCATTGCTGTTGATGAGAATATAGCACCTAATGATGAGGATGCTAAAAATGCTATAACATTCTCGGGCATATTTGGCATATATGATGCAATTACATCGCCTTTTTTTATGTTGCTTTCCCTTAAAAAATTATGCATTTTTGATACTTTACTTTTTAATTCATGGTAATCCATAGTTTTTGTTTCAGTTAATTCATTTTTATATATAATTGCTAAGCCATCGTGATTTAATGCATTTTCTGCATAGTTTAATTTTAGGCCCTTAAACCATCTATTGCCAGGCATTTTATGATCTGACAAAACATATTCATAATTTTCATATCTAATAATATCAAAAAAATTTAATATATTTTCCCAGAAATTTTCTATATTATTTATAGAATAATTATATAATTCATTATAATTATTTATATTAAATCCTTTATTATTAATATAATCTATAAATTTATTAATATTTGAATTTTTTATGTCTGTTTCATCCGGTGACCATAATATTTTCATAATTATTTGATATTATATTCATATTTAAATTTTGATTGCGGGCAATATTATAATTACATTTCTTAAATAAATTAAAATAAATTTATATATAAAATTAACTTACCTAAACTAAAGTATATTTTAGTGATTAGATGAAACATTACAGCGTATCAACCCTGAGAGAGAACGTACATAAATTCTGGGACCTGACAGCACTGTCAACGTCCAGTGTTGCCCCGGCATTTAGCATAGCTGCATCATATGGAGTTATAGCATATTATTTGGGTTTCTATTCTATAATGGCAATAATAATAGTACTGCCAGTTTATTTATTTGCATCCATAATTTTTAGAAAATTCAATAGGTTATATCCAAATGCCGGGGCATCATACCACTGGGGGAGTAAAATTGTCTCAAAAAAATATGGGTCATTCCAGGGATGGGTAATTACATTAGCATATTTCTTTTCAATACCACCCATAGTTATTCCTGCAGGTGAATATACTGCAACACTATTATATAATCTAAAAATTATAAATTATGGTACATTTATTAATAATTATACATTATTTGTAATAGGCAGTTTCTGGATAATCATAACATTAATAGCATCTATTCTGGGTGCAAAACCAACTGCAAGACTAACTGAAATATTTTTATTTGTTGAATTGTTTATAATTGCACTGTTTATACTTATGGCATTATATTATATGCCTGGCCATATCGTAAATAATGTATCATTTAGGTGGTTCTTCAACTTTAGCAATATAATAAAAAGCCCGTATAAATATATGATGGCCTTTCCTGTAATAGCAACTATAATGGATGGCTGGGAGATTGATTCATATGCATCGGAAGAATCATTTAATAAGAATAAATGGCCGGGAACAACAGGAATAGTGGGATTGATTATAGTTTTTATAATTTATATTATAACATTAAGTTTAATGGAAATGGAAACACCAATGAATTTATTATCTGATAGCATAGATCCATTGGCTGTATGGGCAGAATATATAATACCAAAATATTCATTTATAATGGATATAGCTGTAATAGCCTCAACTGCAAGTTCATTATGGCTTACAACGTATATTTTAAGCAGGGCATGGTATGCAATGTCCAGAGATAATTTATTCCCCAATATTTTCGGGTATACACATAAAAAATATAGAACTCCATGGTCAAATTTGATTATAATAGGTGTTTCTGCTGAATCAATAAATGCAGTTATGTTATTTATGCCTTCAATAGAAAGCTTCTTTGCAGAGTTATTATCAATTTCCGGGATATTCCTAATGCTTGAATTTTCTATTGACGCATTAACAGGCATTTATTTATATAAAAAAAATAAAAATATAAATTACAGGTATTTTTATATTTTTATTTCTTTATTCACTTTTACAGGATTTGTTGCGATGATATTATCCGGATTAATAACGGACGAATTGTTCATAATTTTATTTACAATATTGATACTGCCATCGTTTTTATTAATACATAAAAAAATAAAAACAGTAGATTAATATATATGTATATATTATTAAAATGTGAGATTATCTGTAATAGGCTGGGAATTGCCGCCGATATTTTCAGGGGGGCTTGGCGTTCATACAATAAACATTTTTTCAATAATTAATAAAATGATTGATGTTACCGTATATGTCCCCGATATTGAGGGGTTGTCTGATGAATATCCGTTTAATGTAAAAAAAATTAAATTTAATACCGAAAATTTAAATAAATATATTAATAACCAGAGTAAAAAATCAGAAAATAAAAACTATTATAATATTTATCCATATTATAATAATTTAAAAATTAAAAATATAAATTTCAATAATTTTGATTTTAAGGATTTCAATGAAATGATATATTATTACAATAAAAGTGTTATAGAATGCTTTGACAGAAACACAGATGTAATCCACTGCCATGACTGGATAACATTCGATGCAGGTGTAGAACTAAAGGAAAAATATGGGGTACCTCTGGTTATTACAGTACATAGCACTGAGATAGATAGATCTGGAAACTTCTTTCCACAGAAATATATAATGGACATTGAAAAAAAAGGAATAAAAAATGCGGATAAAATAATTGCAGTATCCGATTATACTAAAAATATGATAATAGATAATTATGACGCAGATAAGGATAAAATAACTGTTGTATATAACGGCATAGATTCTGATTTTATTGATACGGCATATAAAGATTATAATTTGCATAAAAATATTTTATATTTTGGCAGGGTAACAACACAGAAAGGACCAAAATTTTTCCTTGAGGCAGCCGAGAAGGTTATAAAATATTTTCCTGATGTTAAATTTATAATTGCAGGCACAGGCGATTTAATAAATGATATGAAAGTGCTGGCAAAGGAATTAAAAATAGAAAATAATGTTATTTTTACAGGTTTTATAAGTTTAAATAATAAGATAAAATATTTTAAGGATGCCGATGTTTTTGTTTTGCCTGCTGTTTCAGAGCCATTTGGAATTTCCGTAATTGAAGCGATGGGGATGGGAATCCCTACAGTGATAAGCAATACAACCGGTGTCGGTGAGGCTTTATATAATGTATTTAAATGTGATTTTTATGATACAGATTTAATGGCAGAGTATATAATAGGATTATTAAAGCACCAGGGTTTAAGGGAAACCATGGGTGCCAATGGCCAGATAGAGGCAAGGAAATTTACATGGAATAATGCAGCAATAAAAACAATGGGTGTTTATAAATCTATTTTTGAGGGTGTTAAACATGAGTGATAATGTATTATTTTATTTTGAGGTACACCAGCCAAAAAGATTGAGACTTTACAGGCTAAATGAAATAAATAAAAATCATGATTATTTCTGGAATGAAAAAAATAAGGAGATATTTTTGCGTATAAGCAATGATAGCTATATAAAAACAACAAAACTATTAATGGAAAATAATATCGAGGCATCCTTTTCCATATCGGGTACAGTAATAGAGCAGGCATTGGAATATAATACAAAGGTAATTGATGCATTTGATGATTATTTCAGGTCCGGTTTAGGTGAACTCCTTGATGAAACATATTATCATAGTTTATCGTCAATATTTGATAAAGATGAATTCATAGAACAGATAAAACAGCATAGAAATTTAATGAAAAAAACATTTAACATTGAACCTGAAAGTTTCAGAAATACGGAATTAATTTATAATGATGGAATATCAGAAACAGTTAAATCTTTGGGTTATAAAAATATAATAACAGAGGGTACTGATGATATTATAAAATATTATAATCCTAATTATTTATATAAAAGCACATCTAATTTAAATTTATTATTAAGAAATTATAAGCTCAGCGATGATATATCATTCAGATTTTCAAACCATGCGTGGAATGAGTTCCCATTAACTGCGGATAAATACGCATCATGGATAAAGAAAACTCCAGGTGATTTTATAAATTTATTTATGGATTATGAAACTTTTGGTGAGCACCAGAAAGAAAGTACGGGAATATTCCAGTTTTTAAAATATTTGCCACTGGAATTTAAAAAAAATGATATTAAATTTATAAAAATAAATGGGGCGAAAAAATTCAAAAACCACGGAATAATATCAGTAAAGGATGCTATATCATGGGCAGATACAGATAGAAACCTGAATCCGTGGATAGGCAATGAAATGCAGAAAGAGGCTTTTAATAAATTAATTTCATTAAAAAATAATAAAAATAAAAAATTATGGAGATATCTTCAAACATCGGACAATTTATATTATTTATCAACAGGAAAACCTGAAGATATGGAGGTACATAACTATTTTAATCCATATAAGTCACCATACAATGCATTCTTATCATATATGAACATTCTGGATGATTTTGATTATAATTATTTTGGATAAAAAATATAAAATTTAAAAAATTTTTATAAATCGCATTTCCCGGTAGGGCATGCAGGATCAAATGTTGAACCAAGCTTTAAAAATTTATCTGGCATTTTTAATGTTAGGTCTATTTTCTTTTCTTCATCACTTTTTTTTTGATCGTTTTTATTTTCATTTCCTGCATATAATACCTGCTGCGATTTGCTTCTGTCACGGTAAACTGTTATTCCCTTGCAGTGTAAATCCTTTGCCAATCTGTATGATTTTGCAATGTCCTCAGGTGTTGCCTCAAATGGCAAATTTATTGTCTTTGATACACCCGAGTCACAGTATCTCTGGAATGTTGCCTGCATAAGTACGTGCCAGTCCGGGTCTATTTCCTGTGCTGTTACAAATGCCTTTTTAATATCCTCAGGCAGATCAACGCCCTTTAATGTACCGGTATGTGCAACTTTTTCCATTATTTCCTCTGAGTACAATCCTTTAGATTTTAATGCCTCTTCAAATAACGGATTAACTTCCAATAGTTCCTGCCCGTTTAATACATGCCTTACGAATGCTATTGCGAATAATGGCTCTATTGATGATGAACATCCTGCTATTATTGATATTGTTCCTGTTGGGGCTATTGTTGTGGTTGTTGAATTTCTCATTTTTATTCCCTTTTCTTCCCATTCTGACCCATACCATCCTGGAAATACGCCTCTCTCCTCTGCAAGTTTTTGTGATACAAGGTGCGATTCATCATTTAATGTTTTCATCATATGTTCTCCCATTTCCAGTGCTTCGTTGCTGTTATACGGTATATTTAGTTTTATTAACATATCGGCAAATCCCATCAGACCTAAACCTATTTTCCTGGTTTTTCTTGTCATATTTTTTATACTTTCAACAGGGAAGTTATTTGCATCAACAACATTTTCAAGGAATATTGTTGCTATGTCTATAACTTCTTTGTATTTGTCATAGTTGAATTTGCCATTTTCAACAAATTTTGATAGATTTATTGATCCAAGATTGCATGATTCGTATGGCAAAAGTGGTTGTTCGCCACACGGATTTGTGGATTCTATATATCCTATATTCTTTACAGGATTTTTCTTATTTATTTCATCAAGGAAAACCATTCCTGGGTCACCTGTTTTCCATGCCTGGTTTATAATTGAATTCCATAATGTACTGGCCTTTATCCTTGAAATTGGCCTTTTATCACGGGGATTAAGTAAATCTATATAATCATCGTTATCCAATTTCTCGAAGAATTCATCATCAATAGCCACAGATATATTGAAATTGCTTAATACCTTGTTTTCTGAATCTTTGCTCATTATGAAATCCATTATGTCCGGGTGGTTGTGATTTAATATGCCCATATTGGCCCCTCTACGTTTTCCACCCTGTTTTATTACATCTGTTGTAACGTCAAATATTCTCATAAATGATACAGGTCCTGAAGCAACACCCTTTGTCGATGCAACGATATCATCCTTTGCCCTTAACCTTGAAAACGAAAATCCGGTACCGCCCCCGGATTTATGTATTTCTGCTGTTGCCTTTAATGTATCAAATATGGAATCTATGCTATCATCTACAGGCAGAACAAAGCATGCTGATAATTGCCCCAATGGGCCTCCAGCATTCATTAATGTTGGTGAGTTTGGAATAAATTCAAGTTTTGACATGACGTTTTCAAATTTATTTATATAATAATTCACCATTGTTTTCTTTGTCTTCAAGAATTCCATGAAATCATCAAAGCTGCCTTTAATTTCATATTCCTTTTTTAATTCATTGAAGGCCCTTTTTAATTCCTCAACTTCTGTCTTTGATACATTTGAGTACACCTCACCATCATTATTTATCTTTTTATTTTTCTGATAATTTATATAATCATATAAACCCTGAATTACACCTAAATGCACGGCAACCCTGTGAAACATCTGCTTCGGTGTTTCTATTATTTTGCCATTAGAATCTTTAAATAGATATCTGGCTTCTAAAACCTTTACTGCATTTAGCGTCAATTTTAAATCGTCGTTTACACCTATTAACTGTTTTTCTTCCCTTATAGTTTTTCTTTTCTCCCTGTATAATATGTATGCCTTTGCAACAGGGATATAGGATTTATTGCCGATTTTTTGTGTCATTAATATATTTTCTACAGTATCCTGTATTAGCTCAACACTGGGTTCCTTATTATTTTTCTCCAAATCTTCTAGAACAAGGTCGGCGAATTTATTTGCATCATCCATAGAACCTGTTTTAACAGATAGCATTGCCTTATAAATTGCCATCACTATTTTCGTCTTATCGAACGGAGCCTTTGATCCATCCCTTTTTATAACGTTTTTTATTGCTGTTATCATATTGCATCACAAATGTAAAAACAATAGAACATAAACGGATTTAAATGTTTTTTTTATTAAGTTTGTATCTATATTATTGATAATATTTACTGATATTATTACCGTGTTTTTTATCTAAATAGATAATAAATATAAATAAATATATTATAATTATATATATAGAAATATTAAATATTGATTTTTATATGCATAAATAATATATTATAATGAAGATGTTCGAAATAGTCCCTAATTTCAGTACCTCAGACCGCAGTGTAATAAATGGAATAATAGATGAAATAAAAAAATATGGAGGAAATATACTTGATGTGGATGCAGATAAAAACCATAATAGGACAGTTATAACATTTGTCTGCAGTGAAAATATTATAGATTTGCTATATAATATGGTGAAAAAAGCATCTGAATTAATAGATATGGATTTACATAGGGGATTGCACCCAAGAATTGGTGCAACAGATGTATTGCCTGTAATACCTTTATTAGATTCAACAATGGATGATGCAGTAAAAATATCGAAAATTATTGGTGAGAGAATAGGCAATGACCTAAATATTCCCGTTTATTTATATGGAGAATCCGCTAACAGCCGATACAGAAAAGAGATTTCATATATAAGAAATACAAAATTCCAGTATGAGGATTTAAAAATGCATATAAATGATAAAAAATATAAACCTGATTATGGTCCATCAGAAGTCGGTAAAGCAGGTGCATTACTTGTAGGTGCAAGAGATTTTTTAATTGCATATAATGTATATTTAAACACAGACAGTAAGGACATAGGAAATGAAATAGCAAAAAGCATAAGATATAAAAACGGTGGCTTGAGGTATGTAAGGTCGTTGCCATTATTTATTGAAAATGATAATATGATCCAGATATCAATGAATATCCTTGATTATAAAAAAAATCCAGTTTACCGTGTGTATGAATTCATAGCAACAGAGGCAAGGAAATATAATTTATCAATAGTAAAATCTGAAATAATAGGATTATTGCCTGAGGATGCAGTTACCTCTACTTTAAATTATTATATAAAATCTAATTTAAATAGCAAAAAAGTTTTAGAATATAATATATTAACCAATAATGGATATAAATGAATATATAGATAAATTAAAAAGCTCCTCACCGGCACCGGGAGGTGGGTCTGCATCTGCAATAACATCAATGTTTTCTGCATCATTGAATTCCATGGCATCATTGCTTTCAATTGATAAGAAAAAATTAATAAAATATAATGATAACTATAAAAATATAGTGACGGAAAGCAATGAAAACATCAATAAATTGAAACTTTTAATGTTGGATGATGAAAAATATTTTCTTTCTATAATGGATGCATTTAAAACTGATAAAAATGATATAAACAGAAAAGAGAAAATAAACATTGCAATAAAAAACAGTATAACAACTTCATGGAAAATAGCGCATATATCATTTATAAATATTAAAAATGCTTATTTTCTGGCTACAAGGGGAAATAAAAACCTCATATCCGATGCATTATCATCAGTATATATGTCATATGCTTCTTTTAATACATCAATTGACAATATAAAGGTAAACCTGAAGTTTTACAACGGAGATGGGTTTAGGAATGACGAAAAAATCAAAATAAAATTATTTAATGAAATGATAGAGGATTATATCAATAAAATTAAAAAAATTGAAAATAATTTATAAAAAAATTTATTAAAATTTATAGTATTATTGTGTTATGCTAAAAAATATAGACGAAATTATGGCAGATATAAACGTTGAGGACTATGAAAGCTATGGAAAATACATTGCAAAGCTTGATTTAAAACTATTAAATGATAAAAACAAAAATGGCAAATTAATACTAATTACAGCAATTACACCAACTCCCAGTGGTGAGGGAAAAACAACAACTGCTATAGGACTGGGCAATGCCATGAAGAAATTGAAGAAAAATGTTGGAATAGCAATAAGGGAACCATCTTTGGGGCCATGCTTCGGTGTTAAGGGTGGCGCAACCGGTGGTGGAAAATCCACAGTTGAACCGTCAGATAAAATTAATTTAATATTTACAGGTGATTTTCCTGCAATTTCTACAGCACATAATTTATTGTCCGCAATGATAAATAATCACATATTCCATGGAAATAAGCTGAATATAGATCCTAAAAGAGTTGTTTTTCCAAGAAATGTAGATATGGACGATAGATCATTGAGGTCCATAATTGTTGGCAACGGGGACAGGAATACTGGCATATTAATGAATGATCATTATGTAATTACAGCAGCATCTGAAATAATGGCAATTATGGCACTTTCTTTAAATTATAAGGATCTAAAAAACAGGCTGAAAAATATATTAATAGGATATACATATGATGGAAAACCTGTATTTGCCGGAGATTTAAATGCAACCGGTGCAATGGCAGCACTTCTTGTTGATGCATTAAAGCCCAATATTGTGCAGACATCAGAGAATGTTCCTGCTATAATACATACAGGGCCTTTTGGAAATATAGCACACGGAACATCGAGCATTATAGGTGATTATATAGGATTAAAATTATTCGATTATTTAATTACAGAGGCAGGCTTTGGATCAGACCTTGGCTTTGAAAAATTCATGAACATATTTACCAGGGAGTCAAAATTAAATGTAAATGCCGTTGTAATAGTGGCAACACTGCGTGCATTAAAATACCATGGCGGATCAAAAAATATAGATAATGCCGATATGGATGCATTAAAAAAAGGCATGGATAATTTATACAGGCATGTTGAAATTGTACGCAGTTTTGGCATTGAACCTGTGATAGCCATAAACAGGCATAATAAGGATACCGAAGATGAGTTGAAGTTTGTTTCGGATGAACTGAATAAAAGGAATATTATATATTCAACATCTGATGTATATTCTATGGGTGGCGATGGAGGCATTGACCTTGCAAAAAAGGTTATAGAAAATATAAATGAAAATAATATAAAATACACATATGACCTGAAAGATGATATAAGAACAAAAATTATAAAAATAGCAAAAAATGTCTACAAAGCAAAAGATGTAAAATTTTCAGATGATGCAGAAAAAACATTAAAAATAATCAATAAATATAATTTCAATAATTTCTATGTTTGCATGGCAAAAACGCAGTCATCATTAAGTGATAACCCCAAATTATTGAATAGCCCTGAGAATTTTAATGTAACAGTTAATATGATAAATATAAATTCAGGGTCAAAGTTTATTGTTCCTGTTCTTGGAAATATTATGACCATGCCTGGATTGCCTAAAAAACCGGCTGCAGAGAATATTGACATTGATGATGATGGAAACATAATTGGGTTATCATAATTATTTTAAATATTATTTTAAAACAGCACATAAATATAAAAATGTTACATGGGAAAACATTAAATAACTATAATACATGTAAGGTTATCCTTACAGTGTTAATATGAACCATGAAATAAAAACAGAAAATAAATATAATACCGCTTTTTACCTGGCTGTAGGTTCAATCAGCATTTTTGTTGCCAGCTATAATATAGCAATAATATCTGTTGCATTGAATCCAATAGAAAAAGCATTCAATGTGGGATCTGCTGTAGTTTATATCCTGGGCTCATTAATATTTGTAGGGGCAATTATCGGTGCATTATTGAGTGGTTTGCTATCTGACCGTTTCGGAAGATTGTGGATACTTGCAATTGATATTCTAACATTTTTTGCTGCAGGCATTGGCAGTGCTTTATCAACAAATATAATAATGCTTATGTTTTTCAGGACAGTTGTCGGCATAGGTGTTGGCATAGATTATGTTGTAATATTTACATATATGTCCGAAGTTTTACTAAAAAATAATACAAGAAATTTAACATTTATAATGTTTTTTGCAAATTTTGGCATATTATTTTCATATTTAATTGGTGGCATTCTACTGACACTGGGTCCATCAGGATGGAGATATGTACTTTTATCCGGTGCATTATTTTCTATAATACCATTAATAATGAGGTTAAAATTAAAGGAATCGAAATTATGGAAAATTAAAAAGATATCATCGTTTAAATCCATTATAAAAAATGTAACATCAAAGAAAAACAGGAAAAATCTTGTAAGATTCTCGGTGCCGTGGTTTTTATACCAAATAAGTGATCAGAGCCTTACACTGTTCCTGCCATTAATTTTGATATATGCATTAAACGTTTCAAGTGTCAATGGCGCATTTTCAGCTGTTATAGTAAAGGCATTTACAATTCCTGCATCCATACTTGCATTTCTTGTAATACAGAGAGTAGGCACCAGATATCTCCAG
Source organism: Thermoplasmata archaeon (assembly GCA_021797555.1). Lineage (GTDB taxonomy): Archaea > Thermoplasmatota > Thermoplasmata > Thermoplasmatales > Thermoplasmataceae > Ferroplasma. Next base: position 267,033 of record JAJZZM010000001.1, read on the forward strand.
GCAACCGGATTTTTAATAAGGTCTGTATTCCTTGGAATAATAGGCTTTGGATTATTTTTCGCATTTAGAATCACGGGAATAGAAATAATAATACTGCTTGGGCTTGCATTTTTCTTTGGTTCAATGGGGCCTGACAAAACTACAGTAATAATGCCTGTTGAAAATTATGATTCTTCAGTCAGGGGGTCCGGCCAGGGATTCAATGAAATGGCGGGAAGATTTGGTGGCCTTTTCGGCATTTTATTATTCAGTGTATTTGGCATTGCAGGAATTGACACGGGTTTAATATTTCTTAGTATAACCTCCCTGCTCGGGTTTATTGTTACAATTTTATATATAAATAAAAATGATGTTAAAACGGGTGATCAGGTATTATATAAAAATTAATTTTTAGATAATAATGTCTTGTTTGTATAAAATCTTAATAAATACATTATAAACACAATAAAATTAAAAATTTGATATAGTATTCTATTAAGCCAAATGCCATGGAAGATTATAACGGTAAAAAATAAATATTATTTACATTAAATTACCGATAATTTCAACGCTGTTTATGTCAAATTCTATACCTATTAAAACCGTAACTATCTTATTATTAAATATTCCTTGAAATTTTTTGTTTCAGCTTCCATTAATTCACATGGATTTAATACCTCATAATATTTTCTAATCTAGAATATATTAATATTGTTAAAATAAATATCACTAATATTATAATAATATTTAATAATTTTAATAATATTCATTATAATGATTGGATTATTATCGGTATTAACCAGCAAAACAAAGCTCGAAATAGTAAATATATTAAAGGACCCTGAAACACCAGAAAACATTGCAATAAAATTAAAAATTACAAGGCAGGGCGTGGATAATCATCTAAAGGAATTGTTAAAATATGGAATAGTTGAAAGGTACTGGTTACTTGATTCAAAAAAGCCAAGATTAGAATATAAATTAAGCTCTTTGGGCACATATTTCTATAAAAGATGCGATGAATTAATTAATGATTACAGAAATAAAGGCACGGAAATATTAAATGAAAAATTAAAGGAAAATGATTTAAAATTATTAAATAATGAAATAGATTTAAACGAATATAATAAAAATTCAGATAACATTAAAAAGGAATTTGAATGGTTTATATAAATTTCTTCTCCCTAACAATTGCATTTTCAGATATATTCATGGTCTTAGCTTCTAAATAATCTATAGTGCAATTATCGCCTATTACAGCATTTACTGATATTATTTTTGATGCTTTCAGATTTTCTGCATATATATCACTGCATTTTATATATGAGGATGACAGGTAGCCATTCTGTTTTGTAAATAAATTAAAAGATTTATGCTTAAAATCTTTTGCCGTAATTTTAATTTTATTTGCATCAATTTCATCTATTTTGGAATGGCCTGAATAAAGCTCCATGACCATTTCATTGCATTTTATTTTTTTTATTTGAAGTATTCCTGAAGTTTCTATATAATCGCTTTCAATGTATTCTGATTTTATTTCGCCGGACATGTATATTTTATCTGATTTTAAATTATTTATGTTTGCCGATCCTGAAATTTTTATATTATTGCATGATATATTATTTATTTCCATTCTGCCTGATACTGTTATATCATCTGAATTTAAATTTGTTTTCCCATGTATGGCACCTGAAATATGCACTTTTTCTGAATTTATATCCTTACTAAATTCAGCTGCGCCTGAAATTTTTAACTCCCTAGTAGTAACATTGCCTTTTATCCTTCCAACACCGCTTATTATTAATGACGCTGCCCTTACATTATTTAAGGAGCCAATGCCACTAATATGTATAATATCATTGTCCTCATCATTTTTATTTTCTTTATTATTTTCATTTGTGCCTTCATTATTAAAATTATTATAAGATTCGTTATTGTTTTCATTGTTATTGTTTTCATCAGGTTCTTTTTTATTAAACCTGGATAATATCTCATCATATGTTTTTTTATCTATTTTATTTTCATTTAATAATTTGTCCAGTTTTTCCTTTGTTTCTTTGTCCATAATATGTTATCATAATTCTGTATTTATATATTTTTTGAAGAATAAATTTAAATGAATAAAATTCTATATTCATTTAATCAATAAAATTATTAAATAATTAAATTTACAGTTTAATTATAATGTTTATTTTTTAATATAAATGAATTATTGTATTTAGCCAAATTAGGGGAATTAAGTTGAATATCATTCAAGCAGTTGGAATCAGAACTGCATAAACTGTTCAGAATATTAAAATTTCCTGGAATAACTAATAATAACAGTAACATAATATCAGAATAGATTCGTCAGGATTTAAGATTACATTAAAGGGGGATTATTTAGGAAATAAATGGTATAAGAAGAAAAAAGGGATGGATTAAACTGCATGCTGTTATAAACATAAATAATTTTGAAATAATAGATTATTCAATTACCAATGAACATACAAATGATGTCAGGGAGGGAATAAATATTGTAAAGAGGATAAAGAACAGAATAAATAAATTATATGGAGATAAGGGTTATGATTCTAAGAAAATATACAATGAACTGGATGATAAGGCAGTAATACCTCCGAGAAGGGATGCAACTACACTATCAAAAGATTCTCATTACAGGGCTAAAATTACAGGATTTATTAAAAGATTCAATGAAGGGTTATGGAAGATTAAAAATGATTATGGATTGAGATGGAATGTAGAAATATATTTCTCCGGAATAAAGAGATTATTTGGTGAAATAATAAGGGCAGTAAAGCCTGAAATATAATGCAGGAAATGATGTTAAAGGTTTATTTTTATAATGAGTACAATAAATTAAGGGAAGGGTATTGAATTATACAACTTACTTAAAGATATAAAATAGTTTAAATTAAATGAAAAATTATTATAAATAATTTGTATATACCATTAAATATATAAAGGTGTTAATATTGAATAAAAACCCAAAAGATGGATATATTAATAAATCCATGTTAAAGCAAAGAGGCTGGACAGAAAGCATGATAAAAAAAATTTTGGGTAATGAGGATGCATCAAAGGATAACCCCATGTATAAATCTGCACCCCCAATGAAGCTTTATTTAATGAAAAGGGTCATTGATGCAGAGGCCACAGATGAATTCATAAAAAGAAAAATAAGGGCAGAAAGCAGATCAAAAACAATGAAAAATATTGCAGAAAATAAAAGGCAGGAACTCTTAGATAAAATAGAAAAAATGACATTTAAAATAAGGGTTATAGCAGAAAAGCAATTATTAAACAATGCAATAAAAAGCTATAATGATTTTCATGAAATGATTGCAATGGAAAGAAACAATTTTGATTATGATTATGCAACACCAAAATCTGACAGGAATTTTCTTGAAAGAATAGAAGTTAATTATATAAGGCATAATCTGACAAAATACGATAATACGCTGGAAAACCTTGCAGGCAAAATAGGAATTAATGATGCAGCAATAAAAATTAAATTTCTTATTCTGGATGCAATATCAGAAAAATATCCATATCTTGAAAATGCCTGCAATGAACAGAAAAACAGAATTAAAGATGTGTTATCAGAAAAATAGGATTTTTTAAAATTATAAACCAAAAATTTATCATATAATTATATTATGATATACATTTAATTATAACTAATATTATGTATTATTAATATCAAAAAATTTATGATGACCATACAAAATAAATGCCTTAATTATAACCGTTAAAAAGTTTTATATTATCGGTACCGATACTATATCGGTACCGATGAAGTTTATATTTGGCAGGGAACTAAATCTGGGTGAAATTTATGACAGGGAAAAAGAAATAAATGAGATCATAAGATCATTTGATACACGCCAGCCTCTTGCTGTTATAGGATACAGGAGAATGGGCAAATCATCCATACTAAATGCCGCAAAATCTCTTCTTGAGAATAATAATGTTATAGTTGTTAAATTTAACCTGGAGGGAATATTAAATTTAAGTGATTATTCTAACAGACTAATAAATTCCCTTATAGATTCAATATCACAAAAATATAAACTAAAATACTATAAGGAGGAAATAAGAAGAAAATTAAACATGTTTATTGGAAGTATTGAACAGATAGGACTCAAATTTAATAATTTTGAATTTACATTAAAAAGATATAATGATTTTCTTGAAAATAGATTAAAGGCATCAGAAATTATTGAAAATATTATAGATTTGCCTGAGAAATTTGCCGAGGATTTAAACATAAAAATAATGGTTATGATAGATGAATTTCAGTACATAAGAATGCTTAAGGAGCCATTTCCTTATATATTAAGGTTAATGAGATCAAAATTCAATGAACATAAGAATGTAAATTATGTAATATCCGGATCAGAAATGGGCATACTTAATGAGATGCTTAACAGCAAAAATGAGCCATTTTATGCATTTTTCAAAACAATAGAAATCAAATCATTTAGTCATGGCCAGTCAATAGATTTTTTGATGGCTGGCCTAAAAACAGATGGCATAAAATGCAATCACGAAATTCTAGAAAAAATATACAACATAACGTCTGGAATTCCGGCATGGCTTAATCTTGCAGGCATTGATTTAATAAATGGAAAATGTGATGTTAATTATTTTTTAAAAGATGCTACATACAAAAATATAATAAATTTTGAACTTAACTCACTAACAAAAAATGAAATGACCTTAATGAAACTATTATCTGAGGATATACCAATGAAAGAAATAAAATTATCCAATAAATACAGAGTTCTTAAATCTCTAATAAATAAGGGCCTGGTCTTTAATATTAATGATAAATATGAGTTAAGTGATAGCCTTGTTAAATACTATATAAATAACGCTTATGCAGGTAAAAAATAAACATCATTTACATTAAATTTTTGAAGTTTTTTGAATTTCGCCTTTACTTCCATGCCTATTTCAACCCTTTTATTTTCCTTATTTACAAGCCTGGACATAAATAATGAATTTATATTTTTAAATTCTACCAATATCAGTGTATATGGCACTTCATTGATAAAATCCTCACCGGCATAATAGCATGTTGTGAAAGAATGTATTTTTCCTTCAAGTGGCAGCTCAATATCGTATGTTTCTGATCCACAGAACATGCAGTATTTTCTATATGTCCCGTATCTATAATTGCATTTTTTGCATTCAGATCCTAAAATTATTCCCCTGCCCAGATATACAAAGAATTTTGAATCCTGTGCATAGCTGTGTATATAATTCAAATTATAATCCCATTCTATTACCAGTGGATCCGTTTTCATTACTTTACTGTATTTTTCCATTATAATGCCTCCATTACTGTTACGGTTTCATATGCACCTGTACCCGCATGGCTATGTATAAGCCCTGTATTATGGTTTTTTGCCTGCAATTTATTATTGCCAAAATGCCTTGATATATTTCCCTGCAGCTGCCAGAAAGCGTATACTGCCTGCATTATCCCGGTTGCACCTATTGCATGGCCGGATGCCTGAAGCCCCCCTTCCATATTTACCGGTATATCTCCGTTTATGTCAGATCTATGGTTTTCTATAAATTCCCCACCATTGCCATACCTGCAGAAACCCATATCCTCATATGCCTGAATTTCTGCAGATGTATATGCATCATATAACTCGGCAAGGTCTATTTCCTTTTCGGGATTTTTTATTCCCGCACGCTCATACGCCATTTTTGCTGCAAGCCTGCCTGCCTTAAAAGAATGGATTCCTGGATACCTTAAATTTTTATATTCCTTTTCACCGGGAAGTAATGTAACATCACCAAATGTCCTATCGGCAAGCCTCATTGTATCGCTTGATGACCCTATAGCTTTTATTAAAACCGGTTTATCAGTAAAGGATTTTGCAACATCCTCAGATGCAAGTATTGCCGATGCAGCCCCATCAGACATCAGGCATATGTCAAGCATTTTCAAAGGCGTAGATACAACGGGCGATTTTAATACATCATCTATATTTATTGCCATGGGTGCCTGGGCAAATGGATTATATAATGCATTATTATGGTTTTTAACAGAAACCATTGCCATCTGCTCCTCTGTTGTTCCAAATTCATACATGTGTCTTGTTGCCATCAATGCATAATATGCTGTGTAAAATCCACCCAGAGGGTAATCAAAATTTGCATCGCTTCCAAGTGCAATAACATCATTGCCCTTCCATGTATTTAAATGCGACATATTTTCAAAACCGTATACAAGGCAGGTATCCATGTTGCCAGATGCTATCTCCTCATAGCCTGTCTGAAATGCAAGTCCGCCTGTTGCACCGCCGCCCTCTATTCTCTTTGATGGCTTTCCGGACAGGCCTATATAATCATTTGACATTGCGCCAGCTATTAGCTGACCCTGAAAATGATCTGAAAAGTATGCTGAAACTGAACCATCTATGTGTTTTATATCCATCTTTATATCATTTAATGCATAATCCATTGATTTTTTAACATTTAGCCTGAAATCGCTCTCATAATTATATTTTTTAAATTTTGTTAATCCCCCCGAAATCATATAAACATTCCTTGGCCTATACATTATAATCCACCATTTTTATATTTTTTAATTAATGATTCTGATATAACTTTTTTCCTTATCTCGTTTGTACCTGCACCTATTGTTAACAATAATGAATCCCTGAATAATCTTTCTATCTCAAAATCCTTAATATAGCCATAGCCACCAAATATCTGCAATGCCTCCCTTGCGATGTATTCACAGGATTCAGATGCATATAATATTGATGATGCTGCATCCAGTGCATCCATTTTATTATTATTTACACGCTTTAATGCCTCCATTGCAAATAATCTTGAGGATTCAAATTTTGTATACATATATGCTAATTTCTCCTGAATTAATTCAAATTCATGTATCGGCTTATTGAATTGCTTTCTCTCAATGGAATAATTTACTGCCAGATCCAGGGCACGCCTGGCTATACCTATAGAATTAAATGCCAATATAGCCCTCTCCATATTTAACCCGCTTAATAAAACATTTTTGCCATCATTGTATGAACCAACTATTCTATTTTTATCCAATTTTATATTATTAAAATATATTTCCCCTGTTGGTGATCCACGCATTCCTAATTTATCAAATTTTTTGCCACGTGAAAAACCATTGTCATTTGACTCTATTAAAAAAGTTGTTATGCCATTATCTGTTTTTGCATATGTTAGAAATACATTAGCATACGGCGCATTTGTTATAAATGTTTTATTCCCATTTATTATATAATTATTATCTAATTTTACCGCATTTGTTTTCATTGATAATGCATCCGATCCTGATGATGGTTCTGTCATCCCTAAAGAACCTATAAATTCACCGGAGCATAGTTTTTTGACATAATTGTTTTTAATATATTCCGAACCATTTCTATATAAATTATCTAAACATAAATTGCTATGTGCACCGTATGACAATCCTAAGGAACCGGAAGCATAGCTTATTTCCTCCTCTATAATTGCCTGTGCAAAATAATCTGATCCGGAACCACCATATTTCTCAGGCACTGTTATGCCTAAATATCCTAAAGAACCCATTTTTTTAAATAATTCCACGGGAAAATAATCATCAATATCCATTTTCTTTGCCAATGGCATTATCTCCTTTTCAGAAAATGATTTTACACTTTCCCTTAGTATATCATATTCTTCTTCCAAAAACTCACCCATTAAATATAATAAAAATGTATATAAATAATGCCAATAAGAAAAATTATGAAAATTCCTGATAAAAGAATATTTATTTATAAATAATATTTCATATCATGTTAGATTATAATAATATTGTAGATGCAGAAAAAATTGTAAGGGAAAAATTGCACAGAACCCCTATATTCCATTCAAAAACTTTCAGTGACATGTTTGATTCAGATGTATATTTTAAAATGGAGAATTTCCAGAAAACAGGTTCATTTAAGTCCAGGGGCGCCATGTATAAATTTTCAAAATTAAGCGATGATGAAAAAGCACATGGTGTAATAACAGCAAGTGCCGGAAACCATGCGCAGGGTGTTGCATTTGCGGCATCGTATTATAGGATAAATGCAAAGATTATAATGCCGGAAACCACACCGCCTGCCAAAGTTAACGCTGTGCAGTCATATGGCGGAAATGTAATATTAAAGGGAAGGAGCTACGATGAATCACATGAATATGCCATAAAATTATCTGTAAAGGAAAAAAGGACATTTATAGAGGCTTATAATGATGATGATATTATAACTGGGCAGGGCACAATAGGGTTAGAAATCATGGAAGATATAAATCCTGATATTATAATAGTTCCAATAGGTGGCGGTGGCTTAATATCCGGAATATCATTTGCTGCAAAATACAATAATAAAAATGTAAAAATAATAGGTGTTGAATCTGAAAAAGCAAATGCAATGGAATTATCATTAAAGGAAAACAGAATAGTACCGTATACAAGCAATGATACAATAGCTGATGGCATAGCAGTAAAGTACCCCGGAAATATAACATATGAAATTGTAAAAAAATATGTTGATGAGGTTGTTACTGTAAGTGATGAAAATATAACATATGCATTATTTAAACTGCTTGAACATGAGAAAATTTTAGTGGAGCCGTCTGGTGCTACCGGCCTTGCTGCAATAATGGGAAACAAAATAAATGTAAAAAATAAAAAGGTTGCTATAGTTTTATCCGGTGGTAATATAAATTTCTTATTATTATCAAATATTATCTATAAATCATTAGAAATGGAGGACAAATTATTAAGGATTGAATTTAATTTGCCTGACCATCCGGGGACCATGGTAAAAATAGTCAATGCAATATCAAAGTCCGGGGCAAATATATACCATGCTGAAGTTGACAATTTAAAGAAAAATACACCTATAGGTTATCAGAATTTATTATTTACAATAAATATTTTAGACAAAACAAGAGCAAATAAATTATTGAAAAGCCTTGATGAATTAGGATATAAATATGATATTGTAAATTAAAATGAATAATACCATTTTACAATGGAATTTGCCTGTATTTCCGGTCCAAGTAACGTTTGTTCGTATTTACCGTGAACAAGAACATATGAACCTAAAGATGGTACAGAACCATTATATGAAACAAATATATTATTACCATAATCATTTACTTCCATGAAACTTTTATTGTTGACTGTAATAATATGTGTAATATTGCCATAAACATAGTATGATTTATTATCATGCATTGATGTTGTTGAAGTATTCAATACCAGTGGCAGTATGCCATATAATATTATTATAATAATTATTATAAATGCTATTGCCATGATTCTTTGATGTGATTTTTTCATATATTTATAAAATTAATGTTAATATAAAAATATATCTAATATTTTATTTCAAAACCTGAAAAATCATTATTTTCTATTTCCTTTAAATCATACCTTTCTATTTTTGAAAGCGGAATTTTCATGCAATAATTTATTAAAATATCCACATTTTCATCATCACCTGAAAATATTGCTTCTACCGACCCATCATCAAGATTTTTTACAAAGCCCTTTACGTTTAATTTTATTGCCTTATCCCTGACATGCGATCTGAAACCTATGCCCTGGACTAGTCCGTAGAATATAATGTGAACTGCAACCATAATGCCCTATTTTTACATTGTTTAAAAATTTTAATATAAATTGTTTTCTATATAACCTTTTAATATTTTATTTAATGCCCTTCTTAATAAATCTGACAGTGCCGGCACAGAAATACCTATTTCTTTTGCTATTGCCGTCAGTGATACCTTCCTTTCTATATCAAAGTATCCACTTTTATATAATTTCAGTAATATTTCATTTTCACGATCGGTTAATTTTATATTATTATCACCAGATATTTCTTCTATTAAATATTTTAATCCTGAATTATCAAGGTTATTTTTTAAATTCTTTAATTCTAAAGAATCTGGAATCAATAATTTATAAACTATTATATTGTCATTTATGGCCTTGCTGCCCAATATTATAATATTTAATGATCCTAAAATTCCACATGCACTGCAGCATGATGCCCTTGACCATAAAACGTTATTTCCAGTTTTTACTGTTTCAATAGAGATCTCTTTTAGATCATTTAATGCCCTATGCATATCATCGGCTGAATTGAATTTTATCCTGTGCGTTGTAGTTTTTCCATCAATTTTTAATCTTTCTATATTTGTATTTTTATAGTTTTTATAAATATAATTTGTTATATCACAATCGGATCTTTCTATTCTTATAGAAACCAGTTTTATTTCATTCTTTAGTTTCATAGAATTATATTGTTATAATATTAAAATAGTTTTACTATTTAAATATATACCTTAATATGTTAGGTTTATTTCTTATATACCTATGATTAATTATATAATTGATATATATGGTTTCTTATCAGGTTTGGAATGCAAGTATATTTGCGTATACAATTTCGTCTCATATACTGATTGTTACATTAACTCTGGGATTGTCACTGCTAATATTGATATCTGAGTTTATAGCGCTGAGATACAAAAATAAGTATTATGAAGCTTTGGCACATAAAATGTCAATAGCATTGGTAATAAATTTTGCTTTTGGTACTGCTTCTGGCGTATTTATGGCAGTTGAACTGTTTCTATTCTGGCCGGAATTTATGAGGGTGGTTGGAGATGTTGCAATGGGTACTTTTTACGCAGAGGTATTTGCGTTTCTGGTTGAATCAATATCATTAGTGACGTATGTTTACTTTTGGGATAACTTTAGAAACAGGTGGCACCACTGGCTTGTTTCTATTGGAATTTTACTTGGCACCGGTGCATCAGCAGCCCTAATAGTAAATGTCAATGCGTGGATGAATACACCTACAGGGTCGTTTAATATACCACATTATCTGGAAACAGGCAAAATCATAGATGTAAATCCTTTAAAAGTATTCTGGGAACCATCAACATTTGCACAGCAGTTCCATATGTATGCTGCAGAGTATTTGGCAGGATCAATGATGATTCTTGTTTATTTAGCATATAAATACATGAAAACAAGAGATATTGAAGCAAAAAAGGTATACATGGCAGGCATAAGCATATTATCAGTAATATCTATTATAGATATAATAATAACAGGCATTGCTGGGTCAAATGAATTAACAACATTAATGGCAGTGGAGCCATTAAAGTATGCAAGTCTTGAACAGAACATGGTACCTACAAATTATGGTGCGCCGGAACATATATTCGGTTTAATCATAAATGGAAAGGAAGCTTATTATATAAATCTGCCTCTGGCACAGTCTTTACTGGCATATCCGTTAACACTAGGCCATGGTGCCATACCTGGATTAAGTTCCTACCCTGCGAGCTCATGGTCACCATCAGTATCACACGATTTCCTTGATTTAATGGTGGGTGCAGGTGTATTAATAGGATTATTCTGGCTATATGTGGTTATACAGTACTTCAGGAAGAAAAACCCTATGAATGATAAAAAAACACTCTGGGCAACAATAGTATTCGGCATAATTGCAGTACTAACAATGGAAGATGGCTGGTGGACTGCAGAGGTTGGAAGGGCACCATATGTAATAAGATCCCCGGTACCTGGAGGAATAATAGTAAATGGCGTAAAATATTATGGTGTAATGGATATATCACAGGCAACATCATATTCACCATATGTATGGACTATAGGCATAGCTGTAATTATATTTTATCTAATAATAGAGCCATTAATGTTCTATTATATGGCAAAGGTACTTAATATACCCGATATAAACAGCGAGTTAAATAAAGCAGATAGTGAAGTCAATGAGAAAAAAGTAACAGGAATTAAAGCAGGCATGAGGTGATAAAAATGGATATATATTTTTATGCAAACACATATTTTATAAAGCTGGTAATAGCAACCATGGTTGTTTTCCTCGGATCAGAATTCATGGCAATTTTTCCGGTTTTTACAAATTTTAAAAAACATAAAGAAACAGTAGAAAGGCATATAGTACCTATATGGGAGATAACAGGAACAACGATAGTTGTATTTGTAGTTGAACTTGAATTAATATATTCTAGTTTAACGCCAATAGCCTCATATTTATTTATACCGCTGGTAGGTACATTTATTTTGCTATTAGTATTAAGGAATGTATGGATAATATATGCAGAATTCATATGGAAGAATAAGCATAATAGGGTAATAAACAGTGAGAACTTCTATAAGGGCTATTTAATAGCCACATTTATAATGGTAATATTATTCCTTACAGCTATTGTAACATTAATGTACGGGAAGGGAATACATTTAAATTTAACCGATTTATCAGCATCGTATATAAGCTATATACCAATGTTATCTACATATAACTACTGGCTATTTCTTTTAGGCACATTATTCGTGGCATATGGCTTATCGGCAGTGTTCTATAGAACAATGAAAATAGAATCATTTGTGCCTTTAACAACAGTAATAATAGGCCTTATACTAAGCGTATCAGGTTTATATGGTGTTGCAATTGCAGATAAAGTACCATCAGGTGATATTTATTTATTGATAATACCGTTAATATTAACATTAATAATTCCTGTGCTGTATATGAACAAAAGAACAACAAACATTGCATCGTATAAACCTATATTCTTTATTTTAATGGTATTTGCAGTGTTTATTATAGAGGCACCGGTAACATATATAGCCGGCGGTGCCTTCCCAATATCTAATTTTGCATCGGCAAATTCAATGCAGGCCTTTAATTTATATCTGAGCATACTTGGCGGTATAATATTCTTAGGATTTATGATAATGTATGCCTATGTGTATGCAAATAACCCTGAAAAATTTGGAATGGAAAAACCATTAAAAAAGGAGACGGTGACAAAATAATTTTATTTTTTTGAAAAATTTATGTTTTTAATATTTGCTTATTAATGTTATTACATCCTCATCATTTACCTTATAATCAAGGCCAACGCGCAATTCAATTTTTCTTGTTGGACCTGTAATTATTGCATATCGAAATGATGGAAGCATCTCCCTGCTGATTTTTCTGCATACATCCCTAACGGTTGATCCATCGCTTAATATCAATGGCCTTTCATAATCAACCTCACCGGCCTTATTTCTCATATATATCCTTACAAGGTCCAGTGATCTGTATATATTTTCCTTCATTTTTTCAATGTTATAGCCCGTTGCTGCAGAAACTTCGATATAATCTATACCGGATAGTTTCTTTTTCAATAATAATTCATCATGCGGCATATCAATTTTATTTACAACCATAAATGATTTTATATAAACTATATTACCCTTAAAGAAATCAATTAAATCATCCATGTCAACATTTTCCCTTATATAAATATCACCGTTGACAACTTTAAATTCCTTTGCTATATCCCTTATATCCTTTATATTTATATCAACATGCTTTGGTTTATGTATCCTTAAACCACCATAATTTGTTTTTTTAAACGATATATCCTTCCTTTTTTTATTTAATACTATTCCGGCTTTGTATAATTCTGAAACTATCCTGTCCAATCCCTTTAGCTGTATATCCGTTACTAAAACTATTAAATCAACATTTCTGATTGTGCTTATTATCTCACGGCCCCTCCCGGCACCTAAGGCTGCATTGTCAATTATTCCAGGAAGATCAAGTATCTGTATCTGTGCACCATTATAATTCAATGTCCCGGGTATTACGGTTAATGTTGTGAATTCAAAATTGCCTACTGTGCTTTTCTTATTTGTCAGATTATTTAATAAAGAGCTTTTACCGACGTTTGGATATCCCACCAGTGCCATTGTAGCATCACCGCTCTTTGATACGGAAAAGCCATAGCCACCTCCAGATTTTTTATGTGATTCTTCTTCAATTTCAAGTTTTGCAATCCTGGCTTTTAGTAAACCTATATGTTTTTCTGTGGCTTTATTTTTCTGCGTTTTCTTTATTTCGCTTTCTATTTCCTTTATTCTTTCTTCTATGGTCATTGTATCACTTTTAATTCAAATAAAAATATTGATTCAAAATCGAATTTTTCGCATTTAATCTTTTTGAATTTATAATTTTTGTATTTTTTAATTAAATTGCCTATATCCGTTAGATCGGATAGTATTATGTATATATTTCCATCCTGGTTTAAATATTTATATGCATTATCCAGGAATTTGTATATAGTATCAAAGCCTGATTTACCACCAGACCATTGTAATGATTCATTCTCTACTGGCAAATATGGGGGGTTGAATATAATTGTATCATATTTTTCGTTTATATTTTCAAATAAATCTGATTTTATTATTTTTATATTTATTTCATTTTTTATTGCATTTTTACTTATTAATTCTATGGCATTTTCATCTATATCTGTTGCAGTTACATCGTGATTTTTTAATGCAAAATGTATTGCAATGATTCCTGTACCGGACCCTATTTCCAGTATTTTATTTCCTGGTATTGCATTATATATAATCAGATAGGTGTCCTCAGCAGGTCTGTATACATTATTGGAATAATCAATATTTAACATTTATTTATAATATCATATCAATATTTTATGTTTATTGTATAGTTTAAGTTTCTATTAATTATATTCACTATTTAACAACTGCATAAGTCCAGAAGACAAAGATGCTTGGAAATAATGAACTAAAATTAAGTCTATTCCACAAAAAGGATCGATGCGTATATGGTTCCCAATATGGGGTAAATAACTATAAGAATAAATGTCGAAATGGTTATATAATCATTCATATTATTAATAGTAATGGAGATTAAGGATTTAATTGATTCAATAAAAAAGGACGAATCCTTGAAAAAGGAATTTTATAATATTCTAAGGCCATATTTTGATGATTACATGAATACACTGATACTAAATTCAGTAAATGACCTGAATAAAAAACTTATTGAATTAATGGAACTTTTCGATAAAAAAACATCAAAGATAGAGGAACATATAGAGGCTTTACAGGTCAGAATGGATAAAACTGACGAACATATTGCAAAGATAGAGGAACATATAGAGGCTTTACAGGTCAGAATGGATAAAACTGACGAACATATTGCAAAGATAGAGGAACATATAGAGGCTTTACAGGTCAGAATGGATAAAACTGACGAACATATTGCAAAGATAGAGGAACATAT
>JAJZZM010000001.1:282188-300088 GCA_021797555.1 Thermoplasmata archaeon
TAGAGGCTTTACAGGTCAGAATGGATAAAACTGACGAACATATTGCAAAGATAGAGGAACATATAGAGGCTTTACAGGTCAGAATGGATAAAACTGACGAACATATTGCAAAGATAGAGGAACATATGGATAAAACATGGGAGATTTTAAAAGATTTAAAGAGGTCCGACACACAACTAAGAAGTATTATGGGGTCTTTTACAAATAGAAGTGGAAAATGGATAGAGAACACAATACTCGGTGTATATAAAACAGCACTTAAAAACCACAATATAACTATCAATAAAATAAGAAAGGCATATATTACTGATACAGAAGGCGTAATTTTAAAAGGTAAGAGATTTGAAACAGATATGGTAGAAGATAATAATTTTATAAACCTTTTTGAGATAAAAAATTTTGCGGATGAAGGAGCAATAGAACAATTATCTATAAGACAAAAGATATTGGAGTCTAAACATAGGGATAGCAAAAAAATCAGATTATTCATTGTTTCCAATTTTATTACAGATAAATATTTGGATGTGGCCAGAGAAGAGGGTATAACGGTTATTTCTGGAAATATTGTAAAGGAAGATTATGCCGAACTGTAATTTGGTACGTAGCATTTAATTTTGGCATTGTGTAAAGTAGTATATAATCGATTAATAACTCTATCTGTTATTATATGTATAAACAATAGTGTGCTGGTATTTAAACTTTAAATGGTTTTGCATAATTTAGTAAGAAGATAAAAAATGCAAGGTCAATTAGACAAAATAAAAGTAAGAATAAAAATTATGTATTGTATCAATGAAAAAGGTGTTTCAGTACATTATTTGTCTTCTCAATATTGAAGCTGCCAAGGGCGTGTAATGCCTATTTTTATTTTTTGTTTAATAATTCCTGATGCTTTGATATTAGAACCAAATATTTATTCAAAATTAAATATAATAAATAATCCCAAATTTTAAAGGAAATTGTATAAGTTAATTTGTAATTACCTTAGACGTACCGTTTTCCTTGATTACCTCATATGATACATCACCCACAGATGTCAATTCACCATGATGTGTTATCATTATTAACTGGGGTATTATATTATCCCCCTTTAATGAATACTGTATTATATCCTTTAAATTATTCCGGCGATCCTCATCGAGGAAATTTGTTGGCTCATCCATTATTATTGTACTAATTTTGTCAAGCACATATTCAGCAACCGATAATCTTAAAGCTATTGCAAGGGCAGTTTTTTCCCCACCACTTAATGAATCTATTGATTGCTCCATCGAATTCTGCGAGATCTTTATGTCAAAATTTTCATCTATTGATATATCATCAAAATCTAAATTGAATGATAATAAATATTTTCTTGTTGAATTTGTTACCGCTGCTGATGCGTCCTTCCTGATCATCGACTGTATTCCATTATAGTCAAATGATTCTCTAATTTTATTTAATTCTTTTATTGCATTATTTATTTTATTATATTTATTAACATCATTTGTTAAATTCTTTATTTCTTCACTATTAGCTTTTATCCTGTCACTGTTGCTTTTAATTACTGTGCTTAACCTTATTGAACTGCTCCTGGCATTTTCATAATTTCCTTTTAAATTGTTATATTCACTGTCTATATCACCGTATTCATTAAGAGTGTTCCTTAATGAATTGATTTTATTATTCATTTCGCTTATTTTTGACTCCAATTCATTTATTGCCGATTTTATGGTTTTATAACTTTCTTTTAATGTAATCAATTTTTCATTTTCTTTTGTTAATTCATCGATTTTATTTGATAAATTATTAATGCTTTTAAATTTTAATTCTTCAGGAATAAAACCTATTGATGATATTATCTTATTTATGGCTTCAGCATTTTTACTGTACTGCATCTCCTTATCCTTAAGGCTATTATTTATTTCATCTATGTTTATTGCAGATATTAAATTAAGATATTTATTGTATTTATCATAATTTTCCTGCAGTTTATTAATTTCATCCTCATATTTTTCATTTTCACTGCTCAAATTTATATAATTATCATATTTTTCCTTCAATGACCCTAATTTTGCATTTAAACCGTCCCTGCTTTTATTTAATTCAATTAACTGATTATTATATGAAATTATTTTATCAACTGCATCAGAATTTAAAATATCGTACTGTTTTTTCAGTTCGTTAATTTCATCCTCATATTTTCTTTTTCCATTTTTAAGTGTTTCAATTTTGCTTAAAATTTCATTTTTCTTTGATTCATATTCATTAATTATATTATTTAGATGATCTTCTGATAATGTGGAACCGCATAATGGACATTTATTTTTGCCCTTAAGTGTGCTTATATTATTATTGTATTCTGTTAAATATGGATTTGATGATGAAACTTCTGATTTTATTTTGCTTATGTTGTCAGTATATTCCATAATTTTATTATTAATTATATTTCTATTATTTTTAATATCGCTGATATTATTTATATTATATTTTGCAATGTTTTCATTGATATAGGATTTAATTTCATTTATTCTTTCATCTGTATTTTTAAACAGTGAAAGATTTGAATTGTATTCATTGTAATATACCAATAATTCCTTCATGGAATTCTTATTTTTATTGTAAATTTCTTTTATATTTGAATATTTATTATAATCCTCTCTTAAATTTTCAAGGTTTTTTTTGTAATTATTATATGTATCTATCCTGTTTTTTATATCGTTTATTGAGTCCGAAATTAGATTATTTCTGTTTTTTATCTCAAAATAATCAGCTATGTTATCATGGTTTTTATAGTAAATATTTGATTTAATTGAATTCAACTCATTTTCTATGCCTGAAAATCTCTTTATTCCCTCTGAAATTTCATTGCTTTCTTTTATTTTTTCTGATTTGTCATTATTGTATTCTTTTAATATATCACTGCTTAAATTTATTTTATTAATTAAATTGTCCCTGTCTCTTATTGATTTTTCCATTTCATTTAGTTTATTTTTATAATTATTTTCTTCTGCCAGGGCAATTTTATATTCTTTTTCAAAATTGTTATTTTCGTCCTCAATTCTATTATTCTCTTCCTTAAGGGATGCCATTTTCTCATTTGAATTTCCTAATAGCAGTGATTCATTACGCAATCTATTTATTATATCCCTTAGTTTATCCGCATTTTTTGATAATGATGTTATCCCTATTATATCCGAAAATATTGTTTTTCTTTCCTTTGGTGTCCCTGAAATTAATGAGTCCATTTCCCCCTGCTCAACAAATACTGAATTTTTAAATATTTCCTTTGAAACTCCCAAAATTTTTGTTATTTCTGATGTAACGCCCTCATATGTTTCTGCAATTATAACAGAATCCCTTTTTAAATATGCATTTCTTTCAGCATTTTTTGCTGATTTTAATCCAAAATACTTATAAAGTTCATATTTATTATTATTTATATTGAATGTTAAAATTATATCAAAGAATTTTTTGCCCTTTTTTATTAATTCATTAATTTTTTCATCGTTTCTTGAATCCGAAAATAATGCAAATTTAATTGCATCTAAAATACTTGTCTTGCCTGCACCGTTTTTTCCGGTTATAATATTAACTCCCGGTTCAAAATCAATATATGTTTTTTCGTGTGAAATAAAATTTGTCATTTCAATAGAATTTATTATCATGTTTCCACCTGGAATATCTTCTTTATTAAATCATATGAATTATCTACATCCTCATTTTTTATTGTATCGTATATTGTATTTGCTAAATTTGCCATTTCACTGTCATTAAAATATGCATTGAAATAATCAATAAGCTTTGACATGTTTGGCTTTTCAACTATTTTCCTTATTTCCTTTTCAAAAACAGGACCGCGTATTATTATATTTTTTATTTCATTTAATTTGTTTTTTATTTCCACCTTATCAGCATCGCCATGTATTGTTACGGATATTAATGGTTCCTTGTTATTTTCTTTTTTCATATTTATTATTTCATTTATATCATTTAAATAATTATTATAATCGGAATCCACTATATTCTGATACCTTGTTGATTTTAATTTTATTTTTTCTGCATTTACATTGCCATTGCTTATTTCCACTAAATTAACCGATTTTTTATTTTTTAAGTAATTTTTTATTTCATTTAAACTGTTTAAATCTGTAGACCCTGCGTATGAAAATACCGGATATTTATCATCTATTAAATATGAATCGTGTACATGCCCGAATGCTAAATATTTATAATTAGATGGCAGGTCCTTTGAATCAACCTCACAGGCTTCGGGAATCAAATATGGGGATACACCCTGGTGCGACATTAAAATAGAATTCTTATAATTTTTTGCCTCAACATCACCTTTTCTGTATTCATTTACAATATTATTTTTCCTTAAACCCTTCATATTTGATAATCCTGATAATAATAGATCCTCATTATTATAATTTAAAACAACATTCTGGATTTCATTTACACCCAGAAGCTTTACACCGAGGAAATCAAAAATTTTTGATGCTATTTCATCGCTTCTTTTTGGCCTGTCATGGTCTCCCATTATTAAATACATTGTTTTGTTTTTATTATATAATTTAAGCATTGACTTCTTGAATTCGTTAAGTGCCCTGTTGGATGGAGACCAAGTATCGAATAGATCGCCTGTATGCACAAAGAAATCAACATTTTCATTTAACCCCGTATCTATTGCCTCATTAAATGATTCATAGAAATCATTTTCCCTTAAATCCATCATATATTCTTTATACCCTAAATGCGTATCAGATAAATGTAAAAACCTCATTATAATTCACCTAATAAATCCTTATTTTTCTTCTTAATTTCTTCGGGATTGTTCATTTTTTTTAATTCATCCCTGGCCTCCTTTAATAATGATATTATATCAATATCTGCACCACCTGGCATGGTTTCACGTTCCCTGATTTTAACTATGACGGGCATTTTAACAATTTCACCAACCAGTATTGCCTCGCCAATATCTAATGATGGGAGATCATTCATTAAATAATCTGTAATATTTTCGCTGCTTTCCAGTATAGCATTCTGATCCGATGGATTTGTAACCCTTAAAATTATCTGGGAATTGCACTGGCTCAATACATCGGCATCTATTTTTCCTGGCCTCTGTGTTATTACAACCAAAAATATGCCGAATTTCCTGCCTTCTCCTGCTATCTTTTTAATCATTTTAGATATATCATTATTTTTTTTAGGTGGAACAAAATTATGTGCCTCCTCTATAAAAACAAAAACAGGATATTTAAATTCACTTGATAATTTTACATCGTATATTGAACTTAAAACCCTGAATGAGAAATAATTCGCCAGAAACTGATCCATTCCGGATAAATCCATTACTGACATTTTTCCCGGACCCAAATAATCATTTATACCTGTTGTATAATCCTGGAATATTTCCTTAATTTTTGAAAGAAATGTTAATCTTCCCCTGATTTTTTTATAATCCTCAGGAGGCAATTTTTCTGCCGTTTCCAGAAAGTCATTTAAATCCTTTTTTCCTTTCATTTTTTTGTATATATCATCCACAATTGCATTTAGATTTGTATAATTTTCCTTTATATCCATAATATTTTTAACATCATCAGGCGATAAATCATTGAACCTTATTGTAAAATTATTTACTATCCCTATATCATTTTTTGTATACCTACCTGTACTTAATGGTGTCCTGAAAACACTGACATTGTCAGAATACATTTTCCCATCGGTATTCTTCTTCATAAAAACATAATCTGCATGTGGGTCTAAAACTATTATTGATGCACCCTTCTTTAATAACTCCTCCATTATAACTGCTGCCGTGTGGCTTTTGCCTGCACCTGTCTGTGCTAATATTGCCAGATGCCTTCTCAGTCCGTTGATATTTAATGAAACATTTACATTGTTGTCCGGCAAATTACCTATATGCAATGATTCATCATCGTTATATGAAAATATCTTTTTTAATATCTCATCATTTGCCATATAAACGGGCATGCCAGGCCTTATTATTTCCCTTGACTGAACTAAATAATCACCATTTAGCTTCCCTAAAATTGTTGATAAACATACATTTACTGAATCATTTATATTATTGCTTGTGTATTTTTGTATGCTATCAAAATCCATTGTATCATTCATTAATTCACTTTTTGATATTATTTCCTCGATCCTCCCAATAATTATATTATTATT
This sequence comes from Thermoplasmata archaeon, assembly GCA_021797555.1. Lineage (GTDB taxonomy): Archaea > Thermoplasmatota > Thermoplasmata > Thermoplasmatales > Thermoplasmataceae > Ferroplasma. The sequence goes on from JAJZZM010000001.1 coordinate 288,366, forward strand.
TATATTCATATAAACATATTCCCATTTCTTTATATCTACATCATCTGGAATTACAAATTCAAATTTGTTTGAAGAATTGTTCCCTATTGTAAAGCCTAGGTTATGGTTTCCGTTAACCATGTTAACATCCACCTTTGGAAGTTATTATCTCTTTGATGCTTAAACTTCCTGGATACAACCCAATACCCTCTATCCCGTCAAATGCTTCAGGGATTGCCTTTTTTATTATATTGTAGGAAGCCTGTAGATCTGCATGTATTAATGTTCCATTGTAAGATTTGAATATTCCCCTTTTTATTCTTTTTCCAAGGTATGTTTCATGTTCTTCTATGGTTTCATTGTCAAGGAATGAGCATTTTGATGTATATGATTCATCCTGTATGATTACTTTTATATTGTGTTCCTGGCCCTTGTAGTACATTTGATTTATAAGCATATTAAATGGTATCTGAACAAAGTTCTGATTATTCTTCTTGCCCATTTCTGCTGATTGCTTCCATCCATTATTATGTCCTATTACAATAGTATCTATTTTATTATTCATAGCATATTCTATAACTGCATTTGATAGTTTGTGCATGACATCCTTTATTTTTCTGTTCCTTGTTAAATATAACCTGTTTATCCTTTTTGTATTCTCTTTGTTTTTCCTCTGTTTATCATTAATAGATTTAAGCCTTGCAAGTTTTTTATTGAAATACTGGTTTATTGATTTCAGAACGCCACCCTTGACAGCAATACCCTTTTTGGATATATTGTTTCCAATGGTTATGGTGTTCCTTACACCAACATCTATTCCCAGAATTCTTTTAGGACTTAACTCATTAAAATCTGTTATCTCTTTAGAATACACTATCTCAACATTATATCCGGCACCAAGTGGTATGAGCCTTGCCTCCCTTAAATCTATATCATCTAATCTTGTTTCCACCTCTAAATTCATTATTTTAGGGAATTTTAATATTCCATTATCAATAGAGCATTGCTGGTTTGTGAATATTAAAATGAATTCACCATCTTTATATTTGTATTTTGGTGGTTTTGGCAGTCCTGTAAACAGCTCTGGATGCTTTTTATATGTTTTTAATGCCTTAAAGAATGAAGTCCATGACTGCTTGACCTTTTTAATGGTCCATTGTGCCGTCTGTGCAGGTAGCTTCTGGAAATTGTTGTGCTCTTCTATCTCTGATGGCACTGCAAACTGTTTCGCAAGAGTTTTGTAAGAGGACATCTTCTCCTTATTGAAAAACTGATTTCTTAAAATATAATTGGTTTGATTAAATAGGTTCTTTGATATATGGCACATACTGGATATTATATCATTACCACGGATAAAGATTTGTTCAGTTCTAATTATCTTCATAGCCCACCTCTATTGAATTTTTTTTCCTCTTTGAATACATTTTCATTGAATAACAATGAAGCATTGAAATTATATCCTCAAATATTTCTTCTGAATCCAATTTTTTATTCCCTACTTCAGATACAACAACTATTTCTGTGCCGAACCTTGCAAAGAGATTTTTGAATAAATCAAAACCAATCCTGCTTAACCTATCCCTGTATGTTATTACCACCTTTTCTACCCTATAGTTTATGATTTCATCAAGCATATTAAAGAATCCTTTCCTTTTATCAAATGATATTCCGGATGCCATATCTGAATATATTGCATTGATAGTATAACCATTCATAAAGCACCACTGCTTCAACTGCTCTATCTGATTGTTTAAATCGTTTTTCTGCTTTATTGCTGATACCCTTGCATATATAACTGTTTTTCTTTTAACATCCCTATTTAATAATTTATAGACATCCTCATCATTGTAGTCATAATAGCCATTGGGCATAACTGTAAACCTTATTTTCCCTGTTGAAGCATATACATGAAGTGTTTTTCTTGAAATTCTTAGTAGGTTTAATACCTCATTTGCCTTCATAGTTGATAACATAATATATCAATTGTAGAAATAGTTATTGGAATTATATACTATATTATATTCTGAGTCTGACACGCCTTTCACCTCTTGTTTCATAAAATGGTATTCCGGTTTCTCTTTCAAATGCCTTCATATATACATTTTCCATTTCCTTTGACCTGAATTTTACTTTTTTGTCTACGTTTACCAGCCATATGTTATAAACCTTATAGCTGGCATATCCATAAAATATTAAATTAATTATGTTTTTATCGATATTATATATTAATCTATTATTACTGTTTAAATCTTCTTTTAAAAACTCCTTTGATAAAACATCTACTTTCATTGGCAGATCATTTAAATCCGGAAGAACATCAAATGTAACATAATTAATATCCGTTCCATATAAATTTTTTTTATACATTAATGGCTGTGTATATCCCTTATATTTTGCAAGTGATTTTATTAAATAATGGTCATTGCTATAATATTTATTCTCATGTTCTATTACATCTGAATTTAATATATCCTTTTCTGCTATTGATAACAAATATTTTCTGAATGAATCTGAATAATCGCTTTTTGCTATAAATATTAATTTTACATTTTTTTCATATGCCTTTTTTATCATTGTTTTCAGGTTTTTAAAGTATTCATCCATAAAAGTTTCATAATTTTCTATATCCATTGGCTTATTGCTATGTGATAATCTTCCTTTCAATGAGCCATCAACAAATATATATTCCGGGCTATAGCTGTTTAATAAATTTATTATTGATAAATGCTCCGAATTTTCCATTAATAATATTGTAAAGTTTCTTATATCATTTGGGTCTACAGGAATTATATCTGCCTTAAAATCCTTTATAACTTCATTATTGTATAATGTATATCCACGTATTATGATTATGTTCTTGCCATTGTATAATGTTCTTGTAAATTCAGAGCTGTCTGTTGCTGCAACATCTATTTTTTCTATTTCGTATTGATCAAATGGAAAATAATTTTTATTGAATAATATATTATAAAAATTGAAGATCTTTGATGTTTCATCCATTTTCATGCCTTTTTTTATTTTATCACGGTTTTTATTTAAATAATTAATAAAATCATAAAATGTGTCCATTTATAAGTATAGCATGGCAATAAAAATAAATTTTTCTGTTATACCATAAAGGTTAAAAACTATATTATATTTCAATAAGTAATTATAATTAATATTAATTGCTGGTATATATGTTTCCTTCAGTAAAGGTAGAGAACCAAAAATTGGGATATATTGTTGATACGGTTAAATCAAAAATAAACTATTATGAGGCAAATGTAAATCCAACAAGTGTTAAATTTACCTTTTTTGAAAGTGATAATCCAGATATCGATGAAAAATTTGATGAACTAAGAAAAATTCTAGTTCCTGAAGGATATATACCGTTTCTTGTAAGGGATGTTGAAAATTATATCGAGGTTACAATAAGGCCCGAGCAGAATTACAGGGCAAACAGTGTTAATTTAATAATGCTAATACTTACACTGGCATCGACAATATATGTAGGTTCAATATATGCAAAAAGCTTTGTCAGCCCTGGTGAATTTTCGGAATTATACAGTTTGTTGTATGGCTTTATATTTTTTTCACTGCCATTGATGTTAATACTGGGCGTACATGAAACAGCACATTATATAGTTGCCAAAAGGTATAATGTAAATGCTTCACTGCCTTTTTTTATACCATTCCCATATTTAATCGGAACATTCGGTGCCTTTGTTTCATTAAGGGACCCGATACCTAATAGAAAGGCAATGGCAGAAATAGGTGCGGCAGGTCCTATAGCGGGTTTTCTTGTTGCACTGCCATTATTATTTCTGGCACAGTATTTTGAAGGCATATTCAAGCCTATAGGCAATTATATACCTTTTGAATTGAATTATCCTGTAATTTATAATTTATTCGGCATATTTGAGCCTACAAAGGTTCCCATATTTCCAATGGTTTTTGCTGTCTGGGTTGGCATGTTTGCAACTGCAATGAATTTAATACCTGCAGGCCAGTTAGATGGAGGGCATATAGCCCGTGGAATTATGGGATCAAAATCATATATTCTTGGTTATATATTTATAGGATTTTTATTCTTTTTGACAATAGCATATGACTATTTAGGCTGGCTATTCCTTGCATTGTTTGTAATATTCATGGGTTTAGTGCATCCTCCAGCATTAAACGATTACCAGAAAATTTCCAAATTTGATATAGGCATCGGGGTATTTTCTATAATCATGTTTATTTTAACGTTTACACCGTTGCCAATAAAACCATAAAATTAATACTAAAATTAAATATATAGTTATAAGGGCTTGTGGTCCAGTGGTTATGACGCTTCCCTCACACGGAAGAAATCGCCGGTTCAAATCCGGCCAGGCCCATTAAATGAATATTTTATAATTATATCATTTATTGAGATAAAAATGTATTAAAATAATTAAAACATAACCATAACAGGATTGAATGTTAATAAAATTCCCAAATAAAAATAGGAATGTTAAAATATTAAAATAGAATAAATACCCATAGGATGGAGTTCCTTAAATGCTATATAGCTGATAACTCCTGTAAAATCATAGGAGGCGCAAAATGGCATTTAAAAGTGTATTATTCAAAAATGATGGTATTTTATTGAAGCAGGAAGAACCCGGATTTTTTAAAGACTTAAACCTTGATAAGATTGTTGATAATATTATAGGGATAAATGATGATATAAAATTAAAATACGTATTCTATACACATCTGGATAATATAAATGAAATAAAATACAGGCAGGATATATTTACTGACCTCATGAATAATAATATATTATCAATAATAAAGGATTATTATAATAAAATTGCAATGATGAATGGCTATTTATCAAATATAGAAAGCTTATATAAATACCAGAAAGAGAGATGGCTATTAGATTCCGTAGAAATATACTGCGAAGCTTTAAAAATGCTATATAATGATCTATCAGGAGCCAGTATAAAATCTGAGGGCTTGATAGATTTTAATAGTTATGTTGGCAATTATATTAAATCCAATTTTTTTATTAAACTTTATAATGACACAGAAAAACTAAAATCAGAATTATCAAAAATAAGGTATTCGATGCATATAAAGGGTAAAAAGGTAACAGTAAGCAGATATAAATCTGAGGAGGATTATAACAATGAAATTGAAAATGCATTTAAAAAATTCAGTGATACCAATAGTAAAAATGAAAATACCGGGAGTACATATGGAATGGGGCATGTCGAGGCTGCATTATTATCACTGGTAGCAAAATTATACCCGGACCAATTTGAAAGTCTTATTGATTATTATAATAAATATAAAAATTTCATGGACGATAAAATTTCATCTTTTAACAGGGACATAAATTTTTATCTGAAATACCTTAAGTATATAGAAAAAATAAAAAATTTTGGCTTAAATTTCTGTATGCCTGAAATAACTGAGGACAAACATGACATATACAATTATGAAGGGTTTAATTTAGCCCTTGCAGATAAAATAAAAAATGAAACCATATGCAATGATTTCAGCATAAATAATAATGAGAGAATAATTGTCATAACAGGTCCGAACAATGGTGGTAAAACCACTTTCGCAAGGTCATTTGCCCAGATCCACTACCTGGCTAATTTAGGCTTGCCGGTTCCGGGAAAAAGAGCAAGGCTTTTCCTGTTTGATGATATATTTACACATTTTGAAAGGTCTGAAAATGTCAATAATCTACGGGGAAAACTCGAAGATGATTTAATCAGGATAAAAAATATAATGGATAACAGTACGGAGAAAAGTATTGTAATAATTAATGAAATGCTAAGCTCTACAACATTGATTGATGCAATAAATATAGGCAGAAAAATAATTGATGATATAAGAAAAATTAATTGCGTATGTGTATACGTTACATTTATAGATGAATTGACATCCATAAAAAATACAGTAAGCATGGTAAGCCAGGTTTCAGAGGAAAACCCTGAAATACGGACACATAAAATTATAAGGGAACCTGCCAATGGCCTCGCATATGCAATGGCACTTGCAAGGAAATATGGTGTCACACATGATATGATAATTCAGAGGGTGGAATCATGAAGGTATTTTTAATGTACAGGAATAAAAATTTTAATAATAAAATTAGTTTTCCATGGAATAGCACTGATTTAATAAATGATTTTGGATTAAACAACATATTCAATGCCATGGCATTGGGAGATAAATTTTTGTTTGACATTGCAATGAAAACAATTTTAAATTATGAGTATGATGTGGATACAGTATTATACAGACAGGCAGTTTTAAAGGACTGCATTAACAATGAAAGCACTGTAAGGAATATTTACAGTATTATATCAGATTCAATAGACCTGGCAAAAAAAAGGTATTTCTGGTATAACAATACAAGCATGGAGCTTATAATAGACGAATCAATAGATGTATTGAATATATTTATAGATACAATGAATAAATTAAGGGATATTGCAGGGCAATCTGATAAATTTAATTCTAATGGTTTTCAATCACTATTTTCCATTATAAAAAATGAATTTACGGATGAATATTTAAAAATTATAAAAAAACATCTTGATAATTTATTATTTAAAAATGGGGTTTTTATAAGCACTGCACTTGGAACTGGAAATGAGGGTATAAATTATATGCTACATATTGATGGAAAAAAATATGGCCTGCATGATATTGTATTCAACAAGCACTATACATATATACTGCCGGAAAGAGACATAGCAGGTGCAGAAGAAATAGGCAATATAAAAAAACGTGGCATATTAAGGACATCGGATGTAATGAAAGAAGCAACAAAAAATGTTATGAACTTTTTTGAATCACTAAAAACAGAGCTTGGATTTTATATAGGGTCATTGAATCTTTATGACAAATTTAAGGAAAAAAATTACAGTATATGTTTTCCAGGCATTGAAAATAAATTATCATTTTCCGGATTATACGATGTATCATTATCCCTTGTACTGAATGATAAAATAATTACAAATGATATTCATGATAACGGAGATTTATATATTATAACTGGAACAAACAGCGGAGGCAAATCAACATTTCTTAGAAGCCTTGGCGAGGCCTGGCTAATGATGCAGTCCGGATTATTTGTAGGATCTAATACTTTCAATGCTGACATAAGAAAGGGCATATTTACACATTTTAAGAGGGAGGAGGACAATGAAATTAATATAGGCAAATTTGATGAGGAGCTGAAAAGAATGGATGATATAATAGAACATATAAAAAGCAATTCTGTTATATTTTTTAACGAGTCTTTCTCTGCAACAAATGCCAGGGAAGGGTCTGAAATAGCCGGAGGAATAATAAACGCCTTAATTGAAAAAAATATAAAAATTTTCATTGTAACACATATGTATGAACTTGCCTCTAAATTTTTAAATGATAAAAATGCAGTATTTTTAATGGCGGAGAGGAAAAAAGATGGGGGCCACACTTTCAGGATTATACCGGGATTGCCATTAAAAACCAGCTATGGTGAGGATTTATATAAAAAAATTTTTGGGGAAAGCATCGAAAATATAACCGAAAATAACTGAATAAAAAATTAAACAAGATATTTTATATTTGGGAACATTAAAAACATAAAGGTATTTAATTCCTTTTCGTTTTTATTATTTTTACTTTCTTCATCGTATTTTTTAATAAAGTCCTTATAAATTTTTAATAACTCTGTTGAAAACCTATCTGATACAGAGCCATAGCTCATCAGAATTTTATTCTTCCCATCAATTGTTTTTATTTTACCTATATTCTCATCACTAACATTATCTATTTCCTCAGCTAATATGCTTAAATTCATTGATTGTGCTAAAAAAAATGATTTTAATAAATTCCTAAAATCATCATTGCTTAATTTTACTATCTCATTTTCCATTTCAAATTCATCTAAATCAAAAAAACTATTATTTAATCTATAATATTTTTCTACATAATTCTTTTTTACCTTTATTTCAGGTTCAAGAACAATATTATTTTTTAATAATTCTGATATATTCTGGTATATATTTGACCTTGTTGTTTTTATATGTTTTGACATTCCAGTTACAGTCATTTTATCATGGTTTGTTAATAACGTTATAATTTTAAGTTTTGTAGGATTTCTGATAGCATTTATCATTATGTCATATTTATTTTCGGTTTCCATGGTGATAAATTTATATATAAGATATAAATTTACGTATAAGAGATACTTATATGTTAAAAAATAATTTATATGAAACACAGTGGAAAAACTATTTCAGATATTTAATATCCAGAAATATTTCAAAATACAGTTCAACAGCATTTTATGTATATTTTATGTGGGAAATCATATATCATTATCACTCACTTTTTCTTGTAAGCCTTGTTCCCGCATTTTCTTTGTTGGGATATTTTATTATAGTATTGCCTGAAGGCCATCTAATGGATAAATATAATAGATTCAAATTATTTATAATAATAAATATATTTTTAATAATAATATATTCGGTATTAACAATAAATAAATCACTTTTAATAATATATATAGTAGATTTCTTTTCCTCATTAATTTCATGGGTTATGTATGATAATTTTCATGCAATAACCAAAGAAATAGTAAATAAAAACGATATGAATAAAGCTATATCTATTGACCAGTCAGTATCCGGAATTTCGGAATTATCGGGGATAGTATCCGGTGGAATTTTTATATTTATAAATTATAGTTATTTTGTTTCATTTTTAATTATTATATCAATTATAGGATTATTATTATCATTGAAGTATAATGTAAAGGGAATGTATAAAAGGAATAATAATGCATCATTTAAACATGTTTTTATAATTATAAAGAAAATATATCCCTTTCTAATTTTTTCCCTAATATTAAACGGCATTTTTGTTTCAATCGATGTATTTTCTTCTGGATTAATATATATAATAATGAAAGCCTCGCCTATATATTATACATTATTTATCGCAGGTTTTCCAGTGGGCATAATTTTGGGTGGAATTCTTTCGGTAAATAAAAATGTTAAAAAAATAAATGATAGCATGAAAATTGTTGGTATTTATATATTTTTACTTGGCATATTATTTATACTTATAGCGATAAATAGAATACCTATAATGGATTTTGTTTATTCATTTTCCATGGGATTTACTGTAATTTTAATAAATATAAAACTAATGTCAATGGTTTTAAATGGAATACCGAATAGTATAACTGGAAGATTCAATTCTGTAACAACATTATTCAGTGCAGGTTCATCACCATTAATGGCTGTTGTTTTCGGATTTTTATCTGGATTTATTTATTTTCCATATTTAATTGCAGCAGTAGGCATTATAACAATATTAATGTCTTTTATGATAAATAATATAATAAAAGGTTTTAAAAATAATATGGAAAAAATAAATGATTTATATCCTGAATTAAAAGATGAGAATATAACTAATTAAAAAATATTTATAAATAATTTAAAAGAATAAAATACAAAGTAAGAACTTGAATTAAAATTTTTAAATCACAATAATGCTGTATTCCTTACGGTGGAAAGGAATAATAGCGGAGAATATATTTAAATAATTCCTGGCTTACCATTAAAAACAAGCCATGGGGAATATTTATACAAAAAAATTTTTGAAAATAAATATATAAAAAATGGATTGTTATTTTTAAATTAATAACTTTCCAATAAAAAAATTAAATATTATTCCAGCTATTACCAGGTATGGATATAATAGTTCTTATTAAGCAGACTGTGGACATGGATCAGATAAGATTAAATGAGAATAATGAGGTAATAGCAGAGGATTTACCATTAAAAACTGATGTCCTGAGCAAAAATGCCATAGAAACTGCAGTTCAATTAAAGGAGAAATACGGTGGAAAGGTAACCGGGATAATATTTGGAACTGAAAAGGCAACATCATCCATGAAGGAGGCATATGCAATGGGCGTTGATGATGGCTATATTATAAAAGGATATAAAAAATCAGATCCGATTATAACATCCAAGGTTTTATCAAATAAAATTAAGGAAATTAAGAATGATTTAATTATACTTGGAAACCAGTCATCAGATTCATATTCCGGATTGCTGGCAGGATTGCTGGCATCAGAATTGGATATGAATTTATTAAGCAATGCAATAAAAATAGATGTTGATGGCGATAATGTAAATGTTACCATGGAAGCGGAAAAGGAGGAAATTACAATGGAATCTAAACTACCTGCAATAATATCTGTTGCACAGGAGATTAATGAACCAAGGTTGCCTAATGTAATGAAGATAATGGCTGCAGGCAAGAAAAATATAAACATTGAGGAAACAGATGTAAAATATGAAAATGATGATAAAATATTATCCGATAAGGCGCCTGAAAATAAAAGGAAGAAAATAATATATGAAGATGGTAATGGAATAGATGAAATAGCAAAAATATTAAAGGTGGTAAAATGAGATGCCTAATATTTTCAGATGATGCGGACAATTTAAAGGAGATAATATCGTATTTTTATAAAAAAATGGATATTGATGTTTTCTGCAATAGTGAAGTTCTGGATTATGGTGCGAACAATGTTTATAAATATAATGATGGATTTTCTGATAATATATCCGAATATTTAATTGAATTATACAATAAAAATAAATATGATTATATATTTATTTCCTCAACAAACCTTGGAAGGCAGATAGCAGGAATATTATCAGATAAATTAAATGAAAAATGCATGCCTGAAATATTTTCGTTTGAAAATGATTATAAGGTTGTAACAAAGAGATTTTTCTATGGCGGCAAAAGTGTATTGACTGAAGAAACAGATTTTAAAATATTTACTGTTGCACCTGGCATATATGAAGCAAAAAAAGTAGACAAAAGGTCAAATCTAATAGATGCAAAATTAAAAAATAGCAGATACAAAATATTAAGCAAAAAAAAGAAAAATACCGGTGGAAATGATATAACAAAGGCGAAGGTGATAGTTTCAATAGGCCGTGGCCTTGGCAGCAAGGAAAATATAGAAAAGGTTATGCCATTAGTTGATGCACTGCATGGTGAAATAGCAGGATCAAGACCGGTATGCCTTGATTATAAATGGTTATCAGAGGACAAACAGGTAGGCCTATCAGGCAAAAAGGTAAAGCCGGATTTTTATATAGCACTTGGCATATCAGGTCAGATCCAGCATTTGGCTGGAATAAGAAATGCAAAAACTATAATAGCAATAAATAAGGATAAAAATGCCCCCATATTTGAGGAATGTGATTATGGAATCGTTGGAGATTTATTTACGGTAGTCCCTAAACTGGTTGACAAACTAAAAAATAATTAGCCAATCAGCGTATTTTTATTATATTTATTTGCATAAAAGTTTAAATACTGTTTAGTTTTTTTTATTGATAAAGTGATATTTTATCAGCAATGAAACCATAATCCTACCACTAATAGTGCTAAAATTAATTAGTCAATCAACGTATTTTTATTATATTTATTTGCATAAAAATTTAAATACTGTTTAGTTTTATATTTAATTATGGTAGAAACGTTACCTATGGATGAAAAATACAAGGTCCATATGAGCAAATATTTTGAGGAGTATAATAGATCGCTTACAGATATGGACGGTTTCTGGAATGAAAAGGCTAAAATAATAGACTGGTTCAGGCCCTTTGATAGGGTTCTGGATGATTCAAACAAACCATTCTATAAATGGTTTGTCAATGGAAAGACAAATATGTCATACAACTGCC
>JAJZZM010000009.1 GCA_021797555.1 Thermoplasmata archaeon
TCTCAAGGCTTCTTATCAGCCTGTTCAGGTCATCCTCACCCATCTTTCTCTCAATTGGATACATCTCTTTTTTTGCCATGAAAATGTAATACTTATAAGTATAATAATGTTAGTAATTAACTATAAAATTATATATCGATAAATATGTACGCAGCTTTGCCTCCACTGGCGGTTGGATTTTTTGGTCTCGGAATAGGTTATTTTGTTTTCGGTGGTGCCGGCCTGTTTAAATATCCGAAAGAAATGAATGAAAAGGTTAACCATTCTATGGGCCTATGGGGAATAATGATGCCCGGGCTCATGCAATTTCTGGCTGGAACCTATCTCTGGCTCGGATTAACAATATTCCATGCCTTCAGGTCATCACCTATACTGTATATGGCTGCTTTGGCCTTTACGGCATACGGTGTTCACTGGTTTGCCCTTGGCTATAACAAATATAAGGATGCTGACACAACGGTAGATGGTTTCATGGCCATTGGTTTTCTGTGGATCTCAATAACAGGTGCCGTTATATTCTTTTTAGGCAAGGATATACCTGTTGGAATACTGTTTGTACTGCTGGCATTTGTATATATAAATGATATACCTGCAAGCCTTGCGCATTCAAAAACATGGGCAAGGTCAAAGGCATTTTTCCAGCTTATAACAGGTGTATGGTTAATGTATCTGATGTTTGCAGCAGCAATGAATTTTGCACTGGGATATCATTTATTCCTGTAAATAAATTTTAATATTTTTTTTTAATATGCCTTTATGAAAATCCTATCATTTTTTGGATCCTCCTCATCCGGGAAAACAACCATAATTGAAAATATAATAAAAACGTTAAGCCCGGAATATAAAATAATGTATATAAAGGGAATACCACATGATAATATATCGCTGGATACAGAAAATAAGGATACATGGAAAATGGAAAATGCCGGTGCTTACATTACTTATGGCCTAACCCCTACAAAAACGTATAAGATGGCAAGAAAAAAATCATATATTGACGATATTATAAGCGGGGATGCAGATATTGCAATAATAGAAAGCTTTAAAAATTATAAAAATGCAATAAAATTTCTTGTCCTCGGCGATGAGGAATACATTAAAAAATATGAATATGATTATATAATAAAGGCAAATAATGGAACTTATAATAATAAATGCATAAAATACCCGGATGAATTAAATAAAATAATTAAAATAATATTAGATGCAGTTTAAATATTTTCTTACTATCAATAAATCATTATAATAATTAACGCTTTTTAATTTTAATGTATTTATTTCAACATAATTAATACTATACATTGACATAAACTTGCTTATGCTTCCATTTCCAGAATCCCTGTATTTTTTTAAATTATTGTATATGGACATATTATATATTGAAAATAAAGGCTCATAGTAATTGCTGTTCCTATATGCAATTGCTTTTCCATTATATGATTTAATTAATTTATTTATAATATCATAATCAATTAAGGGCATATCACCGCCCACTGCAAGGAATTTATTATATGTTTTTATGCAGTATAATATGGAATCTATTAATATTCCATTAGTATAATCACATACAGTATTGCAGTTATTGCATTCCAGTGAATAATTTTTTGTAAATAATATTATGCTATCAAAAATCTTTGTTTCATATAAAATTCGGGATATGCGGTTTATCATGGTTTCACCGCATACCTCCATATTATGCTTATTTTTTAATCTTTCACTATTCTTAGCGAATATTACTGCCATCATTTATATCATCAAAAAATGATTTAATTTCATTATAATACCTGCTTTTCTTATATAAATAATAATAAAATGGTATATTGCCGATATTATCATAATCCATGGAATATTTTAATGCATCACTCAAATATACTATGCCAGCATCGCATCTATTATTTTTAACATAATCGCATATCACATCTGTATTGTCAAGATATGTTATATTATTATTTTTTATATTTTTTATGGAATAATCATATAACCCGGATCCTTTATATAAAACTGCAATTGATTTATAATTTCTGTCATTATATATTAATGCAACCGGAATATTAAATTTAAATTCAGTGTAATTGGCATTTTTAACATCATTATTTGATATATATAAATCTGCCTCGTTTTTTTCCATAGACCTTAATATATTATTGTAATTTGATTCAACAGATATGGTTTTATTCATTATATTATATGGCATTTTTTCCATTAATGGTGAATATTCTCCATAAATTAAAATTTCAGGCATATTATATGAAAATAAATTAACATTTATTTTTTCATTTTCCCTTAAATAATCTGATTTTGATTCCACTATAGAAAATCCTGTGGCCCTCATTATCCTTGATATGGAACCGGAATTGCCACGGACCTGATATGCATAATAATCATTATTTCTCTTTAAAAGCTTTATTAACAATAAATCCGTATTCCCACTGTGCAGTTCAAATATTTCCTTTGTTGTCGCATTTACTCCAGGATTATTATAGTTACAATTTAGCATATTAAATAAATTTGGTATAACCAGCGAATAAAGAATCATCATAGATGATACCGGGAATCCTGGCACACCAAAAAGCATGTTATTATCATTTTTTGCAAAAACAAATGGCTTTCCTGGTTTTACCCTTACGCCATGAAATATTATTCCAGGATTATAATTGCCAAAAATTTTATAGACCATATCCTTATCACCTGCAGATGTGCTTCCTATTGTTACCGTTACGTCATTTTCATTTACCGATCTATCTATAATATTTTTTATTTCACCATAATCATCCTTTATAATGCCATAATTTTTAACACTGAATGCACTGTACTTTGAAAGTTCAGCTCTTATGGCTATGCTGTTTGATTCGTATATCTTTCCATCTATGTATGGATCGCCGGGATTTAATAATTCATTTCCTGTTGATATTATTCCTATTTTTATTTTTTTAAAAACCCTTATTTTTTTTATGCCTATGGAGGATAAAACGGATATATGGCCTGTGTTTAATATTGTGTATTTATTTATTATCTTTTCACCCTTTATTACATCTATTCCGGAATTAGATATTTCATTGAATTTAGGAACGGATTTAAAAAATGTGATTTCATTTCCATCTTCCTTTGTATCCTCAAATGGAACCATTGCATCGGCACCTACAGGTATAACGCCACCTGTTGGAACTTTAATGCATTTTCCCTTGCCAGGATGCATTATGCCCTTTTCACCTATGTATGTTTCTCCTGACATAATAAGCTTTACCGGATTATTATAATCGGCATTCTTAATGTCTTCAAGAATTACTGCATAACCATCAACCTGCGACCTTGAGAACAGCGGCAGATTATTATTGCTGTATATATCATCGGCAGCAATTCTCCCTGCAGAATCAACCACACATACATCCTCATGCCCATCAATTTTTTTTATATTGTTTTTAATTATATTAAATGCATCATTAAAACTTATTAAATCATGAAATATCAATCCCATTTTATATCACCCAACATATAAACAGTTACATATTTATTATTTTCAATACTCTCAAGGTTTTCCGGAACCATTGCAATAGAGTTGCCATATATTATTGTTGATAATATTCCGGAACCTGTTGTTTTTAATGGAAGTATATGGATTTTATTATTAGTTTCGTATGCCCTGCATATCTGGAATAATGTAAACCCTATTTTATTGTGTATGTTTTCATCGAGTATGCCTGTAATTTTTTTGTAATAATCAAAATTATAAATATTTTTTATATACCTGTTTATAAAAATTAGAGATGAAAGTAATGCGGCTACCGGAAGTCCTGAAACAGAGATAACAGGTTTATTATTTACATTGAATATGGCCATTGTCCTTCCTGGTTTTATCGCTATTCCTGAAAATAACAATTTACCTAATGATGATACTGCATCTGTTGTCATATCCTTTCTGCCAAGGCTTGTGCCTCCAGTTACTATTATTATATCACATGCATTAATTATATTATTTATTCCTTTTACTATATCATGTGCATTATCACTGTATATTCCACCATCCAGTGTTTCAATAAAATTGTTATTATTATAATAATTTTTTAACAATATCCCTGTTGAATTAACTATTTTTTTATTTGCAATTTCATTGCCTGTTGATATTATTCCAATTTTTATTTTTTTATATACAGTTATGTTATCTATTCTTACAGATGCCATTGCTGCAATATGCTGCGGCAATATTCTCTCATTTTTTTCTAAAATTTTGTAGCCTTTTGCTATATCCTCGCCCTTTTTAAAAATATTGTCATGTTTTAATGATGAATAAACATAGATATAATCACCATGCTTTTCCGTGTCCTCTACCTTAACAACTGCATCGGCGCCATCCGGTATTTCTGATCCAGTGTATACTTCAATACACTGATTTTCCTTTATTTTTTCTGAAAATTTTTCTCCCGCTTCCGATGAGCCTATGACCTTTAGCATTGCAGGATTGTTTATTGCTGCATTTATTATATCGGATGATTTTAGGGCGTAGCCATCAACGGCACTTTTATTGAACTCAGGTATATCCTGATCTGAATATACATTGTCATATGATATCATGTTTAACGATGAATTTATATTAATATTTTCTTTACCAGGGTATTTCCAGTTCATGGAATCAAAAATATTCATTGCATCATCATATGATATAAATTTATCAAAGCCTTCCATTATATGTTTTGACGTATTATTCACCATTTATAGGTATTATCCACCGCTTACCGGGGGGAAAAATGCTATAGCATCATTTTCCTTTATTTTTTGATTATTATAATATTCGTCGTTTACCGCTATAAGCAGATTGTTTTCATATTTTATTTCCGGATATTTATTGAATATAATTTTTTTTATTTCATCCATATTGCCGGAATTTATATCTATAATTTCGTATTCCTTTTTCGTGATATCCCTCACATGTGCAAAATACAGTATTTTTATTTTCATAATTACCTCCAGTACGGTATCCTAGATTTTACAGCTTTAATATATTCATCATTTAATAATTTTTCATCATTTAACTTATCCTTTATATTAAAATAATCATTTTCACGCAATAAGCAGGTTTTTAAATTGCCATCCGCAGTTACCCTTAGCCTTGTACAATGTTTGCAGAAATCTGTATTGTGCATTGGCTTAACAAATTCTATTTTTACATTTCCATAATCCGTGTTTATTAAATAACGCTCACGGTTATGCAGGTCATTATGCTCAACATATAATGCTTTCTTTTTTATTTTATTTTCTATAGGCCTTATATCAACATGGTATTTTAAATACTCATAACTTTTTTCCTTTTCTTTATTTGCCTCAAATTCTATTAACTGCAAAATGCAGTTGTTTTCAGCACAGAAATCTATCATATTGTCTATTTCATTTTCATTAATATTCTTCATGACAACAAAGTTTATTTTTATTGGTCCAAGGCCTGCATCCTGTGCAGCCTTTATGCCTTCCTTAACTACTGGCAAAAAATCTTTCTTTTCAGTATTTGTTATAAATTTAAAGTTATATTCATCTATTGCGTGCATGGATATATTTACTCTGTCCAATCCAGCTTCCTTTAATTTATGTGCCAGTTTTGGCAGCATAACACCATTTGTTGTTAATGATATACTGCCATCAATATGCTTTCTTGTCCTTTTTACTATATCTACTATGTCTTCCCTCAATAATGGCTCCCCGCCAGTGAATTTTATTCTATTTACGCCATGATTTGCCGATATACTGACAATATTTTCTATCTCTTCAGGGGTCATATATGCTATGTTTCTCTCTGTGCCCTCCATGTGGCAGAATATGCAGTTGAAGTTGCATATTGCATTTAACTGGATCCTTAAGCTTTTTACAGGTCTTCCAAAATTATCGTAAATATATTTAGTGACAGCACCATTTATCATTAATATGATATTACAGTAAAGATATTTAACTGTTTTTAATAAAATAGTTTTATATCATATACAATATAAAAAAGAAAATTTAATATAAATTAATAAATACATTATATTATAAATAATTTTTTGCTCTGAGTTAATTTCCGGCCATCTAAAAATAACATAAAAATGTGGAAAAACTGGGATGAAAAAGGTATAGAAGGTTATATAAACAAAGTCAAAAATCTGGGCATAAATTTTTTGCGTGTTTTTATATTGGATGAGGATTTTATAGATGTATATGGTAACGGTCTGAATTGCGTAAGGAGGCTTTATTGCTTGAATATGCATTTTATAACACGGTTAAATCTATAGACAATAAACATATTGCATCATCCGGTGATATTATGTCATATCTCCAGGAACCGGTAAATATTAACGGATATTCGGATTATTCTGGGCTTCATATTTATACATATGATAATGATATAATAAAGCATAGGTATTTATATGGTTCTCTTTTAAATATTTACATCAATAATAATGATATAAAAATTATGCTGGAGGAATTTGGATTCAGCAGTGACCAGTTTTATGAGGAAAGCATATCAAGATTTACATGGCACGTGCAAATGGAGCCATTGGGGCCTTTGAATAGTGCTTTTCTGATTTTAAAAATAAGAATAACCCACCATACGATTGGCGCCCTTTGGAGTTGCATTTTGGATTAATTGATGATAAGAGCGATGCAAAATTAACAGGAAAATATTTTAAAAAGTTTTCAGATGAATTGGATATTAATGATAAAATAATTTATAATTTTAATAATATATTATAATAATATTATATAAATAAAAAAAGGCAACTATAAATAATAGATAATAATAAAGTGTATTTATTCAGGCATTATATTATGATAAAATCATATTTTTCTGATCCGGTTTTATATTATATGTCATATGGTTTATTTTCATTCTCAAATGGCCTTTTTAATATTTTTGTTAATATAATGTTTTTTTCAGATCATAACATAATAAATGTAATAGAATTCCAGATTTCAATGCAATTTACACAGTTATTATTATTTATAATAAGTACATACTTTATTAAATATATAAGTGCAAAATTTTTATATTCTTCAGGGGCAATACTGCGTTCACTGGTAATTGCAAGCCTGTTTCTAAATAATTTTTTATCCAGCAATGCAATTCTTTTTGGTTTTTTATACGGCATACCCTCGGGAATATTCTGGGCGGGCAATGCAACGTTCACTCTGCAAATATCCAGAAAAACAAAAAGATTTAAATTTTTATCTGTAAACTCTGCATTATCAGGAATAACATCACTTATTGCGCCACTTGCCGGAGGTTTTTTGATTGCATACTCATCATATGCCGGCATATACAAATATTTTAATGATTTTATATTATCATCCATTTTATTAATTTTTACGGGCATTTCAGCATTATTTATAAATTCAAGCGGCGAGAAAGGAGGCATATTCAAAATATCTGAAACAGAAATAAGTGAAAATAATTACAATGTTTTCAGATTATTTTTCTTTTCATCCTATATAATGAGTATAATAATGTCCACTGTATTGCCAGTTTATATATTTCTTATCTCAAACAGTTATATAATTGCAGGTTTATATGGAACAATTATAGCAGTAACATCATTAATATCTAATTCTATGGCACCTTTTCTTTATTACAGAATAAAAAAATTTGTACTAATAGCATTTTCAGTAATTATATTTGCATCATTTACATTTATTTTTAAGAATATAGATAATATTTTTATTATTTTTATTGCATCTTCTTCAATAATGTTTTTTTTAACGCCACTTTCTAACCTTGGCATGACAGAATTTATGCATTACCTTGACCAGTTTAATGTAACAAGGCAATACTGGATTAACCGGGAATACTATATTGTTGCAGGAAGGCTCATTTCTCTTTCATCACTTATATTCATAGCAGATATTTATTCTGTATATGAAACTGTTTTGTTGATACCGATATTTTCCATCTCCATTTTAGGATTTATACCGGTACTGAAAAAACTAAGAAAGGATAATTATACATGAAATTATAAATTCAAAATATTAATAAATAATGCTGTATTTAACTTTTATGTATAAATTTCCTGAAAAATTTGAATTTGGCTGGTCCCAGGCGGGCTTTCATATTGTATATATGTTTATTCCCTGGAATTAAGCTACACAGTAAATCCAGTGGCTTTCTTTCCAGTATATTGATTTGTAAACAACATTTATTTTATATATAAATTAAGGATATATAAGTATGGTACTCTATGCAGAAGATATAATGAGGAAAAACGGCGAAATGCTTGATGAAAATGTCAGTGCATTAAAAGCTTCAGTTGTAATGTCTGAAAAGCACAATGGCTACGTAATAGTTGGCAGTAATAATATACCTAAGGGCATAGTGACGGAATGGGACTTTATAAACAAGGTTGTCTCAAAAAACCTTAATCCAGAAAAAGTAAAATTGAAAGAAATAATGACATCGCCATTAACATATGTAAAACCTGATACTCCAATGGATAGGGTTGCAGATTTAATGGCAAATAAGGGCATAAGGAGGCTCCTTGTAATAGACAATGATAAACTGACAGGCATAATAACATCCCGGGATGTATTAAAATACTTCAGGGAATATGTTATGGACGTTGTTGAAATAGCATCGAAATTTGGAATAAGATGATATTATAAATTTTTATAGTTCTTTTTGTATTCATTTCCATACTTATCTGCTTTTAATATTGCTTCGAGCATGCTTTTATTTTCAGCCATGCCCTTCCCGGCAATATCAAATGCCGTTCCATGGTCAACGGATGTCCTTAAAAATGGCAATCCAATATTCATACTGACTGTGCTGTCAAAATCATATGTTTTTGCTGCAATATGGCCCTGGTCATGGTATAATGATAAAACAATGTCATATTTGCCCATGGATGCATAATGGAATACAGAATCAGCCGGTATGGGCCCATAAACGTTCATTTTATTTTTTAAAGCTTCTATTGCAGGTTTTATTTCATTAATCTCTTCATTTCCGAATAGGCCATTTTCACCACCATGCGGGTTTAAAGCTGCAACCGCAATTTTTCCATTTTTTATTCCAAGTAATTTTAAGCTTTTATCAGTTAAAATTATTGCATTGAAAACATTTTCCTTTGTAACATACTTTACCGCATCGTATAATGATAAATGCTTTGATAAAAATGTTATCCTTAGATCATTAACTTCAAAAATAGTTGTTGTAAACCTTGATTTTGTTAGTTCCTTTAACATTGTTGTATGGTCAATATATTTTGATCCTGCGAGTATTATTGCTTCCTTATTTATAGGTGCTGTTGCAATAGAATCTATTTTATTGTTCAATGCGTATTCAACAGCTCTTTCTATGCTTTTTATTGCTATTTGCCCTGAATTTTTATTTATTTTTCCATATTCTATTTTATTATCAGATTCTATATCAACAAAACCTATTTTATTTAAAATATCATCATTGATATTTAATAGGTTTAGAATCTCAATGAAATTATCTTTATTACCGAATAATGTTAATTTTACATTCATTTTAATTAATTCAGGCAGTGATTTTGCCGTTATTTCCGGTCCTATGCCCGATGGGTCACCTAATGTTACACCTATCATAGCAATGTATTGTTAAAGGCTATTTATTTTTATATAATCTATTATTTTCAGGTATACATCATCATTACCTATGTTGCCACCCTTTAATATTAATTTTTTATTGTTAAAAAATCCACCTTTTATTATTCCTGTGGATATTAATGGCATAATATCCTTTTTATTTTCTATGTAAACAAAATCTGCCTTATTTAAAATATAAAATGCAGTTTCACCCCCGCTTATAATGATATAATCATAATTTAACAGTTTTTTTATAAATTTTTCATCAATTTTCATATAATCATAATCCAATTTAAATGCGTATAAATCAATATCGCTTAATGGTTCATTAAAATTCCTTAATTTTATTCCATGGCCTATTAAATAATCGATCTGTTTTAATGTTTTATCTCTATAAGTTCCTATCAGGATTGATATCTTCATAATTCCACCGAATACATTGATATTAAAATCCCGGGATCAGCTGGCATATAATTAAATTTTATGCATTCTTCAGCTATACTCTTTAAATCATTTATATTATATGAATCCATAATTATTACATTATCTGCATTTAAAATATTTTTTATAACTATACTTTTGTTTTTATATACGGTTTTACCCTTAACTGTATACCTTTTATACCCGGGCATTGTATCAGTTAATATAAAATTATAATTGCTTAATGCATTGAAATAGCCATTAATGTTTCCACGGAGTTCACTATCGATCCTTAATGCTATTTTTACATCGTTAAGATTTTTTAATACATCATTAATTCTATGTTTTATCGTGGCATCATCTGAAAATCTTGTTTCAAGGTCAACTGAAACATAAGTAAAACAATTTAAATTTAGTTTATTAATATTATAATATGGAACTGTTATGCAACTGTTAATCATTGACGCAACTCCTGACGCACCCGTTAAATCATCAGAGAATATAATTAATTTCAACATATATTATTTAATATAATTATATTATAATAATTTTAATATTATGATATATAAAAATTAGATTTTAAAAACTGTTTAGTTTTAATATAAACAAAATCTTTAAGCTATTTTTTTAATAATCATATTATGCATGATAAAAATTTTGAATATTATAGAAAGGTTAGGAATAATGGCGGCATAGTATATAACAATGACAACCAATGCTGGGAGATATACAGTTATGAAGCATGCAAATATGCACTGATGCATGATTATATATTCTCATCAAATCCTGAATACGCCGGTGGGAATGGCGGCCTCAGCTTCATAAATATGGACAACCCGGAACATAAGGAATACAGGAATATAACAGCACCGTATTTTATGGCAACAAAAATTAACAATATGGAATCAAATATAGCTGATATATCAAATAAACTTATTAACAATTTAAATGCTAATTCAGACATTGTTAAAGACTATGCAGTGAAACTGCCTGTCAGTGTTATATCGGAATTACTGGGCATTCCTGAAACTGAGAGGTCAAAATTCAAGGAATGGTCTGATTACATAATAGGCAATAAAAGGGATAAAAATTTTGATAATGTTAATAATTACATGGTTAATAAATTGTCAGAGCTATTTGCTGGAAATTATAGCAATGGTATTATATCGGTAATAAATAGTGGGTCTGTAAATAATAAAAATCTTGATATAAGGGAAAAAATAGGATACATAATGCTATTAATAATAGGAGGCAATGAAACCACAACAAATTTAATAACTAATATGCTAAAGGTTTTATCAGATAATAATGATATTATGAAAAATTTAAATAATGATAGGGATTTACATAGTTTTATAGAGGAAACATTAAGGTATTATTCACCCATCCAGTTCCTGCCACATAGATTTATTAAAGAGGATACAGAAATAAATGGCGTAAAAATGAATAAAGGGGAAAGACTATCATTATTCCTTGGTTCTGCCAACAGGGATGAAGATATGTTTGATAACGCAGATAAATTTATTTTAAGGGATAAAAATGAACATATTGCATTTGGAAGAGGGTCGCATATGTGCATAGGCGCCCCTTTAGCAAGGTTAGAAGCTAACATTGCATTAAATGATTTCCTGGAAAATTATAAAAAGATAAAAATAGATAATAAAAAATCGATGCTTTTAGAAAATCCAATGGTTTATGGTTACCAGAAAATGTTTTTTGAATAATTAATAATATATATTTAGTTTAAGTTTTATGAAAGGCCTGATTGAATACCAGTTAATAGCCATTCCCACAGAGATGCACGTCCTATAATTCCATTATCATGGTTTATTATAGATTTATAAGCCCATGTTAATTTCAAATCATATTTCAAACCCTTATAGATGGACTAAATATATATCAATAATTACATGATATAATTTTTTTATGATTTTTCATATTTTTGCTGATTATAAAAATATAATTATAACATAATTAAGATTATATCCCGTGTTTTATAGGATAATACTACGATAAAGGAATTTAATAAATAAAAGAAAAATAACTGGATAACCTAATAACAGATATTAACATTTTATTACCTAATGCCTGTCTAATAATCCGCAATTTATAAATTTATTTTTCATAGTTCAGGCATTGACATTGTAACAACAAAGTTTGGCACATCTACAATTTCAGATATCTTTAAATTGCCTATGATGCTGCATAATATATATGCCTCGTCCTTTTTGAATCCTTTATTTTCTAAATATTTTATCATTTCCTTTACTGCTGTTTTCGCAGCTTCATATATATTGTTATTTATTCCCATTGTGTTTACAAATCTCCCTGAAATGTTCTCATTTTCATAGCTTATTATTCTTGGATAATCTGTCCTTAAATTTTTTATAACTTCTACTGTAATTTCTGCATCACATGATGTTTCCACTGCAGTTCCGGTTACCTCACCATCTCCCTGGAGTGCATGGGGATCTGCAAATGATACTAAAGCTCCTGAAGCATTTACCGGCAAATACAGTACAGAACCTTTCTTTAAATGTTTATTATCCATATTGCCGCCAAACCTCTGTGGCGGTATCATCGGGAATTCACCGGATTCAGGTGCAGTGCCTATTATGCCTAAAAATGGCTTAACATCAAATGACATATTTTCCAAGAAATTTTTTCTTTTGCTTTTTATTTTATTGTTTTTTATTTCCCATATTATTAATTCATCAGAAAATTCATCAGCTAAAAGCCCGAAATTATGCAGCGTCTGTGACCATCCAAAACTGCCTGTATCTATATTATTTATGGTTATTTTCAATGTATCCCCATGTTCAGCATTATTTACATAAAATGGCCCGACTGCAGCATCCAACATTGAAACATCTATATTTTTTGCATCTTCATCGTTAAAATCCTCTTTTATCTGGTCTGTTGAAGAATCAGGGATCTTTATTTTAAAGGTTTCATTGCTTTCTATGTATTCTATGGGCTTTAAATTTTTATTCCATTTAAAATGTATATTTTCTTTTTTATGCCCGTCTATAACTTTCATTCTGCATAATTAAAAAATAAAATATAATTTTTTGCAATATAATTTATAATTAAAATTTTAATATTAAAATAGAATAAGCGATAATGAATAGTAATGAAGCCTATAATGTGAGATATGCAAATGAGATAGTTTCATCTGATGATTCAGTGTTTTTTTCAGTAAAATATATCAAGAATAATGAATATCATTCTTTAATTTACAGAATAAAGGATAAAAAAATGCTTCAGTTGACGCATAATGAAAATGAAAGGTCGCCCAAGTATATAAACAATAAATTATATTATATAAAATATTCAAAGGAAAATGAATCATTAATGGCCTTAAATGAATTATCAGAACCTGAAACCATAGCAACATTCTATAAAATAAAAGATTATCAAATTTATAATGATAATATATTTGTTATTGCCTCTGAAAACTCCGATAATACAGAGCCATTTGAGGCAAATCAAATAAAATACAGATTCAATGGAAGGGGATTAATAAGATCAAGATATTCACTGTATAAAATTAATAATAAAGTAGAAAAGATATATTCAGGAAATTTTGATGTTAATGGAATAGGAATAAATAAAAGGATTATAATAGAAACAACAGAAAATAATGATGATTATGGCCTGGCAGATTTATATGAAATTGATTTAAATGGCTAGGTAATAAAAAAAATTACCAATAATTCATACCATATAAATGGCTTTACAGTATCCGATAATGGAAAAATTGTTTTTTCAGGCCATGAAAATAATACGCCATGGGCACTCAACAAAATAATATATCCGGAAGAAAATAAGGAAATTTTAATAGGAAATGATTCAAACAGGTCAATAATATCGGATTCATTCTCATCGGCAAGTTATAAAATGAAGTTTTATGGCAATAATTTATATGCAATGGGGCAGAAAAAATCCTCATCATATGTATATAAAATAGATGAAAATTATAAAATAGAAAAATTAACAGATGATCATCAGGATATAATAGATTTTGACATTGATAAAAATTTAAGCTATGTATATTCAACAATGAAGTGCCCGTCAGTAATAAAATATGGTGATTCATATAATATAAATGAAAATATAAAAGGTATAAGGGCAGATACAATTGATATTGATGGCGGAGAAGCCTTTATTATGTTTAAATCAAAGGATTCACCATCAATACTGTTTATACATGGCGGCCCGCAGGCGGCTTATGGCAATTCATATGTTATTGAATTCAATTATTTCTATAATAATGGCTATAACATATTATTCTCAAATCCTCCTGGAAGCACAGGCTATGGCGAAGATTATGAAAAAGCATGTGTTGGCAACTGGGGAGGGGCTGATTTAGATTTTATAAAAAAATTCATAAAAATAGCCAAGGAAAAATATGGAATAAATGATAATATTGGTTTAACAGGTGGTTCATATGGTGGCTTTATGACAAACTGGATTGTTTCACATGAAAATATGTTTAAGGCGGCGATTTCAGAAAGATCCATATCAAATTTATTCAGCATGGTGGGCACCAGTGATATAGGCTTCTGGTTCAATACAATGCAACTAAATATAGATGATCCATATAAAAAGGAATCTATGGACAAATTAATGAAATTTTCTCCTATAAGCTATGTTAAAAATGTAAAAACTCCCACATTACTGATAACTGGTGAGGAGGATTACAGATGCCCGATAGAGCAGGCTGAACAGTTTTTTGTTGCACTGAAATTAAACAATGTTGATACCGGATTAATAAGGTATATAGGGGATAACCATGAACACGCAAGGGCAGGCATACCAAAAAATATGATGGATAGATTGAATAGAAAATTAAAATGGTTTGACAGATATTTAAAATAAATTTAATTTTTCTGCGCCACTGCAGATTTTTTAATTGCCCTGTTATCCCTTACATTAAACAATACTGAGGCCATTAATAGCAGTATCATTGGTATTGCAGTTATATAAATAGCCATTCTTATATTGTATAATGTTGATATTAAGCCGAATGCAAAAGGTATCATAAATGCTATTATATCCATTATAAGTACAAATACGGAATAAACAACATTAAGGTCCTCTATATCAACACTGGATGCGATATAATAACTTGCCGTTGGATATATTGCACCGTGTGGGAATCCGAGTATTAACAGTGCACCTATAAACATTACTATTCCTGCATCTATGCCAAGCAATAAATAACCAATAATTGTTGCAGCAAATGATGCATACATTAAAACTTCGTGGTTTTTTACACTTTTAAATGACAATATTAACCTTGCAGTGAATGAAACGCCATAGAATAATGCAAGGAGATAGAAGAATATATCCGGGTTTATACCATTATATTCCTTTCCCATTATTGAACCATATGTTATTAATAAAATAAATGGAAATGCATATGCTATATTTCCGAATAATGCAAATAAAACCTTTCCCTGTTTTAATGAATATGATGCTTTTTTTATTATTTCCTTAAATGTTAGTCTATCTCTTTTCTTTAAATTCATTTTTATTTTTGTTGACAGTGAGAACATTAATACTGTTGATGCCAATGATATGAATAAGAATATTAAAAATGCATATCTTATATTTATGGAAGATACTATCAGGCCCTCCATAATAACTCCAAATATTAAGCTCAGCGACAATGATGCCGTATATGCTGCTATATACTTATCCCTTTTATCTTTGGGCGCTATAACATTTGTTACGGTCATTAATAATGGCTGCACAACCCCCATTGACAATCCTGTCACTGTCGATAGAATTAGAACCTCATAAATATTGTTTGATAATACATAAAAGAATATGCCCACAGTCATTACCAAAAGGAAAAACGCTATAACCCTGGGTGTTTTTTCTATATTTATCCTTCCGTTGATTAAAACGTTTGAAATCATCGCACCTATGCCATATAAGGTTGCTGTTAATCCCACAAATAAAACATCTGCATCTATAACATATTTTGTAAATACTGGAACAACGGTCATAAGCATATTTGTTGATGCCCGCATTGTAAATGTAACCGATAAAAGCATTATTAAATTTATTAAAAGTAGTTTACCATTTGTATTATTCATTAGTAAAGTAATTGCACAATAATATATAATCTTTTCAAAGGTTATTAAATCAAGCAATTTTAATGTATTATCAATAATTTTTAAAATTATATTATATGATTTATATATAATTGTTCCTGTAAATATAAAAATTCAAAAATCATTATGTGATAAAATAAAAATATTAGAGATTATTAATTAATACTGATTTGTCGAATTTATTGAGAAATAGCAAATTCCCTCCAATATAATTTATTATATTATAATAGTTATTATCTTTCTGATTTGTAAAATATATTTGGTATTACTTATTAACTTCATTACTCTAGGATACTGTATTTATCAGCGCATCCTTGTAATCCTTAACTACCTAAGCAAATCCAGCCAAAGCACCTCATTACCATTGTTTTTTATATATAATAATATTGAATATTAATAATATAATTTTTATATTTAATATAGCATTATTTTTTTATATCATGCCAGCCGCCCCTGCTGTTCATCTTAATATTTTTATTTCCAGTATATCCGGAATAAACCATCTCCTTTAATAAATATGATGGCATTAAATTTTCATCCCCCGTTTCTGAGTATAAATAATCGCCAATGTCTTTTATTGTATCCAGTCCGATTGTATCCATAAGTTCAAAAGGCCCCATAGGAAATCCAAAACCGAGTTTTGCCATTTTATCTATATCCTCCATTGATGCTATTCCCTTCTCGTATAATTTTAATGACACATTAATCCATGACTGCACAAAATTTGTTGTAAAGAATCCCGGATAATCTTTAACTACTGCAGGTTCTTTTCCCAATTTTTTTGATAATTCGATTACTGAATTTAATGTTTCATCGGATGTAAAGGTTGTCCTTACAACTTCTATTAATCTCATAATGGGAGCAGGATTAAACCAGTGCATTCCAATTACCCTTGATTTATTTTTTACATTTCTTGATATTTCGGAAATCATTATTCCGGATGTATTGCTTGCAATTATTGCACTGTCATTGACATTTTTTTCAATATTTTCAAATACCTTCATCTTTAAATTTAATATTTCAGGAACCGCCTCTATTACCAAATCACAGTTATTTAATGAAGAATAATCCGTGGACGTTTTTAAATTTTTCATAAAATTGTTCTTCTGTTCCTCTGTTATAATATTCTTCTTAACCAGGTTAATAAATCCATATTTCCCGGAATCTATGCTTTTTACAGCATTTTTTAATATATCATCATTGATATCTATTATTGTTGTTTTATAATTATTTCTCATAAAAACCTGTGCTATTCCCTGCCCCATTACACCGGATCCAATTATCCCTACTTTATTTATCATAGTTCTTTATAATTAATAATAATAAAAACTTTGGTCCCATGATATAATTAATAAAAAGTATGCAAATTGTTAAATTCTAATTATAAACATTTATATTATGTTTATAACTGCATTATTATGACATATGGATTGGAATCTCAATTAAGGGTATATACAAAAACAGATGAGAATGCTGATCTGCCGGTTTCCATAGATGAATGGAGAAAAAAAGCAATGGAAACATTAAAGCCAGGGCCATGGGGATACCTTGAGGGTGCAGCCGGGTCAGAGGATACAATGAATGAGGATATAAAATCATTTTTTAGATACAGAATAAGGCCGAGATATCTTAGAAATGTTGATAATAGGGATATATCTATAGAATTATTCAATAAAAAATATGACACGCCATTTATACTTGCACCAATAGGAGTCCAGTCAATATTAAATAAGGATGCAGAAATGGCAAGTGCAAAGGCAGCAGCAAACCTAAAAATGCCCTTTGTCCTGAGCACTGTTTCATCAGTAAGCATAGAAAAAATAGCAAAGGAAAATCCCAATAGTGAGAAATGGTTCCAGATTTATCCTGGAAGGGATAAAAAGGTAATGAAGAGCATGATAAAACGTGCCGAAAATTCAGGATACGGTGCAATAATAGTAACAGTTGACACAACAATGCTTGGATGGCGTGAAATTGATTTAAAAAATGCATATCTTCCATTTCTATACGGTGAGGGAATAGCAAATTATTTAACAGACCCGGAATTTAGATCACGCTTGGATAAAAATCCTGAAGAAAATATTCAAGAATCCATTGAAGAATTTTTAAGCATATACGTTAATCCTGCATTCACATGGGATGATTTTAAGGATATAAGGAAATGGACAGATCTGCCATTAATGATTAAGGGAATATCGTCATATGATGATGTAAAAAAAGCCTTTGAATTAAAGGCAGATGGCGTTGTAATATCAAACCACGGCGGAAGGCAGGTAGACGGTGCTATTTCTTCCATAGATGCATTAAATGAAATAACAAAAAATAATGAAATAAAGGGAACCATATTATTTGACAGTGGAATAAGGCATGCTGCGGATGCAGTGAAGGCTTTAGCTTTGGGTGCAGATGCAGTTTTAATAGGGCGGCCATATGCATATGCACTTGCCGTAGCCGGCCAGCGTGGAATTGAACGCTATATGGATCAGCTAAGGTCTGAAATGGATCTAGAAATGGCACTTGCAGGCTATGGATCAATTAAGGAATTAAACAGGAATTCATTATACATAAAATAAATTTATTCAGTAAATAAATGTATTTTTTTATATATAAACTTTCATATATAAAAGGTAAAATTTTATTAAATTTACCTATAGTAAAAGGTATTTAAATAGTATATATAGATAATACGTAATGGCATATGTTAATATGCTTATTACATATTGAAATATTAAAAAGATAAAATGCTTCATTTAATTCAGTGGATTTATTTCCGGCATATTGATTTGTAAAAATTAGTGAAGTTCTATAAAATTTATAATTTTTAACCTATTTATTGGATATTTTTTTATAATAGGATAAAATAATGCATTATGGTTAACATAATATGGCACGGCCATGCCTGTTTTTCAATAGAGGGGAATGTAAACGTTCTGATAGACCCATTTATAGAACGAAATCCCGCTGCAAAAATTAACGCGGAATCATTAAATCCAGATATAATAATTCTAACGCACGGTCATTTTGACCATGCCGGAGACGCAATAAAAATATCAAAAAATTCAAAGGCTCCAGTACTTGCGTCCTTTGAATTATCCGAGATATTAAAAAATGAAATAGAAACAATGGATATTAATCCGGGAGGAACG
This sequence comes from Thermoplasmata archaeon, assembly GCA_021797555.1. Lineage (GTDB taxonomy): Archaea > Thermoplasmatota > Thermoplasmata > Thermoplasmatales > Thermoplasmataceae > Ferroplasma. The sequence continues at coordinate 19,256 of JAJZZM010000009.1, forward strand.
GTAAAGTTTAAAGGAATAAAAATAACTGCGGTTAATGCGGTGCATTCATCAAGTTATAATGGTTTATATGCCGGTGCTTCAATGGGCTATATAATTGATATGGGCAATATAAAAATATACCATGCAGGTGATACTACATATTTTAAGGATATGGAATTAATAGGCAATATAAACAGGCCCGACATATCATTATTGCCTATAGGTGGGCATTATACAATGGACATTGACGGATCAATAGAAGCATTAAAAATGTTAAAATCAGAAAAAGTTATACCAATGCATTACAATACATTTCCGGCCATATCAGCAAATCCTGAGGAATTTAAAAATAAGGTGGAAAAAGCAGGATTTAAGCCTATTATACCTGAAGTTGAAGAGGTTATAAAGCTATAAATTTTAACAACTGTAATCATTTTATATTCTTCAATAAAAAATTTATTATAATATAAATACAATGCATTATAATGGATGTACCCGGGTTGCTTATGTTTGAACATTCTAGCATAAGAATAATTGCGGATAATAATATTCTGAAAAAAGTAGTGCATAGTTAATGGATTTTAACAGTTTCCTTTTGGATATAGATGTTAACAATGAATAAAATATAATGTTTCCGGAATTAATGGAAAATAAGTAAAAACCCCTTTTTGAGGTGATATTACCATTATTCTATAAAACCCCGGGATATCATAAAAAATGATGAAATATATATTTATTTAAGTTCTAATTTTTTATAATTTTTTATTTCCTCTAAAATATTATTTATTGCAGTATTTAGCTGTTTATCATTATTTTTAAGGAAGTCCTGTGGCATATTTTCGACGTATATATCAGGGTCTGTGCCATAGTTTTCTAAACCATATTTAACATCCTTAAACCACGTTGCGAACTGGGGCTGTGTTACAGTTGTATTGTCTATTAATTTTATTTTCGGGTTTATGCCAACAACACCTCCCCATGTCCTTGTGCCTATAACTTTGCCAAGCCCCATCAATTTAAATACATGTGTTCCAATATCGCCATCAGACCCTGCATATTCATTTGTTAATGCTATCATAGGGCCATTTACGGAATCAACAGGATAGGGTGTTATTATGCCTCTACGTGGAACGTCATAGCCTATTCTCTTTCTAGCTAGTTTTTCCAGCAATAACTGTGATACAAATCCACCACCATTGAATCTTAAATCTACTATTAAGCCATCCCTGTTGGATTCACGGTCATAAATCCTGAAAAATTCATTGAAACCATTCATTCCCATATCCGGTATGTGTATGTATCCAATTCTATCATTGGTTTTTTCATGTACATATTTCCTATTCTTCTCAACAAATTCACGGTACCTTAAATATTTTTCATCACTCATTGTTTTAACATAGTATTTTTTAACCTCATTATTTCTTTTTATTTCTATTTTTATTATTTCATTTGCATGGTTTAACAGTATTTTATCAGGATTATTTTCTTTATCCAAATCGGTATCATTTATAGATTTTATAATGTCATTTTCTTTTATATCTGTATAAATTAATGGTGATTTTTCATTTTCATTGGATAGGTCACCGCTGTAAATCTTTGTTATTATATAATTATTGTCTTTAAATTCATAATCTATGCCTAGTTTGCCTATGCTTATAGAATCGATATATGATAAATCCCCACCTATTTCATATGAATGTGATGTGCTGTATTCTCCCTGCATTTCCCTGAGAATATCTGAAAGTTCAAACCTTGTGCTTATTTTATTCAATAATTTTTTATATTTTAAATACGGGGTATCCCCAAGTTTTTCCGCCTTTTCTTTGCTCCAGTAATTCTCCTTTATTAAATTAAATGCATCGTATAACATGTTTTTCCACTCATTTACTGGATTAACTGTTATATTTATCCTGTTAATATCTATATCCTCATCCTTTTTTGTTTCAATTTCCTTTTTTATAAATTTATTACTAGGTTTCCTTACCATTAAATATTTCTTATTTCCTGAAATAATAAGATATACAACATCGTTTTCATACACTTCACTTTTTTTCCTGCTAAAATCGAATAATTCTACTGTTCCTGTTTTTTCACCATTATTGAATAAGTAATATCTCATTGATCCCTCAACAGGATAATGGAACAGTAAAATTCCATTATTTACAGGCACAATGTTTGTATAATCTTCAGAAGAAACCGGAAAAGCCTGGCTTAATTTTATTATATCATCCAATTTATAATTGCCCGGCATATTTTTATTTAGCTCTTCAGGGATATCCGAAAATAATGGCATTAAGTTCTCCTTTAGTGGTATTGCATATGGCTTTGTTATTGCATTATACCCCAGATTAAATACTAGCTGGTCCATAACCGGGTCAAGTGACCTTTTTGATAAATAATATAAATAATTATTATCATTGCTGAAAACAGGCTTAAAATCAACCGAACCGGGAGTTGTTGCATTATATTCTTTGCCATCTGACATATCATATATTTTTATTGATGAACTGCCATTGTAACCATAATATTCTGATTCAGGATATGTATATGCTAATAATCTGGAATCATTAGACCATGAGAAATCATCTACTGTTCCTGATCTGCTTTCGTCTATTTTTTTGATATTACCAGTTTCCATATTTAAAATAAATAATTCAAATCTATTGTTCCCTATTGCAATAAATTTACTGTCAGGTGAAGGTTTCATGGAAAAAATTATACCGTGCGGGAAATCAATCTTTTTCTTTAATGTTTTATCTATGCTGTATAATAATATATTATTTTCACTCTCATTATAATTATATATTAAAATATCATCGTTATTCATGAATTCTATTATCCCATTCTTTAATTTATCTACATTCATTACCGGCCCATTTTTTATGCCCGTAAACAGTGCCTGCCCTCTTGTTATTAAACCTATTATATTCCCTGAATAATTTATTTTATAATCAGTTAAATAATCTGTTGCCTTCAGTATTCTATTGTTTAAATTAGCTGATGGTATATCAATGTCTATTTTTAACTCTTCGACAATACCGTCCTTTAGTATAAACAATGAACCTGCCTTCTGGAAAATCATCTTGCTGCCATCGGAATTTGCATTTCTAACATAATAATCATTGAAATTGGTATGTTTTTTAATATTGTTTCCGTTTAAATCTGTAGAATAAATATTTGCATTACCCTCATGATCTGAAATAAAATATAGATTATCATTGCATATCATAGGTGAATTTACATTTGATTCTAAATCAACTATTATTTTAAATTCATTGTTTTTTCCTGACAATATCTTTCCCCTTGTGCCACCTTTATATCCCTTCCAGTGTGGCATATCTATAGTATTCCTTCCAAGAATTTTATAATCATTATAATATATAATATTTAATGCAGAGCCTAAATTCAATGGTTCTAAATTTTTATTTACTATTTTATAAAGCATGGGTGTCCCAAATGGATAATATGCATCTGTTGAAATTATTAAATTATTGTTATTGTCAAATCCTGCTATAGAAGTATACATCCTTCTGCTTGTGCTTTTGCCGCAGAGGTATGTAATTCTGTTTAAATTGCCACTATTAAGGTCTATTGAATATATATCAGAAGATTCTCCAGATTTGCCTGTCATTAACCTGAAATACACATGTTTTTTATCTGGGCTTATTTTAGGATTTGTAACTATACCTAAATTATTTGTTAATCTCTCAATATTTTTATTGTTAATGTTATATTTCCATAAATCATTATCATTCACAAAAACAATTAAATCATCTTTTATATCTGGATACATAAAATATTTTTCCATATAGCGTTATAATTAATGTATATTTATATATTTTCTCTGTAAAATATATCTATAACATATTGATACACAACATACTAAATCATTGAGGTCTCCTGTTTGATGTACTATGCTTACCCTCACATAAGTGTTTATTTAAATTCTTCTAAGGCATTGCATTTATCTTCACAGTTATTATAAAAGTTAAACTTTATTTTTTAAGTGCTTTTTTATTCATCCTATTATAATAGCATTTAAATACGTTATACAATATTTGTATTCCAGAAATTGATCTATCTTATAAATTCATTGGCTTTCTTTATGCTATATTGATTTGTAAATATAAATAGTTAAATATTAATAATAAATATTATAACCATGAGATGCCCGGTATGCAACGCAGAAATAAATGAAACGCCCTTTAAGGAATGGTTATTTAACGATTATTCAGTTTCACGGTATAAATGCCCTAAATGCGATTATTCCTTTAATGCCTATTCAAAGGAAGGAAAAGAAGCGTATACAATTCCAAAAAGAAAATTTTAATTTTTACATAAAAAACATATTAATAAATATTTAATACTAAAATTAAATTTAATTATTTTATTCAAGAAGTATTGAGTTATTAAATTCAATAGGTGTTTTCCTTATTCTTATGGCTGTATTAAGTTCTATTGACCTTACAAGTGCTACCGGGGTTCCTATTGTTGGTGCTTCTCCAAGTCCCTTAGCACCATTTGGTGCTTCGGATGGGTTTTCAATCCATTTTATATGGTACTCTGGAATATGATTTGCAGGCAATATCCCCGCATCCGCTATACTCTGTGTCATCAACTGTCCCTCTGAATATCTTAATGATTCAGAAAATACCTGGCCTATACCCTCTATTGCACCGCCTATTATCTGCGCCCTTACGTTCATCTCGCTTAATACATTGCCAAGGTCATAGTAAGAATACCATTTGTCTACAGTGATTTCTCCGTTTTTATCCATTGACGATGTTATCATGTTAAAATTAATTGAGTTAACGCTGTAATCTATCTCAATAAACTTATATTTGTCAAAGTTCCCGGATAATAGTTTTTCAGGTGAATATTCACCGTATTTTTTTATAACCTCGTTTTTTATCTCCCTTGCCACATATAGCAGTGCTGATCCACCTGCAATTGCGGACCTGGAACCCCATGAACCGACGCCTTTTTCAATCATTGTTGTATCCCCGTTTTCAAGGGTTATAAAGTCCCTTCTTATTTTTAACTCATTTTCAAGTATATTTTTAACAAATATTTCATGCCCCTGTCCGTGTACATTTCCACCAAGGTATACTTTTATTTTGCCATGATTGATAATTACTCTTGCACTTTCACCGGGCCTCGATGCAGGAATTAATACAAAGAATGCTATGCCTGCCTTTTCTTTCTTTGAGACCTCCCTGTAATTCACCTCCTTTAAGGCATTTTCCAGGAACGGCCTTGTAGCTTCCTTTATTTCTAATCCAAGCGGTGATTTAAATGGTTTTTCAGATGCATTTATTAATCTTACATCGGCTATATCCATTTTCAGTTTATCCGCCAGTAAATCAATCATTCTTTCCATAAAAAATGCAGCTTCTGGCCTTCCGGCTCCACGGTATGGCCCCATCGGGGCTTTGTTTGTGACCAGTGATATTGCTTTAACATATGCATTTTCTATATTGTATGGCCCTGTTAACTGGAATGCTATGAACCTTGATGCAAATGATCCGGTACCAGCATCATATGCACCCGCATCAACATATACTTCCCCCTTTACTCCTGTAATTTTGCCATTGTTCTTTGCATAAATTTTTATTTTAGCCTTTGCTCCACGTCCGGGATAAGCCGCCATTAAATGTTCAGTTCTTGTTTCTATCCATTTTACAGGTTTTTTATATTTCATCGATGCATATGCTGCCATTACATATTCAGGATAGAATGATCCTTTAACACCAAATGCACCACCTGTGTCTGCCTGAATTACCACTACACTATCTCCCTTAAGCTTTAATGACTCAATTAATCCGGTTTTTACGGATTGGACCGATTGTGTTGAAACATAGAAATATAGCATGTTATCCTTATAATATGCAATGCAACCTCTTGTTTCCATAGGATTGGGCACAATTCTTTCATTAAAAAATTCATCTTCCAGTGCTATATCATAATCAATATCATTTTCATTAAAGTCCTTACCGAGTTCATGTGATGCCAGGATATTGTTTTCTGTGCCAGTATGTACAGGTTCACCATTCAATGCTTCATCTATGCTGGATATAGCTTTTAATGGGGTATAATCTACCTTAACTTCATTTAATAAATCCTCACTTTCATATCTTGTTTTGCCAAAAACAGCTGCTATGGGCTGGCCCTGGTAATTTACATAATCTGTAGCAAAAACATGTTCAAGGTATACATTTTTATTATCTTTAGCACCCAGAGATGCCATTTCTCCAGAGGATGATTTATAATACGCATTGAAATCATTTGCATTTAAACCACCTGTTACATTGCTTATTTTTGCCCTGCCATACTGGCTTCTGTATACGGACATGTATAACATATTATCAAATACTATATCATCAATATATCTACCTTTGCCATTAACATAACGATTTCTGTAGTCCATAGTTATGTAAACAAAATAATAATATTAATATTGCGATAAAAACATTGTAACAAATCACTTTTATTATATTACATTTCACCAGAATCCTGCATAAATTTTATTAATTTAAGGTCGTGGACTATTTCCCTTTTTATTATATCAGCTAATCCAATTCCTTCATCTATTGATTTATTGCATAGTTCAATAGTTTTCTCATGATTTATAGTTATATAATGACCTGACCTATCATAAACAATTAAATAACCGAGATCATTGCAATCCATATATATGTATATAAACATTATTAATAAAACTATACAATACTTTGTTTACAACAGAATTTTCCACATAAAAATGGTTATTTATAATATAATTATTAGCGTTTATGCAGATAAAAAATCTGGAAGTACCGATTGAAATCAGGGCATTGAGAACGGCAAATGTTTATTTCATAGACAGTAATGATAAATTTATCTTTGATACAGGCATGTCAGAGAATTCTTATAAATATATAAAATCAAATATGAATATAAATGATATTGACTATATAATAGTGTCACATTTGCATATAGACCATCTTGGCGGTGCAATGTATTTCAATAGGATAAACAATATACCAGTTTATATAAGCAAAAATGATTATAATTACATAAAAAATTTTATTAAAGACAATGATTTTTATTTTAATTCGTATAAAGAATTGTTAAAAACCGGCGGTGTTCCTGAGATGTTAATAAATGAAATATTAAATTCACATCCACTTATAAAATTTATTAATTATTATAATGAATTAAATATAAAAATTCTTGACTTCACCCCTAATAATTTTGAGGTAATAGATGTCCCTGGCCATTCACCTGGGTCAATAGTACTTTATTCTAAATCAGAAAAATTATTATTTTCTGGAGACCATATATTAAATAGAATAACACCTAATATAAGTGTATATTCAAAGGATAAGGATTATTTGGGCCTCTATATAAATAGCCTTGAAAAAATAAAAAATCTCGATGTACAGACAGTTTACCCAGGGCATGGGGAGATTTTCCATAATTATCAGGAAAGAATAAACGAGATATTAAAACACCACAATAACAGGATTGACACCATATTGGAAATACTTAAATCATGGAAAAGCCCATATGAGGTTGCGTCCGAAATTGAATGGAGTAAAGGAAGAAAAATGGAAACAATGAATTACATGGAAAAAAATTTTGCAATTATGGAAACAATGGCACATTTAATATATATGCATAATAAGGATTTAATAAAAATGTCTATTAACAGCGGTGTAAATAAATATATAATTTAATAAAAATTTATATTGTTTAAATAAAATTAATATAATAGTATTCTCTTAACAGAGAAGTGAAAGCGTTTAGAATAATATCAACAATAGCTATAATAATCATATTAATAGGTGTATCCTATACTGGCATTACTGCATACGATACAATGACAACAGCAAAGAGCATATCTGTTTCTGACTATAAATATGGTCTATCAGATAAGGGAATATATGCATCCACATTAATTTCAGGCAAAAATACAGGAATATTTTCATCAAGGATAATGATAAATAATTATACATTAAATTTTAAACCCGGAATAGAAGTAAATAAAAGAATTTATTTTAATGAGAGTTTCAATGCATTGATGGATAACAAATGGCCGCTGAATAATGTAACAATATACAAAAATGTATCAATAAATGTGCCATCATATTTATTCAATGCAACTTCAACTATAAAAGAATATTATAATCTGGGTGCACCATTTTACAATTTTAAAATAATAAACTCGTCAGCTATATATTCAAACAGTACTGATAAATTATATAATATAACAGTATCATTCCATGATTATTTAAATTATAATATAAACAAAATTAATGGATATAAGCCGTTAATTTATATAATTTATAATAATTCATCTGCAGGGATAATAAAAAACATAACATTATCATACAATAAAGGTTATATATATAACGGCACGCTGGAACTACCTAAAAATGTAACCTCTGCAAATCTTACCTTTGTTATTCCTGTTATAAATATAAAATGGGAGGAGAAAAATGTCAAAGTTAATTAATGGTGTAATAAAATCAATGTTTTCTATGGTTTTTTTATTATTATTCTTCTACGATTTATTGCCTTATATACATTCATATTTAACTTCATATGGATTAAATTTAATGGATTTTGTTGATTCGAAATATTATATTCCAGTTACAGCATTGCTTATAATACTTGTAATGCTACGTGAAATTTTTTATTATAAATGGTATACATATTTCTTTACTGCATTTTATATAATTATTGAGGTATCATTACTGTATATACTGTTAAACTCAGGAATATTGTTTATAAATAAGGGCAGTTTTGATTTGCCATCATCATTGGTTATAGACTTTAAGTATCTATTATATCTGATAATATTTTCAGAAATATTGATTATAATATCAAAAATATTAAAAGCATTTTACATTAAAAACAGGAATTAATATTTTTTTAATAATTAACTGAAAATAAAAATGTTATTTAATGTATTATTGTCTATTTTTATTCTTTTTATTTCATCTCTGCCTTTTTTAATGATAAAGCTATTATTATCCTTTAAAATATTATAATTTTTATAATCTGTCATTATTTTCCTTGCAATCATATTTTCCATTAAACCATTTTTATTTGTGTTATTTCCAAGGTTTGCAAACCCGTTATCTATTGTATATAATATGGCATTACCATTTATATCATTTATTTTAAATATTATATTTGCCCTCTCAAGATAATATATATATTTATCTATATTATTTATATTAAACATTTTTTTGATATCGTTAATAGTCATTCCCGGATTTTTGACTATGTGCAATGATAAATCGAATAATTCCCTAAAATTTTTTATATTATATTTTATGCATATCCTCTGTACTGAATTATATAATATATTATATAATACATTTTTATTCTTTGTTTCTATGTATTCTTGAAATCCGCCAGTGTATAAATAATCATTTATATTGCCATATTTATTTATATAATCACTATATGAAATGGGCATTTTTTCAATATCTACATGCCTTTCATTTAATTTAAAATGAAATTTTTTGCCTATAACTGTACAGCTGGACCCCGTATATAACATACCGTTATCCTTTGAGGATTTTAATTTAACTTCCCATGTACTGCACTTATTTAATGTTCCCGGTAGAAAATAACTGAAATTACCATATTCCTCAAGATATATATTATTTGCTATTGCATTTACCGCTTCAGGTATAATTTTATTATTAAACTTATATATATTATTTATAAACTTTTCAAAGGTGCCTTTTATCACACATATGTATATTATAATTTATATTTAAAGTTTTTTTCTATTAGAAAATTTTAAATATTAATAAATAAAAAAATTTAAATAATTAAAAATTTATAATGCATTATTATAATATATATAAAAAATTAATGAATTTTGTATAAATTATTAATATTATTATATGCCGAAACTTAAAAAATTATAAAAAAGTATTAAATACAGGTATAATATAATAAAGCTATGATAAATAATATAGAGGTATGCCCGCATTGCAATATAAAAATGGAATTAAAAACAGCACCTTATAGCGATAATGGTAAAATTATAGGAGATTTTGAAGCCTACGTTTGCCCATCATGCAATAGAGTTTTTTATACAGACAACGGTTATAAGGAATTAACAAAATATATAATGAAAAAGAGATAATTTAGGTTTTTTAAATAAGTTTTATATTCTTTTTATAATACTTTAAGAGGTGTTCTAGTTGGAAAAGATAGGAATAATAGGTGCGGGTGCAATGGGTTCTTCAATTGCAGAGGTATTTGCATACAATGGCTATGATGTTTATTTAAAGGATCAGAACATGGACCTTGCAAACAAAGGCATAAACAATATCAGAAGAATATTAACAGATTTCAAGTCATATGTGAATACCTTGCCTGATAAGGAAATAAAAAGAATAGAAAAACTCGGGATAAAATTAAGCGATGAACAGATAAATACAATAAATAAAAATCTTAAAAAGGACATTAAAATAGATGAAATAATAAACCATGTAAAACCTGTAGATGATTATAATAAATTAAATGATGTAGATCTAGTAATAGAAGCGGTATTCGAAAAACAGGAGATAAAAAATGATCTTTTTAAGGAATTATCAAATTATCTAAATGAAAATACAATTTTAGCATCAAATACATCATCCCTAAGCATAACAGAAATGGCATCATATTATAAAAAACCCGAAAATACATTGATAATGCATTTCTTTAATCCACCATATACACTGCCATTAGTTGAGATAGTCCCGGCAATACAGTCATCTAATGAAACAGTAAATAAAGCATATGATATAATATCAAAAATGAAAAACCACCGGGATAATATGGTTCCTGTTAAGGCAAAGGAAAGAGCGGGCTTTATAGTTAACAGAATTTTAATACAGGTTATACATGAAGCAATAAAAATATCAGAGGAAAACATAGCAGATGAGAGAAGTGTAGATATAGCAATGAAAAAAGGTGCAGGTTTTCCTATGGGCCCATTTGAATTGGGTGATTATGTTGGTTTAGATATAGTATATGATGTATTAAAAACATTTAATAATGTATATGGAGATAGATTTTTAATTCCTGAAAGGCTTAAAAACATGGTAATAGCTGGATATCTGGGCAGGAAAGCTGGAAAAGGCTTTTATGAATATAAAAAATAATCAGTAATAATTTTTAATAATATTTATTTTTATATTTAATTGATTATCAGTATATTTATTTAAATTGTCTATTATTTTTTCTTTTAATTTATCCAAGAACCTATCGTCATAATTTATTAAATTCATGATATTTAATACTGTATTTGAATTTTTTATTTTTAATATTAAATCATCATTATAATTTAGTTCTTTGGCTATACATGCAAGAAAATCAAAATTTGTATTGCTTCTGGATGAATGCAGGTCCAAATATCCATAGGCAAGTTTTGATAATTTTCCCGGCATTCCGGCTATTATCACATTTTTAATTTTATTGTCAGTACATCTTTTTAATGAAAAGCCTATAAAATCACCGATCTCTATAAACTGTTCATCCTTAAAATTATTGTATATTTTTTTTACGGCATCATCACTTCTGCCACCTGTACTTAAAACCAATGTATCAATATTATCATTCCTTGCAACCCTTATTGCTAAAACAATAGAGGCTTTCCACGACGAATCCGAAAATGGTATTACTATGCCCCTTGTACCCAGTATTGATATTCCTCCAATAATCCCTAATTTGGAATTGGATGTTTTTTTTGCTGCCTCCTCACCGTTGGGAACAAATACTGTTATATTTACTCCATTATTTATATTATATTTACTTAAAACTTCCCTTACCGCATTATTAATCATTTTTAATGGCACAGGGTTTATTGCAGGATTTCCTGGCTTTACCGGCAGGCCTTCTTTTGTAACTTTTCCAACGCCAATGCCGCCATTTATTACTATTTTATTATCGTTGTTGAAACAAACCTTTGAATATATTAACAATCCTGTTGTGACATCGGGGTCATCGCCACCATCCTTTAATGTTGCCGCAATTGCATAATCATTATGTATTATTAATCTTTTTATTTCAAAGCTTACAGTTTTTTTAACCGGCAACTCTATTTCTATATTATTTACTTCAGTTTTTGTGATCAATGAAATCAAGGCTGCCTTTGTTGAGGCAGTGGCACATGACCCTGTTGTATATCCAAATCGTAGATTAGCCCTATCTGGAATATTTTCAATATACATTTTTTATCAGCTCGTTTATTATTGCCACAGCTGTTGGTGTTCCACCTTTTTTAATCATATTTGTAATAAACGGATAGTTAATCTTTAATAATTTATATTTGCTTTCAATAGTATTTACAAAGCCTACAGGTACACCTATAACCAGTGATGGCTTACAGTTATTGTTTTCTATTTCCTCAATCAATGATAACAAGGCTGTAGGTGCATCACCTATTACAAATATGGAATTACCATATAATTTTACAGCCTTTTTTATTGCAAGGTATGACCTTGATATTTTGCTATTCCTTGATTCTTCAGCTATATCATTATCATTTATAAAGCATTTTACATTTTTATATTTTGTTATTCCAGATTTAACCATGTTTATATCCGTAATTACTGTTACATTGTTTTTTAGGGCATTTATAGCATTAAATGGGTCATTTCCGAATATTAATGATTTCCCTATATCATAATCTGCAGTTGCATGAATAACCCTAACAATTATATTTGATTTTAATGAATTGTCTAAATTCAACTGCTTTCTAATTGTTTCAAAGCTTTTTTTATATATCTCTTCAGGGTTTAATATTTTTATCACCTTTTAAAATATTTAATACATCATTATAATTATATGCTATATTTTTATAATTATATCTTTTCCTTTTTATTATAACTGTTTTAATATTATTTTCTATTGCTGCCTTTATTTTTGATTCTGAGTCAAAACCGCTATCCTTTGTTATTAAGGTATCTATGTCATAATTTTTATATATAGCATTATTTAATTCTATATTAAAAGGACCTTCCATTGCAATTATGTTTTTCATTTTTACATTCATTTCCGATAATAATTTAATATTATTATATTCAGGCAGTACTCTGAAATAAACATTTTTTATTTTAATTAAACCATTGAAATATTCTATATTTTTAATTCCTGTTGCTATTAATATATTATTTGAATTTATTTTTAATGCCTCTTTTGCAGCATCCTCATAATTATCTACATATACAATATTTTTATTTTTATAGTTTATTTCAGGCCTCTCATATCTTATATGCAGTATTTTTAATTCCTCAGAAATTTTTAATGCACTTTCATGTATTGAATATGCATAAGGATGTGTTGCATCTATTATTACATTTATATTTAATTTTTTGCATCTATTTAATAAATCATCATATAACAATTTTTTATTTATAGTTTTTATATTGTTGTCAATTAATTTATTTGCACCCTCATACGTTGTTGCAGTTGCTATTAAATCATAACCGTTATTTTTTAAATATATAGCCAATTCCCTGGAATCTGATGTACCATCAAGCAATAAAATCATTATGTTATATTTACAATTATTTAATAATTTTTTCTAATAGACTCCTTTATTGCAGATATATAAAAAAATATAAATTTATTTTATCTTGAATGCTTCACAAAGAGAACAAGTATGCCTGCAATAAGAACAAATATGGCCATGGAATAAACACCATCTACAAATGAATGTGTGTAGCTTTCAAGTCCACCAACCAGTATCGGGCCTACTATGCCTCCAAGGTTTCCAAGGCCATTTATCATTCCTATGGATGCTGCCGAACTCTCCCTTGTTAATGATTCCTGTGGTATATTCCAGAATATAGGCAAAAATGAAAATATTCCTATTGCTGAAATTGTAAAGAATATAAATGAAACCACAGCGTTGGATATCAGAAATGCGCTTAATGCAAGTCCAGCAAAAGCAACAAAGAATATTATTGCAGTTAATACTTTTCTGTTTCCCTTTTTATCAGAATATCTTAATATGAATATTAACGCTATGGCTGCTACAATATATGGAATATCACTTAAAAAACTTGATGTTGCAGCATTAACATGTGCAAATGAACTTATTATTGTTGGTAGCCATATAGTATAACCATATAGCCCGGTAACTCCAAGTAAATAAACTATGGTTAATATTAATACATCAGGTTCCTGTAATGCCTTTTTCCAGCCCATTTTTAATGGTTTTTCATTTTCTTCGCTATCCAGTGCTTCCTGTAATGAGTCTTTTTCTTTTTTTGTTAACCATTTTGCATCTTCAGGGAAATCGGTTAAAACAACCCAGAGTATTACAACTGATATTAAAGCCAATATTCCCTCATATATAAATAAGTATCTCCATCCGGGATTGTTGCCATAAACAGTAAATATTTCTCCGGCTATTAAACCTCCAAATATACCGGCAACCGGTATTGCTGCATTAAAGAATGAGTTGGCAACCCCTCTTTCTGATTTAACAAACCATATGCCCATAAAGAACATTGTTCCTGCATAGAATGGTGCCTCAGCAAGGCCCAATACAAATCTCAATGCATACATTTCTGGGATATTCTGAACAAAGCCGGTAACGATTGTTATTACGCCCTATGATCCAAATGCAAGTGCAAATATTTTTCTTACACCAACATTATTTATTCTTAACGTTGTAAATACCTGCGGTATGGCATACGCAACAAAAAATAATGCCGAAGCTATTCCTGCTATAAGATCCGCATTCGCTGCAGAAGCACCTATATCCTTAAACATGCCCGCGTCTATACCATATGATAGATTAACTCTATCAAGAAAATTTACAACATAAAGAAAAAATAATATAGGCGCAAGTCTAATATATCTCTTCTTCAAGGACAACTTAACATTACTATTTATACTTTCCATTAAAGATTAATATATGTATATATATAAATGTTATGCATAGCCATATATTTAAATTATATAATATTAAAACCATTTGGTTTTAGGTGCATTTTTTAAGTATATCCTATCTAAAGCCTTAATCTGGGGTTTTTTATCAGAATACTATTTTTGCAGTAAAGTATTCCACAATGATATTATTGTATGTTTTACCGGTTTTAGCCTATAAATAATAACCTTAACTGGTATACCTTTGTAACTTTGATATCAAAAGAAAACTGATAATTATAACATTAGTTTAATGCCATATTTAAATTACAAAAATTTGTTGTATTATACTATTACATTTATTATAAAATGTGACTTGGAAGGTTTTTCTATTATGAAGAAACCAGAACAGGACAAATAATTGCAATATTTTTTTGATAAGAAAATTGGTATTTCAACGCTTTTCTCTGATGGGTTTTTAAATTGAAAAATATTGTTTTAATAATTTTTGTTGAATGGTCAAGTGACGAACTTTTTGTTAATAACGTTGTTGAAAAAACAAAACTTGGTGTATGCATAAAAATATATAAATATGCAAAGAAGACCAGAGAATCTATAGAAAAATACATAGAAACACTTAATAAAATGTATAATGACCCTACTAATTTACTGGAGAAAACAATGTATTTTTGATAATACAATATAATGAAAATTTTATATAAAATATTAATAGTATTTATCTATGTCAATTTTATTAATTAATGGTTTTTCCACAGTGCCATAAACCTCACATAAAACATTTTCATTATCGTGGTTAAAAATAATTAAAATCTTTTCTTTAATAATTTTATTCAATAATTTCTTTTTCATTTTCAATGAATTTAATGGATATGAATCTATTGCAGTCAAATAATAAGGCTTTATATGAAAAGCAGACGGAAATAAATCCCCACCATAAATGTACTTTTTTGAGTTTATCGCAAATATAATAACTTCATGGCCTTCGGTATGCCCTGAGGTAAATATTACATTTATTTTACTGTTAATTCTTTTTGAGCCATTTAATAAAACCATTTTTTTATTTATCCTGTTTTTAATATAGCTTCCCCTTGTGAAATCATTTGGTTTTTTAAATGCATTCAATTCCTTTTCCTGCAGTATTATATAAGTATTATTAAAAATTTTATTTTTTGAAAATATATGCCCGCTATGGTCAAAATGCATATGTGACTGTATTATAAAATCAATATTTTTTATATCATGGTCCTCTAACTGTTTTTCTATATCATTATTTTTATTTGGTTTAAAATTTTTTATAAATCTTTCAGAAAAATTATTGCCTATTCCTGAATCGATTAAAATATTCTTATTATTAATTTTTATAAATGGTATATTTGTAGTTATTCTCAATTTATTATCATTATCATTAAAATATTTAGACCATAAAACCTTTGGAACTATGCCACAGTATGCGCCGGAATCTATTTCATATGAACCATCGTTCAAAAAATGTAAATCATCCATAAAATAAAATAATAAAATAAAATATTAATGTTTTCAATAAAACTTATCCATATCTCAGTGCTATACCCTTGCCGTATTTAGGATAGTTCCATAAGATGTTTTCAAATGGGCATGCTATCCTGCAGGCACCGCATTCAACACAGTTTTCATAGCCTATTACTATTTTATTATTCTGCCATGTATAAACATTGGCAGGGCAAATAGAAATACATGGCTGCGGGTCTCCGTATTCCTTTTCACATTCCAAGCATTTATCTCCATCCAGTATTTTAAGATGTGATTTATCATCCTTTTTATATCTTAATGTATATAATTTCTCTTCTATTCTCATTTTTTCACCTCATTTTTATTGCAAATCCCATTAAATCAGGTATTATATTTCTATAATTATTCACCATGGTATTACGTATTCCGAATAAGTTTCCTGAAGCCCAGTCGCTAAATATTGATGAAACCATTTCTATATACTCTTTGGCCTTATCACCTGACATAAATTCAGCCTCAAGCTTTCTTTCCTTTGCAATTTTTGATATCTCACTGCTTTTCATCAATTCGTATTTATATGTTGCAGGATCAATATTACTAACTGCGGCATCGCCCGCTATAGTTCCTGAAGCTATTGCAGGGCTTATCCCATCAAATGTTAATGGATCAACCAGGCCCAAAGCATCACCGCACAAATAAACATTGCTTTTTGATACATTTATGTCCGGGAAACCTGCTTCCGGTATAACCTTTGCCGAATATTCCCTTAATGAGTAACCTTTGACCATATCTGATATTCCTGTTTTTTCCATGAAGTCATCTAAAAGCTTTTCAGGCCTGATTTTTCTCTCTACCAACTGATTTATCGGAGAACCTATGCCCACGGATATACTATCCTTATATGTATATAAAAATCCTGCAACTAATGGGTCTGTCATAATATATCTCCATGCAACTCCGGAACTTTCATTTTTCATATTAAACATTGAATTTATATCCTCTTTTTTTACGGAATAAACTTCTTTTACAGTCTGCACTGCATTTTCAGGCTTTAAATCGTATTTAATTTTTGATTCCATGGATAATAATGAATTAACGCCTTCCGCAAGAACAAAGGATTTTGCAGATACTTCGCCTCTATCGGTTGTAATGGATTTTGCAATGCCGTTATCCCAGTTTACCTTTAATGCTGTTGTTTTTGGTATTACCATTGCACCGGCATTTTCAGAAACAGATGATAACCATTTGTCAAATTTCAACCTTCCAGTTGTAACAAGATTTTCTGGGCTAAATTCTATATTTACCGGTTTATCCTTATTATATAATGATAATTTTATTCTTTCAACGTTTCTTTCAAAGGGCATTCCCTCCCCGAATACCGATGTTACATAGTCTTTTCTAACCATCGCACCGGATACATTTTTTGACCCGGGTTCAGGCCCCCTTTCAAGAACCAAAACCTTTTTCCCGGATGAAGATGCCCTTAATGCTGCCGCCGATCCGGCTGGACCTGCCCCCACTATAACAATATCATACTCAAGCATTTATATCACCTATTTTTTTAATTAATTCAGGAACTATTTCAAATATGTCACCGACAACGCCATAATCACAGTTTTCAAATATTGCAGCATCAGGATCATTATTTATTGCAATTATTCTTTTAGCTCCCTGTATACCAACCAAATGCTGAATTGCACCTGATATACCAAGCGCCATATAAAGATCTGGCCTTATGGTTGTGCCTGTCTGGCCTACCTGGCGGTCCCTTGGATACCACCCTGAATCCGCCAGTGGCTTGCTAACTCCAACAATACCATCTATTTTACCTGCAAGTTTTTCTGCCATTCCTATATTATCCTTATTTACTATGCCCCTTCCAACACCAACAACAACTTTAGCTGCCGCAAGTGCATTTGTTTTTTCTATGTTTTCATAATCTGTTATTTTAAATCTTGTTTCAGCATCGTTCAATTCTTCCTTTATAATTTCTCCCTTAAAATCTCTTTCAGGCAAAGCAGAGAAAACACCTGATCTTGTCGTAACCATTATAGGTCTGTTATTAGGGCATATAATTGTTGAAGTTTCTTTCCCACCGAAATCAGGCCTTGTTGATAACAATTGCCCTTTTTCATCAACATCAAAAATTATGCAATCCGCGATTAAGCCTGTGTTAACAACTATTGCAGTTGTTGATGCTAATTCCCTTGCTGTTGCAGTTCCGGGGAAAAATAATGAATTCGGCTTATATTTATTTATCATCAACGATAAAGCCCTTGTATATATATCATTATCATATGTTTTTCCATTTTTTGTTTCACAGTAGTAAACCTTGTCTGCACCATATTTAAAAGCATCGTCTATTAAATTCTCTTCCTTTTCACCTATTATAACTGCACCTAATTTTGTATCCATTAAATCTGAAACTCTCCTTGCTGCACCAAGTATTTCTAAGGATGTTTTGTTTAATTCACCATCCATATGATCTATATATACCCAGATATCCTCATCTACTTTAGTAACAGGTTTAGGCTTTTCATATGCATTTTCCATGGATTTCATGCCTTTTATGGATTCCTTTATTCTGGATATTAAAAAATCTACTGTTTTATTCAAATCATCGTTTTTTATTATTTCCGGGTTTCTCATTTTTGGTGGTGGCCTTACCCTGATAACCTTTGTAGGTGATGCAGCCAGGCCTATTTTCTTTGGATCTGCATTTATATCGGTTTTTGATAATCTCTTAACATTAAATGTTTTTGCCTTTATCATTCCTTCTAAAGTTGCTTCTCTGGGATCATTTGAATCCTCCAGCATTGTAACAACCAGAGGCATTTTAACCTCTATTGTTTCCTTGTCGAATTCTGTTCTTTTTATAAGTTTAACTGTATTAGTTTCAGTGTTTACATCTATTATTTTATCAGTATATGCAACAGCAGGTATTCCAAGCCATCTTGCTATCTGCGGTCCAACCTGCTGCGTTTCACCATCAACTGCTCTTCTTCCGGCTATTATTATATCGGCTCCACCGATTTTTTTAATTCCCTGTGATACAGTATATGAAGTTGCCCATGTATCTGATCCTGCCATTGCTGCATCCGTTACAAGGTATATGTCATCTGCACCCATTGATACCGCCTCCCTTAGTGATAAATCTCCTCTTGGTGGGCCCATGGAAACTATCGTAACGGTGCCGCCATATTTTTCTTTTAATCTTAGCGCCTCTTCTATGGCGTGTAAATCCGGGGGATTAATTATTGCAGGCACTCCTTCTCTTACCAAATTATTTGTTACCGGATCTATTCTTAAATCATCAGCATCCGGAACCTGTTTTACAGAAACCACAATTTTAATGCCTTTCATAGTTCCATATCGTTTGTGCTATTAAAAAACTTTTTAAAAGGAAATAATATAATAATTCGGATTTTTTTATTTTATATATAAATTAATTTTCAAAAATTAACAATTTCCATAAAATTAAAATAATGATATATTTAACAAAGGTTATGGTTTCTGTTAACAATGTTAACATGTGCTTTGGATGTTGCCATCCCTAAAAATTCAGGAATGTTTAAATTTCCTGGTTCTAACCAAGTTTTTTAACTATAAAAACCAGAATATAATTAATAATATTATTTATAGGTAATAAAGCCAAACCTATACTTTCTTATAAAATAAACAAAAACAAGAAATAATATAGCCAGAGATGTTAAACTTAGAATTAATTCATTAAAAGTGCTTCCATATAAATAATTTAAATAAAATGAACTCAAAAATGGGCTTGCACCAATTACAAGGCCGAAAAATGTTCCTGCGGCACATGCAGGGCATACACCAATAGCACCTATTAATGATACAGCGGATTTCCTTTTTGATTGCAAATTCATAAATGATATTGAAACTATGGAACCTCCAATTACTGAAGCTGCTATAAGCGATAAAATCTGGAAAGGGTAAATATATATTCCTATAATATTTGCGTAATAAACTAGCAGGTTAGGTGTAAACATGGGCTCTCCATATAAAAATATAACAGTATGAGGATAATAATATGCTGCAGATGGCATTATATGTATTAATCCGCCAGCTATGGCCAAAATTACTGCATATATAAACGTTATTAAATAAAAATGTTTTAATTTTGGCATATTAAATTTATCCTTTATAATTTTATATATCTGAAACCCTATCATTACTGAACCTGCAATAAATAAAATGTCTGCTATTGCTGTATATATTTCCGCATAATACAATGTTTTATGATAATTTAAGGCTGTTGGATAAAAATAATTTCCATATTTAGAATAAAATTCATATGCATTTATTATAAGCAAAATCCCAACAAACAAAATAATAATATTTTTATTTTTCATGTAATCAAAGTTAATAATTAAATAAATATTTAAATGTAGAATAGTATCTATAATTAATTAGCATCTTTATAATTTGACGTAGTTAACTATTTAAATAAAAATTTATAAAAATACTTTTTTACCTAACATAATATTTAAATTTCATTTAATAATGTTATAATCATGAGTCTTGAAATAAAAAATATTATGCATAAGCCTCCGGTTTATATAGACGAAAATTCGACTATATACGAAGGCACTAAGAAAATGTCAGATGAAAATAAAGGTTCACTGCTAATAGGAAATAATGATAAATTAACCGGCATTGTAACAGAACGTGATATTATACGGGCAATTGCAAGTGGAAAGGATTTAAATACAAAAATTATTGAAATAGCAACAAGGGAAAATTTGATAACAATAAATGAAGAAGACAATATTGTAAAGGCCGCAGTTTTGATGAGCAAACATAATATACGGCACTTAATAGTGAAATCTGGCGATAAAACTTCAGGAATGTTATCTACACGTGATTTAATGCGTGAAAAGAACACATTGAAAGAATTGTCAAAGGTTAAGAGTTCAGATTGGTATGGAAGTGATTAAAATGGCAGTAAGTCTTGGATTAGAAGATGTTTTTATAAAATATACAGGTTTAACATATATAGATGGCAATGCAGGGATATTAAGATATCGTGGTTACGATGTAAATGACCTTGTAAAAAATTGTTCCTTTGAGGAAGTAGCATATTTAATGACGTATGGAGAATTGCCAAATAAGGCGCAATTATCAAAATTTAAGGATGAATTAAAAAGCAATTATAAATTGCCTGACCATGTATTATCGTTAATATCAGAATTGCCTGAAGAATCAGATACATTAACCATGATGGAAACAGCATTTGCATCATTATCATCAGGGGATTATAAATGGGATAAGGATAATGATAAAAAACAGGTAGCAAAAATAATGGGGGAGGACCTTGGCATAATATCAAATATATACAGGCATAAATCAGGCAAAAAATTACAGAACCCCGACCCAAGATATGATTATGCTGAGGCATTTTTAAGAAATTGCTTTGACGATAATATAACCGAGAAGAAAATAAATGCAATGAATTCTGCATTAATAATATATATAGACCATGAAGTGCCTGCTTCAACAACAGCGGCCTTGGTTGCATCATCAACCTTATCAGATATGTATTCATGCATAACAGCTGCAATAGCCGCATTAAAAGGACCACTGCATGGTGGGGCCGCCGAAGCAGCATATAAACAGTTGCTGGCAATAAAAACTACCGATAATGTCGAACCATGGTTCAATGAAAATATTATTGATGGCAAAAAGAGATTAATGGGGTTCGGCCACAGAGTTTATAGAACATATGACCCTAGAATGAAAATATTTAAGGGCATAGCTGAAGATATGATAGAAGACCGTGAGCAGAAAAAATTGCTTGATATTGCAGAGAAATTAGAGGATTTAGGTGTAAAAAACTTCGGTTCAAAGGGAATATATCCAAATACCGATTATTACTCCGGTCTGGTATTCAATGAAATTGGATTTCCCATAACAATGTTTACAACATTATTTGGTTTTTCAAGGGTTTTAGGATGGCTGGCACATATAACTGAATATGTTGAGGATGAGGAGAGATTAATCAGGCCGAGAGCTGTTTATACTGGACCTGATAGGAGGGATTTTATAAAAATTGAATATAGATAAATTTTGAATTTATTTTTTTATCTTTACAAAATAAATTTTTAATAAATATTGCAATGTTATTTACAATGTTTTTGCATAGATTTGATAATAAATTAGGCATAATAAAAATTTAAATGAATGAAATGAATGTTTTGTTTAATATTGTTTAATTTGACTAACTGTTGTGAGACAGAGGTCCTGTGCATTAGTGAGTAGAATATGCAACCGTGTCTATTATTCAAACAAATAGTTATATTTTAAAAATTTCTTTTTTAGACAATACAAAAATATTTAATTTTAATGATAATACCATATTATGGATAAAAAGATCTCTATTATAGGCGCAGGCGCAGTAGGCGCAAGTGTTGCACAGGTTCTTGCAATAAAGGATATAGCTGATATAAATATTTTTGATATTGTTGAGGGCGTTGCAGAGGGAAAAGCTCTGGATATACAGGAAGGCGCACCGCATTTCGGTTTTGATTGCAAATTGAAGGGTTATTGTACAAAAGACGAGAAAATGTATGAAAACCTTAAAGGATCGGATGTAATTATTGTTACTGCAGGACTTGCAAGAAAGCCAGGTATGAGTAGGGACGACCTGCTGGTAAAAAATATAGGTATAATGAAAGATGTCGGTGAAAAAATAAAAAAATATTCTCCAGATTCCATTATAGTTACAGTTACAAATCCTGCAGACATAATGGCATATGTAATAGAAAAAGCTTCTGGAATAAGCCCCAAAAGAATAATAGGGCTTGGTGGATCACTTGATAGTTCAAGATTTAGAACATTTTTAGCAGAGGCTTTAGATGTTTCAGTAGAAGATGTAAATGCATTTGTTATTGGTGGCCATGGTGATGATATGGTTCCATTCATAAGATATTCAAGTGTTTCCGGAATACCAATATCAGATTTATTAAGCGATGAGAAAATAAATGAAATAATAAAAAGAACAAGATTTGGCGGAGGAGAAATAGTTAATTATTATAAAACTGGAAGTGCCTTTTATGCCCCATCAATTTCAATATCAGTAATGGTGGAATCAATAATAAAGGATAAAAAAAGGGTAATACCATGTGCTGCATATTTAACAGATGAACATGCAAAACATTATGGAATAAATAATATGTTTATTGGAGTTCCAATAAAAATAGGCAAAAACGGTGTTGAGAAAATATACGATTTAAACTTTAATGACGATGAATTAACAGCATGGAATAAAGGCGTAGAATCTGTTAAGAAGAACTGCAAGATAGCTGATGACTATTTTGCTAAAAACTAATTATATTTTAATTTTATATCTATCATTTTCTTTATATAATGTTCCTTAATATTTAGTTTATAAACGTTTAACCATAAATTTTTCTATTATTATAATAAACCCTATTAACAGTTACTGTTATTATATGTTATATCTAATTTCCAATAATAATATATTCCTTATTTGCAATCTATTTTAATTTATTGTTGCTTAACTTTACGAATGCAGTCGTGTACAATTTTTTGTGTAAATATAAACCCCCTGTTAATAATGAAATGATCATTAAATAACAGGGAGGAATACCTCTTTTGAAGTCAGGAGGTAATAAAATATGGAATATGACAATATAAACATATCGAATGTAGAAGATATAATAGAACAGACAGTTAAAGAGCAGATTGAAAAGTTAATGAAGATAGAACAGGACCAGTATTTAGAGGAGAATCCAGGAATAAAGAACGGCCATTACAAAAGGAATTTAAGGACAAAGTACGGTGAATTGAAGGAGTTAAAGGTACCGAGGAACAGGGATAATAAATTCCACAGTGCTGTAATTGAATATAATAAAACAATAGGGTTGGAAGAATTAATAACATCATTATACTCAAATGGTGTATCCACAAGGAAGATATCTGATATATTAAACAATATATTTAAAAATAGGTATTCACCATCATCAATATCAAGAATAACCGATATAACACTGGAAGAGGTAAATAAATTTTTAAACAGATTAAAACCCAAAATAAAGGAAAAGAATGTAGAAATAGTAGATGATGCAAATAGGATGTTTAAATGCATTAACAAGGAAGAGGCAATAATAAGATCCAATGAGTTTAAGAATAATTATGAAAGGAGGTATCCCGATGTAATATACAATACTGAGATTAAATTGGGTGAATTATTGAGATTCTATGATTATCCATTAAAAATAAGGAATTCACTTAAATCTACAAATATAATAGAAAGGATGAATGAGGAGATAAGAAGAAGAATAAAAACAATATCATCATTCCCTGATGAGGATTCTGCAATGAAGATATTCTATTTGAAATCAATAGAGTTCAATTCAAAGCACATATTCAGGAAGATAAACGGATATATTAAATGCAATGATGAAATTAAGGAAATGTTCAACAAGAGGTACCCTTTATAAATACACAGAATATGGTACACGATCTTATCATTAATCCCTGATATTATTTTGGAAAAATCTGATAATAGCATTAAATGAGCAGTCTTTTTCATTATTGCCTCAAGCATATCCAATGCCGGTATATTGCTTGCGCCCCCCATATTGGTGTTATCAATGCCTCTATGTTCCATCTTTTCACAGGAAATTTAAATATCAACCAAATTTTGGATAATTCAATTTTAGTTTTAAAGCAAAATCTTATATTTTATTTAATTATATCATCTCATAAAATATATATTGGTGGTTATTTAATGGAAAAAAAAGAATATGATGCAGTTATTTTAGGGGGAGGGCTTGCAGGTTTAATGGCAGCTAATATTACTGCTTCTGCAGGTTTTTCTGTAGCAGTTGTCTCAAAGGTTTTTCCAACAAGGTCGCATTCATCGGCAGCCGAGGGCGGAATTGCCGCATATATAAAGGATAATTCAGATCCTAATGATGACCCTGATTTCATGTCATATGATGAGGTCAAGGGTGGAGATTATTTAGTAGATCAGGATGCTGCAGAATTATTATCTGCAAAGTCTGGAGAAATTGTCCATATTTTAGATTCGTGGGGGGCACCTTTTAATAGACAACCAGATGGCAGAATTGCGTTGAGGTATTTTGGAGGGCAAACATACCCAAGAACACGATTTGTTGCAGATAAAACCGGCATGGCATTGCTGCATACACTGTTTGAGCATGCAACAGGTCTTAAAAATATAGATTTTTATAATGAGTACTATGTTCTGGATATAGTTAAAGAAGGCAAGGATGTAAACGGTTTGGTTGCAATGGAAATGAAAACCATGGATCCAATCTATTTAAAATCACGTGCATTATTAATAGCTTCCGGTGGTCTTGGAATGATATACAAACATACAACAAACAGTTACATAAACACCGGTGATGGCTATGGCATAGCATTAAGATCCGGTGTTGCCTTAAAAGACCCTGAATTTGTGCAGTTCCATCCTACAGGTTTATATCCATCAGATATTTTAATAAGTGAGGCTGCAAGGGCAGAAGGTGCAATACTAAAAAACAATAAGGGAGAAAGATTTATGGCAAGATACGCACCACATAAATTTGATCTTGCCCCAAGGGATATTGTATCAAGGTCAATGACAATAGAAATACGGGAAGGCCGTGGCTTTGAAGGCGGCTACTTGGGATTAGATTTAACGCATTTGGGCAGGGAATATATAATGGACAGGTTAAGTTTAGCATATGATGCTGCAAAAACATTTTCTGGTGTTGATGCAACGGAAGAAATGATCCCTGTAAGGCCTGCACAGCATTACTTCATGGGTGGAATAGATGTTGATATAACAGGAACAAACCATGATTTAAATGGAATTTTTGCTGCAGGAGAAGCTGCATGTGTATCTGTACATGGTGCAAACAGGCTGGGTTCCAACTCATTATTAGAAACATTAGTTTATGGAAGAGAAACAGGGAATGCCATGGTAAATTTCCTTAAATCACATAAGAGTATGGAATCAAACAGCAATGTTGATAGTATTATAAACACTGCATATTCCTACATAAAAAGGGAAACGGGAGAGCATTTTGGAACATTATTAAATGAATTAAGGGATATCATGTGGGATAATGTTGGCGTTTTCAGGGACCAAAAGAAATTGGAAGAGGCTGTAAGGAAAATATCTGACTTAAGAAAAAGGTCATTAAATATGTATGTAACCGATAAAAGCAATAATTACAATACTGAAGCTTTCAATGCATTTGAAACCAGGAATATGTTAGACGTTGCATTTGCCATTTCTTCAGCTGCATTGAATAGAAAGGAAACAAGAGGCGCACATTACCGTGATGATTATCCAAACAGGGATGATGACAACTGGATGAAGCATACAATAACATATTTGGGCGACAACGAAATAAAAATAACGTATAAGCCAGTTAATTATACCAGGTGGAAACCTGAACCGAGGGTGTATTAAAATGGAAGAGAAGGAAATAACTGTTAACATAAAAAAGTATAATGAAAATGATGGGGCTTTCTGGAAATCATATAAGGTAAAAGCAGATAGGTATACACAGATGACCGAGGTATTAAGAAGAATTAAAACTGAGCAGGACCCGTCATTATCATACAGGGCTTCATGCCATATGGCTGTATGTGGCAGCTGTGCAATGAAAATCAACGGTGTGCCGTCATTAGCATGCAAAACCATGGCATTCAAGGCAACTGATGAAAAAAATGAGATAAATCTGGAAAGCATGGATTATTACAAGGAGGTACGTGATTTAATACCTGATATTGATACATTCTATGATAGAATGTATAAGGCACTACCGGGATTAGCCGCCGATGAGGAAGTAATAGCGGGCAAAGCGGAACAGAGGATGCTGCCAGAGGAACAGAAAGAGGTATGGCAATTTCAGGGATGCATATACTGCGGCTTATGTGTTTCGGCATGCCCCTCTGTAAAGGAAGATGAGAAATTTTTAGGACCGGCAGCACATGCCAAGGGTTATAGATATATTGCAGATGACAGAGATACAAAAAAGGAAGAAAGAATAAATACATTGATGGATAGTGCATGGAGGTGTACATCATGTTATATGTGTTATGAGGTGTGCCCGCAGGATGTTCAGCCTGTAATAGCAATAAAGAAAACAAAGTCATACCTTAATGATTACCGTGGCCCTGAAACAGATGTAATAGCAATGGCAAGAAAACACGACAATGCCATATTAGAATTAATAAATGATACAGGCAAAATAAAGGAATCATCTTTATATTTAAAAACATTTGGCCTTGGCGAAGCCATAAAAGATTCTGTAAATATGCTAAGATCAGGAAAAATAAAATATGCATTTACAAAGGATAACGATGTTAAAAATATTAACGAAATAAAAAAAATAATGGGTGATAAAAAATGAAAGTAGCTTATTATCCGGGATGTGCGTCCCACGGAATAGCAAAGGATGTTGATATAGCAACGCAGTTGATAGCAAAGGATTTGGATCTTGAATTAATGGAAGTAGATGACTGGAACTGCTGTGGTGGAGGCTTCATGGATGACAAAAGTGAGGAAATACATGTAGCATTGAATTTAAGAAACCTGGAAAAGGTAAAAGAAATGGGATTCAATAAAATGGCAACACCATGCAGTGTATGTTTAAATTCACACAGAATTGCATCTGATAAATATGAAAAAAATCCTGAATTAAAGGAAAATGTAGACAAAAGGTTAAAAAATGCGGATATTGAATATGATAACAGTGTCGATTCAGAGCATTTTATATGGACATTAATACGCGATGTTGGTATAGACAATATAAAGAAACACGTAAAAAAACCGTTGAAAGGGATAAAAATTGGCACATATTATGGATGCCAGCTCCTAAGGCCATATGAGGTAATGGGATTTGAATCCCCATTTAAGCCTACAAGCGTAATGGATTTAGTTGCAGCAACAGGTGCAACACCGGTGTCATTTCCATTAAAAAGTGCATGCTGTGGTTTTCCACTGATGGGTTCAAATCCACCTGTTGGATTAAAAATGGCAGATAATATTTTAGGCAATGCAAGAAACAATGGAGCGGAAATGCTTGTGCACCCATGTTCATTATGCCATCTGCAATTGGATGTGACGCAACTAAAGATAAAGGATCAGTTCAAACAGGACTGGACATTGCCAGTACTTTACATAACACAGCTAATAGGATTATCATTCGGATATACGCCCGGGGAGTTAGGTATTGGAAAGATAACAACAGAATACCTTAAGGAAAGGGGGTTCACATGAATTATCAGGATCTGTTGAAAGGTTTAGAAATAACGGATGAAAAGGATGTTTCACCGAGGCCGGATGCCGATCCATTTGCCACAGAGGTCTATTATAAAAAAGGTGATCTATTTTACGGGAAACTGCATATACGAAAATCAAACAATGCAATGTATTTATCAGTAATATCAAAAATACCATTTAACTGGAAATTACTGGTACCGGACATGAAATTTTCCGGTGAATTAGTTGATTCAGCCGGAGGTCTTCTCTGGTTAAAGGAAAATGAAAAAACAATAAACAATGATATAAATTACATTGAAAAATATTTAACCGACCTAAAAAATAAAAATAATAAAAATTAATTTATTCTATTTCTTTTTCTATGAATGTTTTTATTGGGTCAACTATTGTATATCCATCTTTATCAGAAACATCCTGATCTGAAGGAGGGTATTTTAAATAATCCGGGACTATTTTTGACAATCTTTCAGTAAAAGGCGGCACAGTATTGTTTTCATAGAATATCCCTATGGGTATTTTATCTCCCCATTTTAATGACATATCATAACCTCTATTGAACTTTTCATCCTCTTCAGATTTATCATTTACAACAGGGTCCCATGATTTGTCGTCCTCTAATTTATATACTCTTTTCCTGAACCAGTCCAGTGTATTTACATCATTATATGTCGGGCATGGCTGTAATATCTCTATTACTGATGATCCTTTATGCTTCATTGCCCTTTCTATTAGCATTGACAGCTGCTTTATTTCAGATGAGAAACCTCTTGCAACAAAGGAATATCCTGATGCCATTGCCAGTGCTATAGGATTTATTTTATCAAACATATTTGGTCTGGGTATACTTTTTACCTTCTCACCTAAAGGCATTGTTGGTGCTGCCTGGCCTTTAGTTAAGCCGTATACTGCATTATTGTACAGTAATACAACTATGCCTGAATTCCTTCTCCCCTCTGCAACCAAATGCCCTGCGCCTATACCTAATAAGTCACCGTCACCGCCCATTACAAGTACATTTAATTTGGGATTTGCCAGTTTTACTCCAACGGCATATGGTATTGATCTTCCATGCAGTGTATGTGCTCCCGCTATATTTAAATAATGAGGTGTTTTGCCTGAACATCCTATACCTGATAATGCCACTACATCTTTAGGGTCCATTTTCATATTTGCCAGTGCCTGTGTTACTGCAGAAACTATACCGAAATCCCCGCATCCGGGGCACCAGTCTATTGTTATATCACTCCTATAATTATATTTTTCTACACTTTTTTCCATTTATATCACCTTATGAACCATTTTCAAGCACTGCCATCTCAAGCTCTTTGTTCATTATGCGTTTTGTTGATTTTATAACTTCATCCAGTGTCATGTGCCTTCCATTGTATTTTAGAATGAAGTTGTTTATTCCTATTCCCGTATTCATCCTTATTACTTTTGCAGCCTGCCCTGTCATATTGCTTTCAACATCTATTATTAATTTTGAGTTTTTTAATACCTTTTCAACATATTCCGATGGGAATGGCTCAAACATTTTCAGATATAATAGGTTTGCTGATATTCCATCCTTATTTAATTCATCTATTACATCAAGCAATAAGCTTTTCTGGCTTCCCCATGTTACATATGTTATCTCAGCATCCTTATTTCCATATAATATTACTTTGTCTTCCAGAGGTATCTCTCTATCTGCAACTAAAAGTTTTCTCATTCTCTTTTCCATCATTTTATCTCTCATAGATGTATCTTCTGTCACATGACCTAATTCATTATGTTCATCCCCCGTCATCCAGAATATATCCTTGCCAAATACACCATACGGTGAGATACCGTCATCTACTTTTAAATCATATCTTTTATAATTCTCATGATTATTGTTATCCTTGTATTTCTCTATTTTTACCTTTTTAATATCTATTTCTGGAACTAAATCCATTGTATTTGCCAGTGTTTTATCCACAAGATGTATAACAGGCATCTGATATTTCTGTGCATAATTCAATGCATTCATTGCATCATATATGCACTCCTCCATATCGCCTGATGAAATTACCATTTTAGGGAATTCTCCATGCCCGGTATTTAATGCAAATAATAAATCTGCCTGCCCGTTTCTTGTGGGCAATCCTGTTGATGGACCACCCCTCTGGTAAAACGTTATAACTACCGGTATTTCTGTCATGCCTGCAAATGATATTCCTTCGGCCATTAATGAAAAACCTGGACCCGATGTTGCAGTTGCACTTCTGGCACCTGTAAGGGCAGCCCCGTTTGCCATGTTTACCGCAGATAATTCATCCTCACACTGGACAACTACTAACCCAGCTTTTTTTAAATTTTCTGTTTCATTTTCCAGGAATTTTATATCCTCATGGTTTTCAAGCAAAGTGCTCTCATCACTTGCCGGTGTTATTGGATAATATGTCTGGAATCTAAGTCCTCCCATTAACTTGCCTATTGAAACTGCATCGTTGCCTGTTAACAGCATTCTTGGTATCACCGGATATGTTTTTAGTACTTCCGGTTTTATTTCCGATTTGTCAACATAATCATAGGCCGCTTGTATGACCTTTAAGTTTGAATCTACAACAGATGGTTTTTTGCTGAATGCATATTTTATTCCCTCATATGCATGCTCTATATCCAGGCCAAGAATTGCAAGGGTTGTTCCAGCTCCAAGTGTGTTATAATATCTTGTTGCCGGTCCTTCAGGAACACAATTATTTATTAATTTATCAAAAGGCATTGCAATTGGCATTGCACCTACACTCCTGAAATAATCAAGTATACCGTGGATGTCCAGCGTTAAATTTCTTGACTTTAACTCATTAACTATTCTATCCATAGTATCCGAGGTTATCATTCTTGCATTTTTTAACTCAAATTTGTCAAATGATGTATCGTATATTATTTTCCCATTGTGTGATACATCAAACATATGTTCAAATAATGTATCAGGGTCAAGAGCCACCATTATATCTACCGGGTATTTCAAAGATTTGGGACGCTTATGCATTATCCTGAAATGTATATAACTGTGCCTCCCCTTTATATTTGAATGGTACTCTCTTATACCGTATATATTGTATCCTGCAAGTGAAAATGCCATACTTATCATATTTGCAGCGCTATCTATTCCTCCACCCTGTGGACCTCCCACAAGAAGATTAATATCTGTTTCCTGCATTGTTATCAATACTATAAGCCTTAATTGATTTAAAAACTTTTTTATCGGTTTATAAGTCTAAAATTATTTATATAATTAAAATAACTATATAATCCAACATAAAAAAACGCATTATTATATTTTATATATATTTCATCCATTCCATGATTGGATCATCATCCAATAATTCAGTTTCCGTCTTTCCAAAGTTTGTAATAGTTACAAATTTGAAAAAATATATTTTATCTCCTTTTAAATCACCATACATCACATGCTCTACACTCTCTCCATCTGGGAAATGTGCTTCTGCTTCAGGCGTATTTGGAACAAAATGCAATTCCATAATGCCGTTTTTTTCGTATAATTTATATGATGAATTCTCAAGCACGTAATTTTCAAGTTTCTTCTTTTCTATATTTGGTCTCATATTTAAATATAATAATATCTTATATAAATTTATTATAAGGGAATAAATGTTATATTGATTATATTTTATATGTTTTATAGGAAATATGAATATTTTATCCTTTTAGATTATATTTCATCAGAATTAAATATTATAATACAATGCAAATTAATGGAAAAAACATGTGGCATATGCAATAAAAAATTTCAATGTGGTGGCATATTATGCTGGTGTAAAAGCATAAAATTAAATAAAAATAATTTAGGTATTTTAAAATTAATGTCAAATGATTGTGTTTGTTATGACTGTTTAAGCAATTTGAAAAACAATGAATGAAATATAAGTAAAAAATATGGTAATATGGACTGCAAATTCTGCAATATAAATGATTATGTATTTATTGACAGATATTCTGTTGCTTTCCTGGATAATAAGCCATTATTCAGGGGCCATTTATTATTAATACCATTAGAACATTATAATAACATTTTTGATATACCGTATGGAATATTAAAAAAATTGTCGGAAAATACAAAATTATTATCAACTGCATTAAAAAACGCATTAAACTGCGATGGAATACTAATAATAAACAATAATATAATAAGCCAGAGCATTAATCATTATCATATCCATATAATACCAAGGAATCATAAGGATGGCTTAAGGGGATTTATGTGGCCAAGGATAAAGTATATAAATGATGATGAAAAAAGTTATTACAAAAATAAAATAATAGAGGCAATTAATAATATAAAATAAATATTAATTATTATTTTTATTTTATTCTATTAATCCCCTTATTTTTCATTTTTTCATGGAATTTATTATTAAACGATTCTAAAGTTGTTGATTTTCTATTTGTTTCCTAAATATTATATCCATTTTATTCAAAACTTTATTCCCGGCAATTCTGATAACAGGCATGCAAGATTATATATGTTGTTTCCATGATATTCATGATGTTTAAATTCTATGAAGCATAATTATAAAATTATATAAAACATTATAATATATACGGTATATTTTTATATCATATAATATCAATAATAAAAATTAATTATTCATATTAATAGTATAATATATTGATATTACAATTATATTATATAAATAAAAAGTAAACTATTAATATTATTATATATTATTTATATTATGGAGGAGAATTTACCTTTCAATGAAAATTATAATGTAAACCTTTTAAAATATTATGATGATTATAATAGAGCCAGAAATGATCCATCTGGTTTCTGGAATGAAAAGGCTAAAATAATAGACTGGTTCAGGCCCTTTGATAGGGTTCTGGATGATTCAAACAAACCATTCTATAAATGGTTTGTCAATGGAAAGACAAATATGTCATACAACTGCC
>JAJZZM010000019.1 GCA_021797555.1 Thermoplasmata archaeon
TTTATCTGTGTTTTATCAGGGTATATTCTGAATTTATAAGTGGTTTTATATTCCATGTATATAAATAGATAATATAAATATATATAACTATTCTCATTTATTATGTTACCTACATTTATTCAAAAAAATATATAATTTATTAATATTTTAGAAATCATATCATTCGTGGGTTCTGAAAAGATTTCAAATTGTGATTATCTATTGAATATTTGTATTATATAATTCCAGGAATTCATCCACATCACAAGCTCAGTGGCTTTCTTTCTGGTATGTTGATTTGTAATTATCCTGTTATTCATTATTAATGAATATATACAATTGTTATATTTTTTTTCTCTATGCCGTTGATATTTTAAATGTTTTTACCATAAAATAATCTATAGCTGGCATTTATTCCATGAAATAAGTATCTTTATTATCTGCTTAAGTGCGCATCATAATATTATTAATTACAGAATATTCATAAAATTTTTTAATTTTAAATTCCATTTTAAACTTTTATATAATTATAAAATTAAAGCGTATGAATTTTTATAATATAAAAATATAAATTTATTTGAAATTTAAGGCCTCTGCATAGTTGCCAAGATCAAGAAGGCCATGGCCAGAAAAGCTTACCAAAACAGTTTTCTTTTCATGGGTTTCATTGCATTTATCAGCTATTTCCTTTAATATAGGCAAAGCATGAGATGTTTCCGGTGCAGGTATATATCCTTCTAACCTCGAGAATAACACAGAGTATTTAAATGCCTCCTCCTGGCCATAATCCCTCGCCTCAATTATATTTTTATTCATCAGTAGGCTTAATTCAGGCGCAACTGCATGATACCTTAAACCTCCCGCATATACTGCTGGAGGCACAAAATCATGGCCTAATGTATACATTTTCATTTCAGGTAGCATCATTGCGGTATCAGGGTAATCATATCTGTATTCACCTTCTGTCATTTTTGGAACTTCTAATGAACCAGATGCTATGTACTTCCTTTTTATATCATGCTTCTGCAATTCTTCACTTAAAAAAGGAAATGCCAGTGCACCGTAATTGGATCCACCTCCCACAACGCCTATTAAATAATCCGGATCTTCGCCCATGATTTCCATCTGCTTTTTTGCTTCCATTCCTAAAACTGTTTTATATAAAATATCTGCATTTGTAACACTTCCAGCTATATATTTTCCATCATTGTCCAGGGCATACTGCATTGCTTCGCTTATAGCCATGCCTAAGGAACCTGAAGTATCTGGGAATTTCTTCAATAATTCTTTTCCCAGGGGAGTAAAATCAGAAGGGCTTGGATGGACATCCGCACCGTACATATCCATCTGGTATTTTCTAAACGGCTTCTGATAATAGCTTGTCCTTACCATAAATACATGGGCAGGCATATTATATAATGCACCGGCTAAAGCTGTAGCTGCACCCCATTGCCCTGCACCGGTTTCTGTTGCTACAAATTTTGCATTGTCCTGCAGTGCATAATATACATGTGCTAATGCACTGTTAATTTTATGGGAACCTGTATATGTATATCCCTCCATTTTTAGATATATTTTTAGATTTCCACCTAAATATTTTTCGAAGTTTGTAGCCCTTAAAATAGGTGTTGGCCTTCCAACATGCATATATTTTTCGTATATGTCATCGGGTATTTTTATTAGCCTTTCATTGCTGAATTCATTTACAACATCCATTTTTGGCATTGCCTTCTGCATAATCTCCAAAGATTTGCCTGATATGTCTTTAGGTTCAGGCAATTTATCTGGCAAATCAGGCAGAATATTGCACCAGTATTCAGGCATTTCGTCCTGTGGTAACTCAAATCTTATTGCCATATTTGTATATTAAAATATTATTAATAAATCTTATTATATATACTATAATGTATATTATATAAATAAATATATATTATAAATAAATTCAATATTATACTTATGATTAAACATCAAAATTTTAAATAATTATTCATCGTTTACCTGACCATTTTTAATAAAGTTTTTTAGCCTTTCGGTTTTATATCCTGTATTCGATGCAATGTAATATATTATTAAACTCAGAACTGCAAATATTATATAATCGTAAGGGTATTTTATTGCGTTTATTCCCAATGACCCATAATATGACATTATGCCTATAACAATATTATAAATGATAATCCATACAGTGGCCTTTATAACATTTTTTGATTCATCAAACCTGTAAAGTATTGTTGATGATACTATAAGTGTTAAGGTAAAAATGCTAAAATACACATAAAATGGCAATAATGACATTGCGTATACTATGCCTATAAAAATAAAAATTATCCAGTAAATAATAGAAAATGTGATTATATTTTTAAATGAAATATTAAATGTTTTTCTTCCATAGCCACTTAGCAGGAATAATGGCAGGCCGCCAACAACAATTAGTAATAATAAACTTACAACACTCCAGCCAGAGAAATATATGAGTAAAGAAGCTATTACAAAGCCTAATGGGGATAATATTTTCAGAAAAGGTGTTTTAAATTTCCTTTCCATATCTGGTGCAGTTTTCCTCAGTGATGAATTAGTAATTCCTGCTGCTAAATAAGCATATACTGTAAATGATGCATTAATTCCTATAAGTGCATACCATGATGGAAATGGCAATAAAAATAATGCACCAATTATAAATGTTATTAGCAGCGATACCCATGGTGTCCTGAATTTTGAATGCAGCCTTCCAAATATATTGGGAAAATAATCTATTTTATTCATTCCGTATAATGACCTGGCAGAGGAACCTACATAAACATTTAATGTTGATGCAGATGAAATTATGGAAACTATTATTAAAAATACTGCAAATCCAATCAAAAAATATATTCCTGTTGAATTGAAAGCATAATAAAATGGATTCGCTGACCAGCTTGATGATAATAATGCCGGCCAGTCACCTGGAGAAACACCGGCAGCTTTCCAGTTTATTGCACCTATAAATGCTATCTGTAAAAATATATATGTGACCATTGCAGCAACCATTGAAAATATTAGCCCTAATGGAATAGCTTTTCCAGGATTTTTTGTTTCACCGGCATAATCAAGTCCCTGCCTAAAACCTAAATATGAGAATATTACACCCCCTGGAACCATTGCAGCAAAGATCGATGAAGTTCCATATGGCAAAAATCCATCTCTAAGTTCAAAGAAATTTTTAGAATCAAATATAAATGAAAAAATCATGATTACAGTTAAAATTATCGCTGCCATTTTAAACCATGTCATTACTGCATTTGCCTTTCCAAATATGTTTACGCCGATAAACTGTATTAATATAAATAATCCTAAAAATAATAATGCTACAATAATACCATATGATGTCAATAATGATGTATGCGCATTATAAACATCGGGTATATAACTGCTTATAAAGCTCGTTAATGCCGCTGCCTCAACAGGCGGTGTTGATATTGCACCTATTGTATATGCTAAGCCTAAATAAAAATTGCTCACAGGTCCATGTGAAAATTCATTGAATCTTACCAATGATCCTGAGTATGGAAACATTGTTCCAAGTTCACTGAAAACCAGTGCAAGCACTATAAAAAATAAACCTGCAATAACCCATGTCAGTATTGATGCGGGGCCATCATATACAGGTACAGCCAATACTCCTAAGAGCCAACCTGATCCAACCATGCCGGTAAAGCTGATTAAGAATATATCCATTGTTGATAACGATTTTCGTAATTTATCTGTATTATTCATAGTACTCAAAAAAGTTAAATTCATGATATTATTTATATTTCATTATAAATTCTGATATTTTAAAAACAATATTAATATTTATATTGCATTTAATGAAAAATTTATTAATTATTTTAAAAAATAGATGAATTAAATGAAAGTTATAAAATAAAAATATTAAATGGTTCCTAGGTTGATATATTAAACGATACTTCGCTTGATCTTAATGATAAAAAGCTTAATTTAATTAATGCTGTTATAGCATCAGTGCACTCTTATATCTCCATGGATAGGGATAAAATGACACAGCGCGTTATAAATGCAATAAAAACAGGTAATGTTAATATTATACGCTACTCAAAGTGCAGATTAATAAATGAAATGCCAGAATATGATATAGACAGGGATGAGGTTACAAAATACTGTGAAAAATATAAAACGGCCCCTGAAATAAATTCATTGCCAAAAATATTTGGTTTGAATGATGAAAACATATTAAAAACATCAAAATATAATATATATTATTCTGTAAACATAGGTTCGCATAATATTTACCACCATGATTTTATGGAACTTGGCATAGGTACCGCAAGGCGTGGCTGGATTACAAAAACAGAATGATAAATATATTTAATTATAATGATTTGTTAAAATTTTTGAAAAAATAGTTTTTAATAATATAATTATATATTAAAAAATATGTGCGATGATTGCATGGCTGATAACTGCAAATGCGACAAATGCTATTTATACAGGCATTATTCAGCATGCCCTGTTTGCGGACATACAATATTTTTGGACTGCTGCCAGGGATTTATAGACCATCATTATGATTTGGAATTTAATATTAATAATTCAAAATAAGCTTTATCATTTTTAATGGATTATTTGTTCCTTTTTCAAAATAGTTTTTTAATTTATTATTAACTAATGAAAGCAATGGCAATAATTTAATATTTCATATTAAAACTAAATTTATACTATCATTTTCCTTTAATATTGTTATTTTATATCCATGAAATGGACCTTTAATATAATTTTAGGTTAAAATAAAATTTTTATCATCTGTATCAATTCTCATTTTTCCTTTACCTAAAAATGCAAATTGAGAATAATAATCACCTATTTTTTCTATTAGCATTGTTCTGTACCATAATCCGGGAGTTTTTTATAATCCTTACTATATTCCAGAAATTATTTTTATTGTATTTTATATCTATTTCTTTCTTTTTTAAATTCCATAATTCCGTATAACTAATATTTAATATATATAAAGAAAAATTTTGATTTAAATTGATTTATAAATATATGTTTAGAAATCTATATATATATTAACTAAATAAATAATCTGTATTAAATCTCTATATATAAATTTTTTCCATCGTTATACTGCATTTTATGCTTTATAATAAAATTATATTATCCAATACAGTTAAAGTTTTTAGCTTTATGCAAAATTAATAAATATTTATATATTAAAAAAAAATGATTAAATCATGGAAAATGAGAGTTCAGATCCGGTATTAAAGCAATTGAACGGAAAAGTAACAACAAAATTTTACTGGGCAACGACAATGCTTGCTACAATAGGTGGATTTTTATTTGGATACGATACCTCAAATATAGGAACTGCACTGCAGTTCATACCTTTTTATTCAACAAAATTGAATCCATTTATTACTGGTTATCTGGTTGCAGGTGCATCACTCGGTGCCGCAATAGGGGCATTGATAGCGGCAGCATTAACCGATAAATATGGCAGAAAATATTTACTTATAGCAGATGCATTGATATATACTATCGGCGCTATCCTCTCGGGAATAACAATAGACCTTGCAATGCTATTGATATCAAGGACCTTTATTGGTATCGCTGTAGGTGCTGATTCTGCAATAGCAACAGCATATATAGCAGAATACGCGCCTGATAAAAGAAGGGGCAAATTATCCATAATGCAACAGTGGATGATAACATGGGGTATTTTAGGTGCGTATTTAGTTGGAATGCTTGTATTCTTTATAGCCCCGGGCCTTGCATATACTGTTGACTGGAGGGTATTATTAGGTGTTGCAGCAATACCATCATTAATAGGCCTTGCATTCAGGTTATACATGCCAGAATCACCAAGATGGTTAATACTGCATGAAAAATATGATAAGGCAATAGATGCGCTTAAAAAATTCGGAATAAACGTAAAGGATAATGAATTAAAAAATACGCATGACTTTCTTGTTTCATTGGATAATAAAATAAAGGAAACGCCTGGGATTAAAAGGGCATTTGTTATAGTAGCATTATTTATGATGTTCCAGCAGATAACAGGGATAAATGTGCCGTTTTATTATGGTCCAACAGTAATATCAAGTCTTCATTTGATACCGAGCTCAACGGCCCCTGTTGCAGGTGCAGTTTTTGCTGTTGAGGCGTCTGCAATACTTGCAATAATAAATGTTCTTGCAACATTGATAGGATTTAAATTGATAGATTCATACGGCAGAAGGTCATTAGCATTGCTTGGATATTCTGGAATGGCATTCTTTGATTTCATTGGAACAGCATTATATTTAATGCATATTGATATAGGATTATTAATAGGATTCGCAGGATTTATAATATTTTTCGCCTTTGGTGTAGGTGGAACAGGATGGATAATTCAGGGAGAATATTTCCCGACAAGATACCGTGGCTTATATGCATCATTAATAGCCTTTGTGGACTGGATATCAAACTTTGCAATAATAGAATTATTCCCTGTAATGCATGTATCCATAGGCCTGGGCTATACTATGGCAGTATTTGGCGTATTATCAACAATTGCGGCGATAACATTCTTTATAATAATGCCTGTGACAAAGGGAAAATCTGTTGAGGATATAACATCAATGTTCGAAAACAACACATTAAAAAATGTTAAAAAGGCATCAAGGGAAATACCGGCAGAATCAGCAGAAACTGTAAATGACAAAACAAAGGCATAAATAATTTTTAAATAATAATATTTATTTAAAGGAATCATGAAAACCTTATTTAGCCTCAGCCATAATGACGATATAGCTGTGAGAATCGAAGGCGGCTGTCAACTTACTTGAACTTCGAGGGCGTTGGATAGGATAACCACCCTTCAACTCTATTTCATACCTCATTAATATTTAATAAGGTGAATAGGAGTTTGTCTATTCTACACTACAATTCATAATCCCACAGAATAGGAGGTGATTAATATAGTAATAGTGGCTATGGATAGTTTAATTTTCTATATTTGTATCCCAGAAATTGAGCCACATTATAAATTCAGTAGTTTTCCTTATATGTTGATTTGTACATCAATTTTTTATTGTGTTTTCTATGGATTCAATATTTATAATCGAATCCGCTTTTTTAACCATCGATAAATCATAATCCAATTTCTTTACATGCCTTGAATAATATAATATTCCTGAATTAATAAATCTGTCAATATTATTTTTATTCCCTATATAAATTAATAGAATTGAGGACATTGCATTTCCAATATTTTTCATTATTTCCTTTGCATAGAATTGGGCTTCGTTATTATTATATTCAAATAATTTATTTATTTCATCTTTAATTAACATAAATGATTTTTCTGCATATTCCTTTCCATTGTTTATATTATTTACCATATTATTAAAATCATCCAATAATTTTTTATGTGCATTCTTTTTGAAAATTGCTTCCAGCATATCCAGTGCCTGAATATTGCTTGCACCTTCCCATATTGGTGTTATCAATGCCTCCCTGTGCCATCTCTCAACAGGGAATTCCTTCAAAAATCCTATGCCACCATGCATTTCCATTGCCATCTGTGTTATATATGATGATGATTCTGCGGTAATGTTTTTCACAATATGTGTCAATAATCTTGCATAATTGTAATCATCATTATACGGTGGCTTTATATCCAGAACTTTATCAAATTCATATATTGATTTAAATGTTAATGCTATAGAACCTTCCAGCAATACTTCCATATCAGTTAAATCTTTTTTAATTCCGTAATGCTCTATCAGATATTTTCCAAAGGCTTTTCTTTTCATTGAATAGTAATATGCCTCTAAATATGCCTTTCTTGCTATTCCACATGCTGCAGCAGCATTGTCAAGGCGTGAAACCATTAAATCCTCTGTTATATAGTATATACCCCTGCCTGCATCACCTATCATATATGCCTCTGAATTATTTAATTCAACCTCTCCCGATGGCACACTTTTTGTTGCACTTTTATCTTTTAATCTCCTTAATTTATAATTTAATTGATTATTCTGATTTTTTCTGGGCAGTAAAAATAATGATAATCCCTTGGCTCCAGAATTATTATCATGAAATGCAGATGTTAATGATACATCGGCCATACCCGCATTGCTAGCAAAATATTTATCACCGGTTAACAGCCATTTATCATTATATTTATTTGCTACTGTAAGATTATTGCCTATATCACTGCCACCCTGTACTTCTGTAAACCAGGTTGCGCCCAAATATAAATTATTCTTATCACCAATTAATTCAGGAACATAATAATTGAAATCCGGTGCATATTTTGATATTGCATATGCAGTCTGGTTTGTTAATGTAATTATGCAGTATATTCCAGGGTCAGCAACAAGATATCCCATTGCATAATGCTTTATTAATGATTTTTCATGAACATATGGCCTATTTATTCCAAAATCAATAATTAATTTTTTTAATGCCTGTTTTTCCAGAGGATTTAATAATATATCATCTATCCTTTCACCGTTGATTCCCCACATTGACAGTTCGGGCTTTGATATTTTATCTATGTAATCCGTTGTTTCATATAACTCTTTTCCTGAATATGCACCTAAAGCCGATAAATTGATATTTTTACCTGAAAAAAAGTTAATTATTTCCTTAAATGGCATATCTATGTCATAATGGTTTTTTCCATATGAATTTGATAAATATGAAAACGTATCGTCCATATATATTTAATATGAATCGTTATATAAATATTGTTAACTTTTATGTTGGATGTTGATCATTAAACATGACTGAAAGTATATATTAAAGCTTTATTTTAAGGCTTTCGTGGTGTGTATAATTTGCCATATTTTTATATGGTCCTTATCTTTACCGAAATTTAGGTTTAAGGGATAAAAAATATTTAGAAAATGAATTTTAAATTTTATATTAAATTGAATATTTAATTTAAAAGAGCCTTAAATAAATATTGAATCACTCGCAATAATTCTGCATATTTATATTCCATATATGTTATTTATATATTTTTAGTTTTGTTTAACATGAAATGGCCATAACCAAAAGAGATGATAACTTCTAAAGTTTGTATTAACATAGTTAAAAACTATAACCTGGTATAGATATAGTAAATGGAAAAATAATTATTACCATTACTAAATATTTTTTATTTACCCTTGTTATCACAGCGCAGGGCCTTTTTATCCACTTTACCCACGAGGGTTAGTGGCAGCTCATCTCTAAATTCAATTATTTTAGGAACCTTATAAACCGCTAATCTTTCCCTGCAGAAGTTTATTATTTCACTTTCGGTTAATGAATTGTCTTTCCTCACAATAAATGCCTTTACAGTTTCTCCCCTGTGCTCATCTTTAATGCCTATAACGGCACATTCTGAAACTTTTGTATTTTCATATAGTACCTCCTCAACTTCCCTTGGATATATATTATATCCACCGGCTATTATTAAGTCCTTTTCCCTGTCAACTATGTAGACATAGCCATCCTTATCGATTTTTGCAATATCACCGGTATGCAGCCATCCACCAACTAACGTTTTAGAATTTTCATCTGGCCTGTTCCAGTAACCTTTCATTACCTGCGGACCTTTAATTAAAAGTTCTCCTGGCTCTCCAAATGGCATTTCAGTTATGCCATCTGATATTGAAACAATTTTTTCGTAGGTATTTGATATAGGTAAACCCACTGATCCAAATCTTCTCCATTTTTCCTTATCTTTTTCTGCCAGTGGTGTAACATTTGCTACGGGAGAGCATTCACTAAGGCCATATCCCTCAACAAGAATGGCCCCGGTCATGGACTCAAAATTTTTTTGCAGTTCCACCGGCAGAGGGGATGCACCGGAAAGGCATATTCTTACATTATTGATATGATATTTATTTACATCCTTATGCGTAATTATTCCATGATATAATGTTGGTATTCCTGGGAACGCTGTAGGTTTCTTTCTGTCCATTATTTTTAATGCCATTTTTATGTCTCTTGGATCCGGTGCAAGTATAATTTTGGAACCCTGCAATAACGGTGTTAGCATTGCTGTCATCATTCCATATACATGGAAAAAAGGTATTGATGATAAGTAGGAAATTTTTTCCTTGTATTCTTCTGGCAAATATTCAATTATCTGGTATGCATTTGCTATTAAATTCCTGTGCGTAAGTGTAGCTGCCTTTGGTATTCCTGTTGTACCACCAGTATACTGCAACAGGGCAGGATCATTTTCTGGATATATATCCACTTCTTTCGATTCTAATTTAGATTTTTTTGGTCTTTTGCATAAATATATATTATCTGCTCTGGGCAATTTTTTATGGCTTTTTATTTTTGACAGTGTATATAACTGTGATATAAGAACAGGTAAATATGACTGAATCTTAACAACAAGGATTTTTTTCAATTTATCCGGGTATAATGGCAAGGCCTTGTCAATAAAATCCTCCATTACTATAAGAACTTCTGATCCGGAATCATTTATTTCGAATTCCAATTCCCTTCTGGTATACAATGGATTAACCTGGACAACTATTGCCCCAAGTTTAACGATACCAAAAAAATATGTTATATACTGCGGTATATTAGGCATCATCACTGCTATTCTATCGCCTTTGCTAATGCCCAGTTCGCGGAGACTTATCGAAATGGAGTCTATTTCGTCCTTTAATTCCTTATATGTTAATTTCCTGCCCATAAAATCTATTGCAATATTATTTTTATATTTTTTAGCAGAGTTGCTAAATGCGGCATAAATGCTTATATTAGGTATTTCTATGTTCCTTTTTACCCAGGGCGGATAGCTTTTTTTTAATATTTCATCTAATTTATCTTCTGTGAGTTCGATCATTATATCACCATTTAATTATCTTTCATTAATTTTTTATTACATATATAACGGCAGGAGTGAAAACTAGTATTT
The DNA here is from genome assembly GCA_021797555.1 of Thermoplasmata archaeon. Lineage (GTDB taxonomy): Archaea > Thermoplasmatota > Thermoplasmata > Thermoplasmatales > Thermoplasmataceae > Ferroplasma. The sequence continues at coordinate 10,889 of JAJZZM010000019.1, forward strand.
AAATCATTCATGCTGAATGGTATTGTTTCCATGATTTTGTACTGAAATCCGGTGACTTTATTCTCAAGTTTTCAAGTTAAATTAGGAGATCTTTATTTCTACATACGAAATTTAATAAACCATGCCTAATTTATATTAATCTATGGAAAATGCCACCGGACATATAGAAATAAAAAAAATAAAAGGTAATTTATATGCATATTATACTCTGAATATCTGGGATAAAACAACAAAAAAGGAGATTAAAAAAAGCAAGTACATTGGAAAATTAGAAAACAGTATGATAATACAGAAAGATTTTGCACTGCCTGAAAAATCATTGCAGTATGGTGATGTTGCATTATTAATGAAAATCAATAAGGATTTAATAGATAACATACTAAAAAATTTTAATAAATACAGAAGGGCTTTAACTCTTAATGGAAATATTTATATATAGTTATGCATCATTATGCAATATATATGAGCAAAATATACACAATCAGGGAAGCATGCGATATATTACAAATAGATGCAACAACACTAAGGAGATGGGACCGTGAGGGAAAAATACACTGCATAAGATTATCAAATAATTTTAGAAGGGTTCCAGAGGAGGAAATAAACAGGATTCTTGGAATAAAAAACAATAGAGTGGATGCAATATATGCAAGGGTATCATCTAATGACCAGAAGAATGATTTGTACAATCAAATAAATAGATTAAAATCATTGCATCCTGATGCTATTGTATATTCAGATATAAAGTCAGGATTGAAGTTCAACAGGAAGGGATTCAATGAATTATTGAATAAAATAGAGAATAATGAGGTTAATAATATTTACATTACACACAAGGATAGGCTGGCAAGATTCGGCTTTGATTTGATAGAAACAATATGCAAAATGCATAATACAAATATTATAGAAACAGATGGTGAGGAAATCTTATCGGCCAATGAGGAGCTTGAAAATGATTTAATATCCATAATAACATCATTTTCAGCAAGATTATATGGTTTAAGGTCTCATAAAATGAAGAATATTTTAGAGGCAGTAAAGGAATGAGCCATTTATGGAAATCTGATGGTGATAAAAGAACCATAGCATTCGGCTATATCCCTGATGATATTATTCTGAAATATTTAACTGATATGAGGGATTTAATAAATAAGGCCATAATAAATGCATATTCAATAGCCAAATCCAACAACAATGAACTGCCATCGCCAATTACGCTTAGAAAATCATTAAAGAAATATTATGATAATAATATTGATTACGCCAAACACCATATAAATCCAGCATGCAGGACTGCAGTAGCAATATTAAGGTCATACAAAAAGAACAATGATGGTAAATTAAAGGTAATAAAGGCTAAAAGACTGGCAATGAGAATAGACTCTGAATTAACAAAAATAGAGAATAATAAATTAAGGATAACAATAAGACCGAATGAGTATGAATACATAACAATCATAACAAAGAATAAAAAATACAATGAATATTCAAAATATAAAATATCAGAGGTATTATTAACAGATAATAAGGTATGCATTACATTCGTTGTCGGAAGCCTAAATAAGCCTTTAATAGATAACAATATAATAGGCTTTGATTTGAATTTTAAATCTGTTGATTATACTATTATAAAAAATAATGAAATAGTTGAAACAAATACAATAGATACATCTGATATAGCAAAGACACAGAGGGATTATGCAAGAAAAAGGACAAAGATTCAGAAGCATATAAAAAATACTGGAAAAAGAAACAGAAAATTAAAAGAGGCAAAGCACAGGCAGAGAAATATCATAAAGGACAAATTGCAGAAATTAACAACTGAAATAGTTAATAATAATGATGATAAGACATTTGTATTCGAGGATTTAACAAACATAAAGAAGGGGGGAAAGAAGAATAAAAATAATAAAAAGAAAAACAATAAAAACAATACAATAAACAATAAATCAAATAATAATAAAAATAATCCAAATAAATCAAAAAGGTTCAGAACAGATATTAACAGATGGCCATACAGATTATTCCAAAGATTTATAGATTATAAATCAGATAATAAAACATTGTATATAGATCCAGAGGGGACTTCTTCTGAATGTCCTGTATGTGGTGATAAATTAAAGCACCCAATCTGGAAGATATCCAAATGCATTAACTGTGGTTTAACCTACGATAGAAATAGATTGTCATCACTATCCATTTCCATTCGTGGATTAAATCTATGCGGTACCCCGTTTACCGTGAGTGGCAGTTCCTCTTGGCATTCTATGAAGAATGATTACATGTACCATACAGATCATGTAATTATTGAGAATGTTAATGACTGCAAGAAAGAAATGCATAATAATGCATAGTATTTCAGGAACGGAAATTATTGTCCTTTCCCTTATAATATCTATATACAGGTCACCATTAATATATTCAAAATACTATTATAAACGTACATTTCTGTCATATATATGGCCCAGGCTTAAACTAAACGAAGAAAATATAGTAGGGATTTTAAATAATCTTTCAAAGGATCGCAATGTATATGAAAAGCTTGTACCGGTAAACGAAAATATGCTGTTGCTGCACGTAGAGATATCAATAAATATACAGACAAGGAATAAAAATAATTTAAGCCCTGTAACTATAGATATATTAATCGATGCCTTAACACTTAAAATAATTAACATAAGGCATATTTCAGGATTAGATAATTCTGTTGATAGATTTATAAACATTTGTGATATTATTGTCAATAATGGTGTAATAATTCTTGAGAATAAATATTATAATGAAGAAAATATAAAAATTCTCATGGCCCACGAAAAAGATTTTATAATAGAGATATGTGAGAATTCTTTATCCAGACTCAAAAAAATTCTTAAGATCGGGAGATTATCATTAAAGCGTGAATATAATGAAGTATTGAAATATGATATATATTATGCTAAATATAGAAATGGAAAACTGTTTTACTATTTCTTTTATGATGGGAATTCCGGTGTGGGCGATACTATTGAGGTAAATACCGGTGTCAGAATAGCAGTATCAAATCTTGACATAGACCACAATCTTATATACCAGGCTATAAATCTAAGGAATTTTTTACATAAAACATTATTATATTCACGATACAGGTTATATAATGATAATATTTATTTAAATAACAATATGTTAATAGATGGATACCTTATGCTTAATTCAATAGCCCTTGAAATGTATCTATCACTGTACAGGTGTTCCAATTTTATTCATCCGCATAGAAGCAAGTATATAAATTCATTACTGCTTGAATTATCCGGAATAGATATATTTTTAATAAAAAATAATGTGTATTTGCCCGGAATAAGCAGGAATATTGATAAAGAATTAAATTACATTGATAAGGATATAAATATAAAAGATTTAGAGTCACTGATGCTTTATAAGGAAATTTAATTAATATATTAAAATAAATTGTATTTCATTGCATAAAACAAAACTTATTTTTTATTATAGAATTCCAGTGTATGAAATTATTTGAGACAAAAAATATAGGAAATGTTGAAATTAAAAATAGATTTGTAATGTCACCCATGATATCAAATTTATGCAATGCTGATGGAAATACCAATGAAAACCATATTGCATATTTGGAGGAAAGGTCCCGGGGCGATTTCGGATTAATAATTACAGAGTATGCATATATTGATGAATTTAATGGTAAAGGTTCTCCAAATGAAATGGGGATATTTTCATATGAGCAGGAACCAAAATTTAGCAGATTAACAGAAAGAATCCATAAACACGGTTCAAAAATATTTATACAGCTTGTACATTCTGGCGGAAAAGCCAATAAAAATTATAACAAAAAAGAACCATTTGCTCCATCTTCAGTAGATTATCTTGGATATAAGCCTGATGAAATGACCTTAAATGATATCAACGATGTTGAAGAAAGATTTTATAGGGCTGCAGATATTGCGTATAAATCTGGTTTTGATGGAATAGAATTGCATGGTGCACATGGTTATTTGCTGGATGAATTTATATCCCCTGCATTGAATAAAAGAAATGATAAATACGGCGGAAACTTTGAAAACAGAATGAGAATGGTAAACGAAATATCATTAAACATAAAAAAATACTATGATTTTCCTGTTGGAATAAGGCTAAGTTTATATGAGGATGATACCGATGGCTATGATGCAGACTACGGTTTAAAGGTTGGTGAATCATTAAAATATGTTGATTATCTGCATTATTCGGCAGGCAGGTTTACACCCCCCGGATCATCGGCACCATTTTATTACAACCATGACCATATATTCGATAAACTGCCCAGGAAACCGGATAAAACAACAATTCTGGTAGGTTCAATAGTTAATCTGGCTGACGCTGAAAAGGCCCTTGAAAAAACAGATTTTATTGCACTTGGCAGGGCCGCCCTTGCTGACCCTTATTTCCCATATAAAATCCAGAACAATATAAATATAAGGCCATGCATAAGGTGCAACCAGGCATGCAGGAATCTTTCAAGAGCCGAGGTGAGATGTACTGTAAATATTGATACAGGACTTGAATTATATAAAAATTATAATAAATATTCAGGTGAAATAATAATAGATGGTGCAGGCATAAAAGGCCTCGAGGCTGCAGTATATTCATTAAGCCTCGGGCTTAAGCCTGTTATCTACGAGGATAATAATATAGGTGGCCAGTTAAATAATATAATTGACGAATACAAAAAAAGGGAATTTAATGTACTTATAGATTATTATAAGAGTATATTAAAGAAAAACAATATAGAAATAAATGTATCTAAAGACAATAAAGGTATCAACTGTTCCCCTGATATAATATATCCTGATATATATAAAAACGGCGATGTATCAATAGACACAAATATTTACAGATATTTCGATGATGTTCTTAAAATAGCAAAGAAAAATAATGTTGTAATGAGCAATAAATCATTACTGTCAATTGAAAGATCAAGGCGTGATTTTTATAAAAAACTTGCAGAGAATGCAGGTGTTAAATTTAAGGACATGGAAGAATATGACCTTGCTTTATATGACAATGACCAGTACGATATAAGAAAAGCTATGGTCAGTGGAAGAGAGAATGTTGATAAATATATACTTGAAAATCTAGAAAATATATTTTAAATTAATAATGTTACAATAAAAATATATCATTATTAGCATCAATTGTTCTATTTAAGGTACCGATATATGGCATGGCAAAAAGCTACAATAAATGGATTAAAAAGGTCAATGCCCTGAATTTATAATATAAAAACATACTTATAAACAGTGTTACACCTGAACTACTAAAAACAAGAATATGATGCAGTCTCCTAAAAATTATGAATGATAATATATTAAACAATGAAATGTTATAAATTATTATTAATTTCATCGAACCTGTATAAAAAGAACCTCATTAAACTCTTCAAAATTATTAAATTTTCATTATTGAATATTTTATTGAATCTCTGGTCCTTCTGAAGTTTTACAAAATAATGTAAGGCTATTCTTGCCTTTGTATATGCAGTATATAGCAATTTCGATTGCATGTTGCAATGCATTAATATTTCATCTATTCTAATTTTTGCAGGACCCGGAAGTTTGTCCTTGAAGGCATCTAGAATGCCTATATTTTTATATTCATAATCCGGAATTGTATATGCAATCCTTATGAGGTCATCATAATATTTATATCCTTTATCATAGTCCTTTATTTCAGATATTAATACAGATAATTCATCCATTATTGAGAAATACAGGAAAACATCCTCATCATAGCCCATCTCACTTTTTGTTATTTCACAGAAAAAATTTTCATCTTTCATTAAAAGTTATGAAAGATATTATTATAAATATATTGTTAATAAAATAATTACATTATTTATATAACATAATGAAATATTTATAAAATAATTTAAATGGTTTCATTCTCAGTTTTATCCTTTACTGCATGTATAGTTTTGTTTCTGTTGCCCAGAACTTCGTGTGCTGTTAAAACAATAAATGCGGATGCCATAAATGCAATTGCACCTATAATAAAGGCATACGAATATGCCGCTTTATCCGGGAATGAAAATATTACATTGCCTGTAGATGTTTTTACAATTTCAGTTACAGTATATAAGGATAATATTGAACCTGCCACAGGTGCTCCGATGCTGCTTCCTATGTACCTGAATGTACTGTTCATTGATGTTGCCAATCCCATATATTCCGGGTCAACGGATAATACCAGCAGATTTATAACTGATGCATTCATAATTGCCATTCCTGAACCTATTATAAACTCATCAGCCAATGTTAAATAATATGTCTGCACCGCAGATAATAATAGGAATCCAATGCCCGTTATTATAGCACCTACAAATGCTAGTGGCTTTATTCCTGTTTTTGAAATTAATTTACCTGTTACTATAGAGAATACCACCATGCCTATGGCAAATGAAACCATAGATATTCCTGTACCAAGGATTGATAAGCCAAAACCATATGGTGCTGGTGTTTCAAATTTATATGATAACGCCTGCATTGATAGATACATTCCCATACCGGCAATTAATAAAACTATATTTGCTATTAAAACATTTCTTTTTGTTAACAGTTTTATATCGAATATGGCTTCTCCATTCTTTGAGTAATGTTTTTCGTATATGGCCATGGGTATGAAAAGTAAAAGCCCTAAAAGCATCACGGATATGAATAATAATGATGCCCATCCCCATGCCGAGCCTTCTGATAATGCTAAAACTACTAATGCTAATGGAATGCCTAATAATGCAGCGCCGGCATAATCTACCTTAACATTTGGCCTCCTATATGATGATTCACGTACCTTAAATAATACCAATAATGCCAATATAACAATAAATGGTATTGCTGTATGGTATGTCATTCTCCATCCATAGTAATCTGATATCAGTGAACCAAGAGGCAAACTTATGGCAAAGCCCGCCCCAAACATGCCACTTATTAATGCCTGTGCTTTAGGAACCATCTCCCTTGGAAAATCTTCCCTTACAAGGGCCATTCCCAGTGGCATAATTGTTAGGCCTATTCCCTGTATTGATCTGGCAATAACCATAAATGTAAAATCCGGTGAAAACCCAGTTACGGAAACTGCCCCTGCATATATTAACATAACAATTGTCATCATTTTCTTTTTGCCGTATATATCTGCTAATTTTCCTACAACCGGGCTTAATGCAACACCTGTTAATAGATACGTTGATAATACTAAGCTTACCTGATCAACGGTTACATGAAAACTTTCAGCTATTGATGGTAGTGAGGGAGTTAACATGCCCTCTACATACATAACAGCTACAACTATCATGCCAAGCAATAATAAAACGAAATTTGCATATTTCTTATCATATTTGTTTTCCATTTATTCACCTTTTCGATAATAATCCTAATTCGTTTAGGATACATAATTAGTTTTTAATATATAACCATTTTGTTATTAACTATTTAGTGGTAAACTATTACATTATAAAATTATCCAAAATTATTTAGAATTCAATTTCTTCAGGGAATCCTCAGTATTTTTGCCAACATGGTTTTTTATAATTTTAACAGTAAATCCCTTAATAAATGAATTATTATTGATTAAAATATAGTTATTATCTATATTTATAATGTTTCTTAATTTGTAGTTGAATTTAATCTGGCTGCCCATAGCATTTTTCATTGCAATTTTTCCGGACTCTCTTGCTATTTCTGCGGTCATGGGGATATCATCCATAACCATGGAATCACCACAGGCATATACATTATCATAATCCACCGATTTTAGATATTTATCAACAATTATCCTTGAATTCTTGCTTTTGATTTTTAGATTATTAATTAAACCATTTCCTGAAATACCACCTGAATAAATAGTTAAATCAGATTTCAATTCGTTATTATTTGTTATTACTGAATCTTTTTTTACTTCACTTACCCTTGAATTCAGGAATATGTTTACATTTTTATTTTTTAATAAATCATAAACATATTTTGAGGCTTTTTCGTTAGACCTGGGTAATAATCTATTATTTGACTCAATTAGGTTTACATTTTTATTTTTAAAAATACATGATAATTCAACGCCTAAATAGCTTCCACCTATAATATTTATATTTTCAGCATTTTTGCATAGTTCCCTTATCCTTAAAGCATCTTCTGCAGTTTCGAGTTTATATAAAAATTCGTTGCCCTTTATTTTATCTATATTCTGTTTATGCCCCAGGGCTATTATTAATTTATCATATCCATAATTATTATTTTCTGTTATAATTGTTTTTTCACTAAAATCAATATCCCTTACCTCCTCATTTATGTCAATATTTCTTTTTTTATATCCATATGATTCATTTTCCCCCTTTATAATATATATCAACCTTGTTGAGAATGTTATATAATTGCTTTTATCGATTAATATTGAATTTTTATTTTCTAATTTAGAGTAAATGCCTGATAAGCCTCCACCCAGAATATATATTTTTGACATGGGATGTTATTTATAATTTATATATCTAATTTATTAAAATTTTAAAAGATATTATAAATATAGTTTAATATTATTAAATTTATATTTATAATAATAATTTTATTGAGCATATAATATACATGTATCAATGTTTCATAAAATTTATAAATTGCATTATAATACAATTTTAAGTTAATACGATAAAAATAATGCTTTGATGCATATTGTAGCGGCAAAATAATATATATATCCTATGTATATTCGGATATGTCTTCCAGGAGAGTGGATATTACATTGCCTGATGATATAATAGAGATACTGAAAACAAAGGAAAATAAGTCAAAATTCATGGTAGAGGCCATACGTGAAAAAGTATTAAATGACAGAAAAAATGAATTAAAAAAGCAGGCAGGTTACATGAAGAAATATTATATTAATGATAAGGAGTTAACGGAATTTTCCTGTATGGATTCAGAGGAATTCTGGGAGTAAGGTCTTCTATGGAACAAAAGGATATATGGGAAATTAATTTATCACCTGCAAATGAAAATAAAAAAATAAAAAAAGGTTTATGCGTTATATTAAGCAGTAATGAAATGGGAAACTTGCCTTTGAATATTACTGCCCCAATTATAAAATATAAGGAAGAATACGAGGATATATTATGGATGGTAAAAATTATGCCTGATAATATAAATAAAATTAATGATGTATCTGTAATAGATATTTTTCAGCTAAAATCAATACCACAAAGGAGATTTATAAAAAAAATAGGCAAAATATCTGATAATGATTTTAAAAAGTGCGTCGAAGCAATAAATCTGGTATTAGGAATTTATTGAGTTATATTTTATATAAATTTATAATGATTATACGATTCAGTGAACATTTCTGGTATATCCAAAATACAATAAAAAAATCCTGCGGAATTAATAATAAAAGTGTTTGTTTTATAAAATATTTTTCAAATTTTTAAAATAATTAATATTATATAGTTTTTGTTCAATATAATCTTGCAATTGCTGGATAATATGGAAATATTGAAAGTATGCACAGGATATACCTAATATTATTACTGTTATATTAATCCTGTTGAATCATGTATTCCACAGCCATTAATAATGATAAATAATATTCTATAAATATCATAGTATAAATATTAAATAGTTATACATCAGAATGAAAAGGGAATTAATAATAGTATTACTGGAGGCAAAAAACCCCTCGTGTGAGGTACTACAGAAATTATATGAAATGAATTTAAATGCAAATATATTTCAGATAAATGCAGGGCCGATAAAAACAAATCATCTGACCGGTTTTATGAAAGACCATAAAAAAAATATTAAAAATTTAAATGATAATAAAATAACATTTTGTAATAATACCAGAAACAAAACATGGATTGAGACAAATAGCTGTGAGGTATGCAGAAATGTTTCTATTCTAAAAATGTTAATAGTAAATGTAAATATATACGAAAATAAAATGATACATTATAAACTGCTTTTTAGTAGCAGAGCTGCCATTGAAAAATTAAAAAAGAATCTTGACAAGGAAAATCTAGTATATAGAATAATTAATAACAATGAAAAATTGTCTAAAGAATTAACGCTAAGGCAGATGGAAATATTATTAGTGGCCATGCATAGTGGATATTTTGATATACAAAGGAAAATAAATCTTGATGGGCTTGCACAGCAGCTTGGAATAACAAAAAAGGCCGTTCAGGAATCACTAAAAAGAAGTGTAAATAAAATTTTAAACAAATATATTTTTGAAGAATTATAGTACACATGTGTAATTATATAACTATTTTTAGATTATAACGCTTATTTCATTAATCATAACAGGTTAAAGTGACATAATGAATTAGACAGATACTGGATGCAGAATGTTATTTTATATATTTTATTTAGATAATAGATAATTAAAAAATTTTTAACAATAGTTCAAATAAACAGTGTGATACTATCTATCATATAATTTCATGGAAACATATAAATATTGTTATATATATCATATAATTATGTATCAGGAAGAAAAGTATAGTTTATTTAATGGTGTTGACCATATAGAATTTTATGTAAGCAGTGCAAAAACATGGTCCTATTTTTTAAGGAAAAGCATGGGATTTAACATTAATGGATACGCAGGGCCTGAAACAGGGATAAGGGATAGAATATCATATTCATTGGATCAGGGAAACATAAACATGGTTTTTTCATCCTCCATGAATCCTGATGGAGAAATAAATAGATCAGTAAATTTGCATGGCGATGGTGTAAAGGATATATCATTAAGTGTTGATGACCTTGATTTTACAAAGAAAAAATTGGAAGAAAAAAATGTAAAGGTCTCTAAAATTGAAGACCTGAAGGACAACTATGGAAAAATAAGAAAGGCGTATATGAAAACATATGGAGATACGGTACACAGTTTAATTGAACGGGGAGATTACAGAGGCATATTGCCCGGCTATGAGGAAGTACACAATAAGGAAAAAAACACAGGAATATATAAAATAGACCACGTTGTAGGCAATGTCTATGAGGGCGAAATGGACCAGTGGGTAAATTATTATATAAAATCAATGAATTTTAAGCAATTAATAACATTTGATGATAAGGATATAAGAACAGATTATTCCGCATTGAGGTCAAAGGTAGTAAGATACAATGATAATATAACATTTCCAATAAATGAACCTGCAAAAGGATTAAAAAAATCACAGATAGAGGAATATTTGGATTATTATAGATCAGAAGGCGTCCAGCATATAGCCCTAAAAACAGACAACATTATAGAAACAGTTAAAAAAATGAGGGATAATGGCGTAGAATTCCTTGAAACACCGGAGTCATATTATAATACATTAACAAACCGTGTAGGAAGCATAGAGGAGGATATAAATAAATTAAAGGAATTAAATATTTTGGTTGACAGGGATGAAAATGGCTATTTATTGCAGATCTTTACAAAACCTTTAGTTGATAGGCCAACATTATTCTTTGAGGTCATAGAAAGAAAAGGTGCACAATCATTTGGATCAGGCAATTTTAAGGCACTGTTTGAATCCATAGAAAGAGAACAGGCAAAGAGAGGGAATCTATGAAAATTTTAAGGGCAAAAATAGATAATAATGATAAAATATGCATTTATAACAGGAATGTTTATGATCTATCATTATTATTGAATGAAAAAACAGATTATATAGAAAATAACTTTTTTGATTTGTATGATAAAATTTTAAAAGTAAAATTAAATGACGACGCAATAATAAATTATAATAAAATTGAATATAAGCTCCCTGTTCCATATATAAGATCTGTAAGGGACTTTTACTCATTTGAAGGACATGTTAAAAATGCAAGGAAAAACAAAGGATTACCCATGTTGGATAACTGGTATAAATTCCCGGTATTTTATTTTTCATGCACACCAAATATCTACCCATCAAACCATGATATAAAATACCCTGAAAAAACAAAAAAATTTGACTATGAAATGGAAATTGCAGCGGTAATAGGGAAAAATATTATAAACTGCCATGGAGATGAATGCTTAAAATCAATTTATGGATTTATGATAATGAATGACTGGTCTCTTAGGGACATTCAGAAAGAAGAGATGGAAATGATGCTTGGCCCTGCCAAGGGAAAGGATTACGCAACTTCATTTGGAAAATATTTTGTTACGGCTGATGAAGTTTTTTCTAAAATGAAAAACCATAAAATTGATTTAAAAATGGAAACATATGTCAATGATATATTATATTCCTCAGGCAATTTAAATGAGATATATTTTAGTTTTTCTGATATGCTTGAACGTGCTTCCGAGGATGTACCATTATTGCCTGGGGATATTATAGGTAGTGGCACATTTAATTCAGGTTCAATTCTTGAAACTGGAAAGGAGTGGTTAAGAAAAGGAGATAATGTTATTATGAAATCTGATGTTTTAGGCGATTTAGAGAATACGGTGATATAATGGTTTTTTATATAAAACGTGGCAAAGTGCCTGAATTCAGGCATACATATATAGATAAGGATAATTTGCTGAAAGAGGAATTATTCGGCTTTGATGCATTTGACAGTGAGTATTCATTATTATACCATTTATATGACCCGGCAGAATTAGAAGTGGTTCAGAAAGAACCAAAAAAACTTTACGGGAAAATTGATGAAACAAAACACAGGCATGTAAAAACCGGTAAATTTAAAAAGTATTCCGATTTCTTTTATGGAAGGAAAACACTCTTTTTCAATGATATTTTATCTATAGGAATAATTAACCCGGAGAGTAATTCAGATTATTATTTTAGAAATGCAGTATGTGATGAATTATTCTTTGTACATTATGGTTCTGGCGAGATATTGTCCATATTCGGAAAAAATAATTATAAAAAAGGAGATTTTATATATATTCCCAAGGGAACAACGTATAAAATAAATATTAAGGAGGAATCATATTTCTTTTTTGTAACTTCACTTGACCACATAAAAATACCGGAAAGGTATCTTAATAAATATGGGCAATTAAAGGAAGGGACACCGTATTATGACAGGGATTTTAATGTTCCTGAATTCATGGAGCCTGAAGAGAGTGGAAAATCCGATTATAGCATTAAAATAAACTATATGAACTGCTATATGAATATAAAAAGGAACTACCCTGTATTTGATGTTGTTGGATGGGATGGATATTTATATCCGTTTACACTGAATGTTAATAAGATGGCACCTATTGTGGGAAAATTGCATATGCCACCACCCGTGCACCAGACATTTGAATCAAAAACCTTTATGGTCGGTTCATTTTTGCCCAGGCCTTTTGATTTCAATGATAAATCTATACCTATACCATATTACCATAATAATATTGATTCTGATGAATTAATATTTTACTCATCCGGAAATTTTATGAGCAGAAAGGGCATTGAACCGGGGTCTATAACATTGCACGTTCATGGGATGATTCATGGGCCACAGCCAGGATTAATGGAAAATAGCATAGGCAAAAAAAGCACGGATGAGGTTGCAATAATGGTAGAAACCTATAAAAGGCTATATGTAACAAATACAATGCTAAATAATGAGGAAAAGGATTATTATTTATCCTGGAAAGAATAATTTTTATATTAAAATTTATTTTTTATCTGATAATCCAAGCCAGAACTTTTCCTCCAGATTTAAAATATCCCTTGCACCGCTAATGAACTGGTTTTTTTCATCGGTGCTATGTATTCCTATAATATTCTGCGTTGCGTCCTCATGTTTGGATTCGATTTCACGGTGAAAAGTAAAGTATAGCATGTCCATATCATGATATTTTCTTTCCTTCATTATTTTTAATCCTGGCAATAATTTATCCCACATAGGTATTGCCATATTTTCCAATCCAAATTCAGCTCCCAGGGCTACAGGGTAGTCCGATGAAAAATCATTTCTCATTCCATTTAGCCAGTCGCCTGTTGTTTCCAATTGCCTTTTTTTAACTAAATCTTCAGGTTTTAGCCCGATTGACCTGAGATATCTTCTATATAATAATTCGTGCCTATGCTCGGGTTTATCATCGCCAAGTTCTGATACTAAAATTCTGGTAAGCTCATATGCATCATTTTCATTTGCAGTATTTACTAACAGTGTACTCAAAATCTGTGGCCATTCCCTTGTAAAATGGTAAAATTCAATAGAAAATCTTATAAATTCGTCGTCAGATATCTCTCCCCTGGAAAATCTATTTATGAAATCATTATCTGTTGCTGGATGGCTTTTTACTATATTTTTTATTTCCCCATAAAAATCTGTAGATTGCATGATATTATAAAGTAAATATTTTATTTAAAGTTTGTGTAAAGAACATATAAAATTGTTATGTATAACACATAAAAATAATATTTTTTTACTTTTATATTTAGTTATTAATATCATTATTAATTTATAATATATTTAAATATAACTATTAACCTATAAAATTTATGTTATTTTAATATTTTTTGAAAGCGTGTTTTTAAGTTCATTTTTTATTTTTGATATCTCTTCAATATTATTTTATTATTTAATATTAAATTTTCTTTTAAATATGAGATTTGTAAATTATTATTATATTTTTAAATTTTTAATGTAAAATTAAAAAATTAGTTTTTATTATTTCACCTAAATTTAATCCTTATCATTTTTTATTTCATCCTGAAATTTTTTTAGATCCTTTAGGTTAACTTCAAGAATAAATGAACCAACATAATTACAATCATCGCATTTATAAACGGGGCCTGCTATGCCGCCGGCTATCCAGTTTATTTTTAAAGATCCACATTGTGGACATATTTTAACCTTTTTATAGCCATCAAGATTATCCATATATATATAATTATTCATTGTTATTTAATAATTATTAAATTCTAAAAATTTATTGGTTTTCATAATAGTCTATTTTTTATAAATGTTGTAATGTATATTATAACGATTATATTGATAACTATTATTTTAAATATTTCATCCTCCACAACCTATTGCCAAGGAATTATTGGATACAGGGCCCATGATAAAATCAGTGTTATATTATCATATAAACTCTCAAAAATTTGTTAATTATCAATGATATTCCCATTAAAAAATATCAAATAAATGTCAATATAAAAACCATATTGATACAAAATAGCGCAGATATGCCATCTCGTGTTATATTCCTATTAGAGCATGGAATAATACTGAAATTATAAATAATAATAACATGTTAATTTATATTTTGTTTCTGATGTTTATTATTATCATGATGAAAATAAAAATAACAAAATTCCTGTTATTATTATGCTATAATTATAAATATACTGATACAATGGTGTAGGATGATTATTATTTATTAAATTGCTACCGTCAAAGTCGCTCAATGCATTTTTTTGTTACGTAAACGAGGGATGAAAATATATTATTATAACTATAGTAAGCCATGCACATATTATTGCAATTACCGAAAATAAAAATATTAATTTTATAGAATAATTTTTATTCACATATAATAATATTTTTAAACTAATAATTAAATATTTCGTTTATCCATAAAATGCACTAAAATTTTTCTAAAAATTATAAATCAGTAGATAGGTTAAAATTTCTGTTAACAGTGTTAACATCCATCTTTGAAAGTTGTCATCTTTAATAATTTAAGGATGCTTAAACTTTCCGGATTAATCCTTAACCCCTCTATCCCGTCAAATACATTCGGGAATGCCTTTTTTATAATATTGTATGATCCATTAATATCTGCATTTATTAGAATTACCTTAAAGGTTCTAAACAATCCTCTTTTTATTCTTTTTCCTGGATATACACAATGCTTTCCTATTTCTTCATTATCCAAAAATGAGCATTTAGATGTATAACTCTCCTCCTGAAGAATAACATCAATGCCCATTTCCTCAGCCTTGTATTTAATTAATTTTATTAGCTTATTAAAAGGTATTTGAACAAAGTTCTGATTATTCTTCTTTCCCATATTTGAATTCTGCTTCCATAATTCATTATGGCCCATAACTATTGTATCAATATTATTTAACAATGCATAATTAACAATTCCTGTTGACAATTTATGGAATAAATCATTTAATTCCCTGTTTCTTTTATCTGTTATTAATTTCATCATATTAGTATATCTTGGATATCTTTTATTATTTTTATTTAAATGTCATTTATGGATCTTAGTTTAGAAATTTGCTTATTATAAAATTGGTTAATAGATTTGACAATACTGCCCTTAACAACCATCGGTTTTCTCCGACGTTTTTTGATATAGCTACGATGTTGTCAATGCCACTATTTATTCCTATAATATTATGGTTACTATTTAAAATTATTTTAAATTTTCACATAATTTTATTTCATTTTTAAAATATATTGAATTATTTTTATAATAAAATACTAAAAATTTAAATTTAACGTCATGGCTATATGCATCATAAAATGTTTTTGAGAAGTCTAAATCACGTTCTGCATTAGGCAAAAAACATTTTGCGTTTTCATTGAAAATTAGAAATAGTACATACGAATCATAATGATTTTTCATTAAATTCATCAATGTTATTAAATGCTTCTTGCCCCTAACTGTTTGTGCATCAGGGAATTTTGCTATGCCATTTTCAACTAAGGTGCATGATTTAACCTCTATAAATGAATTACCATATTTAAAATCTATTCTACTATCGTCTACCTTTACCTCCTTTTCATAGCCATCCTTTATAAATTTTGATGCGATTTCAGAATGGAACCTTGCATCGTTAAATGTGTAAACATTATTATTTTTAATAAATGTAACGGAATAATCAGTTTTTTTGCCTTTTGCTTTCCTTATTAACATATGATTTCCCGTATAAATTAATTCCTCCAGCCTCCCCGGGTCATGGAGGTGCACGTTTATTATTTTATTATTTAAATAAGACCTTACAATAAATCTATTAGGCCGGTCAATAATAGTTGCATCAGTTAAATTTTGAAAGTTTATTACAATATAACCTTTATTTCTTTTTATAAATGGATCCATTTTACATTATTTATTATAATAATATAATATTTTATGTATATGGTTTTTAGCTCTTAGCATCACCATTTTTTAAGGTATTTTATTATTCTTTCTGGTATACAGATAATATGGTGGGTTACTCCGGTGTTTCATATATTTTAATATAGAGATTATTGACCTTTATAGAATAAAATCTATCCAAAAAATGCTATAAATACTGGAAATATATCGATGGAAACGAAATAATTTTTTATAAAATCATGTCCTCTATTTTTGATGACCTGTATTTACCAGAATATGTATTTATTATTTTTTTGCCGCCATATAATGTTGTTGCCTTGTCACGTTTATACCTTGATGCAACAACCCTGCCTATTGAATCACCCTTCATTATTCCGCCACCTGTGGTCCCTGATACAGTTATTATATTTAATGAATTAAATATATACGGCATATAATCTATTGTGTTGTATGAATAATAACCTGCCCATGATGATGTAATTCTTGAACTGTCTGCTGCGGGGAAATAGTTATCTAAAATTGGCTTTATATTATATGTATAAAAATCGGGCTCTGGCTCGGGATTCTCGGTAAAAGAAAAATCCCTGTTGTAATCATCTGCCAGGCTTGTCCAGAAAGATGATGCCTGCGGGTAAGGCCTTATATATACGCCAGATGGAAATATTGTAAATGGAAAAACACCGCTATTGTTAAACATATTCTTATTTATTATGCTTTTAATTCCTGGTGATGTTATTTGGAATATCTGCCTTTTCTTGGGTCTTAAATGGGAATCTATGCCCAAAGGATCTAAAAGTTTTGTTGTCCATACGTCGGTACATAAAACATAAAAATCGCTTTCTATCTTTTCATTCCCTGTTTCTAAATATGTTACCATTGATTCCTGCCAGTTAAATGGTTCTCCAGGGTAATCTAATGATTTCAATGGGGATAAAACCAATCTTTTTACCTCTGTATTAAATTTAAATTCAACTCCCATTTCTATTAATTCGTTATAATAGAATCCGGATAATAAATCGGGTTCTATTATTCCTGCATTTGTGTCAAGAATAGCAGTTTTAACCGAATCTATATTCATAATTTTCTTTGTTTCATTATCTATATTAAAATTAAAAAATTCAGATAAATTATCATATATTATTTTTGAATTAGGATATTTTGAAACAAATTCATTATCTTTTTCCTTATCAAACAGGAATAGGTATCCACAGAATTTCATGCCTATATCTATATTCAAATCGTTCTGTAAATGTTTATAAAAATTTATTGATGCCTGTGCCATTACCTGGTTTTCCCTTAATGAGAAGAAATCCCTGAAAGCAGCAGCACTTTTTGCTGTATTACCCTGCGAAAACGTTTTGAATTTGTCTATAACTAAAATCTTTAATGAAGAATCACTTTTCTTCAAATGGTAAGCAGAGCTAAGCCCGGTAATTCCGGATCCTACAACAATAACATCATATTTCATACATACAGAAAAGTCAGATATTTATATAAAATTATCCTTAAAGAAATTAGTACGCAAATATAAATTTTCAATAAAAAACGGATTAAATATATTAGTTATAAGCATTTCATGGAACGACATTGGTGTTATAATCTATAAATATTCTTTCCCCTACTATTTTAAACCCAAGTTCTTTATATAAATTAACGGCAGGATTGTTCTGCCTGACATATACTATTATATTTTCTGTTTTATTTGAACAGTATTTTACCATATACGAAATTAAATTTTTGGCATACCCATTATTTCTATATTTTTTTAATGTATATATGCCACCAAGGACATAAGTTTTCATGGTTTTTGCTGCAATTTCCCCTGATGATACAATTTTATCATTAATAAAATAGCCAAAAACATCAAAATTTTTTATATATTCACCTGAATTTACTATCTTGCCGGAACATTTTATAAAATTATTATACTGGTTTATATTATTTTCATCAAGCTTTTTTACATTTAATGCATCAATAAAATTAAAATCCCTTATTTTTAATCTCATAACATATTCCTTATAGTATGTAATTTTAAATTTAGATTGAACAATATCAAGGTTCTTTTCATCAACAAACATTATAAAGTTATCATAATTTACTGTATTTATAGCATATTTGCATGAATTCCTGTCACCGTAGAACCATATTATCTCATTATTGCTATGGTGCAATGTTAATACTCCACGTATAATATTATTTTCATATACTATTTTTATTTCAGAATTATTATCATTCAAATCATAAATCATATATGCATTTTTATACGGTTCTTTCATCAAAAATTCTTCAACAATATATCTATTATCGTCTGCCAAATTTATAATATCCATCATTGTAGATAGAATATATAAATATTATATTTAATCTTTAAATTAATCCTTCGGCTCCAGTTTTTCCCTTAATATTGAAGTGACATATTTTTCCGCAACCTTAAACTCAAGTTTAGGCGGCATTGGCGTTTCATTTGTTTCAGTTATAACATCCAAAACTGCAGGACCATCAACTGCAAAAAATTCATCTAATTTAGAATCAAGGTCATTAATATTATCAACCCTGATGCCTTCTATGCCAATTGACTCTGCAAGTTTATCAAAATTGGGGTTATATAAATCAACACCGTATTCAGGATATCCCATTACCTCTTCCTCAAGTTTTATCATGCCTAATATATGGTTATCATAAACTATTAATTTCACAGGCAAATTATATTTCTTTGCTGTAATTAATTCCATAGAGGTCATTGCAAAGCTTCCGTCACCAATTATGCCATAAACTTTTTTGCCAGATGCAAATGCAAGCCCTACCGATCCAGGTATACCAGAACCCATAGTACCAAGCCATGATGAAAAATAAAATTTATTATTATTTTTTGCATTTATAAATCTATTTGTCCATAAGGTTACATTGCCGGTATCTGTAATTATTATCGCATCGTCCTCTAGCCTTTTTGATATTTTATCTGTTAATGTTTCTGCTTTTATGGGATTTTTATTATTACTTATCAATTTATTTAAATTATTTAACCATTTATTTTTTTCATTTTGCATTTCATCATAAAATTTGTCATCTTTTGTATTAACATTTATATTGCCAAGAAAATATTTAATATCACATAAATAAGAATAATTTGCCTTCATAATTTTATTTAAATCGTCAATGTTATTATTTACCTGTATATTATCAACCTTTTTTAAAAATGAGGTATATGGAAATATTGTTCCCAGGAATATTATTAAATCTGATTTTTCTATTGCCTTAATAGATGGTCTTGTTCCCAGCAATCCTATGCCACCCATTACTTTTTTATCATTATCATTGAATACCCCTTTGCCATCAAGTGCATATACTATGGGCGCACCTATTTTTTCGGCAAAATCATTTATTTCATTATGGTAATCCCTAGAACCACCACCTATAAATATCAATGGTTTTTTGCTTTTATTTATTAAATTTGCTGCCTCTTCAATGCCATCGGGCTTATAATTCACAGGATTAATATAATATGATAAATCTTCTTCCTCGCATTCCTCCCTTAATATATTAACAGGCATATCTATATGGCCAACGCCTTTTTTTGTTATGGCTTCTCTGCATGCCTTCCAGATTAAATAATGTGCATTGCCAGGATTAACAATCCTTGCGTTAAAAACAGATACATCATCAAATAATTTTACAAGATCAACCTCCTGAAAATAATCATGGTGAAGCAAATCTGTTTCTATCTGCCCTGTTAATGCTATTACAGGCACATGCTGCATTTTTGCATCGTATAAACCATTCAATAAATGAACTGACCCAGGTCCGGAAGTACCCATGCATGCAGATAATTTTCCGGAATATTTTGATTCGTATGATGCACTTAGTGCGCCACCTTCTTCATGCCTGACCTGTACATATTCAATATCCTTATTCCTTCTTATTGCATCGATTATCGGGTTTAATGAATCCCCCGGAATGGCATATATTCTCTTAACACCAAAATTTACCAGTGTTTTAATTATAACGTCTGCTACTGTTGACATATTTATTAATTATGTCATCTTTTATATAATTATGGTATGGTCAACCACTGTAATAGAAAGTGCACATATGCCTGATGAATACTGTTTAATAAATGATATATTAAACGATTTAAAAATTTGCGAATATATGATATATAATTAATTATAAATGAAATTGCATGTTAAATATAAATAAATTAATTATTATTTTTGTCAATGTTTTGTATACGTAATATTTATTAATAAAGCTTTAATACTGCCTCCATGAATAATAATACACCTAGCAAAAGGGATATAAATATTACAATAGCCTTGATGGCATTTTCAGGCTTATTAATTATATACGTTGAAACAATGATAGTTCCAGCAATACCTATTTTTATTAAATTCTTTCACTCAAAATATGATGATGTCTCATGGATTTTAACTGCATACATTATTTCAGGAACAGTTTCTGCGGCAATATTCGGCAGGGTAGCAGATGTTGTGGGCAAGAAAAAAATATTTTTAATTTTAGGAATAATATATGCAATTGCACTATCATTCGGTGGCTTTGCAAGGACATTGGATGAATTAATAGCTATAAGGGCAGTTCAGGGCCTTGGCTTTGGAATGATACCTATAGCTTTTGCAATTATTAATGATGTTGTCCCTAGGGAGAGGTTAGCTTTAGCCCAGGGAATTATGAGTGCAACTTTTGCTATTGGTTCTGGCATTGGCCTGGTCTTGGGTGCATATATTACAGAAACTCTTGGGTGGCAGTATGATTTTCATACAGCAATACCTGTTGCTATTATATTGCTAGTATTAACATATATATTCTTAAAGGATTATTCACATCCACATAAGGAAAAAATTGATTATGCCGGCGTAGCACTTTTTGGTATACCGTTAGTAATATTTATATTTGCATTGTCTGAAGGGCAGGAATATGGCTGGACTTCAATATTAATAATATCATTATTTATATTTTCATTTATAATGTTTTTTGTATTTACATATTTTGAATCGCATTATAAATATGCATTTATAAATATGAAATTATTGAGGGTAAGAAACGTTATACTTGCAAATATAATAGGCTTATTTGCAATGGCTGCAATGTACTTCCTTTTCTTTACAGTTCCAACATTATTGCAGGACCCTAGTCCGGCAGGTTTCGGCAAAACAGTTCTTGATTCTGGATTGATATTATTTCCGGCAACTGTAATGAATATGGTCTTTGCGCCTGTAGCAGCAAAGGTAATAAAAAAAAGGGGGCCAAGGCTTGCAATATTAATAGGATTGACTGTTGATTTTATCGGTTTTGTTTTATTATTCTCATTCAGGTCAAATATACCTGAAATATTACTGGATACCATGTTTGTTGGTTCAGGCATATCAATGATGCTGGTTGGAATAATCAATGTATTGCTAATATCAACACCTAAAGAAAATGCAGGCGAGGCTACAGGCATAAATACGGTATTCAGGGATATTGGCATGTCCATCGCCCCTGCGGTAGGTGGTGCTTTGGAAACAATGTATGCAATCCCTATTATAGTTGGCCAGATAGATGTTCATGGTGTAATGGTAAAAATAACTAGTAAATTTCCGGATTCAACTGCTTATAATTATATATATTTAATTGGCGTAATCTTTGTAGTATTCGGATTTATATTTACACTATTAATTAAAAAACCTGATAAAAAAATAAATAAATTATAAATTTTATAAAAATTTTTACATATAAATACGGTTAAACCTTTGTGGATTATACACTTAATAGAAACTATATTGGCGATTTCAGGTTAATATGATAGGTTATGGTAACATTATTAGTCGTTGCGTATCCCTGAACAACATATAGTTTTGCACGTGACGATAGCTGCATTTGTTATCCGGTTCTTCTTTGTTCCTGCAATAAGGTCATATTTATCAAAATACAGCTTGTTGCCATAAAATTATGATTTTTCGTTTATTTTATAATATCTCACTATTTTATCATCCTGATTGTATATATCACGGTATGAAACTTTATTCTTCCAGATTAACCGTGTTAAATCCATATGTATTAATAAATCATCAGCACCATTAAAATTTTCCTTTATCTCCTTTAATGTATATGCATTGTTTTTATTTTTTAATAAAAAATCATATAATATCTCCATCAGGTCTTTATTATCTGCATTGTTAAACTCATCGCTTTTAAGTGGCATTATACATTATTTATAACATAGATAAAAATCTAATTGTTTTCTAATGTTTCTTTATATTTATCAACAAGCTTGTTTACGTATTTATTTATTGCACCCTTCATCATTCTCCCGCCCATGCTTGCTGCTGTTCCCACAACGTTTATGTATGCATTCCACCTTATTTCTGTATCATCATTGTTCTGGTTAAAATCAAAATCCACAGTAAAATCGGTAGATGCCCCTGACCCATTGCCTTTCCCCCTCAGGGTTATATGCTTATTTTCCACCTTATGATCTATGCTTAAATCTAGGTCAAATTTGCCTTTTATGAATGAAACGCCAGCTTTTGCAGTTATTTTTAGATTATTATCATCTATTTTATTGTATTCTATTAAATCAGGTATAAGCTTTACCAGCGTGTCCGGGTTTGAAATATAGTTATATGCTGTCTTTACCTCTATTTTTACGTTAAAATTCCCATCGAGATGTATCATATAATTATATACTATTATTATAAATAAATTTTTACATATATTATTTATTAACCATAACTGCTTTTATTGTATCCGGTATATCCCCTTTAAATGCATTTTCAACATCATTTATATTTATCTGCTTATTTAATAATATATTTAAATTGATCGCCTTTGATGATATTAGGTTTAATGACCTTTCCATTGTGTATGGATTTGTAAATTCACCAGTTACCGTTATTTCCTTTCTAAAAATTAATGATGGCTTTATTTTAGCATATGCATCTGGATCATAAACGGCAAATGCAAGAATTCTTCCGGTATTTCCTATTATATCTAATGATTCCTCAAATAATTTCATATTCCCTGTTGTTTCAACTATAAGGTCCACACCATTATTATTGGTTTTTTTCATAACATAATCATATAAATTCCCTGAAACTACGTCTGCACCTAATTTTTTTGCCGTATTTAACCTATATTCATTTAATTCCGAGACCATTAATGGGCTATATCCCATATTTTTTAGTATCTGTAAAAATGTTAGTCCAATAAATCCAGCACCAAGAATTAAAGCAGATTCACCTACTTTAGCATGTATAATATCCAATCCATGGATAATGCATGCTATAGGCTCTGTTACTGAAGCTTCTATAAATGATACATTGTCCGGTATTTTATATAATTGGGAATCAGGTACATTCACATATTCGGAAAAACCACCGTAAACATTGTTTCCTATACTGACAAAATCCTTACAAAAATTCCTTTTTCCAGAGATACAGTATTTACATTTATTGCATGTTATATTTGGATCCACAACAACCCTGTCATTTCTTTTAAATGATTTGCTTTTTGATTCAACAATAATACCGCTGAATTCATGTCCGGGCACAACGGGATAGCTTATTAATGGATTTTTTCCATAGTATGAATGAATATCAGACCCACAGACACCGCAGGCTTCAACCTTTATCTTTACTTCATCCGGTTTTAATTCTTCTAAACCAACATTTTCTATTGAAACATTTTTAATTCCATTTAAAAATAATGCTTTCATTAAATAAATAATGCAAATTATTTTATAAATGTTTTTAAAGTTACTTATTAAAAAACGTTCTACTACTTTCTGGAATTTCACTCCATTTATTTTCAAAGTTCTTAATATTTATACTGGTTTCAGGATAATCCGGCAATTTTTTAATGATGCTATATGGCATCGTAACGGCGTCTATGCCCATTAAACCGCATCTAACGATCTGCACAGGATTATTAATTGCTGCCGCAAGTATTTTTGTTTTAATATCATAATTATTAAATATGGTCTTTATTGTGCTTACAGTTTTTACTCCATCTGATCCTATATTATCAATGCTGCTTATATATGGTGCAACATAATCTGCATTGTTTTTTGCAGCAATCAATGCCTGTAGTGAATTAAATACGACAGTTGCGGTAGTTTTTATATTTTTATCCTTTAATGCTTTTATCGCTTTTATACCATTGAATGTAACAGGTATTTTTACTATTACATTCATGCCCATTGAATGAATTTTTACTGCCTGTTTAATTATATCATCATAATTATTTGATGTTACCTGTATATGAACTTCACCGTTAACTATTTTTGTTATATCTGTTATTATCTTCTCTGTGTCCGATCCTTTTAAAACCTCCCTTGCAAGGAGTTCTGGATTTGTAGTAACACCATCAATAAAACCATAATCAACAATTTCCTTTATTTCATCTATGTTTGCACTATCAAGTAATAATTTCATTATAATCATTATTATATAACATTTTTATATATAATTATATTGATATTTTATTTTAGCATGAAATGTTTTTTAATACCATTGTATCTACTAAAAAAATTTAAGAAAAATTAATATATAGTTTATAATAACTATACTGTATGTCTGTTGAAAGCATGAGAGATGTTAAGGTTATTACCGAAAAAAACATAAAAGATATGTATGGCGATAATATAGAAAATTTTACTGTTGGCAGCATAGTACATAACAGTGATGAGTATGATGTTTCGACAGAATTTGATTACAATGGTTATAACTATACAGTTTATTTAAGCATTAATAATGATGGAGAGGTTATAAAATTCAATGAAATAAGCAAAATAAAAAAATCATAAAATTTTTTCGTGATGCAATATTTTTCTTCCAAGCAATGAATATATTATTCCAACAATTAACCATACCAGAAATGTATATGAGGCTACAATAACCGGATAATCTATGCTGATAAAGCTACCGTAGAAAACAAATGCAAGTATTGATATTGATGCTACTGGCAATGCGATATCCATAAATAGATTGAATCTTGCTTTGAATTTTTTGATTATTAAAGGCAATGAGGCATTTGCAAACATGTGAACAATTAATGCACCCAGTGTAGCGGCTATTCCTGTATAAAGAAATGCATTAAATCCACCAAGCCTTAAAACAGAGACTACACCTATAACAAATGCTATTATTACTATAAGGCCTGCAGCCATATGCGGTGTTTTTCTCTTTGCATGCGTATTTGACAGTATTCCTGGCAGAACATTATCACGGCTCATGGAATAAACAACCCTTGATAATGAATTTGTGAAAACTACAGCATCTGTAAATAAACTGTTTACAAAAAATGCAGTTATTATTATTGCACCTATTATCCCAAGATAATTCTTTGTTAATACTACGCCTGGAACAAGCTCCTGAGAATAACTTAACATTTTTGTTGGACCCCAGCCAACAGTAAATGCATACGAAGCCAAAATAAAGAATAACCCCAGTACAATAACCGATGCAATAATACCTTTGCCTATAACATTTTTTGCGTTTTTTGTTTCTTCACCCAAGGGTGTTGCGGTTCCAAATCCACTAAAAGCCGTGTACATAAATAAAACACCTAACATTACACCGGTAAATCCGTGTGATGCGTATATTGGAGTAAATACTGTTGGCGTGTTAATGCTAGGCTTTGATAATATTATTATCAAGCTTATTGCTGTTACAATTATAACCTCGAGCGTTGCCATTATCATTGCATATCTTACAGAATTTTTTACACCGGAGAATGATACAAAGTAACCGAAGGCAAGAACCATAATCAAAAGTAAAACCCATGAATATGATGGTACAACTATTCCAAATATTTCTGATAAAAGATCGGGCAAAAATATTGCTATGCTTAAACCTATAAACGCCAGTGACATAATCTGATATAATATATACATCCAGCCTGTAAAAATACCTGCAAAGTTTCCTAATCCTTCCCGGCTATATGCATAATAACCGCCTGCACCGACAACATGATTTGATATTCTGTTTATTATAACTGCATTTATAAAAACTATAATAAATGCAACAACAGCGGATAATGGCAGCGAACCCAGTGCAAATGCTGCTGAACCTGTTAATGTTGCAACTGCAGCTCCTGCCGGTGCTGACCCGGCCACACCCTGAAAAACTACGTCATAAACATTTAAAGTATCTTTTTTCAATGATTTGTTGAACATTCAAAGCATACCGATATTTATAATATATATTTATATTTTTTTGACGTAAAACGTTAATCGTTACAGTATTATATTAGCCAGTTAGCAATTATGTTTCATATAATGTATATAAAATCATGATTACATTATTTATATTGGTGCATATCTATTAAAACATGTTAATCACATATTATATATTGAATAGAGCTTATTTTACTCCTGCATTTTCTCCTGCAGTGTCTGTATATATAAGAAAGTTGAACTAATAGAAAAATTTATAATAAAATTAATAAATGCTTTATAACTTAGGATATATGGATATTATAGATAATGCATGGCTAGTACCGTTATCAAGGGGAGGAATTTATAAAATAGTGTTCTGCGATAATGAAATTAAAATTATAAGAATATTTTCGGGCGAATATGTACAGGAAAAAATAAAATTTAAAAACGATTTAAAATATATAGATTCCATAAATGTACCAGGAGCAACAGACCCTATTGAACCTGAGGAATTATATAACAATATAAAAGATATGATTAATTATATTACAGATGAATATTATAAAGAGGAAAAAATTAAATCTGAAAGTTCTAATGACATAAAAATAATAAAATATAATGATATAGATAATATAGAATTAAAAACTGGTAATTCCCGAGAATTGCCTGAATTGATCATAAACGACAATAAATTTATATTGCCACATAAAAATTTTGACATAAAACATGAAATGGATAAAGATTTGTACAGTAAATATAATAAAATGATTGAGAAATATATTAATAAAAAATAGATTATTTTTGTTCTAAACCTTCACTAAAATTTTTATTTGAAATGGAAAATTTTAATAATAATTCTTTTTTATTGTTTTCAATGCTATTGATTGAATCAGATATTGCATTTCCCATCGTTCTTGAAAGACATTTATTATTATTGCCTATTTCAATGGCTTTTTTTATTAAATCATCTGATAAAAATGCGATTATTTTACCTAATGAATAACCAAGACCATGCGCAAATTCCTGATTTTTTTTGCTATATTTTATGATATAATTATATAAATTATCATTCAATGAAAATAGTATTTTTGCAACTGATATCCCTAAACCGTATGAAAAATCCTTATTGTTCTCTGCAATGTTTATTATTTTTTCATTAATTTTATTTCCTATAAATAGATTAATTGCAATAGCTTCCCCAAATCTTCTTGATGATTCCTTATTTTTTAATATTTCATCTATATTATTTGAATCATTATAATTAATTCCATAGTAATATTCATTGCTTTCCATGTTTATTAATTAATTTATTGAATTTAAGCTTTTTATATTGCTAAAATATATATAATAAAAATTTTTGAATGCAAAATTCATAATATTGTATTGTTAAATTATTGTATTTTTATAAATAAAATTGTTAATTAAAAATTTAAAAAATTAAAATTATTTATGCTGTTATAGGCTTGTACATACCTATCTCATAATCATGTGCTACTGTGTAATTATCATTGGATAGTAAATAGTTATACATGGCACTATTTTCTGCACCTAATGTATGTGCAATTGTTGTATAATTCTGTGAAGACCCACTTGTTATTAATGATGTCCATGCATTATCCATTAATATCTGCCATTCTGAAATCCATGGTACTGGATCCCTTATAAAGACACCTTCACTTATAGCTTTTATTGATACATTAAGTACTGAATTAGTTCCTGATACCAGGGATGTATTCATTCCTATGGTTTTCAAATCTACTGAGCCTGGCCACTGATAATCCATCATTGAGTATTTATTAGCCGCTAAGCCTTTGTATGTTGCCCAGTATGATGTTTTGTATTCCGGTGTGAAGTATTTGCTTAGGTTATATATA
The DNA here is from genome assembly GCA_021797555.1 of Thermoplasmata archaeon. Lineage (GTDB taxonomy): Archaea > Thermoplasmatota > Thermoplasmata > Thermoplasmatales > Thermoplasmataceae > Ferroplasma. Next base: position 39,926 of record JAJZZM010000019.1, read on the forward strand.
TAATACATGGCCTGTATATCGTGTGTGTCATTGAAGACAACTGGGTTACCACCAAATTGAACAAACCACTGATATAATTCAGTAGGTGTGCTTGCTCCGCCATGTCCCTGGAAATTTATCATGCCCCTTCCATATTTTGTATACAGTGTTTTTGCATCATTATAAAGTGCGGTATAGTTTTGTGGTTCGTGTGTTATTCCTATAGAGTTTAACGCAGTCATATCTATCCATACTAGTGGTGTATTTATTATCTGGGTTACAAATGGTATGGCGCCAAAGATAGAGAATTCAGTATTTGTTAAATTTGTAACCGATGGGATAACATATTTTGGCATGACCTGTTTATAATCAGACATATTTAAAAGATATGATGCACCCTTGTAATGACCATAGGCTAATACGCCAACATCAAGATTGTCTATACTTACTACTATTGGTGTAGTTGAGCCGGCATGTATATCTGCTTCAACATCCGATATTATATCTGTAGCAAGTTCATCAGTAGCACTGATTTTTATATGTGGGTATAATTTTTCAAAGTTTGAAATAAGTTTCTGTGTTGTTGTGTAATCCGAAGGTGATATGCTTGTGAAATATGTTATCGTAACCGTTGCAGTGCTTGAGTATATGGATGGTACATCGGAACCTGTTACATTATGCGTACTTATAGGTATAAAGCCCGTAGCCTGTTCACATGTAAACTGTACTTCCGGTGAAAGCATATATGCAGCAAATTGGTTCATTGCACTTATATCCGTTGAAGTTAAACCACTTGTATTGGCTTCAGCTATTACACAACCTCCCAGCAAATGTTCTGAATTAACAGGTCCTGCAGGTCCTGGATAAACTGCTAAAGTCTGTTGTTTTACAGGTTTCGGTGCTAGATAATGGTATCCTACAGCAATGGCGACCCCTATTACCACTACAGCAATAACTATGGCCAAAATTTTTTTTGTATTGCCTTTGCCCTTACTATCTTCTTCTTCATTTGGATTCTTCATATACATATTATTTAAATGTAATATATAAAATTTTTTATATGTACGATAATTTATACTATATGTACTGATATGTTATTTATAACCTATTTTTATAAGGAATTTAACATGCCAATAATTATTAACTGTATATTAATATAAGAGTAAAATTATTGTGCAGTTGCAAATATTTATATATAATCAATAAATCAATAAGTAATGTTAAAAAGCTATCGTAACCGCAACTATAAATATATATTATTTGTTCTGCCTGCATTAGTCTACATTGCTATTTTATCGTTTTTTCCTGCGGCTTCGGTAGTGTTCCTTAGCTTTAAGACATCAAAGGATGTATATTCCCTAAGTAATTATTATGCTATAAAAGGTAGCTTACTAAAGGCAACGTATGATACTGTTATTGTTAGCTTTGGTGCACTATTAATACAACTTTTTTTTGCCATTCTTATCGCAAATATACTGATAAAATCCCTTAAAGGCAATAAAATATTTTCAACTATATTTATAATACCCTATGGAATTTCAACTGTTGTATCTGCATTTATATTTTCGCTTATATTCGCGGCTGTTGGTGGTTTTGCTAATTCAACATTGCATTCACTTGGGTTGCCTGTTATAGATTGGTATAAAACACAATATTCTTCAATGGGCGTTGTAATGTTTGCCGATTTCTGGAAAAATACACCGTTGGTTGCATTAATTTTATTGGGTGGGCTTTCAAGCATTGACCCGGCCATGATGGAAGCAGCAAGCGTTGATGGGGCTGGATCGTTCAGAAGATTTATACATATAACATTGCCTAACCTTGCGCCCTTTATTGCAATAGCACTGTTAATAAGAGGTGTTAGTGAATTTAATATATTTGCACTGCCATTAGTACTAATAGGTTATCACCCCTCATTAATAAATACACTGGTTTATGAATACTTTACTTCAATATCGTCTGTAGATTATTCATATGCCGCTGCAACTATACTTTTATTAATAATTGCTGCTTTTGCTGTTCTGGTAATAAAATTAGGAGGTACATCAAACTATGAAAAATAATAATATACCATCATATATACTTGCGATTATTTTATCGATAATATTTATATATCCATTGTATATTTTAATTTTAATAGCATTTGAACCTATAAGTCTAACATTTGATAGATTATACCCATATCAATTACCCTTTGATTTTACACTTGCAAATTTTGAATCTTCCATCAAAGACCTATCACTTATTACACCAGTATTAAGAAGCATTGTGGTAGCATTTATAGTTAGTATACTTGCAATAGTGCTTTCTACTTCAGCAGGATATGGACTAAATAAACTATCATCAAGATTTTCAAATAAAATTATTGTATTGATGTTTTTTGCAAATATGCTTCCAGCTATAGTTATTGCTATACCCATATCTGTCTATTTTATAAAATTAGGATTATACGATAATGTTCTGGGGATAGCACTGGCACAGGAACTTGTTGTATTGCCAATATCAGCATTTATCATGCTTGGTGGATTTAGATCATTGCCTAGAGATTTAGAAAATCAGGCTAACATAGATGGTGCCGGAATGATATCAACATTCAGATATGTTATAATGCCATTAATAAAAGTACCATTAACAATAACATTTTTGCTGGCATGGATGACATCGTGGGATGAATTTACATACGCTATAATAATTTCGCCACTTGCACCAACGTTTCCTGTAAGCCTTTATGATTATGTAAGTAGGGGGGAGCCATTTATCTCTGCAAGTTTTGCCTTAATAGTTACAATACCAGTAATACTAATTGTAGTATTTTTGCAAAAATATCTTAAAGGAGAATATTTAACAGGGGGAATGAAAGCATGACATATAAAATGGAATTAATTAATTTGAAGAAATCATACAACAATGTAAAAGTATTAAAAAATCTTAATTTGACAGTGAATGATGGGGAGTTTTTAGTAATATTAGGTCCGTCTGGTGAGGGTAAATCAACACTTTTGCGTACAATTGTGGGCATAGAATCTTTAGATGGCGGAAAGGTTACAGTGGGCGGAAAGGATGTAACAAACAAACCACCCAACAAAAGGAATATAGCAATGGTATTTCAGAATTATGCATTATATCCAAACATGACTGTATATGAGAATATTGCGTTTCCATTAAAAATGGAAAGAATAGGTAAAGATAAAATAAAAGCTAAAGTTAATGAAGTTACAAAATTATTAAAAATTGAAGATATATTAAATAAAAATGTTACAAAATTAAGCGGTGGACAGAAGCAGAGAGTTGCAATAGCCCGGGCACTGGTAAGAGACCCTGCGTTATTTCTACTTGATGAACCATTAAGCAATTTAGATGCCAGGGTAAGGTATACTTCAAGGCAGGAGCTGAAAAGGCTGCAGAAAGAATTAAATTATACATTTATTTATGTAACACATGATCAACTTGAAGCATCGAATCTTGCGGATAGAGTTGCTGTGCTGCACAATGGTGTTATTGAACAGATAGGAAAGTACAATGAATTATATGAAAAACCTGCTACAAAATGGATTGGCGACTTTATTGGAACATATCCCATGAACTTTATCGATGGTGGCATTCTAGATTATGCAGGTAAAACAATAGGCTTCAGGCCACCATGGACAAAAAATGGTAATGACATAAAGGCTGAGGTAAATCTTATTGAGAATTCCGAGGGAAACTACTATGTTCACGGCAATGTTAATGGAAATAGTATCGTTATAAGAACAACAGAGAAATATTCAATTGGTGATGAGATATCATTTAATCTTACAAAATTTAACATATATAATAATGGCATACTTGAGGATGTAAAATTAACGGAATATTATAAAAATGAAAATTTATAAAAAATGGTTGTCAATAATATTTAAAAATAGTCCTATTGTCCATGCTTGGAACTCACATGGTTTAATAACAAGGTACTTATTATTTATTATATTGTTATTATTATCAACAGAATAATATTCATAGGGCTCTTTCAAATATTTCACTGCTTTTAACAAGCTTAATATTAGTTTATTAGATTCTGCAATAAAACCTGATTTTTTTAATCCTTCCAGTATTATCCAGTTATCGTTTGGCCATATACTACCGGACTGGTATTTTAATATGTCACAAATAGTATCTTCTATAGAAACTGTTCTTATTCCATATGGGGTGAACATGTTTTTACCAAATAATTTATCAACAATAGCCCTCTTTTTATTTATATCTATAATGTCGGTTATTAATAGATGCCCTGGTGAGGATGCTATGTTTTTTAATGCATTTATCTTGCCATTGCATATGGAAATAGCAGGAGAGTAATATTTAATATCATCGATCCAGAAATATTTATTAATATTATTTTTTAGATAAATAATTTCGTCATTTACCCTTTTATATAGGTTATTATCAGGGAATATTTCATTAAAAAGCCTTAAAGCTTCATATGCATATCCCTGAACTTCAATAAGTGCTATATCACCTGATAGTTTATCGTACAAATCCCATGCACCATCCATCCATCCCATTGACGCCAATTTTCCATCTAATTCTATGGTATTATATGTAACAAATCCGGTATTTTCAGATTTTTTTAATAACCATATTATTGATTTTTCAACCGATTTTTGAATAGAATCTAAATTGATTTCGTAATTTTTCTTTATAAATGTTAATGCCGAGATAATAAAAAGTGGAGTGCTATCAATAGATAAAAATATGGGTTTGTTTACTCCAACCCATGATTCTTTGTCCGGATTCTCAACATATGTCCTTGGATTTGAAAGTTCATGGAGAATTTTACCGGGTTCTTCCCCTGTTTCCACATCATATTTATTACCCTGGTATTTGCTTAGTACATTTAGGGAGTTCTTTAAGAAATCAGGGGACAAATATAATAATTGCAGCGATGATATTAATGAATCCCTGCCAAATAATTCCATAAATCTTGGATATCCGGCATAAAGGTAGCCACTATCTGATTTAATTTTTTCTAATGCGTTTAATAATTTTATCCTTATATTTTCCAGTTCTTTTTCCACATTTTATATATATTTTCAATATTTAAATATGTTATATATATTTCAATTATTTTTTATTGAATGTGAACTAATATTAAAAAGACATTATCATATCATATTATTTATCTAGTAATCCCTGAATTTCCTAGTTTTTTCAATTTATCATTTAACTTTACAATAGCCCTTATTACACCTAAATGTGTAATTGCCTGTGGAAAATTGCCCAATAAATCATGGGTATTCAAATCAACCTCCTCTGAGAATAGCATTAAATGGTTTGATAGA
>JAJZZM010000024.1:0-607 GCA_021797555.1 Thermoplasmata archaeon
CGAGAGTCCCACTGTCCCCACATTCAGCCCCGTGAAATTAATGTACTGGTGCACAATCCAGTCTCTCCCACATGAAAGCGAAGTCCCCGTGGAGCTTTACTGCAGCCTGTAGCTGTGACGCGATTTTTAATGCGTAGGGTAGGAAGGAGTCTTAGAAGTCCGGATCGTGGTTCGGATGGAGACAACGATGAAACACTTCCCTTTAAAAGTTGCGTCACTAACCTTAAAAAAGGGACAACTATTGGTAGGCAGTTTGGGTGGGGCGCCACGCCTCTAAGAAGAAAACAGAGGCCTCCAATGATTAGCTCAGAAGGGTCAGAAATCCTTCAGAGAGTATAAAGGCAAAAGCTAATTTGACCGCGTTTCAGCCAATAGGAAACACGGATGCGAAAGCAAGGCTTAACGAACCACCTAGTACCCTCTTTATGAGGGCAGGTGATAAGAGAGAAGTTACCCCAGGGATAACTGAGTTGTCCTCGGCAAGAGTACACATCGACCCGAGGGTTTGCTACTTCGATGTCGTCTGTTCCTATCCTGGTGCTGCATAAGACACCAAGGGTGGGGCTGTTCGCCCATTAAAAGGGATCCTGAGATGGGTTCACTACGT
>JAJZZM010000024.1:617-130788 GCA_021797555.1 Thermoplasmata archaeon
GAACGGGGGTTCGTGACCTCTAGTTTATCGGTTGTCCGACAGGGCAGTTGCCGAGTAGCCACGTCATACGCGAATAAAAGCTGAAAGCATCTAAGCTTGAAGTCGCCCCTGAAAATAGACATTGTTGAAGACCACTCTTAAAAGAAGAGATTGATAGAGTCGGGATATAAGTATCAAGCTTTTGCGAGGTATTAAGTCCACGACTACTAATAGGTCGAAAGCACGATCTATGCTAATTAATTATCTGGTATCGCCATTTCATTGGTAATTTTTTATTTTATATTTTTATAATATTATCTATATTTTATATAAAATTATTAATAAATTCCAAAAATTAAAATTTGATAAAATAATAAAATAATTTATTTTTTTAAATTCTTTATTAAATTCTCTGCAACGTCATTGAAAAATTTTTTTACATAATCATTTTTTGCAACTGCAGGTATTCCGGAATCGGCATCATCAACTATTTCTGGTATTATTGGAATGTTTCCAAGATAACTTATATTATATTCATTTGCTATTTTTTCGGCACCACCCTTTTTGAATATGTCTGTTTCATATCCACAGTGTGGGCATACAAAGCCACTCATGTTTTCTATTAACCCGAGAACGGGTATATTCACCTTTTTTGCAAAATTTATGGCTTTCCTTGCGTCCAGCAATGCAACATCCTGTGGTGTAATTACTATTACTATTCCGTCTGCATCTGGTATTAATTGTGTTATGCTTAATGGTTCATCACCGGTACCTGGAGGCAAATCCACTATTAACATATCTCTATTATCCCATGATGTGTCCTCAAGGAACTGTTTGACCGCATTATGCCTTATTGCACCTCTCCATATTACTGGAGTATCATGTGATGGCAGAGCCATTTCCATTGATATTACCCCGACGTTATATTCTGTTTCGACGGGCATTATTTTTCCTTCCTTATTGCCGTATATCTTTTCCTCCTCTACTCCCAGCATTTTAGGGTCATCTGGGCCATTTATATCTGCATCCAGCAATCCAACCTTAAAGTTTTTCATTGCTAAAGTTACAGCAAGATTTGTTGCAACTGTTGATTTTCCAACACCGCCTTTCCCGCTCATTACCAGTATTGTGTGCTTGACATTATATTTTAATGATTTTCCTGGTGGTCCCATTTGAGGTCTTGGCGGTGGTTCATTCATTTTTATTGTTCCTGTCATACGGTTGTATTTTATAATAATATATAATGTTAATTAGGATGGATCCAAAACTTATATGTGTATATTTTTACATCAGGCATTAAATGATATTTTTGTGGTTAGAATGAAGTAAAAATTAATATTTTTTAGGTCTGTATAATAAGTAGAAAGAAATTAAAAATGCGGTATATAAGGATTATAACTTACACTGGAACTATATTGAGCATACAAATCTTTTCGTATATTGGCATAAATACCCGTAGTTTTACTGGTACTGCCGGAATATATAATTTTAAACCGAGCATTTTAAAAGACAAAAAAATGGTTAAAGAAAAAAAATTCTGGAAACAATCTTTAAGTTATATAAATAAATATAATTCATTAAGTTTTATCTATGGCATTTAAAACATCATTTATATAAGGGAATGATGGAAAGGCACCATAGCTTAAAGTTGAAATTGCAGCGGCTGCATTTGCAAACTCCATACTTTTATTTACATCATTTGTTTCCAGGAATCTTGATGCAAAGGCGCCATTAAAGCAATCGCCCGCACCTGTTGTATCCACAGCATTAACCTTATATGGCTTATAATACCTTATTTCATCATTATAATTTATTAACGAACCCTTTGAACCCAGTTTAATAATAATATTATTGCCGTATTTTTCATGTATTGTCCTAGATGCCTTTTCTGCATCTTCTATAGAATTTATCTTAATCCCTGATAATAATCCCGCCTCTTTTTCATTTGGTGTTAAAAAATTGCTATTTTTCAGGATAAATTCATCTTTAATAAATGGGCTTGGATCAGTTATTATAATATTATTATCAAATGAATTTTTTATCGTGTCTTCTATTGTTTTTAAAGGTATTTCCTGCTGGAACATTATAATAGAATTTTCAAATTTCATATAATTAAAATCACTATAATTCAATTCATTATTTGATCCTGGATAAACTGTAATCATATTCTTCCCATGATTATCAACGTTTATAAATGCCACGCCAGTCTGCTTTCCATATTTTAATGAGAAATCTACATTCTCCTTTTTTAAATAATTATTTATAATATCACCAAAATAATCATTGCCTATCTTTCCTATAAGTTCTGTTTTAGCACCCAATCTTCCTGAGGAAATGGCCTGATTTGCCCCCTTGCCTCCGGGGTATATGTAAAATTTATCGGCTTTTACAGTTTCACCCTCTTCAGGCAATCTTTCGCCGGATACAGTAATATCAATATTTATACTCCCTATAACAAATATTTTTTTCATTCATTTATTATATTAATTAAGTATTTAATACTTAAAAATAAAAATATTTTTTATATTTAATAGAATATAGATTAAATGTATGATCAGACATGTGTATTCTGCAGGGAAATAATAAAAAGCAATAACGCAGCATATGTTTATAAAGATAATGATGTTATAGCATTCATGGACAATGCACCAATTGAGGAGGGCCATGTATTGGTTATACCAAAAGATCATTTTGTAAACATATTTGATATAGATAAAGAAATATATATAAAAACACAATTAATGGTTAAAAGAATAGCTATAGCTGTTAAATTGGCATTAAAAACAGATGGCATTAATATAGGTCAGAACAATGGCAGGGTTGCCAATCAGGTGGTAATGCATTATCACGTTCATATAATACCGAGATATTACAGAAAAAAAATAAACTGGGAACGTGAAAAAATGGATATGGAAAGTTTAAAAACAACAGCAGATAAAATAATTAAAAAATTAGAGGATGTGAAAATATGAAAAGTCTTGAGGAATTATATAATAGGGCTCTTGAGTTAAAAAATAAGGGCATGTCGGATAAGGAAATATCAACGGAATTGCATTTATCTGTAAATACCGTGACCTGGCTATTAAGCAAGGATTTAAAGGAAAATAAAATCCAGGATGTAAAAATAGGCTGGCGCAGTATTGGTGTTTACGGCAACAGAATAGAAAAGATTGCAGAAATAATGGCAGATATTATAAGCGAGGAATTAAACATAGATGATTTAACATCAGTACTTGGTGTATCAATAAATGGAATACCTTTTGCAACTATGATTTCTGATATACTTGATAAGGAAATGATGGTTTATAGGCCACACCCTTCAGGCAAAGAAGGCTTATTCAGCAGTAATTTCTCCGGTGTAAAAAATAAAAATATAGTTGTAATAGATGATGTTATGAGTACTGGAGAAACAATGAAAAGAACTATTTCAGACCTAAGAAATCAGGGTGGTAATGTATTATTATGTATTGTAATTGTATCAAAATTAAACGTTGATGAAATTAATGGAGTTAAGGTAAGGTCTCTTATAAGAACCACATTGGTGGGATAATGTACTGGGCGGATGCGATTATTGAAAATTTGGTAGGTAAACAGTTGGTATCAACAGGGATATCTCCATCAGGGCCTATACACGTAGGAAATATGCGAGAAATCTTAACCGGGGATATTTTGTATAAGGCATGCCTTGACAAGAAATTAGAATCCCGGTTTATATATCTATGTGATGATATGGACCCATTAAGGAAGGTATATCCATTTTTAAGTGATGAGTATTCAAAATATATCGGTGTTCCATTGAGTTATATACCATCACCGGATGGCAATGGAAAATATTCAGATTATTTTTTAAAGCCCTTTGTTGATACATTAAGCAAAATCAATGTAAACGTTGAGGTTATAAGCACAACAGGACTATACAATAACGGCGTATTATCAAACGCAATAAACATAGCAATAAACAAAAGAAATGAAATAAGGGAAATATTGCATGATGTTGCGGGCTATGATTTAGATGAGAACTGGTATCCATATGAACCAAGATGCTCAAAATGCAATAAAATAAATTCATCAACAGTTATTAAATATGAAGATCCATATGTATATTATAAATGCAATAACTGTGGCAATGAGGATAAGGCAGATATAAGAACGGATGACGGTAAAATGCCCTGGCGTGTTGAATGGCCTGCCAAATGGTTTTCATTAGGCGTGACAATAGAGCCATTCGGCAAGGACCACGCTGCCGCAGGCAGTTCCTATGATACTGGAAAGGTAATTGCTAGAAAAATATATAATATAGAACCTCCAGTGCCATTAATGTATGAACGTATTCTCTTAAAGGGATTAGGAGTAATGCATTCATCCACAGGGGTATCTATATCTGCTGAAGAGGTAACAAAATTTGCCCCACCTGAAATATTAAGATTCTTAATAGCAAAAAATGACCCATCAAGGCATATAGATTTTGATCCGGGCCTTGGTTTATTACATCTGATAGATGATTATGAAAAAATTGAAAATGCATATTTTGGATTAGATAAGCCAAATAATGAAAATTATAAAAGAATATACGAAATGTCAAGGATAAAAATAATAGAAGCACCGGAAAAAATAAATTTCAGGCATATTGTTACTCTGGTTCAGATCTATCATGATGATGCATCACTTTTAGAGGCATTAAAAAGAAGTGGTTATAATAAAAATGAAATAGATGATTATTTAAATAATGAAATAAATATTGCAAAATACTGGTTAAATAAATATGCACCGGAGGATATTAAATTTTCATTAACCGATAAAAAAATATTATTAACCGATAATGAAAAATCAATACTAATGGAATTCCTTGAAAAAATAGAAAATACAAACTGGGATTCCGGGGATATACACAATACCATATATAATATAATAGGTGAAAAGAAAATATCACCAAAAGATGGATTTTCCGTATTTTATAAGGTATTTATAGATAAAACAAAAGGTCCTCGATTAGGTTATTTCCTGTCAAGTATGGATAAAAATTACGTTATAGACAGGATAAAAAGTTTATTATAATACATTTAAATCCATTCAATTTTATTAATTTTTTTATGTTATAATTACATTAAACTCCAGGTTCAAAATATGTTCAAAACTTTATATTTTCATGTGATATTGTTCTCTACCGATCAGTAATAGGTATATATGTTAATTTATAAATTCCAATAAAATTATAGTAACTATAAAAACTTAATTTACTTTATATACGCCTTTTTTATTAAAACCTTTTCAATAGGTTTATCATTTCTATCCCTTTTTACCTTGCTTATTTTATCTGCAATTTCCATGCCTCTTACAACTTTTCCGAAAACAGGGTGCATTTTATCAAGGTAATTATTATTTACCACATTTATAAAGAACTGTGAACCTCCAGTATTAGGACCTGCATTTGCCATTGCTACTGTTCCCCTGTTATTTTTATTATTTTTTGTAAATTCATCCCTTATTGTATATCCAGGCCCGCCCATTCCTGTTCCGGTTGGGTCACCGCCCTGTATCATGAAATCCGGTATAACCCTATGGAAAATTGTATTATTATAAAATCCTTTTTCAACAAGTTTTTTAAAATTTCCTGCAGTAACAGGCATATCATTATCCAACAATTCTATTTCTATTTCTCCAAGAGTTGTGTCAAGAACTACGTTTGTCATATATGCTAATAATTCATTCTATAATATACTTTTTTATTATAATATCAAATATAATATTATAAATTTTATAATTAATTTATATAAAAAATGTTTATATAAATAAGATTTAATATAAAAACATTCAATTAATACTATTAACATCAACTATATATAATAAAATATATTGCGAATATTTTTGTATTTAATATTTAGATATTTCTACATTTGTTACAAAATATTTAAATAAATTAATGTATTATAATTATTATGTTTGACTATGGTGATGATGCATTAACAGTTCTTGATAATGCAAAGGTAGGTAAATTCCAGAGAAGGCTGGCTGCAACTGCAGCTATAGGCCCATTTACCGATGCATTTAATGAATTTGGGTCATCCGTTTCATTGATAGCCGTTGGAATACTATTTCATTTACCTCCAGTACTTGTGGCGGCTGCAACTGCAGCATATTGGGTTGGTGTAGCCGGGGGAGCAATATTTGGCGGAATAGCATCCGATGCAATAGGTAGAAAGCAGATATTCTTATATGATACAATAGGCATGGCTCTATTCGCAATTTTAAGTGCGGTATCTGTAAATTATATATATTACTTTATTTTCAGATTAGGTCTTGGTATATTCATAGGTTTTGATTATGCAGCAGCAGTTCCATTATTATCTGAATACTCGCCATCAAATAAACGTGGGGGATTGCTATCATGGGAAAAAATCTTCTTTATGTTTGGTACATTAGCTACAGTTTTAATAGGTCTAGGATTAACTGCATATGTAGGTGTATTATTAGCATGGAGATATGATTTCTTAATAGCAGCAGTTCCTGCAATAATATTATTTGGCTTAAGGTTTGATATGCCTGCATCATTAAGATGGGCAAAATCCCAGGGAAGAACTGATTTAATACCAAAAATATTGAAGAAACTGGAAAAGGAAGGAATAAAAATAAATCCGGATATGGTAACTGTAGAAAAACATCATGCAATAATGGAAAACCTGCATGAATTTTTTAATAAAAAGAATAAAAGAACAGTAGCATATATATTCTGGATAGGCGCAGCATATGCCTTAACAGTAAATCTGGTAAGTGTATATGCAAGTACAGTTCTTGAAGATTTAGGTGCAAAAGCCACATTTGCTTTATTAGGAACATTCATAATAGATTTAGTCGGTACCTTCGGTGTATTATTAACATTAATAGTTGTGGATAGAATAGGAAGAAGGTTAATGGGGCTATTAGGATTTGTTCTAGGGGCAATACCTTTAAGCGTCCTGTTAGTTGCAGATACATATGGTTTAATGACAATACCATTAGTAATATCAATGTTTGCAATTTTCTTCTTCATAAATGTTGGTATGGTAGGAACATTACAGTATTTACCAGCAGCAGAAGTTTCAACAACAAGATCCAGGGGAGTGTCAGTGGGATGGGAAAAATTATTCGAATTCGGCCTGGCATTGCCGGCAATAACATTATATGCTGCAATAGGATTATACTATTCATTTGTATATGATACTATTATGGTAATAGTTGGCGGTGTAATATTGTACCTATTATCATTCGAAACAAAGAATAAAACACTGGAAGAAAACTCCGGATTCGGTAAAATTAAATCAAAAAATAATCCCGCAAAACCTGTAGGTAAAGAAAGCGCCAAAGAAGAAACGGAAAATCCTTAAAATTTTTTTATAGTAATTATTAAATATTGCGCCATTATATTTTCTTATGGTTAAAGCCGGATTTTTGGATAAAATAAATTCTGATATAATAATAAGAAATTATGAAATACCAGAACCCAAGGATGATGAGGTTACCGTAAAGCAAAGTTATTCTGGTGTATGTTTCCGTGATATTTTAACAAAAAATGGATTCCAGCCAAGGGTAAATCTGCCAGTGATTCCAGGACACGAAATAGAAGGTATAATAGTAAAAGCAGGTAAAAATGTAAGCAATTTTAAAATAAATGATAGGGTATCAAGTTTAATATATGTCCCATGCGGTAAATGTGAATATTGCTTATCAGGCAATGAAAATCTATGTCCATACAAAAAAAATTTTGGAGAATCAATAAACGGTGGTTATTCACAGTATGTCAATGTTAATGAGAATTCTCTGGTTAAAGTTCCTGATAATGTAAGCCATGAAGCAGCAGCAATAGCTGCATGTGTCACAGGTATGCTATACCATGCAATATATACTGCCGGGAAAATAACAAAGGACGATTATGTTTTAATTACAGGTGCTGGTGGCGGGGTAGGTGTTCATGCAATTCAGATGGTAAAGGCTTTAGGTGGCCATCCTATAGCTGCAACAAGCTCAAAATGGAAGGAAGAAGAATTATATAAATTAGGTGCGGAATATATAGTTGACTCTACCTTAGACTATAATAAGGAAATAAAAAAGATAAGCAACGGAGTAAATATTGCCTTAGAAACTGTTGGTATATATACATTTAATAAAAGTTTAAGGTCATTAAAACCAGGGGGAAGAATGGTTGTTATAGGCAATTTAAAACCTGATCCTGTTGAACTGCCATTGGGCTTAATAATTTTAAAGGGCAATTCCATAAAAGGGAGCATCAGCTCAACAAAAAATGATTTAAAGGAAGCATTAAAACTTAATTCAGAAAATAAAATAAAAGCTATAATAGGGGAAAAAATTGATTTAAACGACATAAACAATGCATACAATCATATGCTAAACAAAAAAATTTTTGGAAGAGTTTTAATAAAGTATAATTAACTTTATAATTATAATTAACTTTATAATAAACGAAAACCTTTTTTAAAAGTTATTGATATCTATATAATGTATATAGTTCCCTCATCAACGGCATACAATATCTCAAGGAGGCTTGCAAATATTTTGTCATGCAATGTTTCCAATGTTATAAGAAAGAGATTTCCTGATAATGAAATGTATTTAAAAATTATTGAAGATTTAAAAGGTCAGGATGTAATAGTTATAGGAAATACAAGAAGTGATTCAGACATAATAGAATATTTACTCTTGCTTGATGCTGTAAAGGAAGAAGAACCTCAAAGCATTACAGCAGTTATACCGTTCTTTGGCTATGCAAGACAGCACATGAGGTATAATAATGGAGAACCAGTATCATCAAAGGTTTTTACAGAGGCAATAAATATTTATGCGGATAAAATAATTTCTGTGGAATTACACGACGAGCAAACATTAACATACTCAAAGGTACCATTTATTAATTTAAAAATTATAGACCCTGTGTATAAATACTTCCTTAATAAAAATATAGATTATGTAATCTCACCTGATGACGGCGGTTATGAACGTGCAAAAACTATCGCGTCAAAACTGGACTTACCTGCATATTATATAAATAAAAAAAGGATAGACTCAAAAACAGTAAAGATGGAATTGCCTGAAGTGGATTATTCCAATAAAAATATTTTATTAACAGATGACATAATATCCACTGGCGGAACAATAGTTAGGGCAACAAAACTGTTAAAAGAGAATAATGCAAATAAAATATATGCATGTGCAATTCATGGTGTTTTTGCATTGAACAGCAATGAAAAGATAGAGAAATATGTAGATGAATTAATAGTAACAGATACAATAGAAACAAAATACAGCAATATAACAATTTCTAATGAACTGGCACAGGCATTTAGAAATAAAGTAAAAATATGAAAAACGGTCTGCGGATTCTTGGAATAGATGATGGGCCGTTTTCAAAAAATATTGATAAAAAAACAGTGCTTGTAGGCATTTTAATGAAGTTTAATTCCTATATAGAGGGAATAACAGTAAAAAAAATAGACATTGATGGCACAGATGTAAATAATCAAATAATTGAAATGTTTAATGGCAGATTTAATAAGGAAATAAATTTTATAATGACAAACGGAATAACATTCGGTGGTTTTAATATAATGGACATATCATTAATTAATGAAAAAACAAACATACCGGTGATATCAGTGATAAGGAAAAAACCAGATTTAGAACTGATATACAATGCATTAAAAAAGCATTTCGGTGATTATGAATATAGAATAGACTTAATAAATAAAAGTTTTCCAGAAGAAATAATATTGAATAATAATAACTTATATGTAAATTATAAAGGTATAAATTTAACAGATGTTAAAAACATAATTAAAAAAACGATAAAAATGGGTAATATGCCTGAACCTATAAGAATGGCACATTTGGTGGCAACCGCAATAATTAAAGGTGAAAGTTACGGAAAAGTATAATTTTAAAACATGATATAAAAATAATAAAAATTATTATTAATTATATAGTTATTATAAAACTATGAGATATAACAGAATAATTGGATTGCTTATATTAGTTATAGTTGCATTAACATCACTATTTTCAATATTATTTATACTTGATATCATATACCATATACCGTTTTTTGAATATTATAATATATATTTCTATGCAGGCATAATTGTTGTGGGCGGAATAGTAGTTACAAATTTAATTTCATCTGCAATTACAAAGAAAACAACAAATGTTGTTGGGCTATCAACAGCCGGAGCCTTAAGTTTTGCTGTACGTATTATAGGATATATACTTGTTGCTGTGGTTTTCTTTTCAATGGTAAAGATTGATATAGGTGCGGCCTTAGCTGCAGGTGGTTTTGCAGGTTTAGTTTTGGGTTTAGCCTCACAGGATGTTCTTGGAAATATATTTGGTGGAATAGCAATAGTAGGATCACACCCGTTTAAAATAGGTGATAGAATTACAGTTTCAACATGGCAATATGGTCTGGATGCACCAGCATACCCACCCAAGTTTTACTCTGAGGATTTTATTATACCTGGTTATACCGGTGTAGTTACCGATGTATCCTTAATGTATACTTCCATGTTAACAGATGATAATTTACCCCTAAAAATACCAAATAGCATAATGATACAGGCAGCAGTTTTCATACAGGGAAGAAATGATTCCAGAACTGTAAGAACAAAATTTGAAGTTCCAAAGGAAATAGATCCGGATATAATTATACCGGAATTAAATGATAGAATAAAAAATCTTGAGTTTATAAGAAAAGACCCCAAAATAATGGTTTATGAAACAACATTAACAACATATATCTTAGTTGTAGAAGCTTTGTGCAAGGGCAATTATGAGGAACCACCAAGAAGTGAAATATTGAAGTTGTCAATGAAATTAGTAAAATCATTAAAAAACAACGATAATAAAACAGATATCAAAAAATCATAAAAATTTATATTCCATGGATAATGTACCTTCTATATTATTTTCATATTTATACAAATAGCCTCCATTGCCATTTTCATCCATCGCTGTCGTAATATATAATGTTTTTAAATCATCATTGCCGAACACGCATGAGGATACATTTTTGGAACTTACTTTTATTTCCTTTATTAATTTTCCATTTTTATCCAAATCCAAAACATGGGAACCACCGAAGAAGCATACATATAAATTATCCTCCGAATCTATTGTCATGCCATCGGGAACTCCAGGAGAAAATGAAACATCTATGCTTTTATCCTCAGATATTATGCTGCTATTGTTCTTATCATAATTAAATACCCTTATTCTTTTTGTTGGTGAATCGATATAATACATTTTATCATAATTTTTATTCCATATAGTTCCATTTGAAATAGTTATTTTATTTAATGCCTCCTTTGCATTTTTATCAAATCTATATAATGATGCTATATCATTTTTTTCCTTAATATCCATTGTACCTGCAAATAAAACACCGTTTATATCACATTTTCCATCATTAAACCTTATTCTATCAGGGAAATCCATTGTAAATAAATTTTTTACTTTTTTTGTTTCAAGATCCATGTATTTTATACTGTTTTTTGTTGAAAATATAATGTTATCATTACATGGGACAATAAATGTAATAATTTCCTTTAAATCTATAGTATAAAAATTATTTTTATAATAGCTATGGATTTTACCGGATTTTATATCTATATAATATAATTTATTGTTTAACCATACTGGCGATTCACCAAGAATAGACTGAAAAGAATTTTTTATTCTATCTGCATCCATAGATATACAATATAATTTTATTATTATAATTTTCTAAATGGAATAAAATATATTATTATAAATAATAATAAAAATTATAATGTAATTTATAATTATTAAATATGTGGAATGAGGTCTTTAAAAAAGATGAGATAAAAAATAATGAGTTAAAAAACATTACAATAAAGGGAATACCATTATTAATTGTAGATATTAACAATAGTATATACATAACGGATTTATACTGCACGCATGAACAAACATCACTGGAAGAAGGCTTTATAGACAAATGCCATGTGGTATGCTCAAATCATTTTGCAGAATTTGATCCAAAAACCGGCAAAGTTGTAGCAGGGCCAGAAGGAGAAGACACAAAAATTGACAACCTAAAAACATATAAAACAAAAATAGAAAATAATACAATAATGGTGGATCTGCCTTGAAAATTTTAGTATTCATAAAGCAAATTCCTGATATAAACGATATAAAATTCGATGAAAATACAAAAAGAATAATAAGATCCGGAGTTAAATTGATGATCAATTCCTTTGATAAAAAAGCTGTTGAAGAAGCAATAAGATTGGATGAAAAATATAACTGTGATACGTATGTTGCAACAATGGGGCCACCACAGGCCATGGATATTTTAAAAGATTCAATAAAGATGGGAATAAAACACGGAATATTAATCAGCGATAAAAACTTCGGTGGGTCAGATACATATATAACATCCAGGATTTTATCAGAAGCTGTAAAAATAATAAAGCCCGATCTTGTTTTAACCGGAAAATATTCACTGGACGGTGAAACATCACAGGTTCCTCCGGAAATTGCATGTTTGTCAAATTATAATTTTAAATCATCTATATCCGGAATTGAAATAAAGAATAATAGTGTTACCATAACCAGGGATGAAGACAATGGTATAAGAACAATGGAAATGGAATTGCCTGCAGTACTGTCTGTAAGTGAGAAGATAAACCGTGCAAGGCCTGTGCCAAATATACAAATAAAAGAGGAGATAAAAATTTACGACTCAAGCATAATAAAAAACATATCAGGAAAAGAATCACCAACAGAGGTTATAGATACATATAAGATAGAAGATTCAAGGAAAAATGAATTTATAGATTTCAATAAATTTATTGATATACTTAATTCCTCAAAGAATAACATTAAAAATAATAATTACGATAAATTATATGACCATGATTCCGACGAAATATTTTTGGGTCTTGCAGTAGATGATAGCATAACATCAAGGGAAATATCATCAAAAATTGCCGAAATAAATAATAATAAAATGAAAATAGTATTTATCGGCAATATAGACCCTGAAAAAATAGATGGCATGTCATGCCACGAATATATATACTTAAAGGATTCAGACAATTTATATATATCTGAATACGTTATAAATTATATTAGAAATAATAATGTAAAACACATATTATGCCCATCAAATTTAAATGGCAGGGACATCTCATCGTATATAGCCGCATCCCTAGGTCTGGGACTAACGGCAGACTGTGTTGACATATCACTAAAGGATGGTAAAATGATCCAATATAAACCCTCATTCGGCGGAGGCATAATAGCAGTTATAAGGTCAAAAACTTCACCCGATATTGCAACTGTAAGGAAAGGCATGTTTAAAATTAAATATGAATCATATGATTATTTCGTAGACATTGTGAATGCAGAAAAAAAGGAAAAAATTACTGAAATATCCTATGATAGCATAGGTAATAAATTCAATAAATTAAATACAAATATAATCTTCGGAATAGGTACAGGCGTTAAAAGAGATTATATAAACAAATTAATGGAGATAGCAGATAAAATGCATGCATCTATAGGTGCAACAAGGAAGGTTGTTGATATGCATTTAATTCCAAGGCAATTTCAAATAGGTTTAACCGGTATATCTATATCACCGGAACTATATATTGCTATAGGCATATCCGGAGCAGATAACCATATAGTTGGCATAAGATATTCAAAAAAAATAGTTGCGGTTAATACCAAGAAATCAGATATATTTAAGCACTCCGATTACGGATTAATTATGGATTCATCTGAATTTATTGATAAATTATACGATTACATAAATTCAAACTAATACTATCTTCTAATAAAACATTTATAAACTTACAATGAAAAATATAATTTATTATTATTATATATACACAAATGAAATTAAATAAAATAAATGTAAAATTCCCGAAAAATATATTATTAGAGGATAAAACAAAAATAAAAATAGAAAATAATATGATAAGCAATGAAAATTTATTTTCGTTGCTATACCCTGAAAAATATACAGACGATATAGCAATAAACCTCATAAAGAATGGATTTCAGGATGCAACGCCAAGCATTTTTAAAGGGGAAAGGTATAGCATGTCAAAGGAAATCATGTTCCCATGGGAAATACATTTAAGGTTATTTAATTATAAGAAGTACTATGGCAAAATATTCGCACATATTGAAATCTCAAGGAAATATTTTGAACATTTATTTATTATACAGCCTGTTGTTTATGAACCATTCCAGTATTATAAAGGCATTTATAAAACATTTAAGGTATTATATGAACCGGAAAACAAAATAGTTTCAAAATTTATTGATAATTATAATGTTGAGTTAATACCACCTGAAAATTTAATAGAATGGATGCCTGTTGTATTAAATTTGTATAAAAATTTTACTGTTTATAAGGAAAAAATTAGGGAAATTTTAGATGAAATCGATTATAATATGCATAGAAAATAATTATTTTTTTATATATCTTTTTGTTTTATGCCCGCATACAGGACATATTTCTATATAATTTTTATATATTTTATGGCACCCCGTGCATCTGTATTTCCATTTAATCTCTTTTTTTATGGTTTCTATTCCAGCACCGTAATATTTTAAATTCATTAATCTTGCAACGTTCTGTATTGCATAGTCATCTGAAATTATTGTTGCATTTAATTGCAATGCCAGGGCTATAACATCAATATCAGTTTTGCTTAAAACGTAATAATCGCCGGTTTTTTTAGCAAAATTTATAACTTCATTAATATACATATTTTCAGGTATTTCTATTTTTAAATATTCTATTGAATTAATTATTGTTTTTAAATTCCCACTCTTTATTTCAGATATAACACTCTCTGGATAAATATAATTATTTTCGGTTAAATTTATTCTGCCAGATAATATTGCAGATGTATCTATAATATATAAATTATGATAATCCATTTATGTAATAATACAAAATACAGTAATAAATATAATTATTTTTAATATAAAGAATTTATTTTTTTTAAGATGCTATTTAAATTATGTTGCAATAAGCATATATGTTTATTCTGTTTTATATATTATTATTAATAATAGGGATAGCAGTAGGTGCCATTACAGGCATAACAGGAAGCAGTGGAGTAATAGTTGTTGTTCCTGTTTTATCATACATGGGCATAAATTTCAAAACTACAATAGGAACAAGTTTATTAGTTGATGTTATCACAACAACAATAGTAATATATGTTTATTTAAAGAAAAAAACTTTGAATATATTTATAGGCTTAACACTGGGTTTAGGTGCAATAATAGGTGCACAGTTGGGTTCAACTGTGGCATATATAGTACCTGTTCTGCCATTAGAACTTGCATTTACGGCTATGACTGCATATATGTCATATTATACAATAAACAGGTCATATCATATGAATAAAGCACGTAAACACCTAAATTTAAATAAAAATTTTGCATTTTTTGCAGGATTTTTATTAGCAATACCTGTTGGCATGCTAACAGGAATAATAGGGGCAAGTGGCGGAGTACTCTTTATTTTTATAATTATACTATTATTTACAATGAAGGCCCAGAATATGGTGGGCACGGCAACATTGGCAATGTTTTTCTCAGCATCAAGCGGTGCAATTGGATATGCAAGGATAGGCCATATTTATTACCTTGCCGCAGTATTAATAGGCATAATTGCATTAATATCCGGTTATTACTTCTCAATATTTGCACATAAAATCGATCAGAAATACATTTATCGTTTTCTTGGTGTTGTCTTCATTTTGGTTGTAATAAGTGAGATTATTAAAATAGCAATATTATGATAATATTGATTTTCCCAAATTTGAATAATAATTGGTTAAATATTTATAATTTTTTAATGAGCATGAAATGCATTTTTCATTTTTATTAATTTTAATTTTCCTTACTTCAAAGTTTATTACATCAAAAAAGTGCAAATCCCCTGAAACATCATAACCCAGTAATATTTTAATTCCCAAATTAACTGCAAACGAACCTATAACATTTGGCAGAGTGCTCAAAACGCCAGTAACAGCGCATGATGGCAATTCTGTAGGCTCCTTATTATAGCATGCATAGCATGAAGTTTTATTTGGAATTATGGCCTTGATTTCACCATAAACCTCATTTGCAGATGTAAAAACCCACGGTGTATTAAATTTGTTGCATGCATCATTTATTATAAATCTGGTTAGCATATTGTCGGTGCCATCAAATACCAAATCAACATGTTTTATTAAGTTTATCTTTGACGCATCGAAAGTTTCATTATAATACTCCAAATCAATATCCGGATTAATGTTTTTAATTTTTTTGCATGCTGTTTCGGCTTTATATTTTCCTATATCATAATAATCATATAATATTTGCCTGTGTATATTTGTAATTTCTATTTTATCACGGTCTATTAAAATTAATTTTTTTATTCCTGATCTGGATATTAAATCAGCAATAGCACTGCCAGTGCCCCCTAAACCTATTATTAAAACTGTTTTATTTAGCAATTTTTTCTGGTTTTCCTCCCCGATAAAATTTAATGATATCTGCCTTGTATATTTTTTTAGATCCACATTTAAATATTATATTATAGTTAAAATCTTTTTTGATAGTTAAATTAATAATACATAAAGGGATAAAAAGGCATGGATTCGGATGTTAAAGAAAAATATTTGCTTGCCGGTAAAATAGGCAAGAAGGCACTTGATTATGCACAGACTTTAATAGAGCCTGGAACTTTATTTTATGATGTTGCAGAGAGAACTGAACAGTTTATAAAGGATAACGGTGCAATGCCATCATTTCCCGTTAATCTGTCAATAAACAATGAGGCTGCACATTATACACCATATGAGGGTGATAAAAAGAAATTTAAAACAGGTGATTTAGTTAAAGTGGATTTAGGTGCAATGGTTGATGGCTATATGTCCGATAATGCCGCAAGTATGGAGGTGGGCAATACTGGAAATTATTCTGATTTAATAGAGGCAACGAGGGAAGCTTTAAATTCCGCAATAAAAATATTGAGGCCCTTAATAAATATATATAGGATCGGGGAAGAAATTGAGAATGTTATAACTTCTTATGGTTTTAATCCAATTAAAAATTTAGGCGGCCACGGAATAAATAGATATGATCTGCATTCAGAAATATTTATACCAAATTATGATGATGGAAATGATGAAACAATAAAAACGGAAAAAGTAATTGCAATAGAACCATTTGCAAGTAACGGAATAGGGATGATTCATAACGGTCAGTTTGGGAATATATACATTATTGATGCCCCCAAGGTTAAGGATAAAAATGAAATAATATACAAAAATTTCAACACAATACCGTTTGCTGAAAGGTGGCTGGCAAAATTAATACCGGATGACCAGGCATATATTAAGAAGAAATTATCGGAAAGGCTAATATCAGGTTTCCCTGTTCTAAAAGAGCATAATAAATCAATGATAGCACAATCAGAACACACAATAATGGTTTTAAACGATGAAATAATTGTGACAACAAAATAATTATAAATTACTTATTATATCCTTTATTACCTTATGTGCATCATTAAAAATTTCATTTATGTTTCTATTTGCATCTATTTTAATTATTCTTATATCCTTATCTGTAAATTTTTTTAAATTATCAAAAAAATAATTATAATACATTTTAACATTTTTTAAATTATCCTTCTCTTCAAGTATAGATAATATTTTATTGTTTTTATTCAAACTTTTTCTATTATTAATTATCCTGTTAATTGATATATCAATGTCTGCATCTAAGTATATTATAATATCAGGCAAAATTATCATTTTTGATGTGTTTAAAATATAATTTATAGTTTCATCCATATTGTTGAAAAACTGATCTATTAAAGGGCCTTCATAGGCTATTGATGATATTAAATATCTATCGGAAATTACTATTTTATCAAGATTTTTTTTAATTTCCTCCTGATGTTTTATCCTATCGTATGTAAATAGAAAGAAATTATAAATTGAATCATATTTATTATCAAGCTTTTTTAATTTATCAAACTCAAAACTGTCTGTTGGTTCCTTTGTGAAATGCATATCTGTAAATTCGGTTTTCAAATAATTTATTAATGTTGTTTTGCCTGAACCATCAATGCCCTCTACGTTAATAAACATAAATGGTTATGGTTATAGATTATAAATTATTTTATATTTTAATACTTTATGTGTTTATAATATTTTTATTATATCAAATTATTTTATGCCACAATATTTAGCACGGAGTTGTATATTTTAAACACGAAACCAATTCAGGACAATATAATGGCATTTTAGGTTAATAGATTATAAAATTGCATAAAAGAAATTAATATAAAAATGCTAATGTTTATAATTTTATATAATATATATTATAATGGAATTAAAAGGTTTTAATACAAAAGCAGTTCATAGCGGGGATTTGAAAATACCGCAGATAGGGAATGTTGTTACACCCATATTTGAAAATTCAACGTTTTTATATCCAAACGATAATAATGATGCCTATTTAGATAATACAAGGGGATTGCCATATGTATATTCAAGATGGGGAAACCCTACTGTGCAGTCACTTGAAGAAAAGTATAGTTCCCTGGAAAACTGTGGTTATGGCCTTGCCTTTTCATCAGGCATGGCAGCAATAACATCCACAATTTTAGGAACATTAAAAAAGGGAGATAATTTACTTGCAATAAATGAATTATATGGTCAGACCTTTTATTTTTTTTCAAAAACATTAAAAAATTATGGCATAAATGTTGATTTTATATCTGTTGATAATTTAAATAATCTAAAAATAGATAATAAAAATTATAAGGCAATATACATAGAATCAATAACAAATCCATTGCTGGAGGTACCAGATATAATAAAAATAGCAAAATACTGCAATGAAAACAATATAATATTAATAGACGATGCAACATTTGCATCGCCATATAATCAGAATCCGCTGGATCTCGGAGTGGATATAGTTATACACAGCGGAACAAAATACATATCAGGTCATTCTGATGTATTAATAGGACTTGTGGGTACATCAAAAAATTACTATAAAAATATTGTAATAATGAGAAAAACCCTTGGTGCGGTACCAGATGCATTTCAATCATATCTTACATACCGTGGATTGAAAACACTCGGATTAAGAATGGAAAAACATAACTATAACGGAGGTAAAATATCAGAATTTTTAAGCAAATCAGAAAAAATAACAGATGTTTATTATCCTGGTTTAGTTAATAATAAATACCATGGAATAGCCTCAAGAAATCTAAAGGCCTTTGGCGGTATGGTTTCATTTAAATTAAGAGGTGGTATAGATAATTCTCATAAATTCATAAAGGAATTGAAAATACCGGCTTATGCTGCAAGCCTTGGTGGTGTTGAAAGCTTAATTACATTACCTGTTGAAACAACACATTCATCACTATCCATTGAAGAACGCTATAAAACCGGCATAACTGATAATTTAATAAGATTATCTCTTGGCATTGAGGATTATGAGGATTTAATAGATGATTTTAAGAATTCTTTAGATAAATTATAAAAAATACTAAAATTTATAATATTTACAATTATTTATATATTATATATATCACTAATATTAATATTATAGAAAACTTTATATAATATGCATTCATATATATATATATATATATATATATTATGAAACAAAGATTCATAATAATTATATCTATAATAGTTTCATTATTGTTTGTTATGATGGCATTTTCAGGTCATGTTGATAAGAATAGTAATAATATTATCAATAATAATATATCAAACAATGATTATGTAAAAATAGGTAATATTACATTTATGAACAATTTTAATATATCAAATAATGGAATATCATTTAATAATATAAATAAAACAAATATTAATAATATAAATAATTATGAAAACAATGATATTAAGAATAATAATATAACATCATATAAATACAGTTATATAAAAACAAATAATACAAACTATTTATTGCAATACTATAACAATTCCAATATAAAATATACAATAGCATTCACAGAGAAATTTAAAGATTATAAGGTTGAGATAGGCAATATAATATACAATAACAACAATGATAATATTTCATATATCTATGCTAATATTGCACCTATTAATTCATCAAAAATATTATTGGGCAATGAATTTACATTGAATTATAAATCAACATATAACAATGAGATAAAAAATTTAATAAACAGTATAGAATTAATATCATTGAATTATATGAATTCCAATAATAATACATTATATAAATTCGGATTAGAATATTCATATATAGCATTGGTAATGAATAATATGCTAAAATCAACAAATAATAACATTAAAAATATGGAAATAGATAAAACATTAGGTATAGCAATAGACTGGAACTGGAATTGTATAAATTCTGTTCTAGTACTAGCAGGAACAATTGCTGCATGGTTCATAGCGTCTGCACTGTTTGCTGTTGCACCATTAACTGGAGGCACAAGTGTATGGATAGGTATATTATTTTTAATTGGCACAGGCTTATCCATCGGTCTTACAGCAGACGCAACATATAATGTGGGCAATGCCTGTTTTGGAGGATGGTAAATGAATAATATTAAAAAGAAAGGTATGGAAAATAATTCGTTAAGAAGAAAATTAAAGGTATTAATAACAATTGCTATGTTTTTATGGATTATATTTGGGGTCATAGGGTTATTATATTTATCACTACATATAGATATTCTGCTTTATATATTCTTGATGATATTAATAGTTATTGTATTAATATTTGTATATATTATAAAAAATAAGCACAAAATCTTAAATTAATAAAAAATTTAATAAACAGTATAGAATTAATATCATTGAATTATATGAATTCCAATAATAATACATTATATAAATTCGGATTAGAATATTCATATATAGCATTGGCAATGAATAATATGCTAAAATCAACAAATAATAACATTAAAAACATCGAAATAAATAAAACTTTAGGTATAGCTATAAACTGGAACTGGGTATATATTGAGTCGATAGCATGGGATGTCGTTGCTATATTAGATATAATAGCAGTAATCGGAGCTTTTGTTGCATCTTGCCCCAGAAACAGGCGGTACTAGTGTGGCTGCTGGCGGTTGGTTCTTATTCGGTTTAACAATAGCACTAATAGACTATGCAGGTGCTGCATATAATACAGGAAATAGTTGTTTTGGCGGGTGGTAAATAATGGAATATAATAAAAATTTAGAATTTAAAAAATTAAATAAAATACGTAAAGCCCGAAATTTAATGATTTTTGGTATTATAATAGTGGCTATAGGATTATTGCATTCATCAATTATTTTCTTTATTGATAATAATTTAATTCTTAGATACACCTTTATAATATTATTTATTTTAGATATAATAGTGGGCATTCATTATATAATTTATTACAATAAATTATTAAAAAATACAAAAAATAAAAATTTATTCACATAATTTTTATACATCTGTTATAAAATGGAAAAAATAAAATATCCTGTATATAATGCGATATTTCTAATATTCTCAATCTCTTATGAATTAATATTATCAATAATTTCAAATTATAAATTAGGCATAATTCTTGATTTAATAATTTTAATAATGGATTTTATCTTATTGATATGATCGTGTACATTATATTGTGTATTTATAAAGGGCACCTCTTATTGAACATTTTTTTAATCCCATCATTGCATTTATAATATCCGTTCATCTTCCTGAATATATACTTTAAATTGAATTATATTGATTTCAAATAGAATATCTTCATTGCAGAATCCTCATCAGGGAATGATGACATTACTTTAATCCTCCTTCTTATCTCCTCATTCATCCTTTCTATTATATTTGTAGATTTAAGTGAATTCCTTATTTTTAATGGGTAATGAAACATTAAATAATATTATTGATTTATCAAAAAAGCTTGGAAAGTGCCCTTTAACAGTAAAGGATTATCCCGGACTCTTCACAACGAATTTTGTTTACTCATGGATAACCGAATCATTAAGATTGTATGAGAAGGGAATAGCATCAATAGAGGGCATAGAGAAAATGGCAAGACTTGGCTTTGAATTCCCAACGGGGACGTTTGAATTAATGGATATAACAGGTCTCGATACTGTAAAGGAGATAGGCGATTATTTATATTCTGAAACAGGCGATGAGAAAATGGTTCCGCCCGCAATTTTAAAGGGAATGGTCCACTCCGGATATACAGGAAACAAAAAGATAAAAATGAACAGCAACGGCGGCTGGTACAACATTGAAAAATGAGCTTTATTTTTAATATAAATGATTTTATAATATAAGAATAATTTTTTTATAACATGCTTTGTTTTCAGGCTTAATTTAAAAATTGTTAAAACTTCCCTATAGTAAAGGTAAGATTTAATACAAACTTCCCTTTAATAAAAGAAATATTAAATAATATTTGTATATAATCTATTATGGCGAATATTGTTGAGCTTGAATATATATTAAAGGATCAAAAAATAGAATGATGCATCTAATATCAGATAATAAAATAATAGAAATGGAATTTCCATTTAATACAGATTCCATAACAACAGGTGCAGCAAGTATAATATTGGGTCCAAGAAGATGTGGAAAATCCACTTTTTCCTTTGAAATTTTAAAAAATAAAAAATTCGGATACATAAATTTTGATGATGAAAGGCTAAGTTTATCATCCAACGAACTTAATGATGTAATTGAGGCAATGTATTCCATAGAGGGGAATATAGATATAATTTTATTTGATGAAATACAGGAAGTATCAGGATGGGAAAAATTTATATCAAGATTAATTAATGAAAAAAAGGTAATAATAACAGGAAGCAATTCTAAAATTTCTGGCAGGGAATTATCAATATATATGACCGGTAGGCATATAAATTATGAACTTTTACCATTTAGCTTTAATGAATTCCTTATTTATTACGGTTTTGATGTAGAAAACAGTAATATTTATACAACTGAAAAAAAGGCATATTTAATAAATATGTTTTCTAAATATATGAAAGTAGGAGGATTCCCGCTTGCATTAAAAATAGACAGTAACTATCTTATTGATTTATATAATGATATTATAAATCATGATATAATAGAAAAATACGGAATAAAATTAAAATTAAGGGAATTTGCAAGGTATATAATTGCAAATTATTCATCTGAAATAAGTTATAATAAGCTAAGCAATATTTTAAAAATATCGGGAAAAAGCACGGTAAATAACTGGGTATTATATTTTAATCAGGCATATATTTTCTTTATTATAGAAAGATTTTCATTCAAACTTAAGGAGCCCATAATGGCGCCAAAAAAAGTATATGTAATAGACAATGGATTGATAAATATAAATATGCCTGATAAGAATACAGGCAAATTAATGGAAAATACTGTTGCCATAGATCTATTAAAATGTAAAAACTATGGTCACAATAATTTTAAAATAAATTACTGGAAGGATTATAAGGGTCATGAGGTTGATTTTGTTATACATTCTGGAACGAGGGTAATTAAATTAATACAGGTTACATTTTCATCATCAATTACAAACATAAAAAAAAGAGAGTTAGACTCATTAATAAAGGCATCAGATGAATTAAACTGCGATGATTTATATATAATAACATGGGATTATGAATTTATAAAAAATGTTAACAATAAAAACATTAAATTCGTTCCGTTGTGGAAGTGGTTGATAATAAAAAATAAAATAATAATATGATTTTTTATTAATATTCTTTATTTGCTGTTTCTATTAAGAAAATATAATGTTATAAAAATAATTACCATAAAAAATAAAAACTATTATAAATAACTGATATAACATATATTCCAACAAACAATGGAATGACACATTTAATGTGCATTAATGATGCATTCTCCAAGGAATGGTATGGCTATAATTACAGTACATCATGCACTGCCAAGGATGCTATCAGTGCTGTTGATAATGCAATTATAAGGAAATTCAACGGCAGAGTACCCGATGATGTTACATTAAGGACAGACAACGGACCTCAATATATTTCAAAAGAGTTCAATAATTACCTTAAAACAATGGGAATAAACCATGAATACATAGAAAGGGAAACACCTGAGGAAAACGGAGATATTGAAAGTTTCCACAATTCAATAAAGACAGATTACATATGGGTCAATAAAATCAATAATTTCAATGAGGGTAAAATAATAATAGAGAATGCATTCCATGATTACAATAATATAAGGCCACATTCCACCCTGGATTATTATCCACCGTTGCAGTTCTTGGAAAAATGGAACAATTACAGCGGCTTCAGGGAGTATTACAGAGGATTTTTGAAGAATTTGAAAAATAGTTATAGAAGAAGAAAAAGTAATTATTATAAGAGGTCGATGATAAATGTCTCATGAAATGGAAAGATTTTTGTTTAAGAATCAATATCTACGCTCAATCATCATTCCCTGATGATGATTCTGCAATGAAGATATTCTATTTGAAATCAATATAATTCAATTCAAAGTATATATTCAGGAAGATGAACGGATATTATAAATGCAATTATGGGATTAAAAAAATGTTCAATAAGAGGTGCCCTTTATAAATACACAATATAATGTACACGATCAATATATTAGGCTAAATTTTGTATTTAATTATATATTATTTTATATTTATATAATATTTTAATCTAAAATCATTGGAATAACATTTTATAAAATAATAAATATAATAAATTATCAATTAAAATTACAATAAATGGTATTTACCTGTTATTTCATCCAGTATATCGTCCTCATAAGGTCCTATTCCAATGCATGTTACAGTTCCGGGCATTATCTGTGTAAATCCCGCATCTGTAATTATTTCGCTTATTATTCCTAAATCCTTACATTCCTCCTTTATTTTATATATCTCCTCTACATTATCAACTTTCACTACGACCTTCTTTTGACCCTCTGAATACCATTCATTGAAAATTTTTTTGTCTTTCTTCATGGATAGTAATGTACATGCCACCGCTGCATGCGCTACCTGTGCCGCAATTTTTCCCTTGCCCATATCTATATCTTTTCTGACCGCTATTACCATTTTTACCATGGGACATCCTTCATTTTAAATTTGTATGCCAGTATATTGACACCACGGTGTAAAGGTGGTGTTATGACCAGTATTAACACTATAGCTATAAAGTCTCCATAAAATTTTATAAAAAAAGGCCTTGCAAAGATAAACAATAAAAAAAACGACATTAAAACAAAGGGCCACTGATCAAGAATAGATCCTTTGGCACCTGATTTCAACCCCATCCTCCTTTTTATGAATGATCCGGTAATATCTCCCAATAACGATCCGAAGCTCATAGGTATTAAAACATATATTGCATCAAATATATTTTTTCCATAGTCTCCATATGGTATTTTTAATAAAATTACTATGTAAAATATTATTATTCCGGATAATATACCTATTAAAGACCCACCAATAAAACCTGACCAAGATTTTCCATCACCTAAAATCCTTTTTCCATGGAAACTTTTGCCCAAGTCCATTTTTATATGACCACCGGTAATAACAGCCCCCGGATTTGCTATGAAAGCAGGCAAAAATAGTATTATTGAATATACAGTAAATAAAATAATATTAGCCATATGTTTCTACCGCTTTGAGTATATCGGCTTTGGTTATAATACCTTTTAATTCAGTGCCATCAACTATTAAAACTGCATTTAAATACTTCAATAATGGGTATATCATGGATATAGGGCTCTCTTTGTCCAGCTGTGGCAGTACATTTCCCATTACCTTTATTACGGTTAAATGCTTTAACGATTCAATGGACGTGCCTTTTATTAACATATCATTTATATCTGCCTCTGTTATTGTTCCAATAATCCGCTTATCAGATGTTACAACAGGCAGCTGTGAATAACCCTTTTCACGCATTTTATTCAATGCAAATATAATAGAGTCATTCATATCACAGGTTATTACATCTTTTGTCATTATAAGTTCAGCTTTTATGGAAATATCCTTTGCCCTATTGCTGGAACTGTTTAGGTATTCAAAAATCTTCCTTACTTTATCGTATGCAGGGTTTATCTCACCTTTTTCAAGCCTTGCTATATAGGACTGGCTAACACCACTTACTCTGGCCAGTTCTTTCTGGCTTATGCCCAGGGATTTACGCATTTTTCTCAATTCTTCAATACTGGGAAGCATTTATTTGCTATAATAAATTACTATTAATAATTATTGTTTTTAATTCATATTTCAATATATTTAAATAATGCTATCATTAAACAATCATTTATATTATAATTTATTATCAACCATAATGAACGCTAGGAAATTTCTAAGACGATATAACCGTATTTTTATACCTGTTGGCGGCATATTATTTTCAGTTCTTGTTTTTTACCTTTCCTTAATAAATCCTGCCCTTCTTCTGCTGATCTTTTTAATTCCTGTCGTAATATTTTTATTAATGCATTATCTTAACATGTACCGGTTTAAACCAAGATTTTTCGGTGGAATAGCTATTTTGCTGGTAACATTGATAATAGTATCGGGCATATATTCAAATGCATTATACACATCAAATGGAATAGATAAAGAAAATATAGACAATACATTAATTGAAACGGTAATAACCCCATATTCAGGCATACACAATAATTATAATATAACGGTTATAACAAATTATACAGGCATTTTAAATCAGTCATATCTAAGGATAACCTCATCAACGTACAATAAAACTATAGAGTATAATGACCTGCATCCGGAAAGGAAAAATAATGAAACTTATATGTTTTATAATGCAAAAAATTTACCATCAGGTCTTTATATTCTAAATTATACAGTAAATAAAAATATAACAATGGAGGTAGAAGGACCCATAAAAGTAAGTGAATTTACACTGTTTGAGTACTATGTATATGCTGTGGCCCTAAAATATATGCTTTCTATAGCAATCCTATATCTTGCAGGTATATCAATTGCATATTTCTTTAATAAAAATAAGTCCATAAAAAAATAAAATTATATATTTTATCTAAATTAAGATAAATATATATAGTTATTATCATTATATATATTATGTCGTCTGTAAGAAAAATACAGTTAACCGGTGGATCTACATATATAGTTTCCCTACCATCTAAATGGGTTAAGAAAAACAATCTCGTAAGGAGCAGTGAAATTAAAATAGAGGAGAATAAGGATAAATTGGTTTTATATGGCAATATAAATGCAAAAATGGAAATAAACAAAACATTAGTATTAAATACAGCACTTGATAGCAAAAGCCTTGAAAGGACATTAATTTCATTGTATATATCTGGTTTTGATACATTATCTATCAGGAGCTCTAATTATATCAACGATGATGTCAGGGACACCATAAAAAAATTTTCAAAGCTTGTAATTGGCATAGAGATCTTTGAAGAGGATTCAAAAAAAGTAGTTTTGCAGAATGTATTAAATTCAAGTTCATACCCTGTATATAATTCCATAAAAAGAATGTCATTAAATGTTGAATCCATGGTATATGACGTTATTAAGGGAATAGATGATAATGATTCAGAATTATTAAAAAATGTGATAAACCGTGATGATGAAATAGACAGATTCCAGTGGTATATTTACCGTGAAGTAAAAAGCAAGGGCAATGATGACAATAATATATTTTATTTATTATTATCAAGGATATTAGAAAGAATAGCAGACCATGCCGTGAATTTGTGTAACATATGGTTAAACCGGAAATTAATTATAGATATGCCATCATCAAAAATTGTTGAGAATTTAACATATTCGCTGGATTTATTTAAAAAGGCAATGGCACTTTTATATTCAAAAAAGTATAATGGGTTAAACGATATAATCTCCGCAAAAAAGAATATAATGAATCAGAAAAAGGAATTATTGAATTTAGGCAATTCATCTGATATCGCCACTGTATCATTCTCTTCAGAGGAAATTTCAAGAATAGGATTATATTCTACAGATATTGCAGAGCTTGCAATGGATATGACTTTATCAATTGATAATGAAACAATATTATGATTTTTTTATATTTATTACATTGCATTTATTATTTTTCCCCTCAAATATCTTTGTTGCCATGTTTTTAAATATACCCACTTCGACCACACCGGGGATCATTTTTATTTTTTCCTCATATGCAACATCGGTATAATCGAATTTGCAATCTATTATATAATTGCCATTATCGCTTATGAATTTTTTATTATTCCTAAATGAACATTTGCCTCCTAATTTTTCTATATTATTTTTTGTTATGTCCTCCATAAATGGTATTACCTCTACAGGCAGAGGGAAATTATGAAGTTTTTCGGAAAATTTGCTTTCATCAACCATTATATAAACATTTTTACTATTGTATGCAACAATCTTTTCCCTTACCAAAGCACCCCCACCACCTTTGATTAAATTGCCATAAATATCATATTCATCTGCACCATCAAAATCAATTTCTATATTATCTAAATTATTTTCTATTTTAATTCCATACGACTCTGCTATTTCCTCTGTTTTTTTTGATGTCGGGACTCCAGTAATGTTTTTTAACGTCCCGTCCTTTATTAACTCACCAAGGCTATCTAGAAAAAATTTTGTTGTTGATCCTGTTCCCAGGCCAATTTTTATATTGCTTTTTACATATTTTATTGCCTCAGAAGCGGCAATTTTTTTTTCAGTCTCAAACATAATAGTTTATTGTTAATTTATTTATAAAGTTTATATGAATTATATTTTACAAATATTAATATATCCATAAATAATAATATATTTACATATAAACAGTGTAGCGATGCAGAATAGAGGTATCGCAATAATTGGGGATTGGGCATTAAAATATTAAGATATAAGAAGTTAAACATTAACCATGGTAATTCCAGGAACATCATATTAAAAACATTAAAAAATCAATTACATATTAAAACATACCCAATAAGGTTTAATTCCTGTGTTATAAAAAAGGGGCAAAAATGGATATAAATATAAAAAAATCAAAATTAAGGAATTGTGGTAATATGGGCCGGCACAAAATTGATCTTATACAGGATAAAGTAATTATGGAGGTAGAACTATGAAAGTAAAATATGTTTTGAATGATGATAAATGTTATTTAGGTAAAGTTCCCAATGATTCTAATTTAAAGATATTAAAAAAAGAATTAAAAGACGATGTTATGTATGAAATAATAGAATTAAACTATAATAATTATGACAACATAATAAAAATCCTAAAAGAATCTAGCAACGTTATAGGCATAGATATTATATACAAAAATGAAAATATGGTCATTATCCGGTCATCATTAAAAGTATGCAGCATAATTTCAATAATGAAAAAGCATTCATATAATAATTATGACTCAGAAAATAATGAAACTATAGAAGATGGGCATAATGTATGGAAAATATCACTTGAAAATATGGAAGATATAAAAATGCTCGGTGAATCATTAAAAAAAGAAACCAAAAATAACGTTTCAATTAAAATAGATCGCGGAAATAATATAAAATCTGAATCATTTTTTATACTCAAAGAAGCATTTGATTTGGGCTATTTTGATGTTCCAAAGAAAATAAACTTAATAGAACTATCAAAAGTATTGAATATAACCCCAACAAAATTGAATATTACAATAAGAAACTTGTTAAATCATTTTCTTGAAGAAAGCTTTTATCAGAACTAAAATTCAATGAATTTAAATGAAAAAATCAACAATAATTATTGCCGGGTCTGGATATTCAGGAATAAATGCATATTATGAGTTGAAAAATCATTATAATGTTATTTTAATAAATAATAATAATTATTTTAATTACTATTCAAAAAACGGCACTGAAAAAATATATGTAAAAAATATAAAAAACGAAATAATAAAGGATATAGATATAAGCCATTTAAATGTTAAAACAGATAAAAATAATTATTACTGTGACAGATTAATATTATCGCTGGGCTGTGACAGGGATAACCAGATAAATTTTTTAAAAAATATGGAAAAATATGATAATTTAACATTATCATCAGAAAATAAATACGATGATTACATATTAATACAGTACATATTATATTTAAAAAGCAGGGGCAAAAATTTTTATTACAGTGGTGATTTTTTATCATTTTTAGGTGAGAATATAAGCGATGAAATCCGTAATTTTATGGAATTATCTGGGATAAAATATAAAGGAAAAAGCGATAATGAATTACCGGAATGTAAACCAAATTTTTTTGGTGATTTCTTAGATGTTAATGAAAATTTTATTTATAAAAAAAATGTATTTGCCATTGGTGATTTAATAAAATCAGATATAAAGCTCGGGGAATTATCCATGCGCCAGGGTATTTATGCAGGCAAATACATAAAAAATAATAATATTGGATTCAATCCAATTTTTATAACATCCTTTACAAATTATCATGGTTTATCAATGAGGATAAAAAGTAAAATGCCATGGAATAACAGTTACCAGTATGCAAATATTTCACATTACCATAATTTAATGACAAAAAATTTAGGCAAATACTATAAAATAAGAAAGGGGAAAATGGGTTTTATTAGATATTTTTAATTTTTATTAATAAAAAAAATTTTCATAAAAATTTATTAATAATTTAAATATTAACCTATGTGTACTGGGACCCGGGAGGAACTAAAGATATCCGTAATAAATTATATATAACATTAAGGTTTTTAAGGATGGAGCAGACATTTTTTAGTTTGCCGATGGCATATTTAGGTGCTTTCCTTGCAGTGCGTGGCATACCGTCAATAAGAATTTTATTATTAATATTCTCAGCATTATTCTTTGTTAGAATAGCCGGAATGACCAATGATAATTTAGCAGATAGATTTATCGATGCAAAGAATCCAAGGACAAAAACAAGACCATTAGTAACAGGTACAATTACAGTAAAAAATGCACATACATTAATAATAATAGGCCTTATAGGATATTTTATTTCTGCATATTTTATAAATATTATTGCCTTTGCAATATCTCCTATCGGTGCCTTGGTTATAATGAGCTATCCATACATGAAAAGATACACTTCATTTGCAAATTACCAGATAGCATCTATACAGGGATTGTCTGTAATGGCAGGTGCAATAGCAGCCTTAGGGGTTCATGGTCCATACTATATAATATATAGAATACCATGGCTATTTGTTTTTGCCACAATATTCTGGGCTTTGGGATTTGATTTATATAATCATATACCTGATATGGACTATGATATAAAAAATAATTTACATAGCTTTGCAACATTGCTTGGGAAGCACGCATTAAAATTTGCGGGGTTAAATCAGATATTATCTGTAAGCCTAGCAATTGCTGCAGATATAGTTTATAAATTGTATACAATTTCATATATAGCAACAGGCTTCCATGGATTAATTATGCTGGCTGCATTTCTTATGGCATATAAGGGCAATTTTGGCAAAGCTTTTCGTTATAATATATATGCATCAATTGTACTTGCACTTGGAATAATAATAGGTGCATCACTGGGTTTTCCTATTTTATAAAAAATAAATCAATAATATTCTAACAAAACATATTTAAACAATTAAATCATCCATCTATATGGAGATATTTAAAAAAGATAAGGTTTTACAGACAACTAAAGATTTAAATCAGGTAGTTAATGATTTTACAGCATATTTAAAAAACAGTGGCTGGAAAGTCCAGAGCAATGTACAGAATGGTAAGGCAATTTTACAGGCACAGAAAGCAGGAATTTTGAGGGATATCATAGCTGCAGAGAGGGCATTAACATTTACATTCCAGAAAAATGACGATAATATAGAAGTCCATGTGGGGGTTGCCAAATTGATTCAGAATTTAGGTGTAACTGCAATAGAAGTATTACTCTTATCAGATATATTTATTTTAGTTGATGTACCAGAAATTGCATGGACAGACCACGTTGAGAAGGGTTTATTACAACAGCTTGAACAGATTTCCCATTAAATAGATAAATTAATATATACCCAACTTATTTTTATATATAATGAACTTTGAGGGTATAGATGAAATTATAAATTTTAGAAGCAATGATCCATCAAAAATACTTGGTTTGCATAAATTAGATAATAAATATGCTGTATTATCATATCTGCCCCTGGCAGAGGAAGCATATGTAAAGATAAACAATAATAAATATAAAATGGAAAATTTAAAAGATAAGATGTTTTGTTATATTTCAGATGATGAAATAAATGATTATAAAATAATATATATTGATGAAAGCAGATATGAAAATGAAATTTATGATTTATATAATTTTAAAACAACAGTAAGTGATTATGATATATTCCTGTATAAAAGTGGAAAACTTTATCAGAGTTATAAAACATTTGGTGCACATAAAATAAAAATAAATAATATATCTGGGACAAGATTTGTATTGTGGGCACCAAATGCAGTAGCAGTATCATTGACTGGCAATTTTAACCACTGGATTACGGGTATGAATCCCATGACAGATGTAAACAATTCCGGTATATGGGAATTATTTGTACCTGATATAAAGGAAAATGAATATTATAAGTTTGCATTGAAATTGCCAGATGGTAGAATAAATGTAAGAACGGACCCATTTGCATTTTATACTGAAAAAAGGCCAAGAACAGCATCAATTGTAACCAATATAGAATATGAATGGCACGATAATCCATGGTTAGATCAGAGAAATAATATGAACTGCCATAAGGCTTTATCAATATATGAAGTCCATTTAGGTTCATGGAAAAAGAATAATAATGAATTTTTAAACTATAAAGATTTAGCAGGTGAATTAATAAAATATTTAAAAAATTTAGATTTCAATTATATTGAATTAATGCCATTGATGGAATATCCATTAGATATTTCATGGGGGTACCAGGTTATAAATTATTTTGCACCAACATCCAGATATGGAAAGCCTGAAGATTTAATGTATCTTATCGATAAAATGCATGAAAATAATATAGGTGTTATCATTGACTGGGTTCCTGCACATTTCCCTGATGATGAATATGGCTTATCAATGTATGATGGTACACATTTATATGATTATTCAGACCCCTCAATAGGAAAAACACCTGACTGGGGTACAAACGTTTTTGATTTCGGCAAAAATGAGGTAAGGTC
Organism: Thermoplasmata archaeon; assembly: GCA_021797555.1. Classification (GTDB taxonomy): domain Archaea; phylum Thermoplasmatota; class Thermoplasmata; order Thermoplasmatales; family Thermoplasmataceae; genus Ferroplasma. The sequence goes on from JAJZZM010000024.1 coordinate 33,818, forward strand.
ATTTTTAATTTCAAGTGCAATGTACTGGTTAGATTTCTATCATTTTGATGGTATACGTGTTGATGCAGTAACATTAATGATTTACCGTGATTTTAATAGGAGTAAATGGATTCCAAACATATACGGTGGAAATACGAATTTAGAGGCAATTTCATTATTAAAAGAGTTTAATAACATAGTACATAAAACTTTTAATGGCGTAATTACCGTTGCAGAGGAATCAAGCACATTTAATGGGATAACAAAGAAAACCAATGAAAACGGAATAGGTTTTGATTATAAATGGAATCTTGGCTGGATGCATGATACATTAAATTTCTTTTCAATAGACCCATTATACAGGAAATTTAATATTAATTTAATAACGTTTACAGTTTCATATGCATTCAGTGAAAAATATATACTGCCAATATCGCACGATGAGGTTGTTTATGGCAAAAAATCATTATTTAGCAAAATGCCAGGAGACAGTAACAATAAATTTAATAATTTAAAATTATTTTTTAGTTATATGTTTTCATATCCTGGCAAAAAATTATTATTTATGGGCAATGAATTTGGTCAGATAGAGGAATGGGATGTTTTAAATCAATTGCACTGGGAAGAATTAAGCGGAAACAGAAAATTATTAATTAATATGTTAAAGGATTTAAATGATGCATATAAAAAATATGATGAATTATCTTATTATGACAATTCCTATGACGGTTTCGAATGGGTTGATTTTAATGATAAGGATGATACAGTTATAAGTTTTATGAGGAAATACAGGGATCATGAAATATTGTGTATTTTCAATTTCACTCCCGTGGCAAGGGAAAATTATAATATAGGGGTAAATAAATATTCATATTATGATGAAATATTTAATTCAGATTTAAAAATTTATGGTGGCAGTGATATAAAAAATTATAATATACATTCATATGAACGTTATATACATAATAGAAAATATTCAATAGAAATAACACTGCCGCCATTAAGCGGTTTATACCTGAGGTGCAGAAATGAATAATATTGCAATAGAAAATGTATATCCTGAAATAGATAATGGTTTATTCTATGCAAAGAAAACAATAAACGATAGACTTGATGTTTATGCAGATATATTTAAGGCTGGAACGGATAAAATAAAACCATATTTATTGTACAGGAAAAAGGGTAATATTAAATGGGATAAAACTGAAATGGAATATTTAAATGATGACCGCTGGCATGGGTCATTTATACTTGATGAAATAGGCATATATGAATATAAAATTATTGCATGGACAGATATTTATATTACAGTATTAAAAAAACTTGAATCGTGGTATAGGGCAAATGAGCCAATAAAATCCGATCTATTCGATATAATAAGCATATTAAAAAGCATTGAAAAAAATTCATTAAAAAAGGACAGGGATATCATCGAGGAAAAAATAAATTTAATTAAAAATTCTGATGATTATGAGGCAATTAATATATTAAATGGGGATAAACTAAAAAACATAGTTTTAAAATATCAGGAAAAAAAGGATTATACCGAATATAAAAGTTTATATGTTTTTTCTGATCGTAAAATAGCCAATTTTTCATCATGGTATGAATTATTCCCAAGGTCATATAACAATTTTAAGGGTGTTGAAAATCAGTTAACATATATAAAAAATCTTGGTTTTGACGTTTTATATTTAACACCAATACATCCGGTAGGCATAACAAGCCGCAGGGGTAAAAACGGGTCACGAACATCAGACAGCAGCGATCCCGGAAGTCCATGGGCAATAGGCAGTTCTGAAGGTGGACATTATTCAATAGATAAACATTTAGGCACATTTGATGATTTTGACCATTTATTAAAAAAAGCAAAGTCAATGGGCATTGAAATAGCAATGGATCTGGCATACCAGTGTTCACCAGACCACCCATATGTTAAAGATCACAGCAACTGGTTTTATAAAAGGCCCGATGGCACAATAAGGTATGCAGAGAATCCACCCAAAAAATATTATGATATATTTCCGCTTAATTTTGATACTGTAGATAAAAAAAATTTATACAGTGAATTAAAAAACATAATAGTATTCTGGATTAAAAAAGGAATAAGAATATTTAGGGTTGACAATCCTCACACAAAGCCATTTTCATTCTGGAGTTTTGTTATGAAAAGCATTAAAAATGATTACCCTGATGTTGTTTTCCTTGCAGAGGCATTTACAAGGGAGAAAATAATGTATGAATTATCAAAAATCGGATTCTCGATGTCATATACATATTTTACATGGGTAAATACATATGATGAAATTAAAAATTATTTTAATAAACTGTATTCATATCCATATAATTTATTTTTCAGGCCCATGCTATTTACAAATACACCGGACATACTTCCGGAATCACTGAAAAATCAAAACAGTGAGGCATTTATTACCAGATCATTGCTGGCGGGCACATTATCTCCATTGTGGGGCATTTACAGTGGCTTTGAGACATGTGAGAACACTCCATTAAATAATAACAGTGAAGAATATTTAAATTCAGAAAAATATGAAATTAAAAATAGGGATTTTACTAAGCCCGGAAATATAGGAAATATAATATCAAAACTCAATAAAATAAGGATTGAAAACGATGCATTAAAAACATTCAATTTAATATTCTGCGATAATAATAACAAAAACATAATTTCATATTTAAGGTATAACAATGAGAAAACAAATATAATCATAGTTGTAATAAATTTAGATATAAACAACATACAGTGTGATATAATAAAAATTCCATTAAAGGCATTAAATATAAATGAAACTGCTACATATGATGTAATAGATTTATTAGATAATAGTAAATATACGTGGCATGGGGAATATAACTATGTAAGGTTAATCCCTGGATACAGAAATGCACACATATTAAAGGTGTTATTATGATGAACAATAATTTATGGTACCGTGATGCGATTTTCTATGAAATCCCGATAAAATCATTTTATGATTCAAATAATGATGGCATTGGCGATTTTAATGGATTAACAATGAAATTAGATTATTTAAAGGATTTAGGCATTGATGCAATATGGCTTCTTCCATTTTACAAATCTCCTTTAAAAGACGATGGCTATGATATATCTGATTATTATTCAATATTACCTGAATACGGCACAATAGAGGATTTTAAAAACTTTATAAATAAGGCGCATTCATATAATATAAGGGTAATAGCAGACCTTGTAATAAATCATATTTCGGATCAGAATCAGTGGTTTATAGATGCAAAATCTGGTATAAATTCAAAAAAGAGAGACTGGTTTATCTGGAGCGATACGCCTGATAAATTTAAGGATGCAAGGGTAATATTTATTGATACAGAAAGTTCAAACTGGGCATATGAACCCAGAACAAAGCAATATTATTTCCATAGATTTTATTCACAGCAGCCGGACTTAAACTATGATAATCCTGAAGTAAGGGAAGAGATGAAAAATGTTATAAGATACTGGTTAAATCTTGGATTAGATGGCTTCAGGGCAGATGCAGTGCCATATTTATTTAAGCGCGAGGGCACAAACTGTGAGAATCTTCCGGAAACACATGAATATTTCAGGGAAATACGTAAAATGATGGATACAGAATTTCCTGGAACAATATTGCTGGCAGAAGCAAACCAGTGGCCAACAGATACTAAAGAATATTTTGGCAACGGTGATGAATTTCAGATGGCTTTTAATTTTCCATTAATGCCAAGAATATTTATAGCACTGGCAAAAAGGTCCAGCAAACCTATAATAGACATTATAAATCAAACATTGGATATACCTGATGACTGCGACTGGTGCATATTCTTGAGAAACCACGATGAACTAACATTAGAAATGGTGGATGATGAGGAACGCGATATTATGTATAAGGAATATGCAAAAATACCTAAAATGCGTTTAAATCTAGGGATAAGAAGGAGGTTAGCTCCATTAGTTGACAATGATAGAAGTACCATAGAACTTTTAAATGCTTTAATATTTTCATTGCCAGGAACGCCAATATTATATTACGGCGATGAAATAGGCATGGGCGATAATATATATTTAGGCGACAGAAATGGGGTTAGAACCCCAATGCAGTGGTCCTATGACAGGAATGCCGGTTTTTCTGGAGTATATGCCGAGCAGTTATATGCACCGGTAATAACAAACCCGAATTATAATTATGAGGGCGTTAATGTTGATTCGGAATTAAGAATATCATCATCATTATTAAACTGGATGAAAAAAATAATTGGTGTAAGGAAGGATTATACCGAATTATTAGGCAGGGGAACAATAGAATTTATAAATAATCCAAATAAAAGGGTTTTAGCATATATAAGAAAATACGAAAACCAGAGAATGTTATGTTTATTTAACCTATCAAGGAGACCAACATATATTGAGCTTGACCTGAGCAATTTTAAAGGCCTAAAACCGGTAGAAGCGTTTACAAAGGCACCATTTCCAAGGATAGGCGATTTACCGTATTTTATAACAATGCCCCCAAGAGGCTTTTTCTGGTTTAACCTTGTTATACCGGAAACAGACGATTCAATGGATTTTGAGGGTGAGGACGATTACTGATTATTATAATTATTTAAATGATAAATTATATGATATTTTAAATTATATCAAAAATAAAAGATGGTATGAGGATAAATCTATAAACGAAAAACATGTAGAAATTTATGATTATATAAATATAAATAATTTTACAATTTTAATATTAAAGATAGATTTTGACGATAAGTATTCATTATATTATTTGCCCTTATTTTTATCCGAATTAGAATTTGATAACAAAATAGCATTCTTTAATATAGATAATAAAAAAATAAACGTTTACGATGCCTTTTATTTCCAGGAATTCGCCGAATTTATAGTTAAAAATATTGGGGAAAATACAAAATATGATAAAATACAATTCATAAGGACAGAATTTTTTAGAAATAATAATTTTAATAACTTTAAAACAGTAAAATCAGAGCAGAGCAACAGCTCATTTATAATAAATTCAATGATAATCAAAAATTATAGGTATTTATATTATGGCAATAATCCAGATATATTCATGGCATTAAAATTAAACGAAAATAATTTTAACAACGTTCCTAAAATATATGGCTATATGCTATATAAAAATAACAATAAAACAATATATTTAGCAAATGCAATGGAATATTTAGAGAACTCAGTAGATTTATGGTCATATTATACAAATTATTTAAACGATAAAAATTTTACTGATGAAATAATAAAATTAACTGATAATATGGGGTATGTAACAGGTAATATGTTATATAATTTATCAAAAATAAATGAAACGGATTTTACTCCTGAATTAATGAATATAAATGATATATCATATATAATAGGCAATATAGATAATTACCTTAAAAAATCATTGGAATATATGAATAAAAATAATATAAATTATGATAATATTTTAAAAAATGCAAACATGGATAATATAAGAAAAATTGCATATAAAATCTTAAAAAATAATAATATCATGAAAACCAGGGTACATGGTGATTACCATTTGGGCCAGGTTTTATTATACAAAAATAATTATTATATAATAGATTTCGAGGGCGAACCGGTAAAAAGTATGGAGGAAAGAAATAAAAAATTATCCCCATTAAAGGACGTTTCAGGCATGATAAGGTCAATAGATTATTTAATTGGATATTTTAACACAAATGATTATAATTTATTAAATACAGTAAAAAATAGATTTATGGAAAACTATATTAAAATAATTTCAAAAAGCAATATATTTAAAATAAATAACGATGATTTGTTAAAATTATTAGATATCTTCTTGCTTGAAAAAGCATCGTATGAATTATATTATGAGATAAACAACAGGCCTTCATGGATTAAAATACCTTTAAATTACATTGAAAACATATTAAAAAATTATATAAAAGATTAATTATTATCCCCACTCACATCTAATATATACGAAATTGAATGGAATTATATGGCTTTTTATTGTTGCTTTCCTGGTAATAACACTTAATAATTAATGTACAAGGCCTATTTAATCTATTTAAATATTAACATAAAAATATTATATTAAATAATTTATGCATTAACAATAAAATTAAAAGCAAATAAAATATGCACATAAAATGTTAAACTATGATGAATGGATTATTACAAATAAAAACGGCACATATTCTTCAAGCACAGTTTCATTTATGAATACAAGAACATATCATGGCTTATTTGTAAAAAATATGAATAATTCATTTGAAAGGTATGTATTATTATCAAAATTATTTGAGGAAATACTTATAGATAATAATATTTATAATCTGGATACAAATCAATATAACGATATTTACATTTACCCGGATGGGTATAAATATTTAATAAATTATAATAAATTTCCAGTTCCAGAATTCAATTATCAAATAAATAATATAAAAATTAAAAAAAGGATTATTCTTGATCCGTATAATGATTTTTTAAAGATAAGGTATGATTTCTCTGGAAAAATTAAAAATTTTAAATTAACACCGTTAATTGCATTCAGGTCTTTTTATAATACGGTAAATAATGATAATATTAAATACAATATAAAAAATGGAAATAATTATTTAAATATAAATTATAATAATACAAACCTTAATATTGAATACAGTGGCAAATTTAACGGGAATCCATTATGGTATTATAATTTTACATATTTTATCGATAAGGAGCGTGGTTCCGGCTATAAGGAGAATTTATTTTCTCCGGGCAATATTGAGTTTAATAATATAAACAGTTTAGAAATAAATATATATTCTGGTGTTAAAAATAATATTGATTTTAATACATTATTGAATAGATATTTAAATTTATTATCGGATATAAATGATAAAAATATTAAAAAACTTGTAAATATATCAACATATTTTTTAACAGGAAATAATATAATAGCAGGCTATTACTGGTTCGGTGCATGGGCACGGGATACTATGATTTCTTTACCAGGCAATGTCCTCATACCAAAAAAATTTGGTCTAGCAAAAAAAATTTTAGAAAATTACATAAATTTAGGCATCCCAATGAAAACCAACTTTAATTCTAATGATGTAAGTGAAGATGTTTCATTATGGTTTATATACGCAATGAAAAAATATTATGATTATACAGAGGATATAAATTTTATAAAAAATAATATAAATTATATGAAAAAATTAATAAATTATTATTTAAACGAAAATGATTTACATAAAATATACAACGGATTTATTATATTGAAAAAAGGCCATTTAACATGGATGGATGGAAAATACAATGATGTAGTCTTTACACCAAGAAACGGAGGCGCCATTGAAATAAATGCATTATGGTACAATGCACTAATGACAATGAAATATTTTTATGATAAATTAAATTTAAATTTTGACAGTGTATATGGTAATACAATAAATCTACTGAAAAATAACTTTAAAAATTATTATTTAAAAGATGGCAGATTTATGGATACAATATATCCAGATGATACATCATTCAGGCCGAATTTTATTTTTGCTTTTTCATTACCATTTAATATTTTAGATAATTTCAATGATTATAAAAACGATGTGGATAATGAATTATTAACAAAATATGGATTAAGAACATTATCCATTATGGATAAAAACTTTAAGCCAGTGTATATTGGAGACCAGTACAGCAGGGATTCAGCATACCATAATGGAACAGTATGGCCATGGCTTGTCGGTCCATATATAACTGCATCTGTACGATCTGGTTATAATAAAAATAAGTTATATGATTATTTCAAGAATTTATTTTCTATGGAGTATGTTCCTGAAATATTTGATGGCTTAAATCCCGATAAGCCTAAAGGTTGCATTATACAATCATGGAGTTATGCAGAGTTAATAAGGTCATATTATGAGGATATAAAAAATAATATTAATATTAAATAAGAATAAAAATTTATGAAAGATTTTTTATATATTTACTAACGCATTAAATTTAAATTTTTTTGATAGCATATTGAATTTACGTGACTATAACCTATTTTATTGTTAAGATTTCAGGTTATTTTATTTAAGAATCTATTGATTTAAATATTAAAAAATGCGGAGAGGGGGATTTGAACCCCCGAATCCCTGCGGAAATGGACCCTAAATCCATCGCCTTTTCCTAGCTCGGCAATCTCCGCTTTAGAACATTATTGTTGAATTTTATATATATTTATTGTAAACTTAAAAATATGTTAAAGCCATACAAAAATAATGATAGATATAAATGATTCAATAATTATAATGTTAAATTATGACGATGATTTTTTTAAGAATACCTTCAGTAAAATGGAGTTCTTAATGGGAATGGATTATATGAATAAATTAATAAAAAAATTTGATTTGCCTGTCATATTTACAAAAAGAGAATTAAATTATAAAATAAAAAACAATGATATTATGAAGGCAAAAAATAAAAAGGAAAATAAAAGAATTAAAAATAGGCCCCCCGAATCATCATACGATGGAAAATTTCTGGAGCAGTTCAAAAATAAAACAGAAATAAAAAATCAGATAAATGTTAAAAAAGAGGATATATTTTATAATACTGATATTGAAAATTATATAAAAGAATTTCATAAAAATACATTGCTGTTCGGTGGTTTTTTTACAGATACCGATATATTTATAAGTTCAATAGAGGCAAATTTAAGGGAATTTAATGCAATAGTTGTATCTGATATAACATCGACATATTCAGAAAGATTATACTTTCAGAGCCTTGAAATGATAAGCCAGTTTGTTGACGTCATTGATACAAGGGATTTTATGTCAATGTATGATATATAATTTTAACTACTGCATATAACCTTACTATAAAACAGGAATCATTTCATAAAAATTTATTTTCAACGTAGAATTTGTAGCATTAAGCCTGTATTTATTAAAAGGAAAATATATAAAAGATAACTGCAAAATAAATATATATAATATTTACGTGATTATAAAATTTATCTGTAATCCCGGTGGCAGGTTATGAAATTGTGAATTCTCAATTGCATCATATACCAGAATATAACCTAATTTTTAAATATATAATTCATTTATTATATCTAAATTTAATTAAAGGTATTTTGCTATTTTAAATCGATTAATTTTTTAGAAAAGAAGTCTTAAAAATGTTTGAATAATGCATATACTAAAAATGCAATGGAATAAAAATATTCTATCTATAAATCAATTATAGCGTAATTTACCTATTTTAAGTATATAATTAGTATATTGAAAATATTTTTAAGCCTAATAACTATATATAAATATGTTGGATCAGTTATTTAAGCCAAAAAGCATAGCTGTTGTCGGTGCATCATCAAGCAAATTAAAGGTAGGGAATATACTTTTCAGAAATGTAATATCAACATTTAGGGGAAAAATATACGCAGTTAACAATAAAAGTGAAACAATAGAGGGTTATAAATCATATAAAAATTTAAAGGACATAAACGATACAATAGATTTGGTTATCATTGCGGTTCCCAGGGATTTTGTTGTTGGTGTAATGAATGATGCAGCCGCAGTAAAAGCAGGTGCTGCAGTTATTATAACATCGGGTTTTAAGGAAATAGATAAACATGGTGCGGACCTGGAAAATCAGATAATAGAAATAGCAAAGAAAAATAATATAAGGGTTTTAGGGCCAAATACAATAGGTTTAATAACACCTGAAGTTAATGCAACATTTGCATTTGCAGATGTTAAAAAGGGAGATACTGCTTTAGTTGCCCAGAGCGGTGGCCTGGGTGTTTATATGCTCAACTGGGCCCAGGAAACAAAAATAGGGATAAGTTATTTTGTAAGTTTGGGAAACCAGTCAGATATAGATGAAACTGATGTTTTTCAATTTTTATCAGATGATATAGAAACAAGGGCAGTATTTTCATATATAGAAGGAATATCTAATGGAGAAAAATTTTTAAATTATATCCCCGATATAACAAAGAAAAAGCCAATAATATTCCTTAAAGGCGGTATCAGCACTAAAGGTGCGCAGGCAATAAAAACACATACAGGCAGTGTTGCCGGTTCAATTGATATATTTAAGGCTGCTGTCAGGACTGTGGGTGGTATATTTGTAGATAATTTAGAGGATATGTTAAATCTTGCAAAAATTATCCTGTCCAGTGAAAATGTATACAATGATATATTAATTATAACTAATTCAGGTGGCCATGGTGTTTTAACAACAGATTCAATTGATATAAATGATTTAAACGAAATAGAAATACCAGGCAGGTTAAAAACTGACCTATTAAAAGTGATACCAGAGCAAAGCAAGCCCAGGAACCCATTAGATCTATCCGGTGATGCCGATTATACCAGATATAATAATGCATTAGATGTAGTTAAGGATTTGAACTGCACAAAAGTTGTCATAGTTCAATCTTTACCGATGGTTACATGTTCCGACGTTGCAAGGGCAATAATGAATTATAAGGGCAAAAGTGTTGTTGGTGTTACCATGGGTTTAGATCAGGATACAGCATCAAAGCTTCTGGAATCTGTTTCAATACCATCATTTGAATTTCCAGAAGATGCAATAAAAGCAATAAAATATATGGCAAATAAACCCAATCCTACAAAAAAATTGAGAATACCCGAACCTATAAATGAAGCATCAAATTTAATTAAAGATAAAACCTCGTTGAAAGATTTTGAGGCAATGAAATTAATGGAAATTTATGGTATTAGAACACCTAAATATGGTATAGCTGAAGATGTTGAAACGGCTAAAAAGGAGGCTGATAGAATAGGTTATCCATTAGTAATGAAAATATCACCGGATGAACCTTTACACAAAACAGATATAAATGGTGTTATGCTAAATTTAGAAAAGGAGGACATAGAAAATGCGTTTAAAAAATTAAACTATAAGCGTGTAATACTGCAAGAGCAGATGGCAGGTGCCGAAATATTTATAGGCGGTATAAAGGACCCCGTATTCGGGCCGGCAATAGTAGCAGGTATTGGAGGCATATACATGGAAGTTTTAAAGAGTTTAAGTTATTCTTTATGCCCAGTTTCAGAAGAAGAGGCATACAACATGATTAAAGAAAGCAAAATATATAATATGTTAATAGCAAGAAAGAGAAATTATGATATAAATAGCGTTGTCAGGGCCATAACAAAAATATCGAATATGCTAATTGACCTGGATATAAAAGAAATGGATATAAACCCATTAATAGTTAATGAAAACGGTGCATTTGCTGTAGATGTAAGGATAATATTATAATTAATAAATATTTATATTAAATATATAAATTATTCAATAAAATAATTATAAAATCAAATGCTTAATTAGAAATAAAAAAATATAAAAAGATTTTTTTATAAAATAATACAATTGCTATTAAAATTATTCATCCTTATACATAGTATCGGTATCCTCGCCGCCAAGAAAGTAATTAGACATATCTGTGTATATATCCTCAAAGCCGAACATATCCTTTGATGATACCGGGAATATCTTATTTATTATATTTGAGTCCTTCAATGACATTATTATGTTCAGGAAATAATCCTTTACCATATCCTCCTTTTCATCTCTGAATTTATCATATAAAATATCAGGGTCATTTTCCCATTCCGATATTTCCTTTACCTTATCTGAACCTATTAAATCTATCTTATTTAATATAAACATCATTGGTATATAAAATCTTGAATACACAGACCCAAAAAGCATCTTTTCTGAAATAAATCCTGACGGTGTCTGTGAAATTATTGCATCTGAAATGAATGCAAGCATTGCCTTTTTATCTGCCAGTGCCTTTACCAGCATTGTACTTCCTGGTCTGAAGCTAAATAATTCTATCTGTCCAGGGGTATCGAAAATTACATAATAATCGTCGTATAAATCCAATTTACTCTTTATTTTATCGACATTATCCAGTAATAAATCGGCCGCAACAATCTGTGCCCCATTTGGTCCAAGAGAATAATCGTTCATAATATCATTTAATGAAATAAATTCTCTAATATCAATATCCGGTTCATATGGCAGAAATTCCGCACCAGGGTCAAGATTAACAATTATAGCATCATAATCATTTCTGATTAGCCAGTCCTTATATGCGCCGCAAAATGTTGATTTACCTGTACCTGCAGGTCCTGTAACAAATAACGATCCAATCATGTATTATACATTACATGTTTTTATTTAAATAAAGTGCAAATATAAGTTTAAATTTTTATTAAATTACAGTAAATATTTTATTTAAAAATACTCCAGTGTAGTTTCTTCTTTTTCTTCTATGATTTCTCCCATGTCAAACGTATCATCTATAGAATCTATTAAACGCCTGATCTGGTACTGTAAATATTCAGGCAATTTGTATTCATCCATAACCTTTTCAGTTTCCTTTAGGTACTTAACTATGCTTCCATGGTGTATAGTCAATATTATGTTTGAAGAACCGCATTTCAGGCATTTCCCGGATAATGGTACCCTTCTATATTTTGTATTGCATTTTGTGCACCTGAATTCCTGTGTAAAAAAGCTCCTCATATTGCCGAACATATCCGGTAAAAAGTGGGATGATATGACCCTTGCAGCAACATCATTTTCATCCACTGATCTTAGTTTTGTCGCAAGACCCAATTGTTTTTCTATTTTTTCTTCCATAGTGCCTATTGTTTTATATGCCGATAAAACTACACCCTCATTTAAATCTTCTGTATCAAATGAAAATCCGGAATCAGTGTATTTATCTTCATCCTTCATTTTTACTTTCATTGTTTTCATTATCTTTTCAACGTTTGCCGGAGAGCCATGTTTTTCTGTTTCTTTATAGAATTCAAGTGGATATTTATACAATGTATCAACATTCATGGCCTCCTTATCAATTTCTTCAGGATCAAGCAATACAGTCAATACTAGAGGAGCGTCCATTAAACCACCGGTAGTTGATGGCAAAAAACTCTTTGAGAAATTTAATAAACCATCAAGCAAAAGCATTATACTATCCTCATCACCATCACAATTTCTTCTTTTCGCTGCATGATAAAATGGATGGGCATAACAGCCATTGACCTTTGAAAACCCAACAATTCTGCTAACAATGCCACCGGATGTATGCGGTGCCAAACCTATTACAATCTGGCCTATTAAATCATCAATGCTATTGCACATATAATATGGTTCCATATTATAATATTTAACAAGCAAGTCATCGATAAAATTTGCAACTTTTAATAAATATTTCCCGGAATTTTCCGGGATTATTATATCCTGTGGATATATTTCATTTATTTCATTATCCTTATAACCGAGTTTCATTAATTGTTCTGAAGTTAAATTTAATTCCTTTTTCTTAAAATGCGTAATCGGGATATCTGACATATCATATCTGCACGTCCCATCCTTATTAATGCTTATATCATATTTTGACCTTAATATTCCTTTTTCTAAAGGTTCAACGGTATTCATTTTTGACATTAATTTCTTAACTCCCTTTAATTCTTTTATATCATAAACATTTAACCTGGCCTCTGCTTTTTCCAGGGCCTCTTTTAAATTTATTTTAACATTTTTTTTATCATTTTGATCATATGTTACTGACCCGCATTTCTCACATATGGTAAACGGTGTTTCATTGCCACAGTTTTTGCATAATCTTGAATTTAACTCCATTTCGTATTCGCTTTTGTTTTTTGCTGCATTTATTATTGACCTTCTATTATCACCATAATTTAGTATTGGAAATAAAACATGGACCTTGGGTTTCATTTTACGGTCCCCCGCTTTTTCTGGCCTCCCAAGTCTGGCACCTATCCTTATTGGTGCCCTGGGCTTTATTATTATTTTTGCCAGATCATTTACGGCATCCATAATATTATCTTTATCTGTAGAATTTATTTTATTTAGCTGGTTTTTATTTATATCAAAGCCTAAAGATACAATTAATGGGTAATATTCATCTATAACTATATTATTGTTGCTTATTTTAAATTCTATTCCAAGTTTTATTAATATGTCCCTTGATTGTAAATCAAGATATAATTTACCGTCAATAAGTCTTGAATTTTTTATTAAATCTATTAAATAATTTAATTCATCCATGCTTATGTCATGCCAGTAATAGTCATATTCCGGATATAACGGTATATTATATTTTCTTGATATTTCTATGGCTTCATACTGATCGGGCTTTTTATTCAGATATTTTTTTAAATCATCATTTAAATAATATGACCACCATTCTACTGTAAATGGGGATGTTACTAAATTTTTATTATTTTCTAAAAAATCACCGTAGGCAATTAATATTTCACCTAAATCCGTTATCTGATCTATAGCATCCCTTATTTCTATTGCCTCATCAATAGTTTTTATTTTTTTATGTTCACCAGTTTTAAGTAAAACCATGGGGCCGTCTATGGTATCACAGGGCGTAATTGCTGCAGCTTTTCCCGGCAATTCTACCTTTATCTGTGAACCTATGGCTATAAATTCATCTAAAATATACATGGTAACAGGATTTATGGATGCTGCTGCTAACCCGGATAGTCTTGATCTGCCATATCTCAATCTGAAACCTCCTGGCCTGTTTGGATATCCGAAAACTGGTCTGCCCGCTATTATATCCTTTAAATATTTTTCAGATTTATCGTTTTTTTCCTCCTTTTTATTTTTGCCTATATTTTCTAAAATATCCCATTCCTTTAAATTCATTATATTTGTATATTTTAAAACCTTCCTTGCCTTCTGAATTAACCCCTCACAGAGAACAAGACACATGCCTCCACGGATATTATTTGTTTTAATTCTCTTCATATCTCTGTGCCCGGAAATTTCTGCTTCCTCACTACCCTCGCCATCGATCATTACCGGCGAGTTTTTTATGACCATTATTATTTCATCTGGTGTGGGCAAATACTGCAAATGCTTTGACCTGTTATATGCCTGTACCTCCTCTATATATCTCTCTATTTCTTCATCGGTTGCTTTAAAAGAACCTATATTCAATTCCCTCCTGACTATATCTGTTATTAACACACTTAAAGCCTGTGCTGTTCCACCTGCGCTTCTTATTGGCCCGGAATATACTATATCTGCATAATCTGTATTATCATCATTTTTTATTATATTCACTTCCTTTATGCCCTCTAATGGTGCTACTAAAATTCCTTCAGTTAGTATTGCAAGCCCAACTCTCACTGCCTTGTCCAGAGCCTCTTTTTTATCATCTTTTAATAAATTTGCAACCTTTTTTGATATATATAATGATACTTCCTCCCTTGACATTTTTTTGCTTAATTCCCTGATGTCATCTGCTATGCCCTTTATATGTATTAATTCCTCAACCCTCTCGGCCATATCATTGGCCAATGGTATTTCAACGTCAGTGGAAACATCCTTTCCTAAAGATCTGGCTTCTTCTGCTATTTCATAGCATTCGTCTACCTTTTTACGGAGATTATTATTGTATTCATCAAGGTTTTTATCGATCATATTACGCTTTAAGCAAATCGCTCAATAAAAGCTTATCCAATAGTGAAGCCTTTATCTTTAACTGCTGTTTCATATATGCATCCATTGCATTAACTTCCTTTGATAATATCTTATTAAAAATTTCAGAACTTACCTCAACAGTGATATTTGCATTTGTTTTCCCCTCAACGGGCTCTGTTATATGCCCATTTTCGGCCTTAAAATAATACGAATCTTTTCCATCAAATATAATTTCTATTGTTTTATTTACCCCTGCCAACTTCTTTGAATAATTCGGGTCACTAGCTATTTTATCATTCAATTTCTTTACTAATTCATTCAACACTTCTTTCATATATTTTGCCTCTCTTTTTTTTATATTCCAGTGATTTTTTTATGAAATATAAATGTACCTTTGATGGATTTAACGGCCTTGATGTAAATTCAGCATGGTATTGTGTAGCAATGTAATTATCATTGTCTTTTAATTCAAGTATTTCCATCCTTATTTTTTCATCATCTGTTCCTGAAAACACAACTCCGGAATTCTCAAATTTTTTTATATATTCAGGATTTACTTCAAATCTATGTCTGTGCCTCTCATGTATAATATCACTATTATATATTTCATGTGCTAATGTATTTTTATTTATTAAAACTTTTTTTGACCCAAGTCTCATTGTTCCTCCCAGGTCCTTTATTTTCTCCTGTTCAGGAAGTAATGCTATAACAGGATATTCCGTATTTTCATTGAACTCAGTGCTATTTGCATTCTTTAAATTTAAAACGTTCCTTGCTATTTCAATAACTGAAACCTGGAATCCAAGACATATACCAAGGTAAGGTATTTTATTTTCCCTTGCATATTTTTCTGCAATAATTTTTCCCTCAACACCACGGTAACCAAAGCCTCCAGGAATTAATATACCATCAACATCAATTAATTCTTCAATATTATTAATTAGATTATCGGCATTTACCCATTTTATATTTACTGCTATGCCAGTATTGCCTGTTACATGTGAAAATGCTTCCTTATGGCTTATATATGCATCCTCCATATCCACGTATTTGCCAACTATAGCAACAGTTACCTCTTCCTTTGGTTTTTTTATGTTTTCAACAAAATCCTTTAATGTATAATTTAATTCATGGTCATCAAAACCAAATAATTCTCTTACATAACCTAATATATTTTGTTTTTCCATTAATTCAGGAACCTGGTAAACATTTCTTACATTGTAAACGCTTATTATGCCATTTTCAGAAACATCTGTAAATAATGATATCTTCTTTTTTGATTCCTCATTTAATTTTTTTTCAGATCTGCAGAATAATATATCAGGCTGTATTCCTATTGCCCTTAATTCCTTAACACTGTGCTGTGTCGGCTTTGTTTTCTGTTCATTCCCTGATTCTGGAACCAATGTAACATGGCCAAATATCATATTATTTTCCTTTTCGGATTTCATCTGCCTTAATGCCTCTAAAAACGGCATTGATTCTATATCACCCACTGTTCCACCGACTTCTATTAAAGCAATATCATAGTCCTTTGCAGCCTTTTTTATTCTGCTTTTTATTTCATTTGTTATATGCGGTATTATCTGGACAGTGCTCCCTAAATAATCTCCACGCCTTTCCTTTTCTATTACCTCCTTATATATTTTTCCTGTTGTTATATTACTATCTGATGTTAAATCCGTATCCAAAAACCTTTCATAGTTTCCAAGATCAAGGTCTACTTCACCACCATCATTTAAAACAAATACTTCACCATGCTGGTATGGATTCATCGTGCCCGCATCGTAATTTAAATAAGGGTCTATTTTAATGTTTGTTACTTTGAAGCCACTGTTTTTTAAAAGATATGATAGGCTTGATGTTATTGTGCCTTTGCCTAATCCGGAAATAACACCTCCGGTAATTACTATATAATGCATTATCTCATAGTAAAAATTCTTTAATAAATTTTTTGATTTATACTTATTTCACAATATTATACATATTTTAAAGGACATTTTAACTCACCAATATTATTAGAAAAATTACCTCTTATCCAGTATTTTAATTTATCTTTATCTATTATTATGGTACCGTCACTGTTAATTTTTCCTATTATATTTTTATCGTCATATAATGCAACCGTGCATTTTCCTATATAACCATTTGCTCTTATTAGATATTGTGACATTGATGCTGCATAGCACATTTCAATATTATTTATTTTATAAATATGTAGGCCAGATTTTTTTATCCTATCCCTTAATTTTTTTAGTAAATAATTAATTTCATTTTGATTATCTATAACTGGTAATTTTTTATCATTGGTGCCACCAAGTCTGGATAGTTCACGAATAAATATTTTAAATCTATTATCATTACCTATATCTAAAGATAATCTATCTATAAAATTATATATACTCTGATAATTATTTTTATTAAGATGTAACCTTATGACAATATCTGAATTTATGTTGCTTTTATGTAAATTTAAAATATTATTATAAATAATATCAAAAGTATCTGTTTTTTCTCTTGTTATTCTAAATTTATTATGATTATCTTTATCTCCATCAAATGATATTTGAAACCATCTAACATAAAGTTCATATAATTCCTTAAATTTTTTTATTGTTAATAAAGAACCGTTGGTTGTCATAGAAGATGTTAATTTAAAATTATATCTTATTGAGAGATATTTTGAATATTCCATTATATCTTTAATAACATCATACGCTAACATTGGCTCTCCGCCAAACCAGTTTATCTCTAAATTTTTTAATGTTTTTGACCTTGCCAGTATTAAATTTTTTATTCCCTCTATAACCTTATCATCCATTTTTTTAATTTTAAAATTTTCATAGCAATATACACATCTAAAATTACATTCTTCAGTAGGTAATATATCTAATCTTAAATTTCTGTTGTATATCATAATATCATTAAACTGGAAATTTACATGCAACTTATATTAATACAACCACATCCACCCAGCATTTTCATTATTTTATGGCCCTCATCTATTTCATTTATAGTTTTTATAACTCCATAATTATCTATTTCAATATTATCTATCATATTAAACTTAAGGAAATATATATATATAATTTTCTATTATGGTCCGATGTTGAATAACTATAAAATTATGTATTTTTATTCATATATATCAAACCTAATGGCCTCTCCATTGGATATAATATTTCTATGGATAATTATAATAAAAACAGATTCAATACTGTTTGCTGGCTTGGGTTTAACTTTTTTATTTTTACCAACGTCATTATCATTTTTTACTGGCTATTTAACAGATAATATAAAAAATAAAAAAACATTATTAATATTTATAAATTTTTTAAGAATTCTAACTGCAATATTTATTATATTTGATCTTATAAATTTTAAATTTGTGCATTTTATTGTACTCCTAATTTTATTTTTAATATTTGGTTTTTTTAATACATTTACAAATAATATTTTTCGGTCAATTGAAAAGTATACTGTTGATGAAAACAAATTAAATAAATATTTTAAAATTATTCATATATTATATTTTGCTGGGTCTATATCAGGGCTATTAATCTCTGGTATTCTTTTGTCTGTTAATTACAATTTTGCAATTATATTTATAATTATTGCTTTATTTGTTCAAATATTATTAATAAAATTAATTGATACAAAAAACATAGATTTTAATAAAAACAAACAATACAAATCAAAAACAAACGATTTAATTAATTCTATTTTATATATTAAAAATCATAAGTTGCTTCTGGATATTATAATAATAGGAGTAATTTCTGATTTTATTGCATCCATGCTTGAACCGGTATTAACGTATATAACACATGATATATTAAAAATAAATGCATTTTTCCTAACCTTATTTGCTGTTTTTATTGTTTTAGGCTCAATAACAGGAACATTATTTGCAGGAAAAATTAAGGGCAAGGTGTATAAATATTATTTAATCATAATGTTTTTGCTTCCAGTATTTTATTATTTTATTTATATTGTTTCAGATAATTTATATTTCATTTTTATTGTTCTTTTTATTTTAGGATTATTATCATCATTTTTGGCCTTATTTCATAGTATACTGTACTTTAAAAATATAGATAGGGAAAATTCAGGTAAAATATATGGATTTAACAGTTCGCTTAATGGAATTGTGCAGCCTTTTTCTGGCGTAATAATAGGATTTATAATATCATTTTATTTATTAAAAATAGGCATAGACTTTATGGTTATATTATTATTTATAAATTTCTTTATTTTATTATTTATTTTAAAAGATATGAAAAATGCATCCATATAAATAATTATTATTCATATTTTTATTATAATAGACATAAAGTAATAAAATATTATAATAATAATTTTATGCGATTATAAATTTATACTAAAAAATTATAATTAAAAATTTATAAACTTAGCATGGGACAAGAAGCTCTGGACCACAGCCTAAATTTGCCTCTCTTGGTTTTATATGTTCATCTGGATTAACAAAACCTTCTGGCACAGTTATTATTCCATAATTATCTATTTCAATATTCTCTATCATATTAAACTTAAGGAAATATATATATATATATTTTCTATCATGGTTCGATGTTGAACAACTATAAAAAGATATATTTAAGTATATTGGCCTCGTCACTTTTATATGGCAAGGACCTTATATTTATATGGATAATATTAGAAAAAACAGACTCAATACTGTTAGCAGGAATTGCACTTACAATATTTTATATACCCTCATTTTTATCTGTTATTATTGGTCCTATTGTAGATAGTTTTAAAAATAAAAAAAATATTTTAATAATTTCAAATACAATGCATTTTATAATAATATTACTTATAATTATAATACTGTTAAAATCAGGATTTATAATTTATATAATCTTTTTATTTTTATTATTCTTATACAGCTTTGTAACAAATTTTTCTAATTTGAGTTTTATGTCCCTTCAAAAACATATAGTTAATAGCACTGATTCAAAAAAATACTTTAAAAATTTGCATAGTGTTTATATGCTATCATCAATTTTTGGATTATTAATTACAGGATTATTATTAACATTAAATTATAACTTTGCATTAATATTTATGGCATCTATTCTTATAATATCGACTGTTATTTCATCATTAATTGATATTAAAAATATCAACTTTGAATCAAAAAAACTTGATTTCCATGGATTGAGAAGCATAAGGTACGCATTTAATTATCTAAAAAATAATAGTGTGCTTTTAGATTTACAGGTGCTTTCAATTATAAACGGCCTTGGTGTTGCAATGATTGTTCCTGCAGTGGCATATATTTCATATAATATACTAAATATATCTGCATTTTTATTGACAACATTTTTTATTGCAGGTTTAATAGGTTCATTCATAGGAACTTTAATTTCATCTAAAATTCATACTAATGTAAAAGGAAGAATATACAAATATTATTTAATAATAGCATTTATCTTCCCGTTTGCATATTATAATATATATTTATTCTATAATTATTTATATATAATTTACATTATTTTCTTCATAACCGGTTTAATGGAATCTATAATATCATTATTTCATAGCATCTTGAATTTTAAATATATAGATAAAAATATATCAGCAAGTGTCTATGGATTAAAGCAGACGCTCAATGGTATAACACAGCCTTTTTCTGGTGTAATAATTGGATTTATTATAACATTTTATTTATTAAAATCAGCATTTTTATTTATATTTATAATATTCTTTACTGATTTTATTATTTTATTATTTTTAAAGAGTATAAAAAATGCGGAAATTTAATTTATATAATAAATTTTTTAATTAAGCAAAAATTATATACCAACAATAAAAACATAGGCTATAAAATATATTATAAAAAATAAAGTAAGATGCATAATTTATTTTATTAAAAATTTTAATTTAATATAAATTCCCTGAAATAACATTTACATCAATATATAAAAGAATAAGGAAGGTCATTCCAGAAATACAGAATGGCAACAATGGTGTATTGGCAGCAATAGATTCATAAGATTTAAAATAGCATTAATGGGAGATTATTTAGGCAATAAATGGCATAGAAAAAGAAAGGTATGATAAAATTGCATGCTGTTATAAACATAAAGAATTTTAATATTATAGATCATTCAATAACAGATGAGTATACAAATGATGCCATGGAGGGAATAAACATAATAAGAAGAATAAAGAATAGAATAAATAAATTATATAGTGATAAAGGTATTATTACAAAATTATTTGCAATGAGTTAAAAAATAAAGCATTAATACCTGTTAGAAGGAATGCAATTACATTATCCAGAGTATCTTCTTATAGATCTAAAATTACCAGATTTATTAAAAGGTTCAATGAAGGATTATGGAAGAATAACAGATATTGATTGAGGTAGAATATTACAATTATTTCATGATACAATAAAGATTATAAATATAATCATTATAAACATAATCATGGAGATATTTTTCGATAGGGATAACGAATTAAAAAAGCTAATAACAGATATTGAAAAACATAGGTCATTGATAGTATTATATGGTAACAGGAGAGTAGGAAAAACTGAACTTATAAAGAAAACAATAAATAAAATAGGTGGCATATATTTATATGTAGATAACACAAAAAGTTCAAATTTATTGTTACAGGAATTTTCCGATACAATCAGAAGATATTTCAACACATCACTTTTTAATCCGCCTGACTGGGATTTGTTTATTAAAGGTTTATTTGAACTTTCAAGAAACAGACAAACAGTGGTTTATTTTGATGAATTTCAGAGATTTGAAGACATCAACAGATCTGTATTTACGGCACTCCAAAAGAACGTTGATTTATACATCGACACATCAAGACTGTCAATTGTCTGTTCAGGCTCCTCAGTTGGACTAATAAAGAAAATATTTATGGACAGAAATTTGCCCTTATACAAGAGAGCAACCTCTATAATGCATTTAAAAAATTTTGATTTTGTAACATCCTATAAATATTTGAAAATCAGTATCTATGATGCAATCAAGGTATATTCAATATTCGGTGGTTCTCCACAATTTTACAAGTATTTTCGTTTGAACAGCATAAAAAACGTAGAGGGGATGATAAAGAGTATTTTTTTGAGCAGTAACAGCATATACGTGTTTGAGCCCAGAGACTTCATTACTGAAGAATTCGGTAGGAGGTCACAAACATACTTCTCCATACTTTACTCTATTTCAAGCGGAAACACTAAAGTATCAGATATAGCAAATATTACGGATGTAAAAGCCACCTCAATGCAGCCTTATCTATTTGAAATGAAAGATATATTGAATTTGATAACATATGAACTACCTGTAACACATAAAAATAATAAAATTGATAAAAAAGGAATCTATAAACTAACCGATAATTATATGGAATTCTGGTTCAGCCAGTTTTATCCAAATATAAATCAATTTGAGCTCGGTAATTATAGTGGAGTAGTTAATTCATTAATACAGTCTGTCGATATGATAGTCCCGCACAAATTTGAAGAGATATGCAAAGAATTAATGATCTATATGAACAATGAAAAAGCGGATATTTTGCCTTTTAATATACAAAAAATTGGAAAATGGTGGGGCAGAAACACAAATAATAATCGTGATAGAGATCAGGAAGAAATAGATATTATCGCCTTGAATGAGGAGAAAAAGGCTATAATGTTTGGCGAATGCAAATGGACACACAGGCCTGTATGCGTTTCTGTGTATGAAGATTTAAAGAGAAAAGCTATGAGTGTAGAGTGGAATAATAAGGATAGAAATGATTATTTTATATTATTCAGCAAATCCGGTTTTACAGATAAAATGAGAGACATTGCAGAAAAAGATAATGTATTATTATTCGATCTGGATAAAATTGAAGGTATACTTAAAAAATGAAATAGACAGAATATTATTTATATGATCCATGTTCTGAATTCCAGTATAATGGATGAATTTCCCAAGATTGTTATAAATTAAATGTATTTACCAGGAAGA
Source organism: Thermoplasmata archaeon (assembly GCA_021797555.1). Classification (GTDB taxonomy): domain Archaea; phylum Thermoplasmatota; class Thermoplasmata; order Thermoplasmatales; family Thermoplasmataceae; genus Ferroplasma. Next base: position 57,311 of record JAJZZM010000024.1, read on the forward strand.
TTCATTAGAACTTTAATATATTTATACTCAACTCTATTAACATTTACCCTTACCATCCTTAAATAATTCATTATTCATTTCAAACATTTCATGGCCATTGACTGTTCTTGATTCATAATAAATAGAATTCCTTTTTATTCTGGAAACAAATAATATATTTTTATCTGCAAGCAACCCGAATCTGTCTAAATTATAGTACCATAAATCAAATACCAGTATTGATAAGTAAAGCAGTTTATTATCAATATCGTTTATAAATATTATCAAATAAAGATGAATCATTGACATTTGCAGATGATATATATACATTCAGTTGAATAGTAAATGGAAAATACTATTGATAAAATGTATTTTCATTCCATTAGATTCTCTTTTGTAATTACCGGAACCATTCATCAATATTTAATGAATATTGAATCTACTGCAAATAAACGCATGTATTTGATGTATACCCTATAGCCATGTGCTTTTAATGTATGGTTTTAACAATTTATAAAATAATTTAATGGATGGAATGTATGATTTATTGTTATTGCGTTTAGAGAGTCAGGATTGCTGATTCCATTATCGATGGATGTATCAGTTAGATCATGCACATCATTATTTCATAGCATCTTGAATTTTAAATATATAGATAAAAATATATCAGCAAGTGTCTATGGATTAAAGCAGACGCTCAATGGTATAACACAGCCTTTTTCTGGTGTAATAATTGGATTTATTATAACATTTTATTTATTAAAATCAGCATTTTTATTTATATTTATAATATTCTTTATGGATTTTATTATTTTTAAGAGGTATAAAAAATGCGGAAATTTAATTTATATAATAAATTTTTTAATTAAGCAAAAATTATATGGCTAACAATAAAAACATAGGCTATAAAATATATTATAAAAAATATATAAATATAAATACTTACCTTATGCGCTCTTTTCTTCCATGATTGTAGTGTATATTCATTTTTATTGATATGACTTATATCTATAACATTGATAATAGATGAGATTTCAATCAAAGACCAAAAAAATAAAAGTGCATAAAACAATATTGAAAAACCAGTTCCATATGATATTGACCATAAATTTACTGAAATATACAATGAAAGAATAAAAATAAAGTATATAAAAGGTCTGAAATCTTTAACCCTCATTATATTATTATTAAAATATATATATTTTTTTAATATATATCTAAAATACCACATATCTGAAACGCCAATAAGCGTTGATAAGGAAAAAATTCCAAGTAAACCAGTAAATAAAATTGTTACCGGAATAATTATAATTAACATTATTAAAATCATAGCTTTTATTAAATTGTTCAAAATATCACCATGGTGGTTCCTGATATGGATTCCATACACTATTATGCGGAAAATATTCTTCATAAAATTCTGGTGATGTTGGTGAATAATTACGTCCGCCTGCAATTGCAACAGGTATAAATGTTCCACTGCTGTGTGAATTTGCTGAACCTGTAAATGCACCCTCTTCCCCGTATACACCTATGCTATAGAAATTCCACCATTGTGTACCCCAGCTTGCACCTATATCGAAATAAACTGTAGGGTCATGATTTTCATATGCATATACATCCATTGCAACATAATTAGCAGCCAGTACAGCCACTACTACAGGTACTACGGTTGATGCAATAGATGCTTCGGCATATGCTGGAGCCGATGACACAGTTACTGAAACACCTGTGGCAACAACCTCACCAAAAACTGCCATTATTTCAGTTATATCTGTAGTTGTTATTATTGGTATTTTTGTAACAGATAATACTGCAGCATAATTTTTAGGAAATTTATAATAAACATTAGAGCAGCCTAATGGAACTTTACCTGCATTATTATTTGGTATTATTGTAATATTCATGTATATGTTATTACCTGATGAAAATACATTTACTTCTCCGAAATTTCCGCTTTTTATTATGCTTTGATTTTTTACCATGTTATTATTTAAATTAAACAATATATTTATATGTAATATATTATTAGTTTTATTTAAACTATAATTATATCTATCTAATTTTAAAGGATTAAATGTACTTTTAATTACATTTTTATTTGATGAAACCTGTGGTAAATTTTTATTTATTGCATTATTATGAGAAACATTATCTGATAATGGAACAAAAGAAACCATTAAGAATATTGATATCATTATAACACCCATTATTATTTTTCTATTCATAACAATATTAATACTTTGATATATATATCGATAATAATATTAATAAATAATTTATTAATAAATTATATAACTATAGCCTTAGATCCGGGTTCAAATCCCGGCATATAATAATCAAAGCTCAACCATGAAAATATTTTATTCATCGGTGGAAGTTATTGTTGTAGTTTTTGTCTCATTTGTATTTATGTCTATATCATCTTTTTCAGGTGTTAATCTTTTACCCTTTGTTTCAGGTCCTATATACTGACCAACACCAACTATTACTGCACCTATCATCAGTAACACTGCTGTTGAAAACCATATATTCGTTGGCGTATCTATAGATGAAAATAAATATTTGTGCATTAATGGCACGTATATAGAAAACCACCCTCCTATAAATATTCCTGATGAATAGCCAAAACCAACGCCTGATGATCTCATAGACGTTTTAAACCTTTCAGATAAATATACCGGTATTATTCCCCACGGTGCCTGTGTTATAAAGCCAACGGTTAAAACTGATGCATATGTTAGCATAACATTTCCTGTGCTTGCGCCATAAAATATACCATAAAACGCCGGAATCGCAAGCACCAGGGTCAACGGAACCCAGATTAATAATAATTTTCTTCTTCCAACCTTTTGTGAGAGTGCACCAAAGAATATTGCACCTATAAATGCAGAAACCAAAGAATATGTATATATTGTTGTTGCAGATCCAAATGATAAAATGCTTGGTTTTGATTCAAGTATTGTTGGAACAAATGCAAATAATGAATATGCAAAGAAGAACATTCCGGTCATAAATATCATGACCTGAATGAAATCCTTCCTATACTTTTTTCTGAAAAGATCTGTAAATGGGTTTTTTCTTATTTTATTCTCCTTTTTAAGATTGTTAAATGCTGGTGTATCGTTCATTGTTAATCTTACTATCAATGCTATGAAAACAGGTATTAATGTTGTTAGAAATAAATATCTCCAGGCATATGCCTTTATCGCCGCTATGCCAAAATAGCCTGTAAATGATGCAACTATGGCCGCTGCAAGTAATGCACCAAATGAAAAACCTCCCTGAACTATGCCGCTTATTAAACCCCTGAACCTTAATGGCGTCCACTCCATTACAAATGGATGGCCCGCAGCATATTCACCGCCAGCGAAGGTTCCTACACCCATTCTTATTAAAACAAACAAAATAAATGCTATTATACCAACACTTGCATATGTTGGCAAAGCCGATGTTAATGTGCTTGCAATTCCCAAACCAAGTATTGTTATAATAAGATCCTTTTTTCTTCCTATTTTATCGCCCATATGGCCAAAAATTGCGGAACCTAGGGGCCTGAAAATAATTGTTAATGAATATGCAAATATAATTGTAAATGTTCCAAGCAGGGCTGTTGATGGCGGCAATAAAACAGCAGCAAGTACAGGTGCTGTTGTTAATATCATTGTTAAATCAAATGCATCAAGCAAAAATCCAAAAAACTGTGATGTTGTTGCCTTAGCCGATTCTGCACCGAAATGCTCAACCCTGCCTGTTAATCTCTGTTTTTCGTTAACATCCATGTAAACGTATATATTTATAGTATTTAATATTATCTATAATAGTATATAATACTATTATACAATACATATTTTTATATATATTTTATAGTAATTATTTTTAATAATTTTTTATATATTAATATTATTAATTTTAAATATTTTTTTATATTTATTTATTATTACATAAAAATATAAATGATAAAAGTTTTTTATGTATATTTAAGGCAGGATGACCCTAAAAAATCAACAATGAAGAAACTAGAAAGATACGGCCTTGCAAAAAAAATACCCTTAATAAGCATATATAATAAAATATTTTTAACGCCATATGTAGATAATTATATACTAAATAAGGATAAATTTTTATATAATGAAAAGGGCATTGCAGTAATAGACGGTTCATGGAATTTAATAAACACAATAGAAAATATTAAAAATAAAAATGCAAGGAAGATACCATTATTATTGCCTGTTAATCCTGTAAACTATGGAAAGCCAGGAAAATTATCATCACTTGAGGCAATAGCGGCATCACTTTTTATAATGGGATATAATGATCTTGCAGAGGAAATAATATCAAAATATTCATGGTCACAGAATTTTATAAAAACAAATATAAATCCATTAAATGATTACATAAAATGTAACAGCAATGATGAATGTATAGAAATGGAAAAATCTTATTTTTGAATTTTAATCCATTTATTATTTTTTAATTCATAAATTCCATTTGAGTATTTATTAAAAATATTATATATATTATCTCTGAATATTTCTGGAACAATTGAAAATGGCTTTTTTTCATATGGCAATATATGTATCCCGTTTATATGATCACATTCCTGGCAATCGCCATTTATAAAGCCCAATTTCATTTCTGTGTAATTTATTTCATCTGGATCGAGCCTTAGCCTTGAATGCATTACCCTTCTCTTTAAAAGCCTTACATCGTCGCTGCTGTAAAGTATTTCCTCTGGATTTCCATTATTTGCCTCTATAAATAATAATATGCCTATGCATTTTGAGCATTTCCCACACGGATATATTTTTCCATCCTTTTCATGGCATGAATGGCATGACCTCTGGTTTAAATATAAATCATGATATCTATTAATTAAAATTTTTTCCTCCAATGATCCGGTTACAGGATAAACTATGGAATAAACATATGAATTTATTTTTTTATTTTTAAAGTATTCTGAAACCATATTATTAAAATCATATGTCTGGTCAAATATGCCATAATAATACTTTAATCCATGGAAATCAGTCATTTCCCTTGGATCATCAAATTCATCGCCCATTATTATATTGCCTATTTTATATTTTAATAATAACGGTATTAACAGGAAAATATAAATTGGAAATATAAAAACCTGAATAGGATAATCATCAGATCTTATATCTATATTTTCAGTTTTTATTATTTTTATATGCTTTAATGTTTCATGATAAAATCTATCAAGATTTGACCAGACCTTTTTAACATTTTTAAAATTTTTATTGTAATAATCATATGCTGTTTTTGCAGTAATCCAGTGAGAACCTGATTCCTCAAAATAAAAGGAATAATTATCATCATTATTATTTATTTCATTGAATATGCCATAGGCAAGAAGACTTTCCTTTCCGCTGGAAGACATTATTATAACCTTTTTATTATCTATATTGTTTTTATAATCATCGTTATAATTATATTTGCATACAAGCTCTGTTATTCCATTAGCATTGTATTCGGTTATATCATCTTCATTTGGTATGTATTCGTCTTTTATAAAATCATATCTTCTGTTTATTATTTTATTTATGAAAACTTCGTGTGCATTTATTTTCATAAATTTTTTAATTATATCCTTATCATTTTCAGAAACAGGATAATTAAGCGTTAATTTTCTTGCAAAATATGTAAAATTTATTACAGGCATTGTTAAAATAAGACCTGCCATATTTTCATTAACATTGATTTCATCATTGTATGTAAAAATTAACTTAAAATTATAGTCATCCATTTTTATATTTCCTGTTATGTGATTTCTCTCTATTTTATCTATACTTACCTCAATGTTTCCGAATGAAATTATTTTATCGATATACATTATAAATCAACTATTACATCTGTAATTTTTTCAAATTCCTCCAGTGGATCAAATACAGGCATATTATATTTACTTTCAAGTTTTTCTTTTTCTGCATTTATTTCATTGCTCTTCATGTTTTCGGTATTTAATGATATGGCTATAACTTTTTTATTTGATACAAGCTCTAAGACTTTTATATATTTATCCAACGGTTCTATAGGATATTCTGGGAATCCATCATAAAATTTTCTTTTAGGTGCATGCTGCAGTATTATGGCATCAGGCCTCATTGCACCTATAATTTCAAAGCCCCCCGGATACGCAGGGTGAAGTATAGATCCTTGGCCTTCAAGGAACATATATTCCGGCCTTTCTTCCTGCCACGCCTTATAAGTTATGTATTCCAGAGAACCCGCAACAAAATCGTTTATTATTGAATCCATAACTACAGTATATTTAAATCCCTGCATCCATGATGTTTGCCCGGTGCCTATTAACTCAGACCTTTTGCCAATATCATTCATGGCCCTGTTTAAATAAACTGCTGTTGTCCTTTTTCCTATTGCACTGTCAGTCCCTAGAACAGCTATTTTCTTTGATTTTACTTCCTCAATTTTACCTGTAAATGAATATTCATATTTACTGAACATTTTTCTAACATCTGTTATTTTCACGCCATATATTTTTGCAAGTTTGGCGAATTCTGGGTCATCGCTTATATACTGGTGTAATCCGTTTACTATATTCATTCCTGCAGTTATGGCATCCGAAACATATTTCCTGTATTCTAATGGTAAATATCCGCCATCTGTTGCAACGCCTATTATAAAAGTTTCGCACCCAAGGTTTTTTGCCTCTGTTACGTTTTTTACAATTTTTATTCCCCTTTCCTTGCCCATTAAAACATGGCCAGCATCCATGCCATAATACCTTGAATCTATAACTGCAACTATATCATAACGCTTGCTATACCTTACAAGGCCATTGGCTGTTTTACCATAGGTTGTTGCAAAGACACCCTCTGATAATATTACTGCCTTTTCCATTTTTTGTCACTTCCTGTTAAAACAACCACACATGTTTCATTATCTACAATTCTTAAAGCTGCAGCAGCTGCACTGGCTGACGCTGGCAGTACGGGCAAATTATCATATTTTTTAAAGCCTTCGGATAAACTATACATCTCATCATCGGTAACATAAACTGCTTTCCCATTGGTTTTATATAAAACATTTAATGCATTCTGCCCATCAAATGATTTATACGATATTAATGGTTCATTTATTTCTGTTTCACTTATATTTTCAGGGTTAAGATCATGAAGTTTTCTATAACCATTTAAAAATGAATAGATTACAGGATTTCCATTTAATGTGCTTGCTGCAATAAATTCCGGTATTTTATTTACTTTATTATTTTTATAAAGATTATAAAAACCCTTATAAATACCATATAAAGTTGTACCATTGCCTACTGGAACAGATACATAATCAGGAACATATGATAACTGACTATATATTTCATATGCAATTTGACTATAGCCATTTATATCTATCTCATTATTTTTCGACCCGGGACTTGCATCATACCAGTTGTTTTTATCAGACAAATCACGCATATATTCAACCATTTCCTCATATTTTAAAGGCTTTTCAATAATATCAGCATTATATCTTTTTATTTCATTATATCTAATATTAGAATAATCAGATGGAATTCCTATTATGGCCTTTATTCCATATTTCTCAGCATAATATGCTATCGAAGCACCATAATTGCCACACGTTGCAACGGATATTTTATCATACCCATTAGAAATAGCATTCAAAACGTGTTTTTTTGATATGCGGTCCTTCTGTGTGCCTGTTGGGTTAACACCTTCCCACTTTAAAAATATATTCTCTCTATTTAAAAAACCGCCTATATCAAAGTCCCTTATTAATGGACTACCCGGTGGCTTATCATCTTCTATATTTGTTTCCATTTCCATTTTATTTCATATTTTATAATTTAAATTTATATTTAAAGTTTTAGTGTTTATATATTAAATTTTTATGATTTCAAGTCCATTTGAATCTGCAATTTCATTTATAAAAACCTTAACTCTGGATTTTGTTCCATGGTTATCCATTAAAAAACCTTTACATTTATATGTTTTATCAACAGCATTTATTATTTCATATTTTTCTATAAATTCATGGACATATTTCGGAATTATGTGGCCTATGTTTATATCATTTTTAAAGAAATATTCACTTATTTTGGGTGCATAGTGGCCACCGCCAACACCGATAAAGTTATCATAATTTTTAATATTGCTGCCGATTATTGAATGCGCCATTAAATCCAGTATATCATTTTTATTCCACTCATTTTCTGTTGTTCCTATTTCAATAAAATATGATGGTTTTTCCAGATAAGGGCCATGGTGTGTTGCCTCGAATGTAATTTCAAAATAATTATCATTATAATTGTTTTTTATATATCTTAAGGAAGAACTCATCCTTTCAGGGTCAGAGCAAACAATCCTATTGTCATAGCCACCCAATTCAGCCTTCCTGAAATTGCCTATGGCATGAACCGTTAAGGATTTAATATCCGCAGATGATGAATGCTTTGATAAAAATATTACAGAGTTTATGTCATCATTTAAATTTAAATCCGTATATATATGCATTGTATCTATAAATCTTAATTTATAATCTTTATAACTGTATTCATTATTTATTTCATCAAAATCATATATCTCAAGTAATTTATTTGCCATATTCATGCTTGCTTTATCCTTTTTCGATGCTATGATTAAAATCATTATAATATATTAAAGAATATAATATAATTTTAATTATTACTTTTCATTAATATAATTTTTATATGAAAGATTTAAATATTTTAATTTATATGCTCTTCTATGAAATATAAATTAATAATTTCTGTGATGGTAGTAGTAATAATGGTAATGTCAATGATGATGGTACTGCCTGTTAATGGCAATAACACAAATAATGCACCAAATGCAAGTATGTCGTCGTCAATAAATAGCACCATATACGGGCATTTTAAAGCGGAAAATAATTTTGGTGCAAAACTAACATATAATAGTACAACAGGTATGATATCAGGCCAGTACATGCATGCAAATTTTAAAAATGGGGTTTTCACAAATTTAACTTATAACTTGACATCAACAATGCTCATAAGTAAAATGTATGCAAATGGTACATCTGTTAGTTTATCTTCTTTTATTAATAAACATCTGTTAATAAATAATAATTCATATGCTATAGGCAATATGTTTATGTACATGAATAGCACGTCATTCTTTGTTTTGCATAATAATCCTACAATAGAAACAAATATGGCAGTCCATGATGGGGAAATACACATATATCTGCCATCATCTGCAAAGATATACAGTACAACAAACAATACACAGGTAAGTGCATCCGCAAATGCAAATTTCAACGCACAGTTAAAATCAACCATGTTCGGTGAAGTTTCAACATCAACAAATTTGATGCTTAATTTCAACAATACAATAAATGCTGGCAGGCAAATGATAATGATTGACAATAATGGAACCGTAGCAATGGTCTTTGTGCATAACGGCAACTTTATGGTTAAAAATAATATAATAACAGTATATTCAAAAAGTATAGCAATGGTAAATATAGTTGCACCACCTGGATTACAGAAAATGCCAGATAATGCAACAGTAATACATAATATATTTAATGGCAGAATATCATCTGAAATAGCCTTAAATTTAGTTAATGGAACAAAAACAAACTCAACAATAAATTATAATTCTTCAATAGTATTAAAATATGTACATAGTACAAAAACAACAGATACATTTGATGTAAATTCAAGTGCACATCATTCAACAATAGTATCAATATTTATAGGTAAAAATGTAACAAAGGATACAGGCCATGCATATGTTAAATTTGATGGGTCTACAATAACATATGTTTCATTAAGTAAGTTAGTAAATGAAACAAGCACAAGTAAAGCCTATTATTCTGATGTAAATACAAGTTCTGGAATGTATGTATTTGTATATGTCCCACATTTCTCAAATCATACAATTGAGGTATCAAATGCACAATATCCTATAACTAACCTGACAGAATACTATGTGATAGGCGGTGTAATAGCAGTAATAGCAATAGCAGGCATAGCCGCAATAATTATAAAGAAAAGAAAATAAATTATTTTTTTAATGTAAAATTAAATATACTTTTTTATATTATCTTATTTAATGTTGAATAGAACCGATGAATTTTTAGAAGATGCATTGTATATAAGGGATTTAGCAAAAAAGCATAATAAATTTTTTGAAGAAAGCATTCCACTTATAGCTTCAGAAAATATAATGAGTCCAATGGCAATGGAAATGTTGTTAACAGATTTCGGCTTTAGGTATGCCGAGGGATTACCTCATAAAAGATATTACCAGGGCAATTACTATGTTGATTTATTAGAGGATAGGGTAATAGATTTGGGACGTGCTTTATTTAATTCAAAATATATAGACCCGAGGCCATTATCAGGCACAAACGCAAATATGGGTGTTTTATATGCATTTACAAAACCAGGAGATTTAATCTCAACTCCGGCTTTATCAGGTGGCGGACATATAAGTTCAGCATCATTCGGTGCAGTTGGCTTTAGGGGGTTAAAAACAGTAAATTATCCATTTAATGTGGATGAAATGAATATTGATATAGACGGTACAATAAAAGTTATAAGGGAAAATAAGCCAAAAATATGCTGGTTCGGTCAGTCTGTATTTTTATTTCCGACGCCATTAAAGGAATTAAATGATGTTTTTAATGAAGTTAACTGTAAAGTAGTTTATGACGCTGCACACGTTCTTGGCCTAATAGCAGGAAAGCAATTCCAGGACCCTTTAAGGGAGGGTGCAGAAATATTAACAGGAAGCACACATAAAACATTGCCGGGGCCGCAGCATGGAATAATTGTAGGCAATGGAAGTGAAGAAGACTGGAAGAAGGTTCAGAGGGGTATATTCCCAGGTACTTTAAGCAATCATCATATAAACGCAATGGCAGCTTTGGGCATAACTATGTCAGAGCATTTGGAATTCGGTGAATCCTATGCAAAACAGATAATAAAAAATGCACGGCTTTTAGGTGAGGAATTGAACAAATACGGATTTAAGGTTTTAGGAGAAAAGAATGGTTTTACAAAGTCACACACATTGGCTGTGGATGTTTCAGAGAACGGAGGTGGCAAATACGTTGCAGAAACACTGGAAAAATGCAATATTATAATAAATAAAAACCTTTTGCCCTACGATAACAATAAAAAATCAATGAACCCGAGTGGTATAAGATTAGGAACACAGGAAGTAACGAGAATAGGATTTAAGGAGCAGGACATAAAATATTTAGCGGAGCTTATAAATGATGCAGTGATAAAACACAGGGATACAAACTCTGTAAAGGATGATGTAATAGAATTTAAATCGCAGTTTAATGAAATAAAGTACTGCTTTGGAAAATATAAGCCATACCAATATGTTGAAATTTTTAAATAAATTTATATTATAAATGATTAAAAATTCACAAATATGTATTCTTAATCACAAAAAAAAGTTTTTTGAATAAAACTTATATATTATCTTGTATTAATGAATTGATTAAACATGTTCATATCATATCCAAATTGGGATGCAGCAATGTTTGCATATACTATTTCATCGCATATATTGCTGGTAACTCTGAGTATGGGTCTTGCAATAACCATAACAATAGCGGAATTCCTTGCGCTTAAAAAGAAAGATAAATATTACGACACATTAGCATATAAATTATCAAAGGCATTGGTTATATTCTTTGCTGTGGGAACTGCTTCAGGGACTATAATGGCGATGGAGTTGTTTTTGTTCTGGCCGGCTTTTATGAAGTTAGTTGGTGAGGTATCCATAGGACCATTCTATGTGGAGGTCTTTTCATTCCTGTTAGAGGCAATAGCATTGCCTATGTACGTTTACTTCTGGAAAGATTTTAAAAACAGATGGGAGCATTGGGGATTATCACTTGCAGTTACGGTAGGTACATATTTATCTGCATTTACAGTAACTGAAATTAATGCATGGATGAACACACCAAATGGCTTTAATATAAAAGCCTATCTTTTATCTGGAGGCACAAAAGTAATAGATGTTAATCCACTTGCACCATTTTTAACACCATCAACAGCTGCAGAAGAATTACATATGTCAGGTGCTATTTATTATGCAGGTTTATCATTTATTTTAGGTTATTTCATATACAAATACTTAAAAACAAAAAATATGGATGAAAAAATGATAGACAGAAGGGCAATAAATATAGCTTCTGTATTCTTAATATTTGATATAATATATCAGGGCATAACGGGTTCAAATGAATTAACAACATTACTGGCCATAGAGCCTATAAAATATTCAGCCATGGAGCTTGATTTATACCCTGTGACATATGGTGCTCCAGAGCATATATTCGGCATACTGATAAATCATCATCTTGCATATTATGTTAATTTGCCGTTAGCGCAATCGTTATTAGCTTATCCATTTACATTTGGCCATGGTGCTATACCGGGGTTAGTTCCATTAACAACATACCATGGCGTAACCAATTACAGTGTATGGCCTCCATCAATAATACATGACACCCTTGATTTAATGGTAGGTTTCGGAGTGCTAATGGGGTTCTACTGGTTATATGTAGTTATACAGTACTTCAGGAAGAAGGACCCATTAAGTGATAAGAAAACATTAATAGCTGGCATATTCTTTGCAGCAATGGGTATATTTACAATGGAAGATGGCTGGTACACAGCAGAGGTAGGAAGAGTACCATTTATAATAAAATCAGCGTTCCCCGGTGGCATTGTTCTAGACGGCAAAGCATATTATGGTACAATGACAATAGCGCAGGCTGCTTCCCATTCTCCTGTTGTATTCCCCATAGGAATAGCAATAATATTCTTCTATCTTATCGCATTCCCGTTAACATTCTATTACGCAGGAAAGGTTATGAGGGTATCTAAGACAGAGGAAGACCTGAAAATTGGGGAAGATGATATTAAAATGGAAGAAGAGAGAAAGAATAGAAAAACTAACCCGGCAAAGGCAGGCATGAGGTGATAAAAATGGATCTAATATTTTCTATACACATTGACGTTTTATTTTTAATAATAATAATAGCTTCTATGGTAACAATGTTCTCAACAGAACTAATGGCAACAGTTCCAATGCTTACAAAATATAAAAATCCAACGGTAAGGGAAAGTCTATTAAAATATGTTGTCCCTGTCTGGGAGGTTGTTGGTACATTCATCGTATTGTGGTTGGTAGATATGGAAACTGTTATACCTTCATTAATGCCTGCAATTTCATATACACTATTCCCATTATTCGCAGTATTTATATTCTTCCTGTTAATGAGGAATACCATTATAATATACGCAGAATTTATATGGCACGATAATAAATACTTTGATGAAAGGAAATTATATTATATTTACAGTATATCAACATTTATAATGGGTTTAATGGCATTATCAATATTAGCAGCAATAACAAGTGGATATGGATTTTATTCATATGGTTATGGTAAATATTCGACAGTACCCTATTTAAATAGCTATGCAAACTATTCAGTATTTTATTCTCACATACAGGTAATAGGCTTTATACTGGGTGCACTGATAATATCTGCCGGTATAGGCCGTGTTTTCTATAGAATATCAAATATAGAAAATAAAGTTGATAGATTCCTCCCATTGATACTGGTAGCAATAGGTTTAGCAATATTTATGCCATCCTACTATTATCTATCATTGAAAGACTATATGGTAAATTCAGATTATATAATAGTACCAATAATATTGGCATTACTAATACCTGTATTATATGCATTTAAGAAGACAACATATCTTGCATCATATAAACCATTTGTAATAATATTGATGATGATATCAATAACATTCATAGAATTAAGGGAATATCCATATGTATTTGGTTATTCAAATAATATAGCATATATACCATCAATAATTACAGATGGGCCAATGCAACATCTTGATTTAATCATAGATATAATAGGAGGCACATGGTTAATATTAATGATGATATATTATGCATTTGTATCAAATCACAGAATATCAAAATTAATACCGCCAGAAATGAATAAAAACACAGCTGATAAAAAAACAGGGAAAACAAATTAAATATTTTATATTTTATTTAATAAAAAATTAAATACATTCTTGTTATATAGATTTAAAGGGGCTGTGGGGTAGCTTGGTATCCTACGGGCTTTGGGAGCCTGAGACCCCGATTCAAATTCGGGCAGCCCCATATAATTTAATTGCCGCAATGATGATATTTATAAAAGGATGAATAAATGATTAATGACGGGCAAGCTGAGCAGCAATAAATTTTAATAAAAATTAAAAAATAATTTAAATAATTTCATTCTTTTGGGTTGTCGTAAAATGATTGTATTTCTATTCTATTTCCATCATGGTCATACACATATGTTTTTGTTTTATCTTCATCTACTGTTTTCATATGATGACCGTCGCAGTATGGCTTATTTTCCGATAAACCACAGGCACATAAATGCAATTCTTTATCGCCAGCCTTAACAACATATGGTCTGTTCCTTTCATGTAATACTACTCTTGCCATATTTATTAATTATATGCTACTATTTAAAATATATTAATATAAATATTAAATTATATTAGTTTTAAAATAGTTATATTTAAGTATATATAATTAATTTAAACTTATGGATTATTTAGAGGTAAAACGTGATGATATAAATTATTCATATAAATATAAGGATACATATAACCTGATGAAAAATGCAGGCAATTCTATATATAAATTTATAAAAAATAAATTCAATGCCAAAATAAATATATTGATAATATGTGGAAGTGGCAATAATGGCGGTGATGCAATTTATGCAGGGTCATTATTAAACAGTGAATATAATGTTAAGCTTCTTCTAATAAATGGGATAACAGGGATAAAAACATACCAGGCAAAAAGGGCATTAAATGAATATAATGGTGAATACTATAGTCTTGACTCTATTGATGATTTAATTAATAAGGCAGATGTTATAATAGATGCAATATTTGGAATAGGAATAAAAGGAGACCCAAAGGAACCATATAAAGAAATAATACATAAAATAAACAAAAGCAATAAACAAATAATCTCTGTTGATGTGCCTTCAGGATTTCCATCAAAAACATCGGTAAAACCGGATTATACAATAACATTTACGGATATAAAGACCGGCATGAATAATAATAACAGTGGTGAAATCATTATTTCTGATATAGGAATACCGGATGATATACTAAATTATTCTGGTCCGGGAGATTTAATATATATCAAGGACCCAGATATCAACTCACATAAGGGCATGAACGGTGTTTTAAATATAATCGGTGGTTTTACATATTATGGGTCATCCGTTATATCTGCCTCTGGGGCATATAATACCGGAATAGATCTAGTAAAGATATATACAAAAAAATATAATTATGATGTTATTTCATCATATAATTACAATATAATAGTAAGGGATATTGATAATGTAGATTTAAATGAAATAAATAAAAGTGATTCTTTATTAATTGGTCCCGGTCTTGGATTAAATGATGATTATAAATTATTAATAAAAAATATAATAAATAATTATAATAACAATATAATTTTAGATGCTGATGCATTAAAATTATTAAAACCGGATGATATAAAAGGCAAAAAAGTTTTAATAACTCCACATAAAATGGAATTTAAAATATTTGCAGGTATGGAAGCAAGTGAGGAAAATGCAATAAAATTTTCAAAAGAATATAATATTATTACAGTTTTAAAGGGCGTTAAGGATATAATAACGGATGGAAATAGAACAATGTATTCTACAGGCGGCAATCCCAGAATGACAATGGGTGGTACCGGTGATTTATTATCAGGAATAATTTCAGGGCTATCATCAAAAAAAATAGATTTATTTAAATGTGGTTTAATAGGGACATATATAAATAAAAAGTTAGGGGAATTAGCATTCAATGATAAGGGTTATTATTATAATATAAATGATATGTTATTAAATATACCAAAAATACTAAACAATAAAATTTAAAAGTAATTTATAATTATTATATTATGCTCAACTCTCTTAAAGGCAATATAAAGATACCTGGAATCTCACTTTATTCATTATTATTGAAAAATGCGGAAATAAATAAAAGCCAGCCTTTAACAATATTTTATAACAAGTATATAACATACAATAAATTTTTATCATATATTAATTCAATGGCATTTAAATTAAAAAACAATTTAAATATATCAAAGGATGATATTGTATTAATAATGGTGGATAATTCACCGGAATTTATAATATCAATATTTTCAATAATAAAAATAAACGCCGTTGCATTAATAATTGATAGTACTATAACCGAAAATAAATTAAATGATATAATATCAAAATACAAAATAAAATTATTTATTACATGCAAGGGATATTATAATAAATTCAATTATAACAATATAAAATATATAATATCAGATATAAATGATTTTTTAACACTTGGCAAGGCCATAAAAAATAATATATATAACCACATCAAAATAAAATATAATAAGGATGTACTAAAATTCTATGATTTTATATATACAGATAATAATATAGAATACGAAGTTTCAATAGAAAAACCAAGAATACTGTTTATTAAAAATGAAAAAATACTCGCATTTACAGAAAAAAATCTAATATCCTCAGCAATTATACTAAATTACTGGTTCCCGAAAGTTGATAAACGACCATATTTTTTTTCTAATCTATCAATGTCCGATCCTGTAGGATTAGTTTACTCATTACTTTTACCCATAACTTTTTCAGGTACGATAGTAATTGATTCTCTTAAATATCTGAATAAAAACAACCCTGATTTTATAATAGGTGATTCAGCATTATATAATTTTATAATTGTGAAAAGGTTAGATTTAGGCAACATCAACTATTTAATATCGCCGTATTATGATAATAAAATTTTCAACGACATTAAAAAACGTTATGGCAAAGAATTAATAACTGGTTTTTCTATGGGCGAAATTATAACAAGCCATCTAAATCCATTTTATGATATACGCGTCAATTCAATAGGCATGCCATTAAGTAATGTAAATTATAAATTTGATGATGGTGAGATGTTAATAAAATCGGACCAAATTCCTTCATATTTACTATGTGATAATTACATAAAAAATGATGAATGGTTTAATACACATAAAAAAATGATTATAAAGGACGATTATTTTTATCCTGCGTGATGTATTTTGAATTATACCTTATAATTAAATAACCAAAAAACAATGAGGTTAAAAGATTAACAATAACATATGCTATAATATATGGAAATGCTATAACTATTGATAATCCAAATTCATATAAAGGTACTATAATAAAGAAAACAATCCAGTAAAATATTACGAAGAAATTAGTTTTTTCTTTAATAGTTTTTCCTGGCACTTTTTTATAATATTTCAATAACAATACTGAAAACAGAACACCGAATAATAAACCGATTATAAAAATTGTCTCTACCTGTTTATCTATAAGCAAAGTAAAAAATATTGACAAATCCTTTGTTGTTTCAGGAATTCTCTCTGCAATAACAATTTCACCTATGAAAAATATTATAATAACCACGTTAATAAATGAATTTATTAAAAAATATATGAAACCTGATAATAATCCTGATTTTAATCCATTTTTAATTGCACCCATGTATGGTCATTATAACATTAAATTAATATTTTATCAATAATAATCCACAACATCGATATAGAAAAATCTATTTAAAAGTTATAAAATAAGCAATTAATATATTATAATTAAAAATATTTAATTTTATTTCTTAAAATTCTTTAATTCATTTATTGTACTATTTATTTCTTCTATTTTCTTTTCCCTTTCGTTTATTATCTCTTCCAGTATCTCATTGAATTCCTTGGACAATTTGTAACCATGTATCGGTCTGCCTTTACCCTCTTTTTTCATATTGCGCTTTACAATCCAGCCTTTCCTTCTAAGCCACTGCATTGCTATTGATACCTCGGGCTGCCTCAGGCCTGTTTCTCTTTCTATTTCAACGGATGTTATTTCACCTTTATCTTTTATATATACCAGTGTATATGCAACGCTTCTTGGTATTTCTGATACCATTAAATATTTAGCTAATTTATTAACCTCTTCAGAGAGTGCCATAATTATCGATATAATAATTATATAATGTTATATATATTTAACTATTTAAAATAAAATTAATATAATACTCCATTGTATTTTCCATAAAAAATTTAAGATTTTGAAAGTGACTCAAGTTTACTTATTATTGTATAAATTGCCGCTCTACCGTGTGACGGTACATTAGGATCATTTGTTATATCATCAAGTTCAGATATCACTGTAGCACATCTCAAATCGAGACTTTCTTTTTCATCAAGCATTTTTTCCTTGGAATCAGATGACATTTTCCTGATATTTCTTGGTATAGATGTATCCTCAGCAAGGTCATCCATCAAAGCTAAAACTTCATTATATAAACCTTCGTCCATTTTCTCACCTCATATATATATCTTTCAGGATGGATAAAACCATCATTGTTTTGGATTTTTTCATTCCTTCTATAGAATTCAGGTTGTTAACTATGAATTTCTCGAGGGAAATGTAATCCGGGAATCTGACCTTTATCATTATGTCATATTCTCCTGTTACAATAAAAGTTTCCTCAACATTTTTGTTTTCTGCTATTGTTTTAGCAATTGTTTCAACCTTATTTATGTCGACTTCAAGACCTATAAGTGCCGTAACTATCCTATTATCATAATATTCCTTGAAATTTGTTATCTCAGCTTCCATCAATTCACCCGGATTAATAGATAATGTTATCAAAACACATAATATTTTCTAATATAACGTTTTAGGGTATAATTATTTTATACACATTTAGTTATGAATATACTATGGGTATTTATCTATATATTCCTGAGATAGATTCAAGCATATAAACATAATGTAAATTATGGTTTTTATGAGGTTAAAAATCTTATATGTGTTAATAATACAAAATAAATGAAGAATATAATTATGGGTAAATTAATAGTTATTACGGGCCCAATGTTTTCAGGCAAGACGTCAAGGTTAATAGAATTACTTGAGCGTGAAATGCTTGCCGGACGTAATACAATGCTATTCAAGCCTGAAATAGATAAAAGGTATGACAATAATTCCGTTACAACACATAAGGGGATAAAATTGCCCGCAATTGTTGTTAATATGGACAATAATGGTGTAAATAAAATTTATGAATCATCTAAAAACGCTGATGCTATTGGTATAGATGAGGCCCAATTCTGGGACCACAATTCAATATTGCCCGACATTGCTGATAAAATTGCAGGTGAAAATAAAATGGTATATATTGCCGCATTAAATAAAAACCATTTTGGAATACCATTTAAAACATCAATGGAAATAATGGCGAGGGCAGACCAGATATATTCATTAACTGCAGTATGTGCGAAATGTGGTGAAGATGCAACATTTACGCAGAGAATTATAAATGGAAAAGAAACATTTGGCGAGGCAATCAAAATAGGTGGCAAGGAAAGCTATGAGCCAAGGTGCAGGAATTGTTTTGTTTATCCTGATAAAAGTGAGTTAAAAAAATTAATAAATCAATAAACTGTAGTCCCCTCGCATAATTTATCTATGTTTTCCATGGAAGTAATATTTACATTTTTTCCACCCTTTCTGATAAAATTTAATGCTGCCCTTATTTTTGGTTTCATGGTGCCTTCCTCAAATTGATCCCCATTGTAATAATCTAATAATTTGTCATAACTTATATTTTTTAATGCTTTTTGGTTAGTTTTGCCATAATTGATATAAACATTCTTTACTCCGGTTATTATTATCAGCCGGTCAGCATCTATTAATGTACCTAATAACGATGATGCTAAATCTTTATCAACTATTCCATAAAAGCTTTTATAATAGCCAAGATCTTTAATGACCGGTACGCCACCACCGCCGATAGCAAGCGGCAAATATCCATCAGATAATAATGATGAAATAGCCGATTTTTCAAGTATATCTAAAGGGTCAGGTGATTTAACTGAAAATCTATATCCCTTATTTATTAATTTTATCATATTATCATTTAATTTTTTATCATAATATTTGCCTATGGGCTTCAATGAATAATTATTTTCATCTATTACCGTTCTTGTAAACACAGGAATTATGTCCCTGGACAATCCATATTCATATTTTATTTTATCATATGCATTTGCAATAATATATGATAATAAACCCTGAGACATTGAATCGCATATATCTATATTGTAGTCTTCCTTCATCTTATCATATATATTACCTACCTGTGGTCCATTGCCATATGTTAATACAACCTCATTTTCTGAAATGGTTCTCCCAAGTTTTTTGAATGTATTTTCTATATATTCTGACTGCTGATTGTCTGTATTATTTCCGTTATCTATTGAATTTCCCCCGAGTGCAATTATAATTCTTTCCAAGTTATCACATTTCATTATATTATCTAAGAATATAAAATTAATATAATAAACAAATTTATGATAGTATTATTAATTTAGCTGCCATTAACTTTTATGGATAAAACAGTTAAGGAATCAGAGGCAGAATTAAGCCGGCTTGTACTTCCTGAAGATACAAACATGTTCAATAATCTATATGGCGGCAGGCTTATGGAATGGATGGACAATATTGCCAGCATAACGGCATTTAAGCATTGCAGAAAAAAAATAGTTACCGGAAGCATTGATAATTTATTCTTTTTATCACCTATAAAATTAAGCTACATAGTAAACATCCACTCGTTTATTACGTATGTAACAAGATCTACAATGGAAATAGAAATAGATGTATCTGCAGAGGATTTAACCACAGGAGAAAAACATTTAACAACAAGGGCATTTTTTACATATGTTGCCATTGATGATAACGGAAAGCCATTAGAAGTACCCGGATTAATTCTAAGTAACGATGAGGAGAAAAAAAGATTTAATGATGGTGTATCGCGTCATAATAATAGATTAAAATTACTGAAAGAAACAAGGGAAAGTTTGAAATAAAATACAATAAAAATTCTATTTTAACAGATGGTGATTATAACATGAATGGAAGTATTTATGAAAGGGAACTGGTAAATATATTATCAGGAAATGAAAAAACAATAGAAAAAATAGGCAAAAATATGGATCCTTTATCTAGGGATACACTGTATACATTAATGGAAAAGCCATTCTATGTTGCCAGAGCAGCAGGATCATTTGGTGCTGATTTAGTTGCATTACGTGATGATTTCTCTCTTGTAATAGAGGTAAAATCTTCGGAAAGGGATCAGTTAACTTTCAGTGAAGCCTCAGGAAATAAGCAGGACCAGGCACTAAAATTGCATAATAAATGCATATTATCGGGATTATTTATAACATATGCATACCGATTAAAAAATTTTAAGGGTGATTTCTGGAGATTTTTCTCAATAGAAAGCAATTATAAATATACTGGCAAAATGCGTGGTTTATATGAAATACTGCCAAAGCAGGACATAACAAAAAGTGGTAATTTTATATTGAGATGGAGTAATGGATTGCCATTAATAAAATTTATAGAATATATAAATTCATAAACTATTTTTTATTGACTTATCAAGAATTTCTATGGCATTGTCTATCTCTTCATTTTTGATTATTAATGGCGGTATGAATCTTATTGCACTTTCTCCGGCTCCTAAAAGTATTAAACCATTATGATATGCATTTTCTATAACTTTGTTTCTCAATGATGCAAAATAAGCCTTTGTTTTTCTATTCTTTACGAAATCTATTGCCTGCATCAGGCCTAAACCGCGGACATCACCTATTGCATCATATTTTTCCTGCAATTCAATTAACCTCTTATTTAAATAATCTCCATTTTCCCTTGAATTTTTTATCATGTTTTTATTTTTTATTTCCTCTATTGTTGCCATGCTTGCTACACATGCTAATAGATTTCCACCGAATGTATTTGAATGCAAGCCGGATTTTTCAAAATCATACTTATTCTTTACTATTGAAGCGCCCATGGGTATTCCTGATGCTATGGATTTTGCCACTGACATGATATCGGGGTCAATGCCAAAGTATTCAGATGCAAAGAAGTAGCCAGTTCTTCCAAAGCCTGTTTGGACCTCGTCCATAATATATAAAATATCATTATCATGCGCCATTTCCATCAATTTTTTATGGAAATCCCTGGGAGGTACTATGTATCCGCCTTCACCCTGAATTGGCTCTACAAGTATTCCGGCAACACTATTCGATGGTAAAAACTTATCAAATATATATTCGTCCAGATAATCAAGAACTGCATTTGTCAAATCATCAGGATTTTCATAGCCATCAATGTTAAATGGATTTCTATATGGGTCGGGATACGGTATATGTGTAACTCCATTCATCTCAGGGAAGAAATTTTCATGGTGAATTGCTTTAGAAGCTGTAAATGCTAGTGACCCCATGGTTCTCCCATGGAAACCACCTATAAATCCTACAAACTCTGGTCTTTTTGTATAACTCCGGGCAAATTTTATTGATGCTTCATTGCTTTCGGCACCACTATTTGTAAAAAACACTTTTTTATCATGACTGCCGGGCATTATGCTTATTAAGGATTCGGCTGCATTAACCTGCTCTTCATAGTAAAAATCCGTTCCTGCAAAATGCCATAATTTATGTAACTGATCCTCAACTCTGGAAATTAGGTAATCATTTGAATAACCAACATTTGTGGTGCTGATTCCACTTGAAAAATCTAGGAATACGTTTTTATCAACATCCTCAATATAACATCCATAGCCGCGGTAAGCAACAACTGGTAATGATTTTGTTGATGTTGCAAGGTATTTTTCATCCCTCTTTATAATCTCCCTTGCTTTTGGTCCAGGCAATTCGGTTACAATTTTTACTTTATTAATCGCATTTAATTCCTTCATATTAAATATAATATACCTCTTAATATATACTTTTTCATGAATACATATGGGAAATATTATTTATAATGTAGTTATTAATCGGTAATGATGGATAAAAATTCAAATTACCAGTTAAAGTTTTTAAGGGATGAATTAACGGATATGGTAATATATACATATTTATACAGAAAATACAAGGATGACGATCTTAAAGAGAAGTTTAAAAAACTGGCAACTATTGAAAGCGAACATGCGAATTTCTGGGGTGATGCGCTGAAATCGTCTAATATAAATATAAATAAGGTTAATTACAGAAAAATTAAATACAATATTTTTAAGTTAATAAGATTTTTTGTTGGCAGAAATTTAATAATAAATCTACTGGAACATGGCGAAAATGATTCAATAATAAAATATAAATCATATTTGGATTACTACCAAGATAATGATGAATATAGAAAGAGAGTAAATGAATTGATAACAGAGGAAATGCAGCATGAAGAAATATTTGCAAAGAAAATATCAAACAGTGATAAAAATGTTCAAAAAAGCAGAGATTTCTTATATGGCATGAGTGATGGGCTTGTCGAAGTTTTAGCAACTTTAGCAGGTTTAACTGCTATTATATCGCCACATCTGTATATTGCACTGAGTGGTGCTGTGGTAGGTACCAGTGGAACATTCAGTATGGCGCTTGGTTCATATTTAGCCCAGAAATCTGAATCAGAATATAAGATAGCTTTATTGAAAAGAAAACATATATTTTCAAAAAGTAAATCAATTGATGATTTAATAAATAAATATTCCGGAGAAGCATCCACATCAGCATTGAATACAGCATTATCATATGTAATAGGTGCAATTATACCTATAATACCATTTATATTTTTTGAAAAATATGTAGCAATAATACTTGCAGTTATATTTGTATTCTTCACGCAGGGCATTTCAAATTCAATAGTTGCATTATCGCTGAATACAAAAATGTTAAAAGCTGGATTAAGGGCTGCATTTCTTGCACTGGGCGCCGCAGGAATAACATTTATTGTCGGAGAAATTTTCCACATAATATTTCATATATCTTTACTGTAATTGTTTTTCCACTGTTAAATCTTATATTTTTATAGTAATAAAATTATTAATATTATAAATAAATACTAAATAATGAAAGCCCCTAAAATATCATATTATATAGGATTTTCAGCCTTTTTTGCAGATATGGGTTATCAGGGTGCCATGGCCATATTGCCGGTATTTTTAATTTTTGTTTTAAAATTAAATTTTTTTATTTTCGGCCTTGTAGAGGCTTTTATCTTTGGATTTGGTGCCCTATTTTCCTATATGGGTGGAAAATTAGCTGATAAATACGGCAGTAAAAAAATTACGGTTTTTGGTAATAGTTTAATACCGTTATTATCATTTACAGCTTTCAGTTATATACCTTTTATAGCCATTCCACTATTCTCTTTTGGATGGTGGATGCGTAATTTAAGATCACCCACTAGAAGGTCATTTCTGGCCGAAAATGTGGATAAGGAAAATAGAACCGCAGCTTTTGGGGTTTTGCATGGACTTGATGTTGGTGGTGGAGTACTATCAATAGTAATTCTAGTTATACTATTGCTTATGCATTTCTCATATAAATATCTATTTTTCTTCTCAATATTTCCATTGATAATCTCAACTATTATTATTGCATCAGTAAAAGGCAAAAAGCATATAAAAACAGATAATATCAAAAATGTAAACAAAAATAAAATAAAGGGAAAATTCGTCTTTGAAGGTATAATCCTGGGCACAATGTTATTCGGATTCGGGTCATATGCCATGGGATTCCCAATAATAACAATAGCTGAGGGCTCTGGCAATTCATTATCGTTGAGAATTATATATGGTGTAATATCATACGGAATATTTTTAGGAATATCATCACTGACAGGATTTATATTAAGTAGAAAGGCAATAAAAAATGAGGTATTATCACTGGGACTATATGGATATATTCTGGCAGGTTTAGGTACTCTAGGTTTTGCAATAAGTATAATATATTCTCTTGGCCTTATAGGATTTTATCTATCTATTACCATTGTGGCAATAGCATTCGGCATGGCAGAAACATTTGAACCGTCAATAATATCCAAAATCGCAAATCCGGATAAAATGGGTTCCAGGATGGGAATACTGTCATCATCGAGATCCATTGGCTTTTTTATAGCAAATATAATTATGGGTGCATTGTATGAATTAAGGCCATCCTATTCATACACATACGCAGGTTTTGTTTCAATAATAGCAGGCATAATAATATTATTTGCATTATATAAGGAGAGAAAGGTAAACAGTAAGGTTATATAAAATTATATATAATATATTTCATTACTAATATATTGAGCTTTATAGAGATTAAGGATTTATACAAAAGATACGGTAATACAGTAGCACTTAACGGCATAAATCTTAATATAGAATCAGGACAGATTTATGGCATTCTTGGCCCAAATGGTTCAGGAAAAACAACACTATTAAAAATTATGTCAGCAATACTTGCACCGACAACAGGTGAGGTATATATAAATGGCATTAAAACATACGACGATCCGGATAAAATAAAAAATATTATAGGCTATATACCTGAAACACCTGCACTTTATGAATCATTAACACCTGTAGAATTTTTTAACTTTATAGGGTCTGTATTTCATATTGATAATAAAGTATTAAAGCAGAGGGTTGATGCTTTTACATCTGCACTGGAAATAACAAAATATTTAAATGAATTTATAGGTTCCCTATCATTTGGCACAAAACAGAAAGTTGCAATAATATCATCATTGATACATGACCCTGAATTAATAATAATGGATGAGGGCATGAACGGCCTTGACCCAAAAGCATCAAAAATTATAAAAGAATTACTCAAAAGCCTTACAGAAAAAGGCAAAACAGTAATATTTTCCACGCATATAATGGAAATAGCAGAAAATGTATGCGATAATATTTCTATACTGTATAATGGAAATATAGCAGGAACGGGAAATCTGGAAGCATTGAAAAATGAGGCAGGTTCCAGCAACAGTGATCTTGAAGGAATTTTCCTGAAATTGACCGGTGATGAAGATTTGGATAATCTCCTTAATTCACTGAGGGACACAATAAAATGATAAATTATAAAAACACAATTTATATTTATTGCATTAAAGGTGTTTGCATTGTCTAAAAAAAATAATACAATGTTTCTGAGCAAGGTTATAATGGTGGAGCAGCGCTACCTTGCATTGAAAGATTCACCACAGTTCCAGAGGAGAATAGAATATGAAGACAAAAATAAATATTTTTCAAGATATATATTAACATCATATGTAATGAACGCAATAACATTTTCATTATTTTCAGTTTTATTAAATTCTGTATATTTTGGAGAGAAAAACTCTGCATCCATTGCATCATTTGGCTTAATATTCTATATATACCTGTTTATACTTGGTATTTATAATTCAATAGTATTTCTAAATTCAATATACGTAAATAATATCATGAGCCCGTTAAAATCTATACCAATAAATGTTAATGTTAATGTTCCATTTATATCGTGGTTTATATACAATGCATCATCATACATATTCATTATAATACCATCAATAATATTCTTCTTTTTATTGAAATTTGATTACCAGACAATATTTTTGGGATTGTTATTTTCATTTATAGTTTTATTATTAAGCTTTATTATTTCCTCAGCTATATTTATATATGGTGGCCAGAAAGCAAAAAAACATTCATCCATTAAAAATGTTATAAAGATACTATCATTATTCATATTTCTTGGTGTTTTTTATGCATTGCTTGAAAATCCCGGAATATTTTCATATATAACGGTATACCTCAACTCATTGCCATATGATGTAAAATATTTAATATTCCCAATAAACTTACAATATATAATATATCTTAACTATAACGCACCGTTATTTTTGAGATTAATAGAGATTATCGTGTCAGTTGTTATTCTTATTATATTTTTATTTGTATATTCAAAAATAAGATATAGACTATATAATATTTTAATGACGTCTGAAGAAAATAGTTCAACTGAGATCATACTGTCAGAAATTAAATCCGATAAATTATATAAAGGCTTTATAAAGAAGGATATAAAAAGTACTTTCAGGAAATCTCAGAATTTAACATATATATTTCTGCCAGTATTATTTACAATACCATTATTCCTGGAAATAGGCACAGGAATTTTCTCATCAACGCTTATAATATTAATATATCTTACAATATTTGTTTCATCATTTTACTCATTATTTTTGCTTGTAATAGAAGGAAAAGGCATAGAAATATTAAACTCACTGCCTGTAACAAAAAATCAAATATCGTATTATAAAAGCATATTCGGTTTAATCATTTTTGCTGTTATAGCCATGGTATTGATAATAATTTCATCGTTGTTAATAAAAAATATAGGCGTAATTGATATAGTGGAATTTATTGATGTATTATTATTATTTTATATTATTTTATACACAAATATTAAAAGGCTAATTAAAAAGGTGCCTGCCGCGGCTTCAAATTTGAATTATTATTCATTCGGTAAATATCCTTTACTGCCGGTATTTATAATTTCAATTATAATACTTACGGCGTCGATAATTCCAGTTTTAGGCATATCATATATTTTATATCACGTTGTTTATTATTCATTATTTTCATTTATTTCAATAGATATTATTGTAAATATAATTCTATTTATAATAATTGTATTAAACAAAAACTTTTTTAAAATACGAAAATCTTATAAATAGTTTATAAATAAACCTACATCGTGATAATATGGTAGATGTAAAAGAAGTACCTGCAGATTTATTAATAAATAAAATTGCATCGGAATTTAAGGAAAAAGATGTAACTATCCCTGAATGGACAGAATATGTTAAGGATGGAATGGGCAGAGAGAAGGCATGGGCACAGGATGACTGGTATTATACAAGATTGGCATCTGTATTAAGAAAGGTATACCTTAAAGGCAATATAGGCATATCCAGATTAAGCCAGGAATATGGTAGCAGGCAGGATAGGGGAACAAAGAGATACCATCCTGTTTCGGGCAGCAGGTTCATAGTAAGGAATATATTACAAACCCTGGAATCAATGAATTATGTAAAAAAGGATAAAACAGGCAGGATAATCACACCTGCCGGGCAGTCATTACTTGATAAGGCATCAAAAGAAGTAATGAAAGAATTAAGTGAAAAGGATAAAGTGTTTGAAAAATATTTATAAATGTTCTATGAATATATGGAGGTATATCTATGGGTGACGACGATGAGTTGGATAGGATAAGAAAGCGCAAATTTGAGGAAATGCAGAGAGACGCTCAGAGAAGTCAAAATGATGAAGATAATAATCAGCAGGCACAGCAGGAAGAGGCAAGAAGGCAGCAGATTCTCCGCCAGATACTTTCTTCAGAAGCAAGGGAGAGATTAAACACATTAAAGCTTGTAAGACCAGATCTTGTTGATAATGTGGAAAACCAGTTAATACAGCTTGCAGGTATGGGAAGAATAAATAGGGTTATAGGCGATGAAGAATTAAAGAATATACTTTCCAGGTTAATAGGAAACCAGCATGAAACAAAAATAGAGAGGAGATGAAAATGAGTAGAAATAAGCCATTGGGCAAGAAATTGAGATTAATGAAACAGATAAAATCAAATAGAAGGGTACCGGGATGGGTAATGTTAAAAACAGATAGAAAAATGACACAGAACCCAAAGAGAAGAAACTGGAGAAGGTCAAATTTAAAATTATGAGGTGTTTATAATGGTTGAGAACCAGGAACTAACAAATGAAGAACTGATAAATATATCCCTGAGAAAGGCAAGATTTTCATCAAAGTCAAGAAGGGCAGATACGGCAATAAGAATAATAAAGGATAGTGTATCAAAATATACAAAATCAGAATTAGGTAAAATATGGGTAGATAATAAGGTTAATGAAATGATCTGGGATAGAGGAAGGAAACATATAAAAACAAAAATTAGTTTAAAGATAATAAAATTAGAGGATGGAACAACAGAAATATTACTTCCATAAAAATTATGATAAAACAATTTTCTATCTTTGATAGCGATTTTATAGGTGTTTATGTAAAATCCTATAAAGACACAGCTTTTGTGCCAAAAAATATAAGTTCGGATGCAGAAAATGTAATAAAGGACATACTTAATGTAAATACACTGCATATTATAATAGATAATTTTAGTTTAATAGGCACAATGATAGCATTTAATTCAAGTGGCATTGTTGTATCCGGATTGGCCACAAAAAATGATTTCAAAGGCATTGATATAGGTGATAGGAATATATTATTTTTAAAGGACAGGTTAAATGCAGTAGGTAATAATATAATAACAAATGATAAAGCTGCAGTAATACATCCAGAGTTTACAGAATCATCAGAAAAGGCAATAGCAGATACACTTAATGTTGAGGTAATAAAGTCAAGCATAGCCGGTGTTAAAACAGTGGGTAGCGTTGCTGTTTTAAACGACAAGGGTATGTTAGTATCACCTGAAATTACCGATGATGAAATAAAGAATTTAAAGGAATTATTCGGAATAAATGTAAATACAGGAACAGCAAATTATGGAAGTTATTATATAGGTTCATCAATAATAACAAACTCTAATGGTGTTTTAGTTGGAAAGGCCACAACTTCAATAGAACTTGGAAGAATAGATGATACATTATCTTGATTTTAGTATATCAGATATTTTAACTAATGATTCTAATTCTATTCCGTTTTCTTTTAATAATTCATAACCACCGGATTCCCTGTCTACAACACATATTGCATGTTTTATTACTGCATTGTTTTTTCTCAATACATCCGCAGTTTTTAATAATGAATTTCCTGTCGTAACAACATCCTCTATTAAGTCTATTTCCTCATTTTCATTTATATTCCCTATAATTCTTTTCCTTATTCCGTGCTCTCTCTCCTCCTTTCTTACTATTATATATGGGATATTCGCCTTTAATGATGTTGCAACAATTAATGGAACTGCACCTAATTCCATGCCTGCTATTTTTTTTGCAATTAATCTTTTAGATAATTCTATCGAAATTTCATTTAACAGTTCCGGTTCTGTAGCACCCTCCTTTATATCAATATAATAATCCGATTTTTTACCTGAAGTCAATACAAAATCACCGAATTTTATAGACCCGCTTTTTATTAAATCCTGATCAAGCATGAATCATAATTTCTTTCATTTATATAATATATGTTATATCTTTTACATCTAAGGCATGTTATTTCCTTCCCTCAAAGCTTTTTCTGGTTCTTTGAATCCGGATTTATCTTAACCCCAACACTATATCTAAGACCTTGACAACATTTTTGTTGCCCGGAAGTGAATCAAACAGGTAAGATAGTTCCTATCTACATTTCATTAAAGTCCCGGTTTCATTTATTTTGCTATGTAACTTCCCAATTATTCTCATACTATTCATTTTTTCCATCAGCAGCGATTTAGAGGATTAAATTTATTAATGTAATATAAATAGCCAGCAATGGAAAATAAAATAATATTTGCCTTGGATATCTATGATCATGATGAAGCTATAAGCCTTGCAAAAACTCTTGGGGATAAGGTATTTGCAATAAAGGTTAACTGGCCAATAATTTTAGAAAACGGTATTAAAATTGTTAGGGAATTATCAAAATATTCTAAAATAATATGTGATTTTAAGCTTGCAGATATAGATAATACAGATAAACTTATAACAGAAAAAGTAAATGAAAATAATGCATGGGGAATTATAGCACATGCATTCACAGGTTACAAATCATTAAAAGCAGTTGTTGACTCTGCAAAGGATACAAAGGTATTCTCTGTTGTTTCAATGTCGCAGGAATCATATATAGATGCCCTTACCGAAAAATTAATAGAAATGTCTAAAAAAGCCGGTGTTTATGGTTTGGTTGCGCCTGCAAACAGGCCGTTATATTTAAAGAAGGTTAAGGAATTATCAGGTGATTTAAAGATAATATCTCCTGGTGCCGGTGCTCAGGGTGGGGATATTTTAAATGCATTAATGCTTGGGTCGGATTATGTTATTATAGGCAGGTCTATTTATGCTTCCAGTAATCCCGAGAAAACATTAAATGATTTCAATGATAATATAAGGAATAGTTTTAATATTTAATATTCATATATTATATATGATAGCAATATTAAATTTTAATGGAACAATAAATTCATCAATGTTATCAAGGTATATGCCAGTTCTTGATTATATAAATAAAAAAAAGAAGATAAAAGGGCTATTATTAATAATAAATTCAGGTGGTGGTGATGCCAATGCAACAGAAATTTTATATAATAAACTAATTGAAATAGGCAAAAATAAAACAGTGTATGCATTGATAGAAGGTATCGGGGCTTCAGGTGCTTACTGGCTATCGTGCTCTGCAAAAAAGATCTTTGCAATGGAAACATCAATAGTGGGCTCAATAGGTGTAATAAGTATGTCACCTGATTTGTCTGAATTTATGGATACAATAGGAATAAAAATGAGAATAAATAAAATAGGCAAATATAAGGATATCAACTCTCCTTTCAGGAAAATGACCGATGAAGAAGAAAAAATTTATAATAATATCATGAAAGATATATTTTTAAAATTCAAAAACGAGGTAAAGAAAAGGAGAAATTACAGTGATGAGGAAATAGACAACATTGCAACAGGTTTAGTATTTTCAGCTAAAATGGGCAAGGAGAACCATTTAATTGATGATATAGGTGATTTAAATTACGCATTAAATGAATTAAAAAAAGAACAAAAAGATAACAAAACAAAAAATTTAACACCGAAGAAACCATTTATGTCAAGGTTTATCTCAGTATCATTTGAAAGCTTTATTGATGCAATGAAAAAATTTTAATTTAGAAATGAATTATAAACCCTTTTAATATTATCATATATCATATTTTCATCCTCTGAAAATATATACGATAATCCAAAGGTTGCACCGAAGCCTGTACCCTCTTTAACATAACCATTTTCATAGTACTTTAACCCATTTATGCCTGAAAAATCTGTATTTGAATACATTACATTATCATTTACTATGTTCTTCATTAAATTATGATCATCATTCATTATATATTTTGTTGTAAATACATATCTATTCTTTGATCTATTCATTAATTTATCTAATAGATAAACATTGGCCATCTGTGTACCGCCTGAATAAATTATGTTTGATTTTTTAACATTCCTGCTTATGCCTATAGATAATGCCATCATATAATCTCCATATTCCTTTATAATATTATTATAATCATTTCTGTTTAATCTTATTCTTTTAAATGCTTTTTCAACCAAATCATTTTTTATAATACCTGGATTATCCTTTAAAGAACTGCTTGTCATATAATCATAACCCAAAGCCTTTAAAACGGCATATGCAGTTGTTGTACCACCGGGGACGCTCTCGGCAATAAATATATATTTATATTTATTATCTATTAATTTTCCTATATATTCTCCATAATTTACCGCATTTTCATAGTTTTCCAATGCAGTTTCCTCAGAAAATTTTTTTGCTTCCTTTAATCCTGTATATAAAAATGGGATTTTCGGGTATTCCATTAAACCTGAGTCTATTATTAATGTATTTATCTTTGAAACCTCATTTGAAGCCCTTGTAATTATTGCCGGTGTTGGTATGCCGTTGGATGTCATAGGTATAACATTATAGCTTAAACATTTCCCTGAATATATTATCTCTGAATCTAAAACCGGTGTTAGTTTTGTTAATTCTGGAGATTCTCCAGCTGCGGATATACCATTTATAGTTGAAATTTTTGTTGTACCCGCTAATAATATATATAATACGTCATCCTTATCATTTATCCTTTCATATATCTTATTCCCATTTATAACTTCCATTATATGGTTATTAAAGATTAAAAATAAATTTTATCGTTAAAACTTCTTTATTTTCACTGAAGCATTTTTTATATATCATAAATTTAGTATTTAAATTTTTAAAATTAGCTAATATAATTATATACACAAAAATTACAAAATAGATAAATGAATTATTTTTAATATTAAATTATAATAACCCTATATGGGAATCCCAGATATATTTATATCTATTTATTTCAAAGAATTTAATGAAATGAAAAATGCATTTGATAAAAATAGTTTATCATTTAAAAGCAAATATGAAATAAGATATGATTTATTTGAGGATAAAAGTAAAGAAAATTTGATAAAAATATTAAATTTTTTAAATGAAAATAATGTTTTATATATATTTACATTCAGATCAAATAACAATATAGAATTAAATAATGTCTATGACACAGCAATAAAGAATAATGCTCCTATAATTGATATAGATATAAATTCATTTAATTATAATAGAGACACATTCAAAAATTCGAGATTAATGCTATCACATCATGGAAATAATAATGATGATGTTATAAAAATTCTTAACAGGTTTATTGCTATAAATCCTGATATATATAAAATTGCTTTAACATACACAGACAATGAAAAATTCATTGATGATTTAGATAAAATATCGAGATTTAAAAGTAAATATAAAATAAAGATCGCATTTATACCTATGGGAGAAAACAATAGTTTTTTAAGGATTGTTTCAGGTGGTCTTGTTTCAGATATAGTGTATGCAAAATATATTGAAAACACAGCTCCAGGGCAGCTATCAGTTGATGATTACAATAATATGTTTAAAACATTTATAAAAATATCTTAATTATGCCATTGGTTATAAGTTCAACAGCTATTGCAGTAAGCAATAAGCCCATTATTCTTGATATTACTATTGATCCGGTCTTACCAAGTTTTGCAAATATTTTTATGGAATACTTTAATAAAAAATATGCAAGTAAAAGGACTATAGCAACGGCAATTACAACGATAACCCTTTCTATTAATGTTATACCTGTACTATTAAAATAAATTATGGCTGTTGTTATAGACCCGGGGCCTGCCAGTAATGGAGTCCCTATTGGTGCTATTCCAATGGCCTCTCTCTCCGCAGAATCATCTTTTTCGGCCTGTGTAATTTTTGTGTTTGATGTTTTTCCCTGAAGCATATCAAAACCAACCTTAAATAATAGAGCTCCTCCTGCAATTTCAAAGTCATATATGCTTATTCCAAGTATATCAAATATATATACTCCAATGAACATAAATCCAAAAATCATGCCTGATGCCATGTATACACTTTTTATTATAACATCTTTTCTCTCCTTTAAGCTATAACCATCAGTTAATGATATAAGAATGGGCACAGCACCTATAGGATTCATTATTGCGAACAGTGCCACAAGGACAGTTACAAATAAAATTATAAGGCTCATTTAAACAGTATAAACAACTTTTATATTAACTTTTAAAATAAGTTTAAAAATAAAACATTTGTCCTGGAGATAGTTAAGGTATTTTGCGAAATAGATGATGACAGAGTAATACTTCTATAAAATATAACAACTGCATAAATGGCATGTTTAAAGCTTATAAATACAATATTTACATAGCATTTTCATATAGAAAGCAATAACTTATATTTACCTAAATTTGATAAACCATTAAAAATGTTTAAGCACATGAATTTAATAGAAATAGGTATGTTTGATCCATCATCTAAAATGTGTTCAAAATGTATACATATAAAACATGAACTAAATTGTCATATAAGTCTATGTGATTTTACTATTGATATTGATTTAAATGCAGCAATAAATATAAAAAATTTGTATTAATTAAATCTGGAGTATCAATGGGCATTGGCAATTTACGTTTGTGGGCAGAGGCATCAATACATTATTCCCCCTGTAAAAGGAAAAAGTAATGCAAGCACACAGGTTGAAGCAGTAATTCCATTGCGTTAGCCAGGTAGCATGTCACTTATAAGATCTGTCGTCGTTGTAATTATAATAACTGTAATATTCTCCTTTCTGTGAACCCGTGGATTCTTCACCAAGGGCATTATGCATGCTTCCATAATATTTCTTTATTTTTTCTTCCACAGGTACATATAATTCTAGGGCATCTTTAACATCAGACTTTCCTATTAATTTATGGTTTTTTTCAATAGCCATATCGCCTGAGGCCCTTATTAAACCCCCTAATTCTCTTAGCCTTAATGTTAATGCGTTGTTTTTATGGTTTTCTTTTGCCTTGCGTTTACCCTCCTCTATTATAAGGTCTGTTGCCTCTATTTCCATATGTGGTATTTTGCCATCCATGTTTATTTCCTGTGCTATAAACTGTAAATATTTTAATCTGTTTTCTTTATTGTCTGGCATTGAGTCTTCCATTAAAATTTCGTAGCCATTGCCGACTATTCTGGATCTTAATGGGCTTAATATATACTGTAAATCCTCTATGTTACATGCAGCCACCAGAATAAAATCTGTAGGCACATCATCAACTTTCACACTTGCACCTGCACTTTGAGGGTTTCTCCCAACTATTGGGAATTCTCTCTCCTGCATTGCTGTTAAGATAAATCTCTGTAAATTACCCAAATGTGTTATCTCATCTATAAATAATACGCCTTCATGTGCCATATGTATTGAACCTGCAATTACCCTTTCATATGGTAATGTACCTAATTGGGGGTGCCCTCCATATGGGTCATGCCTTACATCACCTAAAAGCTCTGTTTCACTGGCACCTGTTGCAAGTACGAAAGGATTTCTATCTATGGGTACTATTACCTTGCTTGGGCTTTTCTTTTCAAGGTTTCTTCTTCTTTCAAGCGTTTTTTCATCTAATACCCTTATTTTATCGCCATATTTTTCATATACAACTATTTCTTCCCTGTCACCGATTTTCCTTGTTTGGGTTACCCGCTCATTATTGTTATTCACACCAAAAGCTACACCTATTACATTAAAAACATCATTAAATGGTCCCTGGCCATTATTAATAACCTTGCTGTTATTACAGTTAGGGCATATATTTTCAGTAGGCGATGAATAAAAACCACAGTGTGGGCATTTGTAACCAAGGCGTTCCGCAACATTCTGCGGTGCATCTTTTGGGTCTATTGCCACGCCTTCTATAGAATTCATTTCGTGCTTTTCCTTTTCTATTTCATCTATTGTTTTCACTTCTATAAATGGCCTTTCAGGGTATGTAGGGTTGTGTACAACCCTTATTTCCTCCTTGGGCCTTTCAATGTAAAATGACATTGCCTGAGCAATCATTGATTTTCCAACCCCTGGTGGTCCCACAAGCAATAGATTCCTTCTCTGCCTGGACGCAATAAGAGCTAATCTTACTGCTTCATTCTGACCTATAACCCTATCCAGCGGATTGGTCGGTATTTTAATATAGGATGTATCTGGATATTTATCTATATTTATATATGTTCCCATGTAACCACCCTTATATCATCCGGTTTTTTTGTTACATGACCCATTTTCATGCCGTATATATTTTTTATTCCAAGGTTATATGCTATATCTATAAATCTCTGTGATATAACACCACCTGTTATTACTGTAATTCCATTTTTAACATTCTGTATTAATTCTGCTGCATCAGAAACCGGATATCTAGCTATAGGATTTGAACTATCATCATATATTTCCATTGCCTTGCTTTCATACAATTCATTTAATTTATTTCTTATAAATCTCGGGTCATTTATATCCTTAAGCTCCTCAATGGTTGAAACCGATGTTTCTGATTTATTAATTATTTCCTTTTTACCGTTATTGTTCCCTGTATTTTTTTCACTGTTTTCTATTTTGTTTTCGCTTTTACTTTCTATTTTAACATTCTCATTGTTTTTAGTTATTTTTTCATTAAATTCCTTTAATTCTTCTATCATCCCATGCGATTCTAAATACTGTTCAACAGGTGTTTTATATTTTAATGCTTTAACTATTTGTTTGTATGTCAATTCCTCTACTTCTGTTCCTGGAGGCGCCCTTGCTATGAAATCAACATCTGCTACCTGCAGCATTTCCTTTATTATTAACTCTCCTCCGTGGTCACCGTCAACAAATAAAGTTACAGTCCTTGATTTTGACAGTTCTTTTACAGCCTTGGGCACATTAGTTCCCTGCACAGCTATAGTATTCTTTATTCCATATTTTAATAAATTTAAAACATCATTTCTTCCTTCAACAACTATTATGGAATCAGATGTATTTATCATGGGGCCTGCAGGTAAGTGTTCTTCACTATATGATATTATCTCCTTTTTCTCCACATCTTCCCTTACAGACTGTATTATACTTTCACTCAGGCTTTTTCCATTATTACCCATGTTTTTATATAATTCCTCTGCCCTCTGTATTACTTTATCTCTTTTATTTACCCTTACGTCTTCTATGTTTTCTATCTCAACCTTAGCTTTGCATGGTCCTATTCTATCTATTGTTTCAAGCGCCGCAGCAAGTATAGAGCTTTCTACCTGATCAAGCCCAGAAGGTATCAGAGCAAAACCCTCTGTTCTACCCTTCTTCGTATCAATATCCACTTCTATTCTACCTATTTTGCCACTCTTCTGTAAATCCCTTAAATCTAATTCATCACCAAGTAAGCCCTCGGTCTGGCCAAATATAGCACCTACAATGTCTGGTTTTTCAACGACACCGTCTGTAATTATTTTGGCTTTGATAAGATATTTTGTTATGTTTGGATCGACATTCATCATTATCACCGTTACTTTTATTAATTATCTTATGATAATTTTTCATTATCATATAATGTTATGTTTAAAATGTATATAACCTATTCGTTATAATATATTCTATATTAATGTTATATAAAAATTTAACCAGTATACTACCGTGGCTATAATTATAAGCCATAAAAATATCTTTAATTAATTGCAAGTTTAATATACCATATTTATTCTTATAATTTGGATTAATTGAAAAAATTAAAATAATGCATAACTATTATTAAAGTGAATGATTAGATTTGGAGTAGCGGGTATACCCCTGACAAGCAAAGGGCGAACTTATATAGATTCTATTGAAAGTGTTGCAAATCTTGGTCTTAACTCACTGGAAGTTCAGCTTTTAAGAGTAAATGTAAGTGAAAATCCGGCCATGGAATACGCCGATATGTATCCACGTGAGGTTGAGGATTCTATAATAGTTGATGTTTTGAGGCCTGATGAAAACGGTAATTATGAAAGTATTGGAACTGATAAAAAAATAGAGGAAGATGAT
Organism: Thermoplasmata archaeon; assembly: GCA_021797555.1. Classification (GTDB taxonomy): domain Archaea; phylum Thermoplasmatota; class Thermoplasmata; order Thermoplasmatales; family Thermoplasmataceae; genus Ferroplasma. The sequence goes on from JAJZZM010000024.1 coordinate 95,494, forward strand.
ATTGTTCAGGAACTATTCTGGAACATGGCAAGGAATTATGATGATTTAAATGATGGAAAACAGATTGCGGAAGAACTTGATGTAAACATATCAATGCATGCTCCATATTATATGGATTTATTAAATGGTGGGGAAATGGCAGAAAAATCGTTGAACCATATAAGGTGGTCATTATTAATAGGAAAAGCCATGGGTGCAAAAAGGATAATAACACATACGGGCTTTTACTGCAAAAGAAAATCAGATAGCACAAAAAAAGCACTTAAAATATATGCAGACCTGGCAAAGGAATTTCCACACGATATGGGGTATCCATATATAGGTGTAGAATCATCAGGCAAGAAAGATTTATTCGGTACACAGAAGGAACTCTTCTATCTTGCAGATAGAATCCCGGATGTTGAACCAATACTTAATTTTCCACATATACATTCTGTAAACAACGGTTCCTTAATTGAAACAAAGAATTTTGAGGATGTTATTTCATCATTTTCAAAATATGCAAAGGGGGATCTATACACGGAATTTGGTGGTGTGGACTACAGCAATGGTAACGAATTAAAGATCACGGCAATAAAGCATGGTGATTTAAAATTTGAAACGCTGTCCGAGGTTATTGCAAACATAGAAAATGATATGACCATAATATCGATGTCACCATTATTAGAACATGATGCACAGTATATGGAATTAATGTACTGGCGTGCATTATCAAAAAAATACCAGAAAAAATTTGCAAAAAAAATATAGGTGAAATTATGAGAGAATACCCTGTGAAAAAAACAATAAAAATGAGTAATGATTACATTATAGATGTATTAAAATCAGAAGTAGGCAATTATACAGTTTCAAACGGACATATAATATCATCATTTCCGGGCTTAAAAAAGCTTGAGGTATGGGCAGATGGCAAGAAATTATATATGGAAACAGAAACAGATACTGAATATAAGAATCCATCCGAAACAATAAGAAAATTTAATGATTTGCTGGAAAAATTAACCGGCTATAATTCCAAGGAAAGAAAAAAATTTTTTTCAAAGTTAAAATAATAAAATTTAAAACCATATTATACATATCATTTTTATGGGAAATGATAAGTTGTATATACTATACATTCTAATAAGTGCGGTATCCTTGTTTTTTTTAATAGTATCAATAAACGGCCTTGTTTTTAGGAATGCAGTTATAATGGCACATGTGGGAATTTTGGATGGGATAGGATCATGGGAGTACTGGGTATTGATAGTATCTTTTATAGCTTTTATATATTTTGTATATCTGGCAATAACTAATATTAACGATATTAAAAAATTTAAAGATATGATTAACAGTGAAAGCAAGAAAACATTTTTAGAAAATTTACCAGATTTAGAAAGGATATCAAAAAAGTTCGGAGAAAAATATAAAGATAATTTAAAGGATGCAAAGCATAAATGGGGTATAAAAAGATAATTAGATTATTATTTTCTTAACAAATTCAGGTAGATAAAATGAGCCCGCTAAAATATCTTTATTAAAATATGTGCCATTAATTACATTTTCATCCCTTATTTTAAAAGCTCTTTCGGATGCCATTGTAAATGACCACAGTCCACTCGGGTATGTTGGTATAAATGCCAGATATGTTTTTACATTACTAAATACACCTGAAAGACCTTTGTATGCCAATGATAATGCCTTTTCCTGGTAATAAGGTGAACCTGACTGTGTTACAGCAATACCACCGTCAGTTAAATGGTTTTTGATATCATTATAAAATTCCTTTGAGAATAAACCCTCAGCAGGTCCAACAGGATCTGTTGAATCTATTATTATTCTGTCAAATTTTTCATTGCTATTTTTAATATATTTTATACCATCGCCTATAATTAATTTTACCCTTTTATCATCAAAGGATGATGCTATTTCCGGAAAATATTTCCTTGAAACCTCGACAACATTTCTGTCTATTTCAGCATTTACGATATTTTTAAAATTGAGTTTTAATAACCTCTTTGCTGCCCCACCATCGCCACCACCGATAATCAATGCAGTTTCTGGTTTTGTATTAAAATAGTATGGCAACATTGTTATCATTTCATGGTATATGTATTCATCTCTTTCCGTTAACTGAACTGTACCGTCTATTGATAATAATTTTCCAAAGTCATATGTATCAAATAAATCTATTCTCTGATAATCTGTTTTAATTGATAATAGCTGGTCTTTTACCCTGAACGATAGCTGTAAATTATCTGAATATCTCTCTGAAAACCAATTCTCTATTAATCTCATAACTCATTATATTTATAATATATATAATTTTTATTAAACATTTTTTCCTTTATTATTTATCTAATTCTTTTTATTAAATTTTTTGAATATAGGATAAATTAGTGAAATCAATGATTTATTAAAAATTGAATCGAAAGATTTTAATACATCTGTATATATTATGGTATTGGTGAAAAAATGGTTGGAATAAGTGAATTATCAAAAACAGTAGCCAAGAAAACCGGAATAACACAGAAGAAAGCAGCAGATGTTATAACAGAGTTCCTGAATGAAACAGTTTCAGAAGTAGACAAGGGATCAAAAATAAATCTGGCTGGCTTTGGAATTTTTGAAAGAAAAAAACAGAGTGCAAGAACAGCAAGAAATCCTCAGACAAGAGCCGAAATAAAGGTTCCAGCAAAGGAAAAGTTTGTGTTCCGTGCATCATCAAAAATAAAATACAAGGATTAAAATTAATAATCTATTTATTAAATTTTTATATTTATTTTTTATTGATTATAGATTAAAATATTAAATAATAATATAGTTTTATGTTAGTATTAGGTTTAGAAGGCACAGCGCATACAGTAAGTGCCGGGATAGTGAGTGAAAATTCTATATTATCAAACTCATCGTCAACTTATATACCTGAAACTGGTGGAATACACCCAAGGGAAGCAGCAATACATCATGCAGATAAAATAATAGATATAATGAAAGATGCATTTGACAATGCAAATGTTAAACCTGAAGATATAGGTTTAGTTACATTTTCTATGGGGCCTGGACTTGGACCATGCCTGAGAGTTGTTGCAACCGCAGCAAGAGCATTTTCAATAAAATATAATATACCGGTAATAGGTGTTAACCACCCGATGGGGCATGTGGAAATTGGAAGGAAACTATCAGGTGCAAAAGATCCCATTATGCTATATATTTCAGGTGGAAACACACAGATAATAGCACATGAGCTTGACAGGTATATTGTTTTAGGAGAAACTATGGATATTGGTTTAGGCAATATGCTTGATAAATTTGCAAGGGATTCTGGTATACCTTTCCCCGGTGGCCCTGTAATAGAAAAACTTGCTTTAAAAGGTAATAAATTACTGGATTTACCGTATTCAGTAAAGGGTATGGATACCTCTTTTTCAGGCTTATATACAGCTGCAAAGAGTTATTTAAAAAAGGAAAGTATAAACGATATATGTTATAGCATGCAGGAAGTATCATTTTCCATGGTCATTGAGGTTTTAGAAAGGGCTTTGTATTATACAAACAAAAATGAAATTTTACTTGCCGGCGGTGTTGCAAGAAATGATAGGCTAAGGTCAATGGTATCATTAATGGCCAAGGATGCAGGTTATAAAGCATATTTAACAGATAAAAAATACTGCATGGATAATGGTGCAATGATAGCCCAGGCAGGGTTGCTTATGTATAACTCTGGAACAAGAATGAATATTATGGATACAAAAATTAATCAAAAATATAGAATAGATGAGGTTTATGCCCCGTGGATTAAATCTAATAATAATACAATAAATAAAAATAAGGGTGCAGAGTCAATAATAAAGAGGTCTGAATTCTTCAACAGAAATGTTATAATAAAAAGGAGGATAATAAAAGGTTATAGGAATAATGAGTTAGATAAAAAAATAAGATATGCAAGGATGAAGAATGAATTTCTAATATTATACAATTTATACGAAAAAAATTTCAATGTTCCCGTGATATATGACTTTAATAAATATGATATGGAATTGACCATGGAAAATATAGATGGAATAACTTTAAATGAATATCTAATTAATAACAGCAATTATAACGATGTTCTATCAAAAACTGGTGAAATAATAGGTAAAATGCACTCTTTAAAAATAACGCATGGCGATTTAACACCAAATAATATAATAGTAAAAGAAAATAAAATATACTTAATAGATCCGAGCATGGGGAGTTTACATCCGGAGTTAGAAGATATGGGCGATGATATATTTTTATTCATTGAATCACTAAAAGCACTGTACAAATGCTGGAATAAAATGCAAAATATATTTTTAAATTCATATAGAAATAATTATCATGGCTATAAAGATATAATGGACACAGTAAAAAAAATCAGCGAAAGAAGAAGATACGTGTGATATCTACAAATAAATATGCTTTACACATTATAGCATTAAAATAAAAAATAAATAATTCATTATAATATCAGATCAATGATAAATTTTATAACGCACAATCCAAATAAATTTAATGAAGTAAATGCTATCATGGAAAATAATAAAATAAAAATTAACTGGATAAAAATGGAATATGAGGAAATACAGGCAGATAATACTGATTATATTTCAGAGGATAGCTGCAAAAAACTTGAAAATATTGTTGATCCTCCATATTTTATTGATGATACCGGCCTTTATATAGACGAATTGAATGGATTTCCAGGTCCATATGCATCCTATGTACAGGAAACACTTGGCAATAAGAACATTATAAAACTTGCATCCGGGTCCAGGGCATATTTTAAAACAGTTATATCATTTTATTATGAAAAAGTATACCAGTTTACCGGCATCTTAAATGGTAAAATATCCGGTGAAGAAAAAGGAGAGAATAAATTTGGTTATGACCCAATATTTATACCTGAAAATTATAATAAAACATTGGCTGAAGTAACCCTTGAGGAAAAGAATAGAATTTCACATAGATCCAGGGCAATCAATAATTTTATCTCATTTTTAATAGAAAATAATATAAAATAATTATTTAAATTAAAATGCTATTTAATCTATAATTTTATTAATAAGCATGGAATAAGGAATAAATAACTATTAAGGTGTTTATTATGGTAGTGGCAGTAATTGCAGATAAAAAAACAGGAAAAACATACAAAAAAGAAATATCAGATGATGTTCTCGGTTCATTATCAGGAAGAAGAATAGGTGAGGAAATCGATGGTATATTCTTTGAAATGCCTGGCTATAAAATGAAACTAACAGGTGGAAGTGCCAATAACGGTTTTCCAATGAAAAAGGATCTGTCAATAGCAGGCACAAAAAGGATTCTGGTATCATACAATACCGGAAGAAAGGGCAAGAATGGGATAAGGAAAAGGGTAACATTCAGGGGCAATATTATTGGTTCAGATATATCACAGTTAAATCTTGTTATAACCCAGTATGGAGAAACTCCCCTGGAAGTGGAAAATAAAGAGGAAAAGGGAGAACAGTAATGGAACAGCCTTCTGTAAATATAGGCATGGTCGGGCATGTTGACCATGGTAAAAGTACTTTAACATATGCTTTAACAGGTAAAAAAACAGATATACATTCAGAGGAGGTTAAAAGAGGTATATCAATAAAACTTGGATATGCAGATACGCCTATATATAAGTGTTATGATAGCAGTGGAAAAGAGTTTTATTCAAATAAAAAATTAAATGATGATTGCAAGGTATCAAGGGTTATATCTATAGTTGATGCCCCGGGACATGAAACGTTAATGGCTACAATGTTATCCGGGTCTTCAATAATGAATGGAGCAATTTTAGTAATTGCTGCAAATGAATACTGCCCCCAGCCCCAGACAAGAGAACATTTAACTGCCCTGGAGATAATGGGCATTAAAGAAATTATAGTTGTTCAGAATAAAATAGATTTAGTAACAAAGGAAAGGGCAGTTGAAAGTTATAAAGAAATTAAAAACTTTTTGAAAGGCAGCATAGCAGAAAATGCACCGGTAATCCCGGTAAGTGCATACCACAGTACAAATATAAATATAGTTTTAGAGGCAATAGAAAAAATTGTTAAAACTCCAGTTCTTAATGAAAATGATGACCCAATGATGTATATAGCAAGGTCATTTGATATAAACAAACCAGGAACAAAGCCAAAAAATTTAAAAGGCGGTGTTCTCGGTGGGTCATTAATTAAAGGAAAATTAAGCGTGGATGATGAGATAGAAATATCACCCGGAATACAGCTAACAAAGGGAAATAAAAATGTCTGGGAAAATATAACAACAAAAATAGTTTCACTAATGGCAGGATCAGATAGTTATGATTCAATAGTCCCGGGTGGACTGGCAGCAGTTGGAACAACACTTGATCCGTTCTTAACAAAGGGCGATTCATTTACTGGAAGAATCATTGGCAAAAAGGGAAGAGTGCCAAAAACACTGTTTAATATAACAATGAATTCGCATCTTTTAAACCGGGTTGTTGGCTTTGATGAAGAATTAAATGTGGAGCCATTAAAAACAAATGAAACAATTATGCTTACTGTAGGCACTGCAAATACTGTCGGGGTTATCACATCAATAAAGGATGAAAGAATTGATGTTTCTTTAAAATACCCTGTTGCAGGAAATATAAATGATAGGGTTGCTATAGGTAGAAGAATATCAAACAGATGGAGATTAATCGGCTATGGGTCTATTCTGGAAATATAATATTATTCATTAAATATTTTATCATATAAATAACTTTTAAACCCATTATAATCAAGGTCTATCGCTATTTTTTTATTTATATTCCCTGAAGCATTTTTTAACGCTGTAATGCCATTATTATCAACAGAAACATCTGCATCAATAAATTTAAATAAATTTTCATTTATTAAGCAGAGGGCAGCTATAGGGTCATGGAAATATAACCTTTTGTGCTTTAAAATTAAGTATTCTGATAATTTAATTATAATTCCAGGTATATTATTATTCTTAATTTTATTAAAATCATTATTATCCATTGAAAATTTTGGATCCATTGTTACATCCAAACCTATTATATATTCATTTATATTATTTTTAAAAACTATTTTTGCAGCCTCCGGGTCATAATATATATTAAACTCTGCATTATTTATATTACCATTTCCATATTCATTTAAATGGAAGGCCCCTCCCATTATTATTATTTTTTCTATATTGTCAGATATACTGGGTTCCACGGACAATGCCAGTGCTATATCCGTCAGTGGCCCGGTACTTAATATTGTATATTTATCCTTATTTAAGCTATCAATTAATTTAACTATTCCATTTTCTTTTTTTATAATATTTTCGGCCCTGTAATCTGCAAGGCCGTATTCTCCATGATATTTCTCCTCAAAATGTGGCCTTATTAATGGATTCTCTGATCCTTTATACACAGGTATATCCAAATTTAATGATTTTACAACAAAGTTAGTATTGTTAAATGTGTTATTTAAATAGGAATTTCCAGATGTTGCTATTATATAATCTATATTAATGTATTTTGATAATAAGTATATGGCCATGGCATCATCTATGCCTGTGTCAACACTCATTATAACATTTTTCATTTTTTTATATAATGAATTTTTATTTAAATTTTGGGAATAATAAAATAATAAATAACAATATATAAAAATGGATTTAAAGGAGAAAGTAGAAAAATATTTTAAAATTGAAGAAGAAGCATTAGGTAAAATTAATATTTCTGTTCCGGAAGAGTCTTATTTATATGGCATCGCCTCAGATCATTTGAATATGATAAAAAATTATTATAATGATGCAAGATACTTTTATGAAAAAGATGATTTGATTAATGCCTTTGCTGCATTGAATTATTCATATGGATGGATCGATTCTGCCATACGTATAGGATTGTTTAATGGCAAATCAGATCATAGATTATTCACTCAGTTTAAATGATTAATTTCATCGGGTTTTTTATTTACCTCATCTATTTTTAATTTTGAATTATCTTTGGACAGCTCATTTTTAATTAAATCATTTATTATAGGTTCTAATTTTTTCTCCATATTTCTTGCTGTTTTATTGAAATAATCAACCGTTTTGCCTAAATTTTTTGATGTTTCATTAAAATCGTTTATAAACATCTCAAGATTATTATAAAAATTTTTAATTTTGGATATTAATTCATTGAAGTTATTCATTGTGTTAATATCTTTCCATCCCATATGTATAGTTAATAATAATGATATAAGTGTTATGGGCGTTGATATTATTACCTTTTTTGATATGGAATCTTCGACGCTCTCTCTTGAATTATCCATTACCAAGCTCAATAATGATTCCATGGGCAGAAACATGACAACAAAATCAACAGAGTTATCAAACTTTTCCCAGTATTTCTTTGATTCTAATTCCTTTACGTGGCTATTGAATGCAGAAATATATTTTTCCAGATAAATATTCTTATTCTCCTCATTTTCTAGGTATTCAAAATAACCACTTAATGGTACTTTAGAATCAACAATAACCTTTCTTCCATTGGGTAAATTTATTACCATGTCAGGTTTAATTGTTTTATCCGCTGATACAACCTGCTCAGAAAAATCACAGTAATTTGCCATGCCTGCTATCTCAACAACTCTCCTTAATGTGATTTCCCCCCATTTGCCTCTTATTGATGGATTTTTCAATGCACCTGTCAACTTTTTTGTATCATTTTCCAGGTCATTTATTTTTTTATATAAACTGTCAAGATTATCCTTTAATGCACCGGACTCTGTTTTTCTCTCTTTTTCTATACTGTCAACATAATTCTGGTAGTTTGCCAATGAACTTTTTAATGGCTCGATTAAACTATTTATTTTCATTGTATTTTTTTCGTTTTCACTTTTCTCCAGTTCTATTGCATTTTTAAATGCATACACGCTTGAATTCATTAATGTTTCATTCTGCTTCACCATAAAATCATTAAGTGAAATTTTCAAATCCTTCCCTATATTGTCATATATCCTTTTATGAACTTTTGAGTAAATAAATATACCTGAAAATAATCCTGCAATAAATCCTGAAAATAGACCTATGTATAATAATAGATACATAAACACAGAATAATAAATAAATTTATAAACTTTGCATTAAAATTGTTCATGCGTTATTAATATTTATCTGGCATGTCAACATAAAAGTTAATATGATTGTTTAAATGTAACCTTTATGTTTGCCTCTTTTCTTAATAATAAAGTCAATAAGATAAACAAATAATATAGAAAATGTGGCCACAAAAATGCCATTAAGCATATAATAGGCAAATGGTGAATTTCCAAAAATAACCGCTCCTTTATAAGAATTAAAACCAAGAAGAAGTGACACCGGTCCAGAACCTATAAATATGGATATCCAGTATATTATTGCCATCTTGCGGCTCCATTTCCATTTTCTTATTACCTCAATTCTCATGTTACATACTATAAAGCCATTATATTATAAAAATATGAGTATAATATAAGAATAATGGTTAGGGCTAGTTATCCATCATTTTTCAGCCATGGGGCTACCTTTTTCCATATTTATTTTATTGTATTCCGTATTATTCTGTTAATTGAATATCGGCTCTTCCTGCAATTAATCCTATAACAAGCACAATAATATATTTTAATGGCAAAAAATACCTCTGGATGCAACTATAACACCAGTATACATAATAGGTTAATATTACTATATTCAAACTTTTATGTAGAAACAGTATCACCTCAGTTCATATAATCATTATATGCTGAAGATTAATATGTTAATAATGCTATATTTATAAAAGTGTATTGAAATAAACGGTAATTTATGTTTGTACTATTATGACTGGCACTAAACAGGTTTTTCATTGTATAATTCAGCAATATGCTTATACATGAATTGCTTTACATTATTATTTAATAATTAAACTTAAATAATAATCAATAATGCTTATATATTGAATATCAATGTAGAATCATGATTACATCAATAAACAAGGATATAATGCCGGAGAACTGGTATAACGTAGTGCCCGATTTACCTGAGCCTTTAGCACCACCAAGGGATTCTAAAAGCGATTTTTCGTCAATAAATCTGTTGAATAAAATACTGCCCAGAGAGGTCCTAAAACAGGAATTTACATTCAGGAGATATGAAAAAATACCTGATGAGGTAATGGAGCAGTATCAACAGATAGGTAGGCCAACACCATTAATAAGAGCAAAAAATCTTGAAAAATTTCTGGATTATAATGGTAAAATATTCTATAAATATGAGGGCGCAACTGCATCAGGTTCACACAAAATAAATACAGCAATTCCACAGGCATATTATGCCAAAAATGAGGGAGTCAATGGTGTAACAACAGAAACAGGTGCAGGTCAGTGGGGATCTGCAACTGCTTTGGCCGCGTCATTGTATAAATTGCCGGCACAGATATTTATGGTAAAAATAAGTTTTGAGCAGAAACCATTAAGAAAAATTGTAATGAATTTATATAATGGAAATGTTGTTCCAAGCCCATCAAATTTAACTGAGTATGGCAGGAAGGTGTTAAAAGAACACCCGGATACGACAGGAACATTAGGCATAGGCATAAGTGAGGCTATTGAATATGCACTGGACCATGATTACAGGTACATGGTTGCTAGCGTGATGAATGTTTCATTAACACACCAGAGTGTAATAGGCCAGGAAACAAAGAAGCAGCTTGAACTTTTAGGAGAACATGCGGATGTTTTAATAGGTTGCGTTGGTGGTGGAAGCAATTTCGGTGGTTTTACATTTCCATTTATTCCTGACCATCCGGATACGGAAATAATAGCAACAACAGCAGATGAGGTGCCAAAATTCTCAAGGGGTGAATATAAATATGATTTGATGGATACCGGTGGCATTTTGCCTGAAGTAAGGATGTATTCCTTAGGTGCTGATTTTGTTCCCCCGTCTATATATGCCGGTGGATTAAGATATCATGGTGCTTCACCTTCGTTGTCCCTGTTAATAAATAAGGGGAGAATAAAGAGTGATGAGGTAACCCAGGATGAGGTAAAGGAAGCAATAAAAATATTTGCAAATACCCAGGGAGTAATTATAGCACCGGAATCAGGGCATGCAGTTGCAACAATGTTAAAGTATATTAAAGAACATAAGAACGATAAGAAAACCATAGTTGTTAATGTAAGCGGTCACGGTTTGCTCGACCTGTCTATTTTCGGTGATACCCAATGAAAAATCTAATTCCGTATTTCACCTTGGGTTATCCGGATAATCAAACTTTGATGAAATTTTTAAGGATAATGCCAGTAAACAAAATAAACTATTTAGAATTTGGATTTCCATCAAATGACCCGAGATATGATGGGCCCACAATACGTGAAACGCATAAAATTGGAAATAAAAATTTTAATGACAATTTATATAAGGACTTATTCTCGTATTTCCACAAAAACAGAATAAAAATGTATTCATTATCATATTATTCAGATATAAAACCAAAATTTAATGAATTTATAGATTATTTGAAATCAAGAAGTTTTTCAGGCATTATTATACCGGATTTAATTATAGATTATTATTCAGAAGCTAAAGATACTATAAACTATTTAAATAAAAATGGTTTTGAATATATACCATTCTTCTCACCTGCCACACCTGACAAAATTATAATTGATATATCAAAATTAACAGATTCCTGGATTTATTATGGTCTCCAGCCTTCAACAGGAATAGATATACCATATGAACTTGATTATACAACAGAAAGAATAAATTCTTTACTGCCTGGCAGGGAAATAACATATGGTTTTGGTATAAAAACGGAAGAGGATATAAAATCGTTAATGAAAAGTGGAGGTTCTGGTGTTGCAATAGGGTCATATCTGGAGAAAATGCTTGCAAAAAATGATGAAAGTGGTTTTTTAGAATATATAAACAGAATACGGGGTGCCCTTGATGCGTGATCCGGAGTTATATAATAATATGTCCAGGGAAGCTGCAAAAAATGCAATGATAAAAATAATGGATATGGACGATGATGTTAAAATAGAGTTCCTAACGGAACTTCATTCAAGTGGAGAAACACCTGATGAAATAGTAGGTTTTGCAGAGGCATTAAGGGAAAAATCCAAAATAAAATTAAAATACAGTAATCTAACTGATATAGTTGGCACCGGAGGGGATAAAAAAAATACAATAAATGTAAGCACAGCATCAAGCATATTATTATCATCTATGGGAATAAAAATAGCAAAACATGGCAATTTTGGAATAACTGGAAAACATGGCAGTGCAGATTTTATGAAATATTTAAACTATAATTTTAATATGACCGAAGAGGAAATAAAATATAACATAGACAAAAAAAATTATGTATATATTTTAGCACCACAGTACAATGATAATTTTAAAAAATTCGCAAATGCAAGAAAAAAAATAAATTTCAGAACTGTATTTAATATTCTGGGGCCATTAACAAACCCATTAAATCCGGACCATGTTGTTTTGGGGGCATTCAACGATGAAATAGCAAAAATATATTCAGAAGTAATATTAAAGGAAAATAAAAGGGGATTTGTAATAACATCAGAAGATGGTATGGATGAAATATCACCTTTCTCAAAGAATTACATATATTATATTAACAAAAAAATCCACAAATGCGTATTAAACCCTGAAAATATAATAGATGAAAATATAGATTTAAAAGATATAGCTACAGAAGACCCTAAAAAAAGTTTTGAAATGGCACTTGATGGATTAAAAGGTATTAATAAAAAAACTGAAAAATTTATTGCCATAAATGCTGCACCTGCACTGATTTTAAATGGTTTTTCAGATGATATTTTAACAGCTTATGACAAAATAATAAAGCATGTAGATAATAGAATGGTTATACCCAAACTCAGGGAGGTTTTTAATTATGAAAATTAAAATATGTGGGATAACAAATATTGATGATGCAATATATTCAATTAATAAAGGGGCTAATTTTATCGGTGTTGTTTTAGACTATAATGTAAAAAGGCATGGCACGGAGGATTTAATTAGGGAAATAAAAAACAATAGCCCTGAAACAGATGTTGTTGGGGTATATACAGAATTCCCGGATAATAATATAAATGAAGATTATATTCAATTACATTTTCCACATAATAAAAATGATATAAAATATATTAAAAATAAATTGAACAAACATGTAATATCTGTAATAAATATAAATACTGAGGATTATAAAAATAAAGTAAATGAATATATGGAAGCCGGTTCGGATTACATACTACTTGAGGATAGAAATGGCATTTATAGGGATAGAAATATACTTAATGGCATAAATAAATACCATATAGGCCTTGCCGGGAAAATATCTTCTGGTAATGTAAAAAATGTACTGGAAATGGATCCTGAATTAATTGATGTTAGTAGTTCCCTTGAGGAATATACGGGAAAGAAATCATTTAAAAAAATAGATGAGTTCTTTAAAAATATAGGTGATTATAATGCTATTAAACAGTATAAATGATTTTAAGGATAAAAATTTTGCATATTTCTGTAAATTCGATGAAAAAAGAATATACGGGAATGAATATTTGTTTGTATCCGATAAAGAATCCGTAAAAATTTATGATAATGCAGTAGATCATTTAAATAAATTAAAAACGGATAAATTAATTCCATTATATTTATCATATGATTTTATTGATGATATATATCCAGATATAAAAATAAAAAGATCATCATGGCCAAAATTATCATATATAATCCCTGATAGAGTTTATAAATCAAAAATAAAAAGGGAAGACAAAAAATTAAATGTAAAAAATGACGGAATGATAGATAATAAACTATCGGAAAAGATCGGTAAATTAATAGATAGAATAAGGAAAGGCGACTTATTGCAGATAGTTATTTCAAAACGATTTGATTTAAATGACTACGATATAATTAATTTATTGAGGAAATTTATATTTTATGATAAATCATTATATGTTTATTATTATAAATTTGATGATTATCAGATAATAGGAAGTTCACCAGAAAATCTGTTCACTGTGGATAATAATGTTATATCTGTAGACCCCATAGCAGGAACAAGGAAAATAGGCAAAACAGAAATTGAGGATAAAAAACTGGAAAATGAACTGAAAAACGATGAAAAAGAATTATTGGAACATAGAATGCTGGTTGATCTAGCAAGGAACGATATTGGAAAGATATGCATACCTGGAACTGTAAAAGTAACAAAATCAATGGAAATACAGAAGTTTTCAACAGTACAGCATTTAGTAAGCAATGTTGCAGGCACCCTGAATAATTATAATACTGGCGATATATTTAAAGCAATATTTCCGGCAGGCACAGTAAGCGGTGCACCAAAGAAAAAAGCTATCGAATTAATTAATGAAAACGAGGATTTGCCAAGGGGTTGTTATGCCGGGGCACTTGGAATAATGGACAGGAACCATATTGATATGGCTTTACTAATAAGATCATTGTATAAAAATAATAATGAAAACTATACGCAGGCAGGTGCAGGAATAGTTAAGGATTCTATTCCGGAGAATGAAGTAAATGAAATGTATTCAAAGGCATTAACGGTTATGGGTGATTTATATGAAAAAACTATTGATTATTGATAATTATGATTCGTTTGTTTATAATATATATCAGTATGCTAAATCTTTAGGAATAAATGTAGATATGGTTGAGAATAATAAGTTAAAGGATATAAATAATGATTATGATGGATATATTATATCACCCGGCCCGGGGAATCCAGAAAATATAAACGATAGGGGTAATTTGTTTGAATTTATAGATGATAATAAAAATAAAAAATTTCTGGGTATATGCTTTGGAAATCAGGCTTTAGGCTATTATTTAGGATCAAAAATTGAAATAGCAAAAAGGTTGATGCATGGGCAAACCGATAAAATTATTCATAAAGACTCAATTTTATATAAAAACATACCTGAAGAATTTATAGCTATAAGGTACCATTCACTTGTTATAACGGAAAATAAAAATATTATTATAGATGCCTATTCAGCAACAGACAATAGCATAATGGGATTTCATTCTAAAAACAACAATATTTTTGGTGTCCAATTCCACCCCGAGAGTTATTATTCCCAGTATGGAGAATTATTAATAAAAAATTTTGTTGATGCCATATGATAGTAAATAATATATATAATAACGTAAATAAAAGAAAATTTATATTCAATAATATGAGAAAACGCAATGTTTTAAGCCTTAAGAATACATTGAAGAATTATAAAGATTTCCCGGGCATAATAGCAGAATATAAAAGGAAATCACCATCAGGTTTCAGCAATATTGTAAACAGTGATATACTTAAATACTTTAATTTAATAAAGGATAACATCGCCGGAATCAGTATTTTAACGGAGCCTGAATATTTCAATGGAAGCCAGTTAGACGTGGTATCCGTGCAATGCTATAACAAACCAATACTGATAAAAGACTTTATATCAAATGTAGACATGATAAGATCATCATATATGATAGGTGGGGATATATACCTACTAATAGCTGATTTCCTTGAATACAGTAAAATAAAGGACCTGGTTAAATTTGGCAAATCATTAGGCATGGAGGCTCTGGTTGAGGTGCATGATAAAGATAAAATAAAGGAAATATACGCCGATGATAATGTGCTTATAGGATACAATAGAAGAAATTTAAGGACATTAAAAATTGAAGATCGGTCAGAGGAAGTATATGACGAATTGAAGTCCTTTGGATTGCCATTAATATTGGAAAGTGGAATATCAATAGATAATGCAGGAACACTAAACCTAAAAAAATATGACGGATTATTAATAGGGTCGTCATTGCTTTCCGGCGAAAATATAAACAAATTAAAGGATGATGTAAATGATAGATATAAAAATAAACGATGAACTGTCAATTAACGATGAAAATTTCATGGTTATAGCTGGGCCATGCGCAGTTGAAAGTGAGGATCAGGTAATAGATATTGCAAAGAATTTAAAGAAAATAGGAGTAAATGTATTAAGGGGAGGGGCATACAAACCGAGAACGTGCCCTGATTCATTCCAGGGTTTAGGTGAAGAGGGACTTAAATTGCTGGTTAAGGCAAGGGAAGAAACAGGTATGTCTATAATAACAGAGGTAATGGATACAGAAACCCTGCCTTTAGTAGAGGAATACTCAGATATAATACAGATAGGATCAAGGAATTCACAGAACTTCTCATTGCTAAAAGCTGTAAGCAAATACAATAAGCCTGTCCTATTAAAAAGAGGCTTTGGAAATACAATAAATGAATTAATTGGGTCATCCAAATATTTATCAATGAATGGAAATAATAAGATTATTTTAGTAGAAAGAGGAATAAGAACATTCGAAACAACGACCAGATTCACACTTGATGTTTCAGCCGTGCCGGTTTTACATGAGAAAACTGAATACCCGGTAATAATAGATCCCAGCCACCCTGCAGGAGTAAATAGATATGTTGAACCACTGGCCATGGCGGGTGCGGCTGCAGGATCAGATGGTTTGATAATTGAAGTTCATAATAATCCGGGAAATGCTTTAAGTGACTCAGCACAGCAATTAAGTATACCACAATTCAAGAATTTATATGATAAAATTAAAATGATAACAAATATGAACAATAAAAATTTAGTCTAAAATTTATTAATTTTTCTTATTATTTTTATTATGCTTATTGCTGTTTTTACCACTGGGCTTTTTCTTGCTTTCCAGCTTTTTCGGCTCGTTATTTAACTTTTTAGGTTCTGTAGTATTTGTAACTTTATTTTCAGTTTTGCTCTGAATGTTATTTCTTGGTTTGGTTGCACGGCGTTTTGATATTTCAAAATATGCAATGCCTATTATTATGATAGCTGCAACAACTGCACCTATTATTATCGGTATTTCATATGGATATCTGTTTATAGTTACGGATTTCGTATACTGGCCAGAGGTTATAAATGATGACGGTTCATTTGAAGAAACTGCCTTTGCAGTAATTGTATATTTTCCAGTTACGCCTGGCGTAAATGTAAATGATAGGTTCTTGTATGCCGATGGGTTTATAGGCGTTATGTATGATTCTGAATATGTTTTGCCATTTATTATAACATATAAACTATACGAATCAGCTGTTACTGTCCCCTCATTTGAAACGTTTATATAAATGGTTGATTTTATTCCATCTGATATATTGCCTGGTATATAAATACTGTTTACAACAAGCCTTGGTGTTGTAACTATAGGTTCAAATGTTTTATTTAAGTAAGCTGATACCTTTGATGGATTCGTAGTCTCTAAGGATAAAACAAATGATTTATATGTATATATTTTTAATGTAATGTTTTCTGTTGTAAAGTTACCATGTATAATTTCATATGTGTTTATTGATTGCTTCATTTTTGTACCGTTTGAATACATTATAGACCATAAATATGTTATGTTATGGCCATAATATATATCATATGAACCATCCGCAGAGAATATTACTTCCTCACCTACAGTAGGATTTTTTATCGCTACTCCGGTCGCATTCGTTAATGTAAGTACCGGTACTGGTGGTGTTGTATCCATTATATAAAAGGTTAAAGTTGTACTATTTTTGTTATCTGTAACTGATGTCACGTTAAGATGCAATGTAACATTTTTAAATGGCTCCTGGAATGTGTATGTTAAATTGGGGCCTATATATGTATAATTGTTTACTGTCCAGTTTAATATTAGTGGTACATTGTAATCCGTATTATATACTTTTAACGATGAATTATAACCATAAACACATGTAAACTGACCCTGTCCAACATCATATTTGCCGGATGTTTCATTTATTATTTTTGATTTCTGTTGAACGGTTGTATTTATTAATGGCTTCAATGTTGAATTTATAAGATAAACATGGAATGTTGTATTATTATAACTGTTTGATGCTGTTACGTTAACACTTATATTAGCCTCTTCATGTTTGTATGATGTAAAGTTTATGGATGCGTTATATGAAGTGCTGTCATAAATTTTTATGCTACTGCTATACCATGTATAGCTTGCATCTGTATATTTTATTGATGAATTTGAGTCATAGAATGCCCTTGAAGCATTAAATGATACATTTGTATATGGTGCTACGAATACAGTATTATTTAACGATGTGTTTACAGTATAATCAGTTGATACCATACTTTTCCAGTATAAATTTATTTCTGGGTCAGTTACTGTAACATTTTTATTGGAAGATTGAGAGGTAAATGGTATATTTACACCATTCAAATTTATATTATTCGCGCTATTATCATTTCCAGCAATACTGGCAGTTGCAATAGCCATTGAACTGATTATCATGATCATAGTTATTATAATTACAAAGGATTTTTTCATAATTTCACTTATTACGGTTAAATGAATTGTGTAATATAAATATTTTCTTTAATGTGTATCTAGTTTAATATAAAATATTATTATATTTTTAAATTAATTTAACCCTTCATAACACCTAATGGCACCATTCTTGCTATGGGATTTGCTATTCCGGCACCATTAACAACATTTATTACCTCATCAATATCCTTATAGCTATCCGGTGATTCTTCTGTTATAACCTTTTTTGTAGCCGCACGTAAATATATATTTTTATCCGCTAATTTGCTTATAACATTATTGCCCTGGAAATACTCATTTGACTTTTTTCTGCTTAAAACTCTGCCTGATCCATGGCAGGAACTGCCGAATGTACTATTAATGTTGTTTTCTGTTCCGACAAGCACATATGATGCGGTTCCCATTGAACCTGGTATTATAACTGGATGACCCGTATCATGGAAATAACCGTCCACATGATTTTTTGGAAATGCCCTTGTTGCACCCTTGCGGTGGACAATTAATTTCATTTTTTTGCCATCTATTATATGTTCCTCTGTTTTTGCCATATTATGTGCTAAACTGTAAACTATTTTAATATCCATGGATTCAAAATCTTTTCCAAAAATATTTTCAAAAGCATTCCTTATTTTATATACAATTATTTGCCTGTTATTAAAACCAAAATTTGCTGCAGCATTCATAGCATTTATATAGTCACTGCCATTTTTACTTCCTATGTAAGTTGAGATTAACTGTTTGTCATTTTCATTTCTGACACTATCACAGGATTCATTTAATATATTCATAAAATCTGTTGCAACCTGATGCCCAAGGCCACGTGAACCTGTATGTACCATAATCATTATCTGGTCTTCATTGTTTATTCCAAATTTTTTTGCTACTTCTTTATTATATATTTTATCAACCTTCTGTATTTCCAGAAAATGGTTTCCACCACCCAATGTGCCAAGTTCATTTATTCCCCTTTTTAATGCCTTTTCACTGACTTTGTAAGAATCACATTCCAGTTTTCCATTCTCCTCCGTTCTGATCTTGTCATCCTCTATTGCATAACCATTTTTATAGGCCCAGTCTATTCCTGATGATAAAATATCTCTCATATCATTATTATTTATTTTAAATCCACCCTTAATATCTATGCCTGATGGTACTTTTTTGTATATTTCATTAATTAAATCCTTTATTTTGTTATTTATATCATTATAATTAAATGATGTTTTTATTAATGTAACACCACAGTTTATGTCATAACCAACACCGCCTGGAGATATTATGCCGCTGTCATAATCAAATGCGGCAACCCCACCTATTGGAAAACCATAGCCTAGATGGATATCAGGCATTGCAATTGAATTTTTTATTATTCCCGGCAGTGATGCCACATTTGAAACCTGTTTTAATGGCTCGCTGTCGCTGAATGCACTTAAAAGTTTTTCATTGATATAAATTTTTCCTGGAACGTTCATATTGCCTGTTTTAGGCAATTCATATTCAAAGTCATTGATTTTATTTAAATTGAACATGTTACAATAATTACATACTAAAAGATAACTTTTTATAATTATGTAACCACAAAATAAATATTTTAATAACAAATAAAAAGATTAATAAAATAATAAAGTAATGTGGTATGAATGGCAAAAGTTTTTGATATAAACTCATTCGATGAACGAAAAAAATTTGAGATAAAATTACAGATAGCATTATTAAATAACACCATGAAAATAAAGGAAAATTCAAATAATCCGGAAAAATATGATGAATACATACTTGAAAGGATTCAGAAACTAAGGGTTATACTCAATACAACGGCAAAATTTAGCATAGAGGAAGATGGAAAGATAATATATGATAGCGATAGAGTAATACTAAAAAATAATAAATAACCTATTGATATACATTATCATGAATGAATATTCAATATTCAAAGAAATAAATGAAGACATAGAAACTCTAGAAAGACATATAATGATTATAAAAACATTGCTTAAGGAACAGCCCATGGGAATAATTAAAATGTCCCAGCAAACAGGAATTCCTGAACATAAAATCAGGTATTCATTGCGTATTCTTGAACACGAAGAAATAATAGAGGCATCAAGGGAAGGTGCAATATTAACATCAAATTTTCTTTCAAATAAGGATATCATACTCAATTCTGCTAAAAAAATGCATACAGACCTTGAAAATATATATAAAGAATTAAAAAATATACTTGAAAATTAATATATTTAAGGGTATTAATATGCAGAATAATAGATTAAGGGATATATTTCTGAAAAAAAAAATTGATAAAAATTACATAATACGTAAAGCTGTACCTCAGGATGCAAAAGGCATTATAAACTGCATGCAGAGTGTAATGAATGAAAAAATATACCTTGTAAGTGAATATTACTTATTAACAGAACGTGGAGAACATGAGAGATTAAAAAATCCCGGGGACCTGACATTGGTCTGTGAGTCAAATGGTGATATAGCCGGGGTTTTAACAATTCAAAGGGGCATGTATAAAAAAAACAGGCATATAGCAAATCTGGGCATAGCGATAAAAAAAGACTACAGGAACAAGAAAATAGGTACAAATATGATTATGGAAGCATTAATATGGTCAAAAGATCAGGGTATACTAAAGGTGAATCTAGAAGTATTTTCAATAAATGTTAATGCAATAAAAACCTATAGAAAACTTGGATTTGAATATGAAGGTGTGAGGAAAAACCAGTTTATAATAGAAGGTAAATATGTTGATGATATACTTATGACCTTTTTTACAGATACATTATAATTAAAATGTCTGACATAAAAATTTAAATTTGTATTTTATATTAACTTTTATAATGTTTAATAATATTTTAAAAATTATAATAAAATATACTGGTATATTCATAAGTATAACCATTTTATTTTTTATTATAATGAAACTTATCCCGGAAAATATTATTATAAAGAATTATGGCGTTGGTGCATATACAAATCTTGGATTAAAGTACCCATTTTTTATTCAATATTTTTATTTTTTGTATGACCTTGTTGCCGGAAATATGGGGAATGTAAATATTAAAATTTATACAGGCAATACATTTAATATAATTAGGATTTTACTGCCTGAAACTCTGGAATTTATAATTATAAGTTTTCTTGCATCACTGGCTATATCATATAAATTGGGACTTTACATAGGAATTAAATACAAAAACACAAATAAAATTAATGTAAATATATTTCCATTCCTCGTTTTATACCTTATTACAGGTTTAATATTCCTAACCATTTTCAATGGCTTGCTTGGAATTTTGCCCTTTGAATACATAATATCCAGTCGTTTTTCAGATTATTCATGGATACGCTATACTGGCTATGGGATTTTTATAACAAGGCCCACAGATATAATATTATTTGACAGTATAATAAATGGTAACTATTCTGTGTTAATAAGCTATATAAAAAGCTTTATCATGCCATTTATGGCACTGATAATACCTTCTACAATTTATCTAACTATGTATATAAGCCGGTTAACATCCACAGAATACAATAAGGATTACCTGAAGATTGGATTTATAAGGGGCCTATATGAAAATGATTACATAAAACATATAAAAGGAAATATAAATTTTGAAATTATACATGAATTAAGGCCTGTATTCATACTTTTTATTGGGGGCATGATAATAATAAGCTACATATATTCATATATGAATATAGGTGAATTTATAGTATATTCATTTTTAAGTTATAACGGTGGCTTTATGGGTGCAATATACGGTATTTTTATATTGATAGTTATTGTCCTTATATTCAATTTCATTATTGATTTGATTATTAGAGGTAAAAAATATGTATTACATTAAATTGCTGATTAAAAATAAATTGTCATTATTAAGTATTATAATAATAATTTTATACTTCTTAGACTATATATTAGATATAATATACCCACAGTATCTCGGAGTTAGTAACATCAATAATTTACTTGTTTTCAGGGTGAAAGATTATTTAATACCTATTGCACCATCCCTGATTTCGTGGCATTTATACATGGGTACAACATATTATGGAATAGCAATATTTCCGGCCATCCTTGCATCATTAAAAATAGATTTTACAGTAATGCTAACATCACTTGCATTATCCGTTATAACGGGTTTTTTCCTTGGATATATTGCATTAATATCAAATAGTAAAATTTACAGGAGGGCCATATTATATATAAACAGGGTTTTTTTTGATATCCCATATATAATTATAGCATTGTTAGTACTTTTTGTTGTGAGGCCATCAATATATGGCATAATAATTGCAATATACATAGCATGGTTTCCATTTTATATAAACAGGTCGTATAAAACAGGCCATAAAAATATAAAAGATGCCTTTATGGATATTATGCCATATATAATATCCGATATGGGGAGTATGTTCGGTCTTATAACTATAATAACATTCTTCGGATTTTATTACAGCAATCCATTTATAGTTGATTTAGGCAATATAATGAATATTGATGGAGATGTTTCGCAGTACATATCATTCGGGGACTGGTGGATTGTTATCTTTCCACTTATTTTTATTATTGTATTCATTATATCTACATCAATATTAAGCTATAGAATAAAGGTGGTTTTAAATGATAAAAAATAATGAATGCTTTAGATTTATTACTGAGAATTTCTCCCTAAAAATAGATAATGACCCAGTAGTTAATGGTTTAAATATTAAAATAGAATCAGACAAAAGCCTTTTAATATTTTCCAATAACAGTAATATATCAGATTTTTTATCAATTTTTATGCTTAAGATTTTTAATAATAATTACTACTCAGGGAACATTTTCTATGATAACGTAAACATTACAGAAATCATGAAAAAAATAAAGAAATTCAATGTAAAGGACAAAAATATATTGAAATTGTCCAGCATTATAAAAAATATATTTGTTATACCTGAAAAAACTGTGGATATATTTGATAAAACATTAACAGTATCGGATCAGATACTGGATTTTTTAACCTATAATACAAGGATAAAAATGCTAAATTCGATAATAAGAAGGGAAATGATAAGCCACAGTGACATTGAATATTTAATAGAAAATTATAATAATTCTGATGATAAGGATAGTTTTCTTATATACTGGGCAACCGAATACGGGGTACCAAATATTTTAGATGGGCTTGATAAAATTTTAAAAAATGGTGAAAATTTAAATCAAAAACTTATGGAGGCATTACTATACCAGAAAACAGGAGTTAACCTTGCAGATATAGTAGTTTTAAGGGATTATTATAAATATAAATTAAAGAATAATGAATTTAATACATACAACAATAAAAATACTGAAGAAACTCCAAATATAATTAATATTAAATTAAAAAAGAGAAGCAATGAAGAATTATTAAAAAATGAAATAAACAAACATATAATAGAATATCTAAAATTTTTAGGCGTAGATAATGGAATTGACATATTAAATAAAAAACCCGAAGAAATTGAAAATCCAATATTAAAGGAGATATTGCTTGTAATAATGATTTTTTCCGATGCTGGCATTTTAATTCTGGATAACCCCGGAATAGAAGGTGAGGAAAAAAAGTTTATGAATAATATATATAAAATACACAAAACATTTAACTTTGCTTATATATGTATGGCGCATAATAATGATGTTATAAAATACTATCATGAATTATTTGATGATATCAAAATTATATACAATGGCAATACAATTGAGGAGTCTTCCATAAAAGATTTTATTGAAAACCCTTTGCACCCATACTCAAAATATATATTAAAAAATAGTGGTAATCAAAAAAGTTATATGCAAAATGGATGTAATTATTATAATTTGTGCAAATTTTCCATGAATTTATGCAAACATAAGGTTCCTATTGAGCATGAAGCATTGAAAAACCATTCAGTATCATGTTTTATTTATGACAATAAATAAATTAATTTATTAAATTAAACATGATTATATTACCTACCATACTGTTGTTTAAATTTAGATATTTATTATAAGTAACCATAATATTATCGTTTCCTGACTTTATATATAAATATAAATTATTGAAATATTTTACTGTACTATTTAGGTTTTTACTGTTGTAATTTTTATTTAGATAGGTTATATTCTGTTCCATATATTTCATAAGCGTTGATTGGTTTTTATCTGTTATATTGAAATTATATGCATTAAATCCATTATTATAAAGATGTGTATAATTTAATGTTGAACCCAAATATGTGTAATAGTATGTTTCATTTATATTGCTTTTTATTAGCATATTATACACTGGCATTGGGTTTTCACCATATTTTTCATTATTTAAAATAAAGGCAGAATTTTCTGTGATTATAGGATAACTTGAACCATTTATAATAGATTTAAGCCTCAGTGTGAAGCTAGTTATATTCTTCATATCGCTCATCTGATTTACAAATATAGGTATTACAATATTGTTTCCATTATACGTATAATCATTTGTGGCACGGTCATATTTTATATTGTATTTATTATTTTTTACAAACTCACTCCATAATTCCCTGGCCTTAGTTATATTATAGTTATTGCCGAAGGCATAATAAAAAGTTTCCCTTACAGTAATGTTTGAAAATAGATTAGAAGGCATGTTAGAATATGAATATTTATCAAGTTCCTTTATGCTTACATTTGCATTGAAGTTATAAAGTTCCGTGTAATTAATAGTTTTATTATATATATTTACATTGCCCAACTGGTTTATATATGGTTTATAATCAGATGGGAACTCTGCTATCTGGGTTACGTTTAACCTTAGATCCTGGTAAATTTCTGATAAATATCCTCTATAATTGATTATTACCATATTTATTTTTGGAACTGGGTCACCTTGCCTGCCTTCAAAATAAGGATTTTTAATTAAAACTAAGGAATAATTTTTAATATATGAGTATATTTCATACGGCCCATTGGATACTGTATTATCTAAGGAATATTTACTATATGTGCCATTTTTAAATGCATTAAAACCTTTTTCAGACCATGTGAGATTGCCATAATCCTTTATATAGGTAGTTGAAGTAATAAATGCACCCGGGGATGATAAAATTTTAAAAACCAGGTTCCTATTCACAGGCATATTGAAATGCAATGTTATATTATCAGTGGAATTATTTACAGTTATTGCATTGGCAATATCTGTATAATTATTTGTTTTGTAATAATTTCCTGAGAGCAAATACTGTGCTAAAATCCAGCCAGGAGTCTGTGGTGTTTTATTATCTAATAATAAATCTGCCGCCAGTGAATATGCAACATCCCACGCATTTACTTTATTGCCATCCTGGAAATATGCTTCATCATATATATGGAATGTATAGTTTTCATTGTTGTTCGAAATGCCACCATTAGAAATTGATGGCAGGTATGCTGCAATTTCAGGTATATATGACTTGCCATTATAGTAAACTAAAAACTGGTTTGTATTCATCAATATCTGCAAATCAGATTTGGAATCTGCAATTTCAGGGTTCAATGTGTTATATGGCGATGTTGAGGTGTATGTTATTGATTTAACTTTATTATTTATGTAAAGGCTTCCATTATTGTATACGGGTATATCCATATAATAATAAGTTTGATAAATGCCATTTGATGCATTTATATCGCCGGTTATCCCTGCATTTATTATTCCCGGGGTTTTATATGCTACTGCTGCATGTGTATCATTTAAATATGTTATTTTAGAATTGTTTCCATACAGTAATTCTGATCCTGATGAGACGTAAAATTTTGAATTATTAATATATATTAAATCTCCCTTATTATAAAGAACAGATGAATTAATATAATTAAAATATGTATTGTTCATGGTTATTACTGCAGCAGTTGAATTAAATTTAATTGTATCTGTTCTGTTTAATTTTAATACTGTTGAGTTTTTATAATTATATACTTTGTTGTTTAAAATATATGAACCACCTAAAGGCAGTCTAATTGATGCATTTTCCAATGCTGTTATTTTAGATCCATTTGAAATATAGAAAGTATCACCTTTTACTACAGAAACATTTGAGTTTTTATAGTATATACTGGAACCTGATTTAAATAATAATGATCCATTGTTTTCATCTATTGCATTTGTACTATTTTTGTATTCTATATATATTACTGAATGACCATTATATGTACCGTTGTAATAGTACGCTGCATCCTTATTATACGTGATATTAGTATAATCAGTTTCATTAACATTTATATACTTATCAAGCAGAGAGGCCGAGTATGTGACAAGCTTTAATGTATACATTCCATTGGTTAAATTTTTTAATAAAAAACTATTATTTTTATTTTCATATAACTGTGACGAATAATTAAATTTATACTGTAAATTATATGTCCTTATTAAAGAATTATTTTTATATAAATATAATGTCTGTGATATAACCTGATATGTGCTATTTGCAGGCTCATTAGAATATGATACTGAGAGATTTATATATGTACCTGATAAAAATATATTGGAATCTGACACTGCCGGTACTTTTGAGTAATTGTTTATATAAATTATTCCATTGGCAGTTTTATTATTGTTTAATGGTGCAACATATACTGGAATAAATGTGTTATTTTTATAAATTGAGCTGGTAAATTGAATTGTGTAATGTATATAGTATATACCGGGATTATTATATACATGGCTTGCGAATATTGTATCCCCAGATGATTTTACTATATTTATTGAATTGTCGCCCCAACATATCTCTGCATATTTAAATGGCCCATTTGTTTTTAATGTTAAATTATATATATTACCTGCCTGTATATAATTTTGGGCAGAATCTATTGTGGCATCAGGCACCTTATTAGCAGGATGGAACGCAGATAAAACTGCAAATGATGATAATAAAACTATTAAAATAACTATTATGGCATACCATTTATTCTTTGTTGACCTTGGTTTTTTCGGAGAGGTTTTTGGTTCTGGTATATCATAATTCATTTTACTGTTATCTAAAAGTAAATATTTAAATTTTCTTTAATTAAACCAAAATAATATTAACATGTTTATTATTTATAACTATGACTGTTAAGGCTGTTGTAATGGCAGGTGGCAAAGGGACAAGACTCAGGCCTATAACATATTCAATACCAAAACCCATAGTCCCAATAGCAGGCAAGCCATGCATATCGTATTTATTGGACTCGTTTTACAATGCCGGCATAAAAGACAATATTATTACAACAGGTTATAAATTTGATACTCTAATAAATAAAATAATAGAGAATAAATATAATGACCAGAATGTACTTTTCTCAGTTGAAAATGAACCGGCCGGAACTGCAGGCAGTATAAAGATTATTTCTGGATTCCTTGATGATACTTTTATAGTTGGGAGTGGTGATATATTATCAGATTTCAATATAAAAGATATATTAAATTTTCATAAAAAAAATAATTCCAAAATAACAGTAGTATTAACTGAAGTAAAGGATCCGAGCCAGTTTGGGATTGTGGAACTAAAGGATAATAAAATAGTAAGGTTTTTGGAAAAGCCATCAGAAAGTGAAAAATTTTCAAATATGGTTAACACCGGTATATACGTAATTGAACCTGAAATATTAAATTATATAAAAAATATACCATATGATTTTGGAAAGGATTTATTTCCAAGATTATTAAGAAAAAATGTAGATATATACGGTTATTTGGGCAATGGTGTATGGCTGGATACAGGCAGACCAAATGATTTAATAAAAGCAAACCAGATAATGATAGATAGATATGGAAATAATTATAATGATGAATTTATAAAGGGAAAAAATATAATTATTACAATGTCAAAATTTGATGGCAACCTTATAAGTGAAAGCTATATAGGAAACGGTATTCGCATGGATAAAAATATAAAAATAGATAATTCAGCAATTTATGATAATGCCAGCCTTGAATATAATGTTGATATAGAAAATTCAATATTAATGGAAAACGTCACAGTTAAAAAGAATACTAAAATAAAAAATTCAGTTATAATGAGGAATTGCATCATTGGTGAGGATTCAGAAATAGTCGACAGCGTAATGTCACCTGATTTATCACTGCAGGGCAAATCAAGGGTATATAATGTATCACTGGCATCAAAGATTATAGGAGATGATATATAAATATAACATATATTAGAATTATTATTAATGCTATAATCATTGATATATAAACAAGTTTTTTGTTGTCACCGAATATTATTGGTACCGGCCCTATCATTACAATGCCGCCGAACCCCGATTTTTTCTCTTTGTATTTCTTATTTTCAATATTATTATCATGAAATGCATTATCATATTCATCAGAATTTTTGTATTCATAATTATTATATTTTTTTATATCATAGGATGGTGAAACAAATAACATTATAAATCCAGTAAAAATTATCAATGCCGGGATAACTGATAATGCATTATTGCTTACTATAAATGGAAATACTAAAAATATGCCTACCCTCGCTATGCCAAGAAAACCAAAAATAATAAAAATAATAAAACCTGCTATAATAAGGGATAACCCCGTTTTATAAATTTTCATAATATATTTATAGGAAACCTGCCTTCTGCAAAGTTAATAGATCTTCTGTGGTTAACTGTTCACCAGCCTTAAATTTCTCATATAAGGCTGAAGCTTTTTCCTGCAATTCCGATTCTTTTTCCCTCTTTTTTGTTACCTTAGTTTTATTTCTAATGGAATAAATGGCTTTTTCAAGATCCCTTAAATCATTCTTTGATTTAATAAAAGCTGCATGCTCTGCCTCTGACTCTTTACTGTACTTTATAAAAATTTCGTGGTTTTCATCGGCCTCTTTTCTTACATTGTCCAGATTCTGCAACTCCTCATTTATCTCATCGCTTAACTTTGATATCTGGTTTGATAATTCTTCTATCTGTTTTTTAAGCGATTCCCCCAGGGTTCTTTCGCTGTTAATTTTATCTGTTAACTCTTTTATATCATTATTCTTTAAAAGTTCTTCCTCCCTCTGAGTTTTTGCTTTCTTAATTTCATTATTCAACCTTCTTATATCAACAATAATTTTATTTTCATCATCTTTTGTAAGCTCTGTTGTTTGCTGTCTCTTTTCAAGATATTGGAGTTCTTTTTCCTTCATTTTTATATCCTTTAAATCAAGGCCAGCACCAAAATTTGATTTAAGGTCCTTTAATTGCCTCTTAAGGTCGGATAAATTTTTGTAATGCTCTTCCTTATCGTCTCTCAAAACTTTTATTTTATCTATTAACTCATTTTTTTCAGCTATCTTTTCCTTCGCATGTTCACGCATATCGTGTGTTTTCTGATTAAGTTCATCACGCTTTTTTGCATATTCCTGCGCTTTGGCATTGGCTTCGTCTCGCTTCTTAATGTGGAGTTCTACCTCATCCCTGATAGTTTCCTTTTTTGTTTCAAAATCTTCCAAAAGGTCGGTCATGCTAACACTTCTATATCTTTGTGTGAAAATAACGGTAAATTAATATCATTATCCTCACAATTAAAATTCGTATTTAAAAAAACTATATAAGTATTACTATAAATTAAACTTGGTATATAGTTTAAATATAATTTAAAAAAATAATATTAACAATAAAAGAATTAAATAATTATATATTATTAACAAAAATGCATGGTGGAAATATTTACAGTGTTTCTAAAAATAATAATGTAAAATTAAACAAAATACTTGATTATTCAGCAAATATGAACGACTTTATAAAAATAAATAATATAATAATAAAATCGGAATATATTAAGAATTATCCGGAAATAAAGTTAGACAAATATAAAAAATTTTTATCAAACAGGGAATTTGGTATAAAAAATATATCAATAGTTCCTGGATTAACATATTTTATCCATAAATTTATTTCATCATTAAAAAATAATATAATAATAATATATCCATCTTTCACGGAATATATATATTCAAAATATGATTATAATAAAATAATAATAAATTATGATATAATAGTTAAAAATCCAGACATTATAAAAAACTATGATTTTACAGCAATTTTTTTAGTTTATCCTGATAATCCCACCGGCAATTTAATAAATAAAGATATTTTATTTAAATTAATAGATATAGCATATAATAAAAATGCATATTTTTTTATTGACGAATCCTTTATTTATTTTGTTAGGAATAGAAAAATAAATGAAAACGAAATCATAAATAATTATAATAATGTGATAATAGGAAGATCATTGACAAAAATCTTTTCTATACCTGGATTAAGATTAGGGTATATAATATCGGATGAAAATAATATAAACAGTATTGAAAAATATTTAGAACCCTGGGGAATATCAGAAATAACCCTAAAATATATAGAAAAACTCGACTTTAATGAAATAATTAGCACACCGGAAAAAACTGAAATTGAAAGGAATTATATGATTAAAAATTTATTAAAAATGAACTTTGAATTAATTGGCAATCCAGAAGCAAATTTTATTACAATAAAATTAAAGGGTAATTATAATGGCTATTTATTAAAAAATTATTTGGAAAATAAGAATATTATGATAAGGTTACTTGATGACTATGATTTATTCAATGAAAATTATATAAGATTAAATGTAAAAAAACATTATAAAAATAAAATATTAATAGACAATATAAAAAATTTTATGGTGAATAAAAATGAATAAAATAATTCAGGTTTTAGGCACATCCTCGGATTCCGGCAAAACAACATTTGCAATGGCTTTATGCAGGTATTTTTCTAATAAGGGGTATAAAGTATCACCCTTTAAGGCAATTAATATGTCGTTAAATTCTATAGCGTTAAATGATGGATCCGAAATATCAAGGGCACAGTGGTTACAGTCAGTGGCAGCCAGGGCCATGCCATCAAAATACATAAATCCATTTTTAATTAAGCCAGAAGGAAATAAAAAATCACAGTTAATAGTTCTAGGCAAGGCCATCGGTTCATTAACAATAGAGGAGTATTATAAGTATATTAAAAAAAATGGTAATAAAATTATAAAAAATTCATTAAATGAATTATTAAAAAAATATGATATTATAATAGCTGAAGGTGCAGGATCTGCTGCTGAAATAAATATGTATGGTAGTGATTATGCAAATATTTTTGTTTCAAATATATACAAAACACCGGCAATATTAATATCTGATATTGAGAAAGGTGGTGTTTTTGCATCATTATATGGAACCGTTAAATTAATGGAGCATAAAAATTTATTAAAATATATGGTTATAAATAAAATGCGTGGAGATAAGACATTATTATATAATGGAATAGAAAAACTTGAAAAATTATTAAATAAAAAGGTCATAGGTGTCATACCATATTCAAAT
This sequence comes from Thermoplasmata archaeon, assembly GCA_021797555.1. Taxonomy (GTDB): domain Archaea; phylum Thermoplasmatota; class Thermoplasmata; order Thermoplasmatales; family Thermoplasmataceae; genus Ferroplasma. The sequence continues at coordinate 127,225 of JAJZZM010000024.1, forward strand.
ATATCATTGCCAGGGGAAGATTCATTGAATTATAATATTAATAAGTTAAAAAATAACAAAGTATGCATTATAAAATATCCATATATGGAAAATTACAGTGATTTTGATCCATTTTATTTATATAATATAGGTTTTAATTATATTACAGAAAAAAATATTGACGATTTAAATAACTGTGATATAATTATATTGCCTGGGTCAAAGATGGTTTCATATGACCTTGATTATATCAAAAAAACAGGCATATACAATAAAATTATTGAATTATCTAATAATAAAAAAATAATAGGAATATGTGGTGGCTACCAGATGCTTGGAAAATATATAATAGACAGAAATAAAATAGAATCAAACAATACCAAAATAAAGGGTATGGGATTATTAAATATTGAGACTTCATATAATAATATTAAAAAAACAGATGGAGTACTTTATAAATTAAATAGTAATATATTCGGGATTAACGATATTAATAAAGGCTATGAAATACATTATGGGGATATAATAAATAACAATGAAAAACCAATGAATTATAAAAATGGTATGCCGGAAGGGTCTGTAAAAAATAATATAATGGGAACAAACATACATGGTATATTTGAAAACATAAATTTTTTAACTTATTTATTTAATATAAATTTTAATAAATATAATGAAATATTAGATAACAATATAAATAAAACAGCTGAATTATTTATAAATAATATAGATATAAAATTAATTGAAGACCTGATAAAATGATAATAATATTTTATTCATTTATATTATTAATATTTTCTATTATTTTCGATGTTTTATTGGGTGAACCATATAACGTAATTCACCCGGTAGTTTTTACAGGGAATACAATATATAAATTTAATAAATATTTTAGGAAAATAAAAAGTAAAAAATCCGGTGGTTTAATATTTCTAATTTTTATAATAATAATAAATGTTTTGCCTGTAATGATAATTTTATATTTATTATTTTTAATAAATAATATTATATCGGAAATAGCTTTTATAATAATTTATGTATACTTTTTAAAAAGCACATTTTCAATAAAATCAATGAAAAAGCATATAAATAGAATTATTGATGCATTAAATAAAAATGATATAAATAAGGCAAGGATTAATACATCCATGGTTGTTAGAAGAAATACAGAAAATATGGATAAATACTATATATCATCTGCAGCAATAGAAACAACTGCAGAAGGATTTGTTGATGGTTATTTTACACCATTATTTTTTTATTCTTTTTTTGGTATTATAGGCTCATTAATAATAAGAATAATTAATACAATGGATTCAAATATAGCCTATAAGGATGATAAAAATTATGAATTTGGAAGAGCTACTGCAATAGCCGATACATTAACGAATTACATACCCTCAAGGTTAACACCATATATTTTTAAAATAAGTGCTTTTGTTTTAAAATATAAATATAAAAAATTTAAAATTATTAATACAACTGATAGCCTGAATGCTGGTTATAGCATAGATTCAATGGCATTTATTTTAAATGTCCGGTTAGAGAAAGTAGGTGAGTATATAGTAAATGAAAACGGTAAATTACCAGATGCAAATGATATAAGAAAATCGCTGAATATATATTATTTATCGTGTTTTATATCCCTATTTATTTTTGTTCTACCTTTGAGTGTTATTATGACATTTCTGTTTATTTATGTTTAAAAATATTTTATATCCTCTGCCATATTATTATATATTAAGGCAATTTTGATAGTGTATTGAATTTACTGAAAATTTAAAAAGGCCACGTACATTAAGATTTGCGTGGTAAGAAAAATGCAGGGATAATCAGATATAATAAAAGAAATCATAAATATTTGTCTAAATGACGGCATTGAAGGAAAGAAAAAGTTAATAGAACTGTTCCTGAATTCATTACTAGATCGGAGAGCAAGAATAAAGCCAAATTAATTCATTGCCATATGAGAGAAAAGAGGATAGAAATGGTTGCCATCTTACTCCAATAACATAATTCCAGCATGCGGTTATTTTCGTTAATGTATTACAATTGTGAAATTATTTATATTTTTATATTAGCTCACATTGTATAATATTCACTTTAAAATAAGTTTATAATTAGTATTATATACAAAACTGCAATATAATGGCATGGATATGATAGAGATTAAAAAGGGAGCCAGGTATACCGTTATTTCAGGAAGTGGAAACGATAAGCCCATGACAACAGAAGGTGAATATGTTGGTTATGCAATACTCGGAGAAGAAGGGTCTTTAGTTTTTAGAATAAATGAAAATAATAAAAATAAGTTAAGGTTGATACCTGTCAGCTCAATAGCATATATTGATTTTGATGAAAATAATATAGTTTCCAAGGATAAAAACAGTGACAAAGATAAAACAACATATATAGTCTAAATATATCTACAGCATAATTCATCACAGAATATTTTTCTATTGAATATGCTGTTATAAAGGCACAATATGCCTATTTTTATATTAAATTTAACATTATTTTTATAACTTTATAGAATTTTTAAACCTTTATATTATTATATGTAGCTTAAATTTATTTCTTAATTTTACTCTTTACCATTTTTATAATTTTTATTCTTTATTTAGAATCGTTTACATTTTCATATGTAATAGAATAATATATTAGTTCAAAATTATTTATATCGATAAGAGCATTTAATTTTATTCATCCTTTCCTTATATAACTTATTGACTAAATAATATCCTTAAGGTTATCTCGAATCCAGAAGAATCTATGGCCATAGTACATTGCTGTTATCATTATTTATTTCTGAATCTAATTTTATTATCCTTTTATATTAATATAGATGGTATTTCAGGGAATTTAAATATTTTTGATAGATTATGTATATGGCTGTAAATGCCTAAATAACCGTCCTTTCCTGCTGTAGTTATTTTCATTAATTGACTCTTTCCATATATTTAATGCACTGTAATCTGGGAAATCATCAATTGCATATATATATCTTTCAGAATAACCTTTCCTGTAATTTAAATATCTATATATTTTTGTATCCCTGTTTGATCCAAAAGTGATTGGTTTTTGTGTCATAAAAACTAATCAATTCACTGTATTTAACCGTACATGAGTTTTACATTAAATTAGGATTTTTGGTAAAAGGAGTTATGCAACATACTCTTATATATTATTTCATTATAAATATTATTTATATTTATTATTTGTATTTAAATATAAAATACGGGCGTCATCATCATCGGTGAATCCATGCACGCCATTGATACTTATATCAATTTTTTATTTCTATTGATTTTATTTTTGAGCAAATATCCCCTAATTTTAATTCATTAATTACACCGTGAAAATAACATGCAATATGTGACTATTATCTATCTATTTTTTGCTATCATATTTTATGGATTTATAAATATCCTAATTTATATTTATAGTTAATTACTAATATTATTATACTTATAAGTATTACATTTTCATGGCAAAAAAAGAGATGTATCCAATTGAGAGAAAGATGGGTGAGGATGACCTGAACAGGCTGATAAGAAGCCTTGAGAGAAGCACAAAGATGCTGAA
>JAJZZM010000007.1 GCA_021797555.1 Thermoplasmata archaeon
TGAAAATGATCTGAAAAGCAGGATTAAGGATAGCTTTGAGAAACTCTCATGCAGCCTTACATTTGCAAAAAGCTGGATTCTGAGATTCATAAATTAAAGTATAAAAATGTAGGTAATAAACTATAATCATAAATAAATGTAAATGTTAAATTAAATGATGTTGAAATTACATTAAATAAGTATAATAATTATATAGAAAATATGATAAGTATATCAGGAATAATTGAGAATATTATAAATCCGCCCGAAAAAATAGTTGTAGTCATTGATGATTTCCAGTATATAAGATTTTTAAACAACCATTTCCAGAAATATCAAGAACGATGATATTAATATTAAATGAATATAGTTGATGAAAGTGATAACTATATATTAAAGTATATGATAAATTATTAACAAGTAAAGCAAAGGAAGTTTTGAACCTGTTCCAGATATCAAGAAAAACACTTCATGCCCATGCAAACGATGTAAGAGTGCTGTACACTGTAATACCAAACAGTATGTACAATTACAATGAGGGAGATGTTTACAAACTTCTATGTTATTTATAAACTTTATTTTAGGTTTTTAATAACCTTTTTATAAAATGTATGTATATTAATATTATGAAAGCAATGGTTCTTGATAAAACTGATAAGGTAGAAAATAACCCATTGAAGTATAGAGATGTTAGTATTAAGGATCCGAAGGGCTATGAGGTTCTTCTAGACATAATATCGTGTGGTGTATGCCATTCTAATTTACACATGATTGAGGGTGATTGGGTTGAATATGGATTGCCAGGCAAGTCACCACTAATACCTGGACATGAAATAATAGGGAAAGTATCAAAGCTTGGAGACCTTGTTGATAATTTAAAAATTGGTGATGTAGTAGGCATACAGCCTTTATACCAGGCATGCGGGAAATGTGAATACTGCATAACCGGCAGGGAACATTTATGCCCCTATGGCAAATGGGCCGGTGAAACCGTTGATGGTGGATATGCAGAGAATATAATAGCTGATTCAAGATATGTAAATAAGGTCCCTGACAATATAGATTATGTTAAAAACTCACCATTATTCTGCCCGGGGATAACAGCATACTGTGCTGTAAATAAAGCAGAATTGTCTCCAGATAAAACCGTATATATTGTAGGTATAGGTGGTGTAGGCCATGTTGCAATACAGATTGCAAAATTATACGGGGCTAAGGTAGTTGCTGTATCAACATCAAAGAACCATGAAGAATTAGCATATGAAATGGGAGCAGATGATGTAATACTTGTAAATAGGGATTATTCTAATATAGATAAATACAAAAAAACTGCAGATTCATTGATTTTATTTGCACCTTATGAGGCACCGATAATGAATTCAATAAATTTTGTAAAGGATGGGGGCATACTTGTTCAGGGAGTTCGTGGCAAATTAAATTATGACTTCACAACCGAAATAAAATTAAAGGGTACAAAAATAGGTGGCAGATCTGATATGGACAACGTTTTAAGGCTGGCATCACAGGGAAAGATAAAAATAGAATCTAAGGAATATAAACTTGAGGATGCCAATATTGCATTGCAGGATCTAAAGCATGGTAATATAAACGGAAGGGCTGTATTAAAAATCAGATAGTTAAATAACTTTTTGTATTATACCGTTTGATACGTTGGAACCTAGATTAAACCATAGTATGCATGTAGAAATATATTTTTATTAATATATTATTTATCATTGTTGATAATATTAATTCATTATAATATAAAATTTATTTATAATAATGTATTTTTAATATATGCCTTAGAAAAATATTGAGAAAGTATAGCAGTTATAATGTTATATTAACAATAATACTCCAATAAGCATTATAAAATACCGAAAATAAGCGTTGGTATTAAAAATAAAAAAATTGTAAATTTATTTTTATTCATCTTTTATCACTCATAATAAGCGAGCCCAGAACAAATGCTATAAATGGTGCTATTACATAGTATATAGACGATGAGTAGTTTGATGAAGTATTGGTATGTACTGCATTGTCTGCTGTAACTGTTGTGGATGTACTGCTATTTACCCATGGAGGTAGATACCCTCCAAATGGATGTGATAATGTTCCCATAAAGCCAAAACCCAGACCATTGGCTGCCAACCAATCAGATTTTTCACTGCTTATTACAGATGATAATTGATTATCAAAAGTGGTTATACCACTTGATGTTGGAGACCCCACAAGGCCAAGTAATCCACTTTCTAAAGATGTTGTAGGTCCTGCAAAAAGACCGCCGGCATCTAAATCTACTATCCAGTCAGATGGTATACTTGCCTCTGCTTTTGCCTGCTGATAGCTTGCATACTGTGATGGCGTGTTATAATAATCAGTTGTTATATTGTTATAATAACTTGATGCTTTCCATTTTGTAAATATCATCTGTCCATTATATGATGCAAAGAATTTTGCAAATGTTAAACCCTGTGTAGCTGTTGGCCCTGAAGGCACTGCAATTGAATCACTTACTATCATAAAATATTTGCTTGTTCCCGGGAAATCCATAGACATTAACCTTATATTGCCTGTATCTGGTTTTAATGTACCGTTATTCATGTATACATATGTTGAATTAACAGGATATGTTGTTACGTTTAGATAATCATATGCATAATTTGTATACGAATTTACATCGACTTCAAATCCTACATCCTTGTCTAGAACTTTTGGTATAGCCTCTGTCCATGTCATGCTTGTCTCTGCACTGTAACTTTCTTTCTGGAATTTAACAAACTGATCATTTGTCTCATTTATTATTTTAGATGCTGTCGAATTTGATAGGTTCAATGTTCCGTACATAAATTTATCAAATAAAGTAGCATTTCCGCATATCGAATTGTCAAATCTTAAAAATAGGGATTCCCATAATTCCCCCTGATCGTATCCTCCATCATCACCTGGTATTATCCATGGAGTTACTCCTTTTGCTTCCAATGCGGCTGTATCACTTAAAAGTAATGTATAGTTTATCGGTGCCGGTAAACCATACTCTTTTAATGTCTGTGGATTAAAGTATAAAACACCTCCCTGATGCAAATCAACAGGTAATGAGAACATGGTTCCATTGAAGGTACCTGCATATAAATCCTGAGGGAAAACCGTGGAAGTGGTTAGATTTATGGAACTTGCTACAGAGTTCATTTTTACAAATGCGCTTGAACCTCCTGGAGCCGTTTCAACATAACTTAATATCTGAGGGCCATAAAGTGATTGAAACATGTTAGGCGCCTTCCCCTCTTTCATCAATGTTAATATTGCACCTATTGCAGTTACGCCTGCAGCCCCAGGTTTTATTGTTTGTTCTACCTTTATATTTGGATGTGATGCTTCAAATGACGATATCACGTGATCCAGTGCTACCTTTCCAGTAGAAGCCCACCAACTATAAAAGTATATAGTCTTCTTTGTAGGAGGATGTGTAAATTCATAAACACCAACTCCAATGCCCGCTATAACTATAATAACAACCACTATGGCCATTACTTTTTTATAACCACCACTTTTGGTAGGTGGCGCATCAGGTTTTTCCATTATATTTTATTATATAATGATATTTAAATATTTTGCAATGATATTTTAATAATCTTTCATATGTATAATACATATTTATATTATTATATAGAAATTGTGTTTATAAATATCCATAATAGGTCACAAAAATTAAATATTGTTATTTATTTGCTGAATATGAGTATTGCAATAGGATTAAATAGTGGATCATCAGTGGATAGTGTGGATGTTGCTATAATAGAAACTGAAATATATAAAAAACTTATGAAGCCTATTAAAGTATTAAAACACTTTGAATTCCAGTGGCCTGATAACATTAAAAAATTAGTATTAAACGCAATAGAATTCAATATAAAAATACCTGAATTTTCGAGATTAAACACAATGGTTGGATCATTTTTTGGTGAAACTATAAATATGGCATTGAAAGAATCAGGTTTAAATAGTACCGATATAGATGTGATAGGCTATGATGGTCAAACTATATACCAGGAACCACCGTTAATAGGAAAAACAGATAAAAATGGTTGTAAACTGCCTGTAACTTATAATGTTGTAAACAAAACATTAGGAACAACATTGCAGATAGGTGAAAGTGCAATGGTGGCGGCTATAACGGGAATAAAAACAGTAACAAAATTTAGACCGGCAGATATGGCAGTTGGAGGTACAGGTGCACCCATAGAGGAATTTCTTGATTATATTCAATATAAAAATATTGCACCAGTGCTGACCTTGAATATAGGGGGAATAGCAAATATACACGCTATTCATAAAGATATAAATAAGGTTATGGCATTTGATGTGGGGCCAGGAAATATTTTGATAGACAGACTCTCAAGAGATAAATTTGGAAAGGAGTATGATAAAGATGGCAATATTGCATTATATGGAAAAATAAATAATAGGTTATTAGATGAATTAATGGCACACCCTTTTTTATCTATTAAACCACCTAAATGTGCATGGCGTGAAGATTTTAATGATGCATTCCTTAGAAAAATATTGAGAAAATATAGCCATGTAAATATCAATGATATAATGACAACAATAACAGAATTTACAGTAAAAGCTATACTTGGGGGCCTTAAATGGGTACCGTACATGGATAATATAAACACAATAATAGGCAATGGTGGTGGTTTATTAAATAAATATATAGTAAATAGTTTAAGAAGCCAATTACCTGAACATATTAAACTTATAATGTCTGATTATTTTGGTATCCCGATAAAAGCAAATGAAGCTGCAAAATTTGGTGCACTTGCACTTGCAACTATAAATAACATACCAGCAAATTTTCCTAATGCAAGCGGTGCAACAAAAATGTCAATACTTGGAAAAGTAAGTTACCCACCCTTATAATTAAATTTTAAAAATTAAAATTTATTAAAAATATATCTAATTTCTTTCTATTTCTTCATTTAATTTTATAGCGTCTTTTGATGCATATTCAAACAATTTAATTTTTGATTTATTTATATATACATTTACTTTATCACCATAGAATATGGGTTCCCTGCTTATGCCTTTTATTTTAGTTCCAGATATATTTAATACTACAGAAAATGATCCCTGATTGTAGTTAACTGTATCCGCTTCAAATACACCAATTTTTTGAGTATTGCCCTCATATTTTGTTTCTATATTACTATCTATTTCTGTAGATTTTTCGATTATTAGATCTTCCGGCCTTATACCTAGAGTTATTTTAGAATCATTATAATCATTAAGTTTTATGCCCGTTATAATAAAGTTCTCAAAAATAAGGTCATAATAACCATTTTTTTCTTTTAGATCAAAGTCTACAATGTTAATATCGCCTAATGTACCTGCAACTCTTTCATTTGAAGGATAATCATAAAGGTCCTTTGGTGTCCCCAATTGTACAAGATTTCCTCTGGATATTACTGCTACTTTCTCTGCCAGTGCAAATATATCTGCAGGGTCATGCGAAACAATAATTGTTGTGATACCAAGTTCATTTTTAACCTTTTTTACCAGTGCCCTTGCATCATCCCTGGCATTAGCATCAAGATTGCTGAATGGTTCATCCAGCAATAAAAATTTAGGATTCTTCGCTAGAGCCCTTGCAACGGCAACCCTCTGCTGCTGACCACCACTTATTTCCCCAGGTCTTTTTGCAAGGACTTCCCTTATGCCAAGTATATCTGCAAGTTCATAAACTCTTTTTGTTATCTCATTTTGATTCCATTTTTTAACCTTTAATGGAAATGCTATGTTCTCATAGTTATTCATATGCGGATATAATGCCCAGTTCTGAAATACCATGCCAATATCCCTTTCTTCAGGGTCTATTATTGTTCTATCATCCTTGGATACAACAGTTTTGTCAAAAAGTACCTCACCCATCGTGGGTGCCTCAAGACCTGCAATTATTCTCATTGTTGTTGTTTTTCCTGCCCCGCTTGCCCCAAGTATACCAAAAAATGAATTATCTGGTATTTCAAGATTTATATTGCTCAAAGCTTTAAACTCTGTTTTCCCTTTTTTAAATATTTTAGATACATTGTTTAATTTTATATTAACCATTTTATCACCCTTTTCTTCCTGTTCCAAATGCCTGGAATCCTCTTATGAAATATCTGCCCAGGAATACAAATATCACCAATGGTATCAACGATGCTATAAATGCAGATGCAAAGCTTTCGTTATATAATGTTCCATACCCACCAGTATAACTCATAAGAGCCAGCGATGCCGAATTCATACCCGGTGTGGTTACAAGAACCAGTGGAACAAAGAAATTATTCCAGCTTTCTATCAATATAAATATAAATGTGGATATAAAGCCTGGCATTGCAAGTGGCAGTACTACTTTATTGAATATTGTCCAATCATTGGCCCCATCTATTCTGGCAGATTCAAGTGTTGTTTTTGGCAGTACAGCAAGGAATATTGACATTAGCAATGCCCCTGTAGGCAAATAAAATATAAGCATTGCTATAATTATGCCTGGATACGTATTTAAAAGCCCTATGCTGCTTATAAACTTTGTTAATGGCAATAATGTTATCTCATATGGAACAAATGTGGCTATAGCTATTATTGTAAATAATAATGTATTTATCATTCTTGCCTTCTTATAGAAATAGAATGCAGCCATTGCACCTATATATGTTGATATTATAGCTGTTGGCACAGTATATATTATGCTATTAAGAATGGGCCTTTCCAGTGCCGTGGTAACTGTGATAAAAGGGCCTAAAGAGCTTTTTGCCGGAAATAATATTGGTGTTATAAGCACACCGGACGCAGATTTAAGGCCATCTATAACCATAACATATATAGGGAATAACCATAAAATTGAGAATATTACCAATATTATATTATGTATTATCCTCTTAACATTTTTAACGTTTTTTGCACCGTTTATATTACTATTTGTATTTTTATTTTTAATCATTTGCTAACCACCTTTTTATTCCGTATAATGCAAATGGTATAACCACAACCAGTGCTATAAGCATCACTATAACACTTTCGGCAGAAGATTCTGAAAAGGATAATGATGTATATAATACATATAAATTCTCAACTGAAGTTTCTGTATATGGATTTAATAGAGTTGCCACATATGGTAAACTAAAGAATCTTAATGCAAATATAAAGATTATTGCTGTTGATACTATAAAGGCATTTTTAGCTTCAGGTAGCAATATTTTCCTTAATATCCTAAAGGAAGAAGCCGAATCAATTTTTGCAGATTCAACTATATCTTTACTTACATTCTGGAATGATGCAAGATAAAATAATGATGCAAGTCCCGAAAATACCCATATAGAAACCAGTATTAAACTTGGAAATGCCGTTGCCGGTGAATCAAGCCATGGGAATCTTGGCAGACCTATCCTCACAAATAGGTAATCTACACCATCATTTATGTTAAAAAGCCAGGTCCATATTACACCGGAGGCAGCCATTGATACTGCTAATGGATAAACAAATATGGATGTGTATACAGCACGGGTTTTTTGATTTCTAAGGAAATAAATAAGGCTTGCAAAGAATATACCCATCACATTTCCTCCGGCTATTAAAACAAATGCCCATATTATTGACCTTTTTAATGATGAAACAACAAGTGCATTTGAAAATAATTCCTTATATGTTGCAAACCCTACAAACTTTGCTACCAGTACTGTTGCAGATGAATCGAGAAAAGAATAATAAACGTTATAAAATACGAAATATAACAATAAAATACCGAAAATAAGCGTTGGTATTAAAAATAAAAAAATTGTAAATTTATTTTTATTCATCTTTTATCACTCATAATAAGCGAGCCCAGAACAAATGCTATAAATGGTGCTATTACATAGTATATAGACGATGAGTAGTTTGATGAAGTATTGGTATGTACTGCATTGTCTGCTGTAACTGTTGTGGATGTACTGCTATTTACCCATGGAGGTAGATACCCTCCAAATGGATGTGATAATGTTCCCATAAAGCCAAAGCCAAGTGAGTTTGCAACCTTCCACTCACTTTGTTCCGTTGAAAGAACACTTGAAAGAGAGCTGTCAAATGTATGTATACCTGCTCCATCTCTTGTAGATGCCAGCGATAGCAATGAACTTATTATTGTTAAGTACGGACCATCAAATAATCCACCATCTGATAGCTGATATAGCCAGTCTGTTGGTTTGTTGGCAACTGTTTTTGCATCCAAATAGCTTGCATACTGTGATGGCGTATTATAATAATCTGTTGTTATATTGTTATAAAAGCTTGATGCTTTCCATTTTGTAAATACCATCTGTCCATTATATGATGCAAAGAATTTTGCAAATGTTAAACCCTGTGTTGCTGTTGATCCTGATGGCACTGCAATTGAATCAGAAACAAGGACGAAATATTTCCCAGTTCCCGGGAAATCCATAGACATTAACTTTATATTGCCTGCATCAGGTTTTAATGTACCGTTATTCATGTATACATATGTTGAATTAACAGGATATGTTGTTACATTTAGATAATCATATGCATAATCTACATACCAGTTTCCATTTGCTTCAAATCCTACATCCTTATCTACAACTTTTGGTAGAGCCTGTGTCCATGTCATGCTTGTCTCTCCACTGTAACTATTATTTTCCATGGTAAGGAAATCACTGTTTGTTTCACCTACTATTTTAGCAACCGTTGGATTGGATAAATTCAATGTACCATACATAAATTCATCATATAACGTGCCGTTTCCGCATGTTTTATTATCCAAAGCAAGGAATGTATCTTCCCAATTTTGCATCTGGTCCCAGCCACCATCATCACCAGGTATTATCCATGGAGTTACTCCCTTTGCCTTCAATGCAGCTGTATCACTCATTAATGTGGTAAAGTTTAATGGTATTGGTAAATGGTTTTCTGCTAATGTCTGCGGGTTGAAATATAGCTGTGCTCCCTGATGCATATCAACAGGCAATGAATACATAGAACCGTTGTATGTACCTGCCATCAAAACCTGACAAAATGCAGTTGATGTTGTTAAACCGATGCTTGATGCTACAGAATTCATTTTTACAAATGATGCTGCCTTGCTAGGTGCTGCATCTATATAGCTTAATATTTCTGGTCCAAGATGTGTCTGGAATGTGTCAGGTGGCTTTCCCTCTTTTATCAATGCTAATATTGCACCTTTAGCTGCCGTTCCGCCAGCTCCTGGTTTTATTGTAGGTTTAACCAAATAGCCTGGATGAGATGCTTCGAAAGCTGATGCTTCCTTATCAAAGGCAATTTTACCTTCGGTTGCCCACCATGTATAAAAGTAAACTGTTTTCTTTGCAGGATGTGTGAACTCATAAACCCCAACTCCAATGCCCGCTATAACTATAATAACAACCACTATGGCTATTACTTTTTTATAACCACCACTTTTGGTAGGTGGTGCTTCAGGTTTCTCCATGGTGATAGTATCCATTAATATTATTTATATCTTTTGCATATCTATTAATTGTAAGTTTAAGTTATTGTATATGTTTATATAGTATATATATAAATTCAGTTATTGATACTATTAAATACATTAGAATTAATAGAATTTATATTAGAAAATTATATACCAGTTTCCAATACTTAACCTTTGTCCTACCATGTCATATTTATAGAATGATTTAATTTTCAATTATTATGAAAACAGTGAAGCAGATACTGAAAAAACCAGCTAATGAAATATCAGAATCAATGAATATTGATATAAACTCGAAGAGGATTAAATTCATTGACAATTTATATGCTATAATCTACAGTGCACTGCATAGATATGATCTAACCGATACATCCATTGACAATGGAATAAGCAAATCATGGCTTTCAAAGCTTAATAACAGTAAATCATACATTCCATTCATTGAACTATTCTATAAATTATTAAAACTATACATTAAAGCACATGATTATAAAGTATACAGCAGGTACATGCGTGTACTGGCAATTGATTCCACATTCATTAAAACATTTATAAATGGTTCAGGCAGTTACAAGGGAGAATCTAATGGAATTAAAATACATGTTCCTGCAATTGTATTTCCATTCACTGTTCCACTGAATGCATACATATCATCTGCAAATGCAAATGATTCATCACGGTTTGATAATATAATTAATAATATTGATAATAAAATATTATACTCATCTATACTTGTATTTGATTTAGGGTACTATAATTTGGATAGGTTTAAATTACTTGCTGATAAAAATATATTATTTGTATCAAGAATAAAAAAGAATGCTGTTTACTCTGGATCCGGAACAGTCAATGGCCATGAAATGGTAAGAATGAATAATGGATTGAATTTAAGGATTGTAAGGGTGAATGTTGGAGGGATTGAATATAAGTATATAACAAATATAATGAATTTACCTGATAGGTATATTTACTATGCATATAATTTGAGATGGAGCATAGAGGAATTATTTAAAAGAATGAAATCACAGTTAAAGATAGATCATTTATTATCAAAATCATTAAATGGAATGATAATACAGGTATTCTCGTATATTATTGTGAACATGATAATGGAATCCATTGGTATTTTATTATCATTCCCTGAAATCATAAGAGGTATAAGGCATGGAAATATAAGATATTTCAATAATATTTACAGTATTGATTTATCTAAAATATAGTTAAAATACATAGGTACGGGATACCCATATGGGAATGCCTTACACACCCTCCAGTAAATATTATAAACTTTTATTTAAGAATTTCTGATATTTTCATAATTCATGCATTAAATTTTACCAATTGATTGATAATCGGCATTTCTGTGATAATAATTGCCATGGATTATAGATTAAATGAAGATAGGTTGCCAGGGGAACAGTAGAGAAAGATATTAATATTGGAAACTGGTAAGTAAGTAATAAGATATAGCTTATAAGATTGTAATATTTTATTAAAATTGTATTAGTAGAAAATTATTTAAGTTATACAATTAATACATATATATGAAAATTATTAATTTTAAATCATACATAGTGAGAAATACATGGAAAAAGTGGGTTTTTATAGAAATTGTAACAGATGACGGATCAAATGGATATGGAGAAGCAACTGTATATGCTGATCAATTTGGATTGATAAACCATATTAAGGATATAAAAAAATTTATACTGAATAAAGACCCTTTTAATGTAAGAAAATTAATAAATGAATGGTTTTTATCGACATTTAACAGGAGCAGGGATATTGTAAATATATCATTGATAAGCGGTGTTCAATCTGCCTGCTTTGATTTAATAGGAAAACATTTTGGATCAACTATTTATAATTTATTCGGCGGACCCGTAAGAGATAAAATAAAGGTATATGCCAACGGCTGGTATACAGGTATAAATAATATAGAGGATTGGGGCAAGGGGGCAAAAAAGGTAGTAAATAAGGGTTATAAGGCATTAAAATTTGATCCTTTCGGTTCAGGGTCTGGATTTTTAGATTATGACGAATATAAAAAATCAATGGATATAATAGAAACGGTACATAATGCAGTAGGGGATAAAATAGAGATGTTAATCGAGGGTCATGGCAGGTTTAACAGATCTATGGCAATGAAAATAGGAAAGGAACTTGAAAAATACGATAATATAGGCTGGTTTGAGGAGCCTGTTATACCGGAGGATATAAATGGATTATCGATACTATCTAAAGCCTTAAAAATTCCCATAGCCGCAGGTGAAAGATTAGTAACATCGTATGATTTTACGGAATTGTTTAAATTGGGTGCGGTAAGTATAGCACAGCCGGACCTTGTAAATACCGGAGGTATAATAGAGATACTAAAAATAGGTGCAATGGCAGAAGCAAACAATATTGCAATAGCACCGCACCAGGCTGAAGGCCCTTTAAATACGTTTACAACATTGAATACTGATGCCTTATTGAATAATTTAAAAATACAGGAAATGTTTGATGAATTTGCATATCCAGAGTGGGTAAATAATATTGTTGATAAAAAACCAGAGGTAAATAATGGCTATGTAAAATTGCCGGATAAACCAGGAATAGGAATAAACTTAAAAGATAGTATAAATGATTATATAGCAGATGAAAATGACAGTGATTTTAATCTATTCTCCGAAGGATGGGAAAAAAGGGGATTTAAATAAATATAATTTATAGAACTTAGAAAGTTATATATCTGTTATATTATTATATTTATTCTATGAAAGCGATAACTGTTAACCCTCCAGATGCTGGAGTAACTATTAAACATGTAAATTACAGAAAAAATGGAGTTAAAATAAAAATTTTAGAGAACGGAATATGTGGAACAGATCGGGAAATTGTGAATGGTGAATTAAATTCTGCGGCCCTGCCATATAAATATAATTATCTTATCTTAGGGCATGAGGCAATAGGAACTATAATGGAAGACCGGGTTATATTTAAAAAGGGAGATATAGTAATGCCAGTAAATAGGAGAGGTTGTGGAAGGTGCCTAAACTGCTTAAATGGTAGGCCAGATTTCTGTGAAACGGGAAATTTTATTGAGGCAGGAATAAAGGGAATGCAGGGATTTATGAGTGAATATATCTATGATGATGAGAATTATTTGATCAAGGTACCTGAAGATATAAAAGATATGGCTATACTGGCACAGCCATTATCAGACCTGGAAAAATCTTTAGATGAAATAATAAATATACAGAAAAGGATGATATGGACATGCAGTGATAATACATTCCACTGCCGCAAAGCATTAGTAATAGGAACAGGCACTATAGGAATATTGTTTTCATTGTTATTAAGAACCTATGGATTTGATGTTACAATAGCAAATAAAAGATATGCCAGTGAAAATGAATTAAAAATATTCAATCTTGCGGATATAAGGTATTATAATTCCATGAATGGCTATAGTTTTGGTGAAAATACATTTGATTTAATTATAGAAGCATCAGGTTCAGATGCAAATGTAATATCAGAAACGATAGGATTTATAAAAAATAATGGAATACTGGGTTTATTTGGCTTTATTAAAAGAGGGGACCTTACAGTAAGCAGATATGTACTTCAAAATATTGTTTACAAATCGATTGTAATTGCCGGTTTAATTAACGGGCAGAAGCCACATTTTGAAATGGCAATCAATCATTTAATACAGTGGAAGCATTTATTCCCGGGAATAGAAAAATTATTGATAACTGATTCAATAAAAATTGATGATGAAAATAAAATAATAAATGCATTAACAAAAAAAGCAGGTGGCGAAATCAAAATAAAAATATTATGGCATTAATTTAAACTATTTTTATAAATTGTTAACACTGCCCTTAAATCCCTCAATGCAAGTTCAGGCTTAAATGGTACATCTGCATTGTTTTCCACACTCTTTTTAAATTCTTCTATTTCCTCTGTATAAACATCATATTTTTCAATGTTCAGCTTTTTGCCATTCATTATTAAATCACCGTAAACCGTTCTTATTTTATCATCAATGCCCCATGGAGTCCTTGATTTATAATCCTCATATATTGACCCCTTATTCCCAATAATTTCAAATGCAGGCACTTCTGGGGGGTTGTGGTATGACCATGAATAGAAAAATAATCCAGTAATCCCATTCTTAAATTTAAATAGTGCAGATGTATTATCTTCACCTTCTATTACGGATCCTAAATGGCTGCTGGAGCTATATATATCTGAATATTCACCACCAAAATTTAATAGTGTATCTATAAAATGAATGCCGCCATCTATCAACGAACCACCTCCCATATATTTTTGATTCTGCCTCCACCCTTCATGTGTAAAAAATCTCTGGTCCCTTACTATTAACGTATTTACATTTCCTATTGCATTATCTTTGATCAATTCCATTGCCTTCCTCACAGAAGGGTCAAAGAAGTACTGATCAGACACCATGAATTTAACATTATATTTCTTTGATGCATTTATCATTTCTTCAGCATCTTCTATTGTTGTTGCTATCGGTTTTTCTATTATTACATTATTCTTATTTTTCATAGCTTTTATTGCCATTTCCTTATGCAGATAATGTGGCACTGTTAAATCAACAATGTCAAAATGATCCTTTAAAGCAACATCATAATCATTATAAACCTTTTTTATGTCCAATCTTTCTGTTACATCATTGACAACTTCCTTATTCCTTTCGACAATACTTATTTCCATGTCTTTTATTGCAGACAGATGCATTTTGCCGAAACCTTTTACTCCAACTACAAGAATTTTCATGATTAATATATTATTTAATAATTATTTATTTTTTTGTATTTTATATAAAAGACCATAGATGATATAATGAGGAATGTGAAAAGTGTAAAGGCATAAGCTAAAAGCTTTTCACCCGTATAATATCCACCAAGGTGCCCAGTACTGCCATATATTGTCCTTATATAAAAATCTGAAAAGAAACCTAAAATAATGGATAACAATGCAAAAATAAGAAATAAAAAACTTAATGTTAACGTATAATTTTTTTCATAGGAATAATTTTCATAATTTAAAGGATATTTTATTAACTTTTCATTAAATAAATAATATATTAAAATAAGCCATAATGTAGAAACAAGCATTAAAAAAAATGGTGATATGTAAAGACCTAAAGCGTTATCGGATAACATTGATAAATCTATAATAAAAAAGAATATAAACCACCCAATAGATAATATTGATGTGAGAATTTTATATGCATAATTTTCCATAGTGATATAAATATGAATAGCTATATAAATTATTGCATGCTTTAATTATGCCTATAAAACTATATTTAAAAATATAACTTTGTATATAAATAAATTTAAATCAATATTATTATTAACTTTATATGATATATGAATTTGAGAATAGAATCCCAGAAATAAGTGAAAAAGCCTATGTCTTTGATAATGCAGTTATAATAGGAAGGGTGACTATAAAAGACAATGCCTGGATCGGCCCTGGTGCAGTTTTACGTGGTGATTACGGAGAAATCATGGTTGATGAATATTCTGCAATTGAAGATAACTGCGTAATACATGCAAGGCCCGGAGAAAAAACATATATAGGAAAACATGTAACAGTAGGCCATTTATCTGTAATCCATACAGGAAAAATTAACGATTATGCAGTTATAGGCATGAATGCAACTGTTTCCGATTTTGCTGAAGTAGGCATATGGTCTGCAGTAGGAGAAGGCGCGGTTGTAAAAAATAAGGATAAAATACCAGATGAATCCATAGCAGTTGGTGTGCCTGCAAAGGTCATAGGAAAAATAAATGATGATTATAAAAAATTGTGGATTGATTATAAAAATAATTATAATACATTCTGCACAAGGTATAAAAATAATTTAAAAATTATAAAAAAATAATTTTATCTTAAAATAAATTTCTATTATATAATAAAATTATCAATCTGCCATTAATATATTTACAAATTTCGTTATAGGCCTTTTTTATAACTCTTTAACAATATGAACCACACAATAATCCCACATTCATCAAATTTCTTAAGGTATGATAAATTCATGCCTGTATATTTATATATAAAAATAATAACATCACGCTGTAATTGTTTCATTTATTTTTGTACCAAATTCCTATGCTTAATAATTCTGAATCAATAATATTAACTATATTTATAAAAAATTAAAAGCAATTATAATTATTTATGCCTATTAAAGAAATCTATTGTTTCATTATATTGTTTTATCATATGTTCCTTTTCGGTGAATCCATGCCCTTCCCTGGGATATAATAATAATTTAACAGCTTTATTATTTTCCTTCAGAAATCTATAGAATTCATAATATTGACCTACCGGAACATATGGGTCCTCGATGCCATGCATTAATAATACTGGTGTTTTAACATCGTGCTTCATCCTTATTGCAGAGAATTTATCATATTTATTGAAATTATATGGGTTTTCATCCATATGTATTCTATCCCAGTCATATAAATTTGATACACCGTGGAAACTTATCCAGTCAGATATGCCATATAATGAAACACTTGCCTTAAAAATGTCTATTTTCATTATTGCCAGTGCAGAAATATAACCGCCATATGACCCTCCGGTTATATATATTCTATCTGTCTTTATTATTTTATTTTCATATAAATATTTTATACCCAGTATTATATCATCAAAATCTTTGCCGCCCAAATCCCCCAAATTCGATTCTGCATATTTTCTTCCCTTGCCTATGCTTCCACGGTAATTTGGCATAAATATAGAAAATCCTGATCCAAGATACATTGTTGTCCTGTCAATAAAAGCAGGGTAAGAAAATGATGTTGGCCCCCCATGAATATATACAACTAATGGGTCCTCAGGGTTCTTAGACCTGAAAAAACCATAAATTTCCTTATCGTCCACTGATTTCCACTGGATTAATTCATTTTTATATGGCCTTAAATCCTTTAATTCGTCATTTATATTTGATTTTTTAATTTTATCGTTTAATAATATTATCTCGGCTATATCATTTTCGTTGGAATATGAAAATACAAATTTATTCCCGTGCATGGAAAATTCAGGTGAGAATACCGGATACACTATTCCCGATCCGTTCCATAATATTTTATTATTGCTTAAATTTTTAATTCTAAATTCTGCCATGTGGTTTTCCAGAACGTATATATCATCATTGTAAAATTCGATATGTGAATATGTGCTATCAGAATTTTCTGTTAAATTTTTTACATTGTTATTATCAATTAATATGACATCGCCTGAAATAACTCCACGGTCACTCATAACGGATTCAAGAAAGGCTATTTTGTTTTTATATGCCCTTAATTTTCCGATCTGCCTGAATTTAGGATCATAAATTTCCTTTACATTCCCATCTAAATCTATTTTTGATAATTTTGATTTATACCAGCAGCTTTCCTGTGGGCAATCTGATGTTAATGCATATATATTATCATTATAATTATCGAATTCAAAAATGCTAATATTATCTGTTATTTTTCTAATGCCATTATGGAAATCTAATAAATACAGCTCATTTAATAGATCAGATTCCTCAAAGAAATATGCATCGTCTTCCTTTTCATTGTTATTCAAAGTTGCAGAAAATAGTATGTTATTTTTAAACCATTTTGCCTCATCAATTTTCCCATCAAATTTTACTGTTAATTTATCATTATTGTTTATTACATTTATTAAATTATCCTCAACATATAATAATCTATCATCATCAGAATAATTTAATGATTTTAATCCATAACCCTCCATTTTATTTTTTAAATTTAAATTTAAATCATAAATATAAATATATTTTTTATAATTCTTATTTTTATACTCCTTATATGTACTGGAAACCAGGGCTGCTATTTCAGTGCCTGACCTATTTATAACAACATGCTCTATATTTTTAAATTTTAAAAAATCATATATATTATGTTCTTTCATTATTGATAAATACAAAAATATTATTAAAATTTTATATTTTTATAATTTTTCCAGAAGTTCAGGTATGTCATCAGGATAATCCGCAACTTTTATCCCTGCATCCTTAAATGCATTTATTTTCGATTCTGCGGTCCCTGTTCCCTTTTCTATAATTGCACCGGCATGCCCCATTTTCTTTCCAGGTGGTGCACTCCTTCCAGTGATGTATCCAACAACCGGTTTTTTTACATATTTTTTAATATATGCTGCTGCCTTTTCCTCCTCACTTCCGCCGATTTCACCAACAAGGACTATCTGCTTTGTTTCGTTATCATCATTATATATCTTTATTATATCTGAAAATGTTGTTCCTATTATAGGGTCTCCTCCAAGGCCGACAACTGTGCTCTCACCGAAACCCGCATCTGTAACTGCCTTAACTATTTCATATGTTAGTGTACCGCTTCTTGATGCTATTGCAACGTTTCCTTTTTTAAATATATGATTTGGCATTATCCCAATTTTTGATTCACTTACAACTGTAATCCCGGGGCTATTTGGACCTATTAGCATAGCGTTTTTACGCTTTGCCTGGTGTGCTATTTCCATTGTATCATGTACTGGCACATGCTCTGTCAATATATATATTAATTTTATGCCATTGTCAATAGCCTCAAGCGCAGCATCCTTAACATATGGTGCAGGTACGGAAATCATTGATGCATATGGCTCATAATCTAAAGTTTCACTAACAGTGTTAAAAACCTTAACTCCGTTTATTTGAGTATTTCCTTTTCCTGGAGATACACCGGCAACAACCTTAGTCCCAAACTTAATCATTTCAGCAGAATGAAATGCTCCCTGGTGCCCTGTTATGCCCTGTACTATCACATTTGTATCTTTATTTATTATAACCATTTAATTCACCTCATAAATTTTTGATATTGCCTTTATTGCCTCATTCATGTCTGGAAACGCCTTTATTCCATTACCCAGTAATATTTTTCTGCCTTCTTCCTCATGGATTCCACTTAATCTTACTATTATATTCTGCTTAATATTGAATTTCTTTTTTGATGACACTATTCCATTTGCTACTGTGTCAGCTTTGGTAACGCCGCCAAATATATTTACAAATATTATTTCCGGTTTAGCCTTCAAAACAAATGAAAAGGCGTCCTCAACAATATCTATATTGTCTGTGCCCCCAAGGTCAAGGAAATTTCTTGGTTTCAATTTATGGAGTGTCAGTGCATCTAAAGTGGCCATGGTTAATCCTGCACCATTTGCGATTACACCTATATTTCCATCCATTTCAATAAATGTAAAACTTTTATTTGCGGCTTCATTTTCCAGTTGGGTTTTATCCGTATCCTTGATTTTATATTCCTCATGTCTGAACAGTGAATTGTCATCTATAATTACCTTTGAATCTCCTGCTATTATGTTATTGTCATTATCTATAATTAGGGGATTTATTTCCATTAACATTGCATCCTCATGTACAAATGCATTGTATAATGATTTTAAAATATCCTGGAATTGTTTTTTATTTTCTATTGATAGATAATCTAATGCCTCCCTTGCAATATAATCGGAATAACCTATTAATGGGTCTATATATATTTTATGTATCTTATCCTCTGGAACACTTTCTATATCCATACCTCCATCATCGGAAATTATTATTACCGGCCCTTTTGTTGACCTGTCTAAAGTTATACTTAAATATAACTCCTTTTTGATGTTTATCATTCTTTCTATTAATAGTTTATTTACTGTTAAATTGTTTATTTTTGAATTTAATAGCTCATTCGAATATTCTATTAATTCATCATTGCTTCTGGCAAATTTAATACCACCTGCTTTTCCTCTTTTGCCAGATAAAATCTGTGACTTTATCGCAACAGGGCTGTCGTATTTTTTTAATTCGTTTACATTGTTAATTACATAGCCACCTGGTACCGGTATGCCATATTTTTCAAATATTTGTTTTCCCATATATTCATATAAATTCATAATTACCATGGATATTATTATTATAATATATATAATATTATTTTTCAGGTGGAAAGTTGGATGGTTGATATTAACTATATATGACAAAAATATGAATTAATAACACTTTTTTTGATTAATTATAGTTAATATTTTCATAAAATTAAATTTTTAAATTAAATATTAGTATTTGTATATTTTTATGTAATATATAGCAAAACCGTGAATGATTGCAACATATAATAATTTAAATATAAAATGTGTATTATTAGATATGATTTATAGAAATTTCGGGAATTCCGGATTCAAATGTTCCGCAATAGGCATGGGAACATACTATGATATGCGCTGGATATTCAAAACATATTTTGGAATCTATTCAAACAGGGATGAAAAAATAGAAGCGATAAAAACAGGAATAGAAAATGGTATAAATTTAATTGATACTGCGGAATTATATAACACCGAAAAAATTATTGCAGAAGCAATTAAAGATTTTAAGAGGGATAATTTATTTATAGCCACAAAAGTATTCCCGACACATTTAGCACCGCGCTCTCTGGAAAAGGCTGTTAATCGTAGTTTAAAAAAATTAAATACAAAATATATTGATTTATACCAGATTCATTTTCCGAGTCCCTTTGTTGACCTGAAAAAAACACTGAAAAGGATGGAAAAACTTATTGATGATGGAAAAATAAATAATATAGGTGTTAGCAATTTTTCATTAAAAATGATAAAAGATTCAAACAATGCCTTATCAAAACATAAATTGACATCTGTTCAACTTGATTATAATATATTCCATAAGAATATTGAAAAAAATGGCATATTAGAATACTGCAAAAAAAATAATATAGTGGTAATGCCATATTTTCCATTAGGCCATGGAAAAGTTACAAAAAGTTACTATAATCAATATTTTGATCAAATACGTAGAGATATTAAGGGCATACCTAACGCAAATATTGCACTGTCATATTTAATAAGTAAAAATGATAACGTTTTTGCTATACCCAGAGCATCGAATAAGGAACATGTATTGCAGAATATAAAATATTCCGATATTATACTTAATGATAGGCAAATAAAAATTATTGATGACATTAAATATTAAAATAAGTATATATAAATGTGTTTAATATCATAATTGACTGAAATGATAATAACATTAATATCATTTAAGGATGGCAAGCTTGTTGAATCTCTGCCATCAGATGTAATGGAAAAAGAAGATATTAAAATGTCACTGGCATATGCTTTTTTATATAACTATACAGTGAATGTATACTCAGACAACAGGAAATTTGATAATTTAAGATTGTTATCAATAAAATATAACGAGAAAGGCAATCTATTCTTTTCTGGATTATATAAAAACAACGGCAATATGATAAAGAAAAATTTTTCATGGAGGGAAATTCATTATATTGATGTAAACATTGAAAGAGAGCCGGAAAAATCTATTTATTAAAATTTATAAAATTGCGATTAACATTGCTCCTGTTACCGACAATAATATTCCTGAATATTGCATTGATGTTAATTTTTCATGGAAAATAAATTTGCCGGTTAATGCTAACGTTACAGGCAATAATGCTATCATTGAACCTGCAAGTATTATTATTCCATCCTGTATTGACAGCGCATATAAAACATTGCCAGTACCATCAAGCAGTCCTGCCAGTATAGATGAGAATAGTAATGCCGATGCTATTTTTGTACTATTTACATTGCTTATTTTTACCTTTGCCCTTATTCTTTTTACTATTGATGGAAAGTTAAATAATAAAAGCACAGAGAAAAAACCCATTATTCTTGCCAGTAATAACGGCACCGGTGATGCGTGCAGTGATAATATTGCAAATGTTAATGGTATATAATATATACCCCAGATTATATTTGCTGCTGCGGCTATTATTAAAATTTTATTTACTTTAAAGCCTTTCCTTATTGTTACAAGTATTGAACCAAAGATTATTAATAATATTCCGGGCAATACAAATGATGTAATATTTTCCTTTAAAACAAATAAACCGAATACTATTACAACTATTTGCTGTATATTTATTGTTGCACCTGCATTTCCAAGATTTTCTGACTTTAATGATTTGTAAAATAATATATATCCCAAACCTAATAAAATACCAGAAATAGATGATAAAAACATTACAGGCAAGGATATCCCATGAATGGGATTAACCATAATGCTGATAAGCATTGGAATTATGCCTGCACCAACGATTATCATTGATATATCATTTGTATTTATTTTTGATGTCAGATTCTTTATCATTGAATTTGAAATTGTCCATATAATTAACGTAATTGCCGGTATAAATATGAGGTCATATATCATATTAATCTAAATCCTGCAATAATTTAATGGATATATACTTTTTAATTTTATAATAAGTATATATCTGTATATAATCAGTTATATCAATAAAAATAATATAAATTAAAAGTATTATTTCAACAAAAAAATTTTAATAAAAATTTATACTATATAAGTATATCTATGTGAACTTATCAAAAATTTATAATTTATGTAAAAAATTACAGGTATTAATCTGAAGATGGTCTTCTGCTTCTTCTATGATTATTCGAACCGTAATTTTTATCTGTGTTGCTCCTATAGTTTCTATGAGTTTCCTCCCTATAGTTACCATGATCCTCATTTCTATGGCTTTCAGTTCTGTGGGTTTCGCTTCTACGGTTTCTGTTATTTCCACCACTGTATCTTCTTCCATTGCTTCTACTTTCACTTTTATTATTTTCTTCCCTATTAAATTGGGTTATCAATTCACCATAATTTATATCTGTATATTTCTCTTCAAGATTTACGTCTATTTTTTCTAATTTGACTTTTCTTTTCTGTAATGATGATATTAGATTGCGCTGGCCCTCGTCAAAAATGGTCATGGCTCTTCCATCCTTTCCCATCCTACCCGATCTACCAACTCTGTGTGTATATGTTTCAACGGTTTCGGGTGCATCAAAGTTTATTATGTCTGTTATATTTGGTATATCCAATCCTCTGGCAGCAACATTTGTTGCTACAAGTATTCCGGCATCAAGGTTCCTGAAATCGTTTATTGATCTTTCCCTTGAATTCTGTTTCATGCCTCCATGTATTAATATAGTTTTAAAACCAGATTTGTAAAGTATATTATTTAATAGATCTCCAGATCTCTGTGTCTTTACAAATATTATCGATTTTTTTGACTTGTATGCATTTAAATATGATAATAGCGTTGAAAATTTATTAAATTTTTCTGAGAATGTATATAAATGCTTTATTGTCAATGGTATTGATTCATTTTCCCCGGCACTTATAAATTCAGGAGTATTCATAAATTTTTTTGCTATATCCATAATTTCTTTTGGTATTGTTGCCGATAGTAATACTGACTGTTTTTTCAATGGAATTTTTATAAGTTTTTTAATGTCATCAATAAATCCCATATCAAACATTAAATCCGCTTCATCCAGAACTAAAAATTTAACATTTTTAATATCCAAATATCCCTGATTAATTAAATCTAATAATCTGCCTGGAGTTCCGATAATAATATCTGCAGAGGGTATTTCCTTTATCTGGTTTGATATTGAGACGCCGCCATATACGATTACAGATTTTAATTTTGATGATTTACCCATTTTTACTGCAACTTTATGGGTCTGTAATGCAAGTTCTCGTGTAGGCAAGACAATTAACGCCTTTACATATTTTCCTTTTATATTCTCTATAGAATTCATTAACGGGATCATATATGCACCAGTTTTGCCTGAACCAGTCTTTGATTTTATAATAACATCCTTTGATTCCATAATCACGGGAATTGCTTTTTCCTGTATTTCTGTTGGTTCCTTAAAATTCATTGAATTTAAAGAAGCTTTTATATTTTCTGATATATCCATATCTTTGAAACTTGACAATTTTAACACTGTTACTATATTATATATTAAAATATATAGTTATGTAATTATTCAGGAATATTTACATGTAATAAAAATAATATTAAGTGTCTGTAACTTTGCATTAATTTTATACTATTATTAATACAAAATCTATAAATCTATTAGAATGCTTAATGCTAAATGTATATATTGAAATTATTATTAACACATATAGAACCTATCATGCAATCAGATGCAAATATATTTTCATGCGGTCAAATACTATTTATACAGAATTTATTAATAGCCAGCAAATTCCTATAAACTTGGTTTATTATACCAACTTAAATAATAAGTATATAAATATTACTATCTGTTCTATAAAGACCATTAGTTTTATAAGATAGAGAATTTAATTGCTTAGTTTATGATGTATCTATTTTCTAAATGTTTTATCTCTGAATAATAATTATACACAAAAATTATTAAAATCGGAAGAGTAATATTGCATAAGGCAATAATAAAGTATTATGGATTCATTAATACTAAAAATAAAAAAAGAATTAGAAAATTCTAATTATTATTCACATATAGAAGAAAGAATTAATAATTATTCAAATATAATAAAAAAATTATACTCTTTTTCAATTTATAAATCATGGAATAATATAAAAATTAAATGTAATAATTCAAAATTGTATATTTATTTTGATTTTAAATACACTGTAAACATAAAATTTATTGAACACATACATACAAATGATGTTGCCGATGTATATTTTGAATTTCTAAAATATGATGATGTTAAACTTGAGAGAAAAGCAAAAAATGATGCCGCAAGTAGTGATTTAATAAAAAGAGAATTTAATGGCGTAAAATCATCAACAATTATATTTAACTTATCAATAAATGAGGTTGATATAATTATTAATTCTGATAAAACCTATGAATATGTCCTTGAAAAATGCAGCAATTTTCAAATATATTAAAATTATATGTAATCATTTCTATTTACAATATTTTCTGGTTTGCCATTTAAATAATTTTTAACGTTGTTAAATGCCCTTATTAATGGTACATCTATGTAATTCTTTGCCATTCCTGCTATATGCGGAGTTATAACAACATTTTCAGGTATCTTATCATTTATTTCTGGTTCATTCCACCATACATCTGTCAGGAAAAATTTGTTTTTATTGTTTTTTAAATAGTTTAACATGTCATCATGGTTTACTATTTCTGACCTGCCGACGTTTACTAT
Source organism: Thermoplasmata archaeon (assembly GCA_021797555.1). GTDB lineage: Archaea > Thermoplasmatota > Thermoplasmata > Thermoplasmatales > Thermoplasmataceae > Ferroplasma. The sequence goes on from JAJZZM010000007.1 coordinate 24,570, forward strand.
AATATTTCCTTTAATCTTATTTAAATTATTTTTATTAATAAAATCTACCGTATATTTATTCAATGGCAATGATATTATAATTATATCTGAATTTTCGTATATATAATTGGGGTCTTTTGTGAAATAATCTATATTATTGTCCTTTTTAACTGTTCTGCCAAAGCCGTAGGTTTTCATGTTAAATGCTTTTGCCAGCCTTGCTACCTCGGAACCTATTCCACCATAGCCAAGAATTCCTATAGACATGTCGTATAATGATTCTGTAAATTCCCGTTTATAGATATTATTTTTGATTTCATAATCGAATTTGCATATTTTTTTTAAATGTGATAATATAAGTGCAAAAACATGCTCTGCAACAGGTATTGAGTACGCATCGGCATTACTGCATATTAATATTTTATCATTTATTTTACTGAAATCTACATGATTTACCCCTGCGGATAAACTCTGCATAAATACAGTTTTTTTACCCGGCTCTGGATAGCCCGAAAATATTACTATTTCAGCATCATCATCGAACCCTTCAACAATTTCAGCATTTACAATGCTTTTTAATTTTTCTAAAAGATTTTTATCAATTTTTTTAATTCTGCCTTTCATCTGCAAAGATATTTTCATATCTAATAATAATATAATGTATAAAATATTTTTCTTTATAATCAATATATAAATATTTATGATGAAAATAATAAAACAATACCTATATATATTATATTTATTATAAAAATAAATAAAAATGTTATATATCATTATTTTAATTTAATGAATAAATCGACAATTGTTAAAAATACAATATAATAATATACGTAAAGTTTTAATAATAATTATATATATAATTTATATGATAATGAAAGATTCTGAAAGAACAGAATATTTCAATGAGAAAGCTATAGAAATATCAAAAAAATACAAGGGAAAAATAAGAAATTTACCTAAAATACCAATACATAGCATTGATGACTTTTCAGTGCTTTATACGCCCGGCATTGCAGCGGTTTCAAAAAAAATACATGCAGATAAGGATTTGGTTTTTGAGCTAACCGGAAAATGGAACTCTGTTGCAATATTAACTGATGGCACCAGGGTTCTTGGGATAGGCAATGTTGGCCCAGAGGCTGCAATACCTGTTATGGAGGGAAAAGCTTTACTGTTTAATTATTTAGGAGGTGTAAATGCAATACCGATCCCATTAAATGTAAAAAACAACGATGAATTTATAACTGCTGCAAAGGCAATATCTCCATTTTTTGGTGGTTATAATTTAGAGGATATAGAATCACCAAGATGCTTCTTCTTACTGGAAAAATTACAGAAAACAATGGATATACCGGTATGGCACGATGATCAGCTTGGCACAGCATCAATAATACTGGCAGGCGTAATTAATTCATTAAGGCTTGTAAATAAAAAAAAGGAGGATGTTAGAATAGTTTTTAACGGTGCAGGTGCAGCAAATATAGCTGCGATATATTTATTTGAGGCTGCTGGTTTCAATAAAAAGAATTTCATAGCAATAGATTCTAAAGGAATAATAGAACCAGAAAGAAAAGATATAGATGCATTAATGTTGAATAATCCGTGGAAATATAAAATAGCGCTGGATACAAATCAGGAAAGAGTAAAAGGGGATGTTAAAAATGCCTTTAAGGGTGCAGATATAATAATATCTGCATCAAAATCTGAACCAGATACAATAAAAAAAGACTGGGTTAAATCCATGAATAATGATTCAATAGTTTTTGCTTTAGCCAATCCACTGCCGGAAATATGGCCGGATGATGCAAAGGAGTCAGGAGCGAAAATTGTTGCAACAGGCAGGAGTGATTTTCCTAACCAGATAAATAATAGCATGGTTTTCCCCGGAGTTTTTCGTGGTGTTTTGGATGCAAGGTCCAGGGGCGTAAATTTTGGCATAATGGTTGCAGCATCATATGGCATAGCAGATTACGTTAAGGATATATCATATGACCATATAGTACCATCAATGTCAGATTTTGATTTATTTCCTGAGGTTGCATCAATAGTCGCAAGAAAAACTGTAGAATCCAATCTCGCAAGAAAAATTGATACACAGGCAGGTTTTTATAGAACTGCTTCTGAGATAATAAGTTCCAATAGAAAGATATATAATAAGCTTTTTGATAAATAAAGGTGTTGCAATGGTAAATATAAGATTAATGGAAAAAAAGGATATTAATGATGTTATGGATGAGTTATTAAGACTAAAAAGATTAAATTCAGAATTTGATTTTGCATTGAAAGTATCTTCAGGCAATGAAAATGAAATAATAAATAGGTTAAATAAAATAATAGATGACAGGGAAGATCATATTATACTGGTGGCTGAAGACGATAATAAAATAGTTGGCATACTTATATCTGATATACTTTTCAGAATTTATTATGACCCTAAATACGAAGTAAGGATTAGGGAATTTTATGTTATGCCCGAGTACCGCGGAAAAGATATAGGGAAAATGCTTATAAATAAACTCCGGGATATTGCACAGAAAAAGGATATAAAAATGATGACTTCAGAATTTCCGTCATTAAATTTAATAGCAATAAACTTCTATAAAAATATGGGATTCAAAGAATTAATTAAAATTTATTCAAAAATAGAATGAATTAATTGTTTCTCATATTGTTTGATATGTATTTCAGGATATTACCTGTTTTTATATAGTCAAGTTCGGCGTTTGTGTTGATTAATGCAGTTCCGTTTACTATTTTATCATTTATCTTTATTTCAAGTTTTTTATTTATAGATATGTCATCTATGCCATTTATGTTTATTACTTCATCGCCTTTTAATTCGGGCAATTTATCGACCTGTACCGGAATTACGCCCATATCGACTAAATTGCTTCTATGTATTCTTTCAAAGCTTTCAGCTATTACAGCCTTTACTCCCATTAATGCCGTTACCTTGGCTGCCCAGTCCCTGGAACTCCCAGATCCATATTGCTTGCCTGCGAATATTACTAATGGCACATTTTTTTCTTTGTATTTCATTGCCGCATCATAGAAGCTCATTTCTATATTGTCAGGGTAATATACTGTATTTCCACCGTTATTCTTTACCATTAGATTTCTAATTTTTGGGTTTGAGAAACCTCCACGCAGCATTACCTCATGGTTTCCACGTCTTGATCCAAATGTATTTAACTCCTTTGCCCCCAGGGATAATAAATATTTTCCGGCAACCGAATCTTTTGTTATTGGGCCGGCAGGCGATATATGGTCTGTTGTTATTTTATCGCCGAATACTGCAAGTATCCTTCCATTTATTATATTCTTAACAGGTTCCATATACATCCATGGTGGCTCACTTATATATGTTGAATCACTGAAATTATATATCGACCCGCCTGTTGATTTTAATGATTCCCAGTTTCTGTCACCTTTAAACACATCTGAATACTGCTCTTTATATATTTCTGGATCCATCGCCAGATGGAAATATTTTTTAATTTCATCTGTTCCTGGCCATAAATCTTTTAAATAAACAGATTTATTATTGTTGTATCCTATAGGTTCATTGAGAAAATCTATATCTATTCTGCCAGCTATTGCAAATGCAACAACCAGTATTGGTGAAGCTAAAAATGCACCGTCTATATATGGATTAATTCTACCCTCAAAGTTTCTATTTCCACTTAAAACAGCATATGTTTTTACATTATTTTTTATGATATCATCCTGAACCTCCGGTATTAATGGGCCTGAATTGCCTATGCATGTTGTGCATCCATATCCTACTATATCAAATCCAACCTTATTTAAATACGTTAATAAATCAGCTTTTTCAAGATACTGTTTAACAACTTTTGAACCTGGTGCAAGGCTCGTTTTAATATAATCTTTTGAAATTAAGTTGTTTTCATATGCTTTCTTTGCTAAAATGCCGGCACCAATCATAACAGTAGGATCTGAAGTATTTGTGCAGCTTGTTATTGCTGAGATGACTACAGAGCCATTTTTCACTATTTCACCATCTTTCCCATTATTAATTATTTCCTTTGCACGGTTTTTTAAATCCCTTATATTTATCAGTTCATCAGGATTTTTTGGGCCTGCCACAGAACTTTCTATATCAGACAAATTAACATCTATAACCTTATTATAATTTTTACCGCCATTGTAATACAAACCCTGTAATTTAAAATACTTTTCCACAATTTCAGAATTTCTGTTAGTGCCTTTTAAATATTTCAGTGTTTCCTCATCAACAGGGAAATATCCAATGGTTGCACCATATTCAGGCGACATATTTGATATTGTTGCTCTATCCTGCGCGGTTAATTCAGAAATATTGCCGAAAAATTCAACAAATTTGCCAACAACGTTGTTGTTCCTTAATATTTTGACTATATACAATACAACATCTGTGGGGGTAACACCTGTATTGAGTTTCCCCTTTATATTTACACCCACAACCTCAGGCAAATTCATAAAATACGGTTCATTTAGCATTGATGCTTCCGCTTCCAAACCACCAACACCCCAGCCTAAAACGCCTATACCGCCTATCATTGTTGTATGTGAGTCTGCGCCTATCAGGCTTTCAGGGAATATTTCATTGTTTTTTACCATTGCAACAGATGATAAATATTCTAAATTTATCTGATGTATTATTCCATGACCTGGGGGTACAATCGTTACATTTTTAAATGATTTCTGTGACCATTTCAGGAAATCGTACCTTTCTTTATTCCTTTCGAATTCATCCTTCATATTTACTATTAGTGGCTCATCACCCTTAAATGAGTCAATTATTATAGAATGGTCTATAACCATGTCAGATTGTGTAACTGGATTAACCTTTTCCGGATCCATACCATTTTCTTTAAAATATGATCTCATTGCTGCAAAATCAACTAATATAGGTACTCCGGTATAATCCTGAAATACAACCCTTGACGGTTTAAATGCAATTTCAGAATTAATTTTCATTGATGCTATATTAATTATTGATTTTTCATTTATGTCCTTATTGTCGTAATTCCTTAAAACGTTTTCAAGTAAAATTTTTAATGAGTATGGCAGATTATCAATATTATATTTGCCCTCCAGCTGTTTCAGTGGATAATAATCTAATGCTTTTCCGTCAAAATTAAATTTTTCTTTTATAATTTCCATATATCATTATAATTATTTCAAATTTTAATTTTGTTATTTGTACTAAATTATAACCTTTTAATATACTACTTATAACACTGCTTTGTTTATAAATTATTTATTGGAAAATGTATTAAAATATTTAGGGGGTTAATGGTATAGTAAATTATTTTTGTAGAATTTGATAAAATTGATACAATAGCCTTATTTACGGTTAGATTAAGTTATAAATAATATAGGTTATAATGGAAATATTAATAACATTATATAATATAACATTTTGATGATATAATGGGAGATATAAAATTTGAAAATGATAAATGGATAGTCCCTGATGACCCTGTAATATTATATACCGATGGCGATGGCATAGGCCCTGAGATCATGGATGTTGCAAGGAAAGTTGTTAATGCAGCAGTAAAAAAAGCATATAAAAATAAAAAAGTAATGTGGAAAGAGGTTTTAATCGGTGACAAAGCTTTAAAGGAAAAAAATGACCGATTCCCGGAAGAATCACAGAATGACATATTAAAATACAGAGTACTATTAAAAGCACCATTAGGAACCCCAGTAGGTGAAGGTTTTAAATCTATAAACGTAAGAATAAGGCAGATGCTTGATTTATATTCAAATATAAGGCCGGTAGCATATATGAATGGCTTAGAGAGTCCATTAAAGCATCCCGAAAGGGTTAATTTAACAATATTTAGGGAAAATACAGATGATTTATATTTAGGTTATGAATGGAAATTTAACAGTAAGGAAAATCATGAAATAAAAGAGTTTTTTAAAACAAAATTTAACATAGACCTTGGCGAGGATACAGGTATAGGGCTAAAACCTATGAATAAATATAAAACTCAGAGGATAACAAGGGCAGCAATTAAATTTGCAATAGAGAACAATAAGAAAAAACTTACAATAATGCATAAAGGCAATGTAATGAAATATACGGAGGGTGCATTCAGGGAATGGGCATATGAAACACTGGAAAATGAATATGGCAATTATGTTTCCAGGGATGATGAGAATAAAATATTAATAAATGACATTATAGCAGATAATATGTTCCAGCAGATAATAACAAGGCCAGAAAATTACGAGGTTATACTGGCACCTAATATTGATGGCGATTATTTATCTGATGCCGCAGGCGCTTTAATAGGAAATGTAGGAACTTTAGGTGGGGCAAACGTTGGTGACAATGGTGCAATGTTTGAAGCTGTCCATGGTACAGCACCGAAATATGCAGGCAAAAATATAGCAGATCCTTTAGGTTTAATAAGAGGGGCACAGTTAATGTTAAAATACATGAACTGGCATGAGGCCCATGATGTAATAGAAATGGCAATAGGAAAATCCATAGAGGAAAAGAAGGTAACAAATGATGTTGCAAGATTTTTCAGCGTTGAACCTTTAGGAACTAAAGAATTTGGGGAGAGCCTTGTTGACATTATAGAGAATCTATAATTTTTATAATTTATTTTAGAATATTAATATAAATATTTTTAATATAAATATTTATAAGCTACATTCCACATTAATAATTTATTATTATGTTATTTTTTATTTAACTTTTTTATATCATTTTTAAATCTGTACAGAATAAATATTTCAACAACAAATAAAAACCCTATAATATCAAGTACTGTAAGAATATCAATTAAAAACAAGGGCAGTTTTATATTGATATATGATATAATTATTCTTAGAATTATTATAACTATACCTGCTGGGAGCAATATTCTTCTGTATTTCCATGTAAATCTTTCATAATCCTTTTCGTTTAATGCGGTCATTTTAATAATTATACCATTATTATACTTAAATTAATACTGTGAACTATCTATGCTAAAGCACAGAAGCTTTCTGCTTCATTGATTATACTTGCCTTAACACACTTATATTAAGTCCTTGTAAGGTACTGGTATTTAATTAGATAGTAAGTGTTAAACAAAAATCTTTCTATTTCATGAGACAGTTATAATCAACATATTATAATAATGGTGTTTTCTCCTTCTATGTCTTTCTTTAATATTCTTTAAAAATATCCTGTATTGATCCTGGAAACTCTTATCATTATTTCATTCATGGATAAGATATAAAAAGGAATTTAAATTCAGGCATCTTAGCATAGTAAAGGAGATATTGGGCAAGAAGAGATCAATAATAGCAATGCAATATTATTAGCAGAGACAATTTATACAATGCTTAAGAACAATGTAAAATATTGTGACCATGAAAGAAATGAAATAATTAATCCTGAGGAATTGTATTTCAAAAGGCTTGAATAACTTTCATTGAAGAAAATAAACAACAGAATAAATTTACAAATAACACTGGAACGCACGAATATTGAGTAAATTTAATATATATAAGATACAAAAATGAATATTAAATATATGTTTTAATATGAGAGCATAATAAATCAATATTTTTACATTTGATTAATAATGGCAATAATAAAAATTATTCCATAAATTATGAATATTTATTAGGTTATATTTAAAAATATATAAAAAATTTATTATATGATATAATTATCTATATGTATGGATATTGATGAAACCAATATTGGAAACGATACCACAAAAACTGGATTAAAAAGAGGAATGACGACACATGAAGCTATAATGTTTGGTGTTGGCGGTGCTGTAGGGTCTGGTATATTATTTGCAGCGGCAGGTGGAACAGCATACGCAGGTCCTGCCGTAATAATTTCATGGATTTTAACAGCTGCATTTATTGTTTTAGTAACATTGCCATTTGCAGAATATGCCGCAATGTTTCCAAGGTCTGGAATAAGTGCAAGAATAGCATATTATTCATATGGTTCATATGGTGGATTCCTATCAGGATGGGCACTTCTAATATGGGCCGCCACAATACCTGCAATTGAAGCGGTTGCAGTCTCAACATACGCTTCGTTTTATTTCCCATTTTTATATAACCCAAAACTTGGAATACTTACCGACTACGGTATCTTATTATCTATACTGTTAATGCTCGGATTCTTTGCATTGAATTTAGTAGGCATATCAAGATTCGGTAAATTTAATAAATTCCTAACATGGGTAAAAATAGGTGTTGTTGTAGGATTTATAGTTATATTGCCATTATTTATATTCCATCCATCAGATTTTACTGCACCGAGCTTCGCACCATCAATAGGAGGAATCTTTATAGCAATACCTGCATCTGGCATACTATTCTCATTCGGTGGATACAGGCAGGTTGCCGATATGGCCGGTGAGGTTAAAAATCCGGGAAAAACAATGCCAAAAATTATAGGTTCTGTTCTTGCAATACAGAGTTTATTATATATAGGAATGGCAGTTGTTATAGTGGGCACCGTAAGCTGGGTAGGTTTTAAGGAACCCGTAGGCGATTGGGCATATGTTGCAGCCAGGGGTTCACCCCTTGCGGACATAATGAGGGCGAATATACCATTTGTTCCTGCCGGTGTCGGTGGATTATTAACGGTATTAATAGTGATATTTGTATTATTTGCTATTTTCTCGCCTGGAGGTACTTTAGGCGTTTACCTTACAGGTGCAAGCAGAATTATATTCGGTTATTCTGAGGAAAAAGCATTGCCAGATATATTTAAAAAAGCAAATAAACACGGGGCCCCATATGTAGCATTAATTTTGTCCGTTGTTTTAGCCATAATATTTTTAGTTCCGTTGCCATCATGGTATGCACTTGTTGATTTTGTTGTTGTCGCCGCCGTAGCCAATTTTTCTGTCGCCTCATTGTCATTGCCCGTTTTGAGGAGATTATACCCAGATGTTGAGAGACCATTTAAAATACCTTATCCAATGCTGTGGTCATTTTCAGCATTTATAATAGCAACGTATCTAATTTATTGGGCCACATACCCAACAACATTATATGCTTTAGGTGCAACATTAGCAGGGTCATTAATATTTATATATCAGGCATACAAAAGAGATTTCAAGAATTTGAACTTGAAAAATTCAGTGTGGATACCATTCTATTTAATAGGCTTAATACTATTATCATATTTCGGCGGTTATCCAACAGGCGGTACAAATTTAATAGCATACCCATATGATTATTTGGTATTATTCTTCTATTCTATAGCCTTCTGGGCAATAGGATTAAAGTCTGCACCTAAAGAAAGGATAATGGAAGAGGGAGCATTGCTGGATTAAAAATTTTTATTTTTTATCACTTTTTATTTTATTTCTACTTTTTCCTATTTCCCTTACTACACTTATTTCAGGTATTACCTTTGAGAACTTTTTTATATAACCTTTAGTTTCAAATAAATATTTTATGTAATAAATTAATGATATTATTAATAGAACAGTTAAGCTTATTCCTATTGCCGGCAGACCCAGATAACTTATAGTTATTAATATTGTTGTAATGCCTGCTAAAGGTATAATAAAAAAATATTTAGTTTCCCTTAAATGCCTTGGATTTTCATTTTTTAATTTAGTCCATAATAATATTGCAGATATATTTATTATAGAATACGCTATTAGAACTGAAACATTAGAGGCCTCTATAATTGTTGAAAAACCTACAAAATAAACAAAAATTATACTTATTGTTGCAGATAATATGATTGAATAGACAGGTGTTGCATATTTATCTATATAACCGAATTTTTCTGGTATTTCATGGTCCCTGCCCATGGCATATAAAACCCTGCTGGTTCCAAGAATTCCTGTTAAGATAACACCTGCGGTTGCGGTTATGCCACCTACTGCTATTATAATATCTAAATAACTATTATGTAAAATCTTAATTGCAGTGGATAATGGAGCTGATGAATTGGCCAGAGTTGTATAGGGTATTAATCCTATAGCAACAACCGCAATTATTACATATAGGAATGCTGAAATTATTATTGAGATTATAATTGCCTTTGGTATTGTTTTTTCAGGGTCTTTTACCTCATCACCTATAGTAGTTATCCTTGAAAAACCAGTAAATGCAAAGAATATTAATGCTGACCCTTCCATTATTCCGGTAAAACCGTGTGGATAAAAATTATTAAAATGGTTTATATTAAAGTAGAATAATCCAGTAACAATAAATATAACTAAAATCAATATATTTACTATTACAAGAATAGACAATGTTTTTGTGGAATTTTTTATTCCAAAAATGTTTAAAAGTGAAAACATTATTATTACAGGTATGCCGAATAATATTAAACTTATATGTATTTTTAATAACGCATTGATATAGCTGCCAAGGCTTAATGAAACTGCAGATATTGCAATCATATTTGAAAATGTCCACATTGTCCCTCCAATAAAACCTGCCGCAGGACGGAAAGATTCCCTTGCATATTCATACACACCACCTTCCTTTGATATATGCTGTGCAATCTCAGAAAAACTTAATCCTGTAAAAATTGCTATAACAGAGGATAATAATATTGATATTATTATTGCAGGCCCGGCTTTCCCTGCTGCTATTCCTATGATAACAAAAATGCCGGCACCGATAATTGCACCCAAATTTATTATTACCGATTCTTTTAAACCAAGAACTCTTTTTAGTTGATAATTTTTCACAATTGAATATTAAAATTAACTATTTATAATTATAATAATATATTTCAAAATTTGTGAATCACAATATTATATTATTAGAGATATTATTATATTTATAATGTATTATAAAATAATTGTGGTATACTGAAATTAATTCACATATATACTTATTGTTTTTTACCAGTGTGTTTATTGTATTGTCTATTGTTTCCTCTTTATATACAAAAGAGTCGGCTATAAACCTTGATACATCGTCATCTATTATTAATTTCTCATTATAATTATATTTTATCAGACATGTGCCATAATGATTTTATGAATACATGATCACCTAGAGTCTCTGTGACAAGGGCATTAAAACTATTAAAAATGGAAACGTTTTTTAAAATTTACAATCAGATGATACGGGCATGACTGGACATGAAGAGTTAATATTAAACATATGTAATAAACATTAATTGCCGGAAAATCATGAAACCTTCCCTGAATATATATAAAATTAATGAAATTTATAATGCTAGGAATAGTTATTACTTATTATATTACCTTGATTTAAATTATATATATTCGTTCAATAAATAATATTTAAATAAACCATAATATTTAGTATCCATGAAGATATTTTCATCTAAAAAACGTTTTATAACAGGTTTAATTGTTATAATAGTTATAATATCAATGGTTTCATTTTCAATAGGGCCCTTGCCACCATTGAATAAACTATTAAATCCATCAACAGGGGTTTATTCAATACCACCACAGTATAAGACAGGTGCAAAATATATAAATATAACATATGATGGCAAAACTGCTGAGGTTATAACATTTCAGGAAACAGATGGATTTATAGGCATTTATAGCAACCATAACTGGTCATTATATTATGAACAGGGATATTTAGAGGCAAAATACAGGCTTGCACAGATGGTTTTTATTAAGAAGGAGGGCCAGGGAACATTATCCCAACTTGTCGGTAAAAGTGAATTATCATCGGACATATTCTCCAGGGAATTAATGGACTGCCAGGTAGCAAAGGAGGAAGTAAATAATATCTCAAAAAGTTCATACACATACATGGCAACAAACAGTTTTGTTGCAGGAATAAATTCATATATAAATAATTTAAGCTATAAAAACACTCCCCTGCTTTTCAAATTATTAGATTATAAACCTAAGGACTTTAACATAACAAATATATTTGCAATACAGCAGACATTCCTTTGGGAAAACAGCGCAGGAGGTTTTGATCCACTTTATTTCCAGTATGCATTGCAGGAAATGCCAGAGAATGTTATAAAGGCATTATATCCTGCATATCCTGCAGGAATACAGAACCCTATAGTTCCATATAAATGTAATCCTGAAGTATATAATGAAACTGGTGATATTAAAAATTTGACATTATATAAAACGTCCACACATATACCGGTAAACAATGTTAGCAGCATACCATCATTTTCATCACCGACCTCGCTTGAATTCCCATCTTCAGATAGTTTCAGCAATGACTGGGCAGTGAATGGAATAAAAACAGACAATGTTTCAGCTCTACTTGCGAATGACCCCCATCTTACAACGAGTGTACCTTCGATATGGATAGGTTTCCAGCTGGTATCGCCAGGCATGAATGTAATTGGCGTGGTTTTCCCAGGATTCCCAGGAATAATTTTAGGGCACAATAATTATCTGGCATGGGGGGCAACCAATGGCCAGATACAGGAAACATATTTCTATGCAGAAGAAACTTCCAATAGTCATCCATACAGTTATTACTCCAACGGCAACTGGACAAAATTTACTGTGATAAATGAAACAATAAATGTAAAGGACTCAAAACCATATAAATTGCAGATGGAAGTTGCTAATAACGGTGTTGTTGTTGATAATGATTCTGGAACAAAAATTGCCATGGACTGGACAGGCTTATCACCGAGTTATGAGCTTACCTTTTTCCTTAACATCGATAGGGCACATACAGTAACACAATTTAAGGACAGTCTTATACAATATTTTAAAGTTGCAATACAGAACTGGGCAGTTGCAGATTCAAAGGGCAATATAGGAATATTCCCATACGGCAATTATCCTGTTATTGAGTCAGGAAACCCGAGAGGTGTTTTAAATGGAACAGGCAGATCAAACTGGGTGGGTTTTGTACCGTTAAAATATGAGCCATATTTATATGACCCGGCAAGGGGATTTGTTTTCTCCGATAACCAGATAACAATATCTTCAAATTATCCATATTATATAGGCTGGGATTATGAATCAGGTTACCGTGCAGATGAGGCATATACATTATTGAACTCGACCTATGGATTTAATACATCAAAGATGGAAAAAATACAGCTAACAGTACATGATTATACTACCGATATTTTCCTGAAACCTTTACTTAAGTCCATAGAAAAATATTATGGCAATACTAATATATATAATGAATTAAAATCGTGGAATGGAAATATGGACATAAATTCCTCTGCAGCAAGCGTTTTCTATTTCTGGGAACAGAACATACTGAATGATACATTTCTGCCATATTTGGAAGAATATGGAATAACTTCAAATGATGGTTTATACAATACAGCATTCTTCCTGGGTAGTGATTCAATGTACCATGGGCCATTAATAGAGGACCTGGTAAACTGGACAGTTAAAGAACCAAATTCATCATATTTTAATAATCCATTAAATAACAAAACACGTAATTTCAATACATTATCACTGGAGGCATTTAATCAAACAATAAAAGAATTTAATGAAAAATATGGAAAAATATCGTCAAAGTGGAACTGGGGGAATATTCATAAAAGATATTTATCGAGTTTCTTTGGCATAAATACATTGAATACTAAGGAGATACCGGCTGCCGGAGATGGGAATACAATAAATGCTGCGTATGGTATAATTTCCAATTTTGGTCCATCCTGGAGGCTAGTTGTAAATCTTTCTAAACCTGAAAATGCCATGGGTATATATCCTGGTGGCATATCTGAAAATCCTTTAAGCAGTTATTATTCGAATAATTTCATAGCATGGAACAACGGCGTTTATTATAAACTAATGCCTGACAATATGCCAAAGCAGTTTTATTATGGTTATGGTGATTAAAATGAATAATAAATATTTTAATATATATGGAATGCTTATACTGCTTGCAACTGCATTTCTGATCAGTTATTACGGTTACTGGTATTTACAGGTTATACCAGCAATTTTAATCGGTTATTTTATGGTAAGGAAAATATTATACATAATTTTATCAGGAATATTCTCTGTTATAGGAATTTATATAGCCTTAATACCATCATATGGCACAAGAATAAAAGGTGCAGAAATAGCATCAAATATAGCGGGAATACCATTCTACCTCATAATAGCACTAACATTTTTAATAATATTTGTTATAACAATAGGTGGATTATTGATAGGATCATCAATTAAAAGAAATAATTTATAATTTTTATTATATATAATATAATAGGTAGTATTTCCTTATTTCCTTTTAAAAACATTTATAATTATTATAGAATTGTTTAACCGGTGTTTAAAATTGATTAAACTTGGAGATAAGGAAGTTTCAAATATAGGTTTAGGTACATATGGTATGGGAGGAAAAACCTTACCGGACTATAAAAATGATTCTGGGGAAATAGAGGCCATAAAATATGCAATAAAAAATAATATAAATTTAATTGACACTGCAGAATATTATAGTGGTGGCCATTCTGAGGAATTAATAGGAAAGGCAATAAAGGATTTTAATAGGGAAGATATTTTCATAATTTCAAAGGTATGGCCCACACATCTGCATTATGATGATGTTATTAAATCGGCAAAAGCATCATTGAAAAGATTAGATACAGATTATATTGATTTATACCTTATTCACTGGCCAAACCCTAAAATACCTGTTAAGGAAACATTAGATGCTATGGATGAATTAATGAAAAATGGCTTAATAAAGAATATAGGAGTAAGCAATTTTGATATAGGAACATTAAAAGAGGCTATGGACAATCTTAAAAATGGTGAAATAATAGCAAATGAGGTTGAATACAACCTTGAAAATTATTATATAGAAGATGATTTAATGCCTTTCTGTGAGAGCAAACATATAAAGATAATAGGTTACTCCCCATTAAACCATGGAAAAATAAATAATAAAATTGATAATATATCAAAATCACTTGGCATGACAAAAATACAGTGCGAGCTTGCGTATTTAAAGAAAAAATCAATACCGATACCTAAAGCATCAAAAATTGCACATATTAATGATATTGTAACATCACTGAACATCGATCTAGATGTAAATGAATATAATAAAATAAGGGAGATAATAAGAAAATAATTATTTTATAATTTGGATTTTCATGGCGATATTTTTGTACCCCGGTATTTAATTATCTCTATAAAGGGTCATATACAATATTTTTGATCATACCATTTTCAATTATTTATTACCCAATTATAATCCTGCATTCCTATTTTAATTGCTGCAATAATGCAATATTGTGCATTAGTATACCTGACCTATATTAAAAAAGGATAAATAATACAGAAAATATAAGCTATGAGGGTGAAAATGTTGAATAAAGATAGTATTAGAGAACTATTTAATAATCTTAACAATGTAAATCATTTGGCTGCATGCTCCAGGTCTCCCATGCTAAAAACTGTAAGGGAATCATTTGAACATTATATAAGTGATGTTGAGAATTTTGGGAATCCTTGGGAATTATGGTCAGATAAGGTTGATGAGGCAAGAGAGTTATTTGCAAAATTAATAAATGCAGATAAATCTGAAATAGCTGCATTATATTCAGTATCATCGTGCTTAAATGCAATAATTAGTTCATTTAATTTTAATGGTAAAAGTGAAGTAATAACATCCGATCTTGAATATCCAACAACAAACTTTATATTGAATGCATATAAAAAGTATGGTTTAAAATTAAAAACACTGAAAAATAAAAATAATGAGATAAGTATTGATAATTATTACAATAATATAACTGAAAATACACTGTTAACTACAGCAATACATGTTTCATCCATGAATGGATCCGTTCAGAATATAAACGAAATATCTATAATTGCACATAAAAATAATTCATATATTTACAAATCAACATACCAGAAAGAAAGCCACTGAACTTGTGATGTGGATGAATTTCTGTAAAAATATAATACAAATATTCAATAAATAATTAATATTTAGAATATTTTCAAATCCCACGCATGGCATAATTTTCAAAACAACA
>JAJZZM010000010.1 GCA_021797555.1 Thermoplasmata archaeon
GAAGATGCTTGGATGGAATGTGGCACAGAGGAGAAATGACAGAATATACAGTGCACTGTTCTGCACAGGCACATGGCATAATTTATTCAATATGGGTAGATTGTAGAATAGTGTCCCACACCCTATTATAATGAAATATTTATAGAATTATATTTACTATACTGCCAATAAAATGGTACCGTGAGATTATAATACTACAGCAGTAGTAGCGGGTAAAGAAATATTAATCCATTTTGTTATTGTTTGTATATAGTACTGATTTGCACAGGTTTATATGTTAAAATTTTAATTTATTATAATTTTTATATAAGCTCTGGATAAAATTGTCCTCATTACAATTCTGAATTAATAATTTATATTTATCATTATATGTTTTTATTGTAAAAAAATCGCATTTGAAATTCATATCCTCATTAATATTCAAATTTAGTTTAATTTTTTTCTGTTCTATCTCCATTATATTATTTATATTTACAATTAAAAATGGCACATCCGACAGCACATAATTTTCAAAAATTTGATAAAAATATAAATTATTATTATTTATAACAATTCTTGCCTCTATATCATTATTTTTTGTAATTTTTTTTATTACATTGTAATTATTATTTTTTACAACTGCATTAAAACTATTATCTGCACTTATATCATTTATATTATATTTACTTAGTTTTTTTATAAAATATTTTTCTGATAAGTGATTATAGTATATAAATGGGAATATTGTAAATGAAACGATTATGAGAAATAATGCAAAAGTGTAAAATATATAATAGAATATAAAATTCTTATAATTATATGATATAAAATATGATGTAATTAATGATAATATAAAGCATGAAATGAAATAATATATATTTTTTATCATTACAATATAAATCGCAAATCATACTAATATTTTATTATGCACAGACAATCATATATAAATATAAAAAATGCAATTAATTATAATAATTTAAATAATATTTTTTCATTAACTAGGAAGTGAAATTTAATAAAAACAAAATTTATAAAAATGCATGGGTTATTGCAGTTTTAATTATAATATTAATCTTAATATCAATTACTTTATATTCTGGTGTTTTTCCACCTGCTTCTGTTGTTGAATCATACAGCATGGAGCATTCAAATAAATGGCAGTATGGAATAATAGATGAAGGCACGATAGTGTTTGTGAAAAAGGCAACAAGGATAAATGAAATAAAAACATATGTAAATGGCAAGGAATCAAATTATAAAAGCTATGGCGAATTTGGGAATGTTATATTATATCATGATTATAATAATGGCAAGATAATTATACATAGGGCAATGTTCTATCTATACTGGAATAATTCAATACCGGAAATATTAGGATACCATAACCAGAGTTATATTACAGTTAATAAAAATTTCATATTAATGAAGGATGTTGGCTATGCACACAGAAATTTAATTGTAAATATTTCAGGATTTAAAAATGATTCCGGCTTTATAACAGTCGGTGACCATAATTTAGCATGCCTGCCTGATTATTCACCATATTATAATAAAACATATAATGCATATTATGCATCAGACCAGTTTTTATTCCATTTAAAGCCAGTTAAATTGTCTGATATAGTTGGTATAGCATATGGCTATATACCATGGTATGGCCTAATAAAATTAAATATTATGAGGGCAGAGGGCAAATGGCCTGTTGAATACGCGGACCATGTGCCTGAGTATTCATATGCCGGATTATTCATATCACTGGCTGCAATACTAACTTTATTATTATTTCCGTATAAAAAATTGTTTAATAAAAATAGATAATAAAACTAAAAGTTTTTTGATATTACTTCTGGCTTGCCTGCAACCTTTAAATATACAGGAACGGAATTAAAATTCTTTGCCTCGTTGTATATCTTTTCTTTATTGTTTTTTTCTACTGCCACAAATACATTTGTTCCCCCAGTAACTATATATGCATTCCAGAATTCATTTTTTAATTCTTTTAACCTGTTGATGAATTTATTCATATCTTCTGTAATAATATTTACATTAACATCCATTAACATTGAATGGTATTCATTGGTATCCTCTTCCGCCAGTTCAAAAATTCCCTTAATATTCCCGGAATCTGCAAGTTCTATTAACTTCTTTGATTTTAATTCAGAGTTCTTTACCCTGTCATTATATTTATCGTGCTTTATTATATTTTCATGTATTGTATCTGATGGCTTTCTTTCCTCAGAAAATTTACATCCTACTATTATGTAATCTCTGAATTCATCTGCATCCAAAATTTCGTCTGTCAGTGATTCTTTGCCATTTGCATGATTTACCGTTAAACCGCCATATAAACTCCTTCCAGCACTTTCTGATATTTTCTGCAGATCATTTTCAAATGTAAATATATTCATATTGTACTCAAAAATTGATTCAATGCATTCACCTATTGCTGCAGCACCGGCATCAGAGCTGCCACTTATAATATTTTTATTTTCAGATATGAATGATATTTCCTTGAATTCCGGATGCCTCATTAAAATCTGGCCCTTGAATTTATCTATAACAGTAAATGGTGACCTCGAAGAGTTTATATCTACCTTTTTGCCATTAATAATCCCTGACCTTTCATTAGATAAATATAAATCTGTTTTAACATAAATGTCGTTATCCAGACTGGTATACGCTATGCCTGCGGTTGTATGCCTCGGTATTCTATTTATATTATCTGATAAGCCGCCTAGCAATATTATTCCTACTGTTGGATATGCCTTTACCTCAACATAATATTTTTCCATGAGACCATATTATTAATATATTAAAATTATTTTTGTTATAATTTAATTAATTTAGTTATAATATCACTGTAAAAAAATTTAAATATGCATTTATTATAGCATACTATACTTAAGTAATTTTCTGTATTGTGAACCCTTGTATGGATTCCCTGACATAATAAAGGTGTTTAAATGGATAATTTTGATCAATTGGATAATGGAAAGGCAGGGTCTCAGAAGAAATTGTTTACATTAGCCTCTATGGGATTATTCCTCGATGGGTATGATTTGTCTATAATAACAATGGCAATACTGGTTATCCCATCACAGCTGGACCTTACCAAACTTGAATATGTGCTTGTTGATGTATCATCCTTTGCCGGGATGCTTATAGGTGCCCCAATACTTGGAGTGTTATCTGATAGAATAGGAAGAAAAAAAATTTTTGGGCTGGATCTGATATTTTTTGTTGTATTTGCTATAACTTCTGGTCTGTCAGGCAATTTTATTGAATTGTTTTTATCCAGATTATTAATGGGCATTGGCATAGGTGGCGATTATCCTATAAGCTCAACAATGATGTCTGAGTTCTCTCCCAAGAAATACAGGGGAAAATTGTTAATAACAATGGTTGGCATGTACTGGCTCGGTGCCTTTGTTTCTTCTGCGGTAAATTATGTTTTTGTAATTTATCCATACTTCTGGAGATACACATTTATCATAGGTGGATTAATAGCAATACCTGTAATATTATTAAGGTTTGAGATACCTGAATCACCAAGATGGATAGCATCAAAGGAAAAAACTGAAAATGATAAAAATAAATACAGTAAAAAATCACCCAAATTTTATACAATGTTAATATTTGTTCTGCTTGCATGGTTTATATTTGATATTGCTGCATATGGCATTGGTTTCTATTATCCTGTTATTTTCAGTACTTTAGGCTTTAAGGATCAGTTCAGGCCAATAGCAGAAATAAGCATGTTAATATCAATAGGAGGCATTTCCGGCTATTTAATAGCCCTGCCATTAGCCGATAGAATAGGAAGAAGGTTCCTGATAATAGCAGGATTTTTTATAATGTCCGTACTTTTAATTCTGGGGTCTGTTATAAAAATAACAGGATTGTATACAGTTCCATTCTTCTTTTTATTTGTTTTATTTGAACAGTGGGTAGGTGCAGTTACATTATTTTATCCAACTGAAATATTTGACACATCAATAAGATCCAGTATGCAGGGGCTTGCAACGGCTGTTTCAAGAGTGGGTGCAATTATGGGCATTGTTTTATTTCCATTATTTCCCATATTTAGTTCCCTGTCCATATTTGCAGGGTTCTCGGTTGTGGGGTTGGTTCTTGTCATTTTCCTGGCACCTGAAACCAAAAATGCATCACTTGAAAAAAATGTGGAAAATTATACATTATCGAAATGAACTTTAATTTGTTTTAAATTTTTTAATGCAAAACTAAAAAATTATTTATAAGAAAAACATACACTCACATGGAATACAAAGTTTCAGATATAATGACAAAAAATCCTGTGAAATATAATGTTCCGAGTTCCATTGCAGAGGTTATAAAAGTTCTAATAAAAAATAATGTGACAGGTATACCGGTAGTGGATAATTATAATAAATACCAGGGTGTAATAACAAGAAGGGATATATTCTATAATCCTGATGAGACTCAAACGGCTCTGGTAATGAGAAAGGCAAAACCGATAAATGAGAATGATAGTGTAGAAAATGCAGCAAATGAACTTGTAAAGCAGGGTAAAAGGCATTTAATAGTAATTAATGATAATAAGGAGGTTACAGGCATATTAACACCCCAGAACTTCCTTAATGTTGCCAAGGAGAAATATGGAAATATTAAAATAAAAAATATAATTGAGTATAACTCTGTATGCATATGGGAGAACACGCCATTGTCTGTGGCACTGGTAATGATGAAATTATCGCAGATATTTTCATTTCCTGTACTTGATGAAAATGGCAAATTTATAGGCCTTATAACCGATAGGGATATATTCGACAAGGTAAAAATGTCGCATACATCGGTTTTGTCTGAAGCTGGAATTGCTGATGATGAGGATCCGTGGTCATGGGATGGCATAAGAAATGTATTTACATACATAATAGAAAAATCTAATATAAAGATACCAAACATAAAGGTAAATAAACTGATGGTCCCGAATCCAAATATAATATATCTCGAATCAACAGTGGAAGATGCGGTTAAGTTAATGGCCAAGGGCAATTATAATCAATTGCCTATTTTATCGGGCCATGGCGATATCTATGGCATGCTATATGATATAGAAATATTAAAAATATTTAGCGATAAAAATGTACAGTGACATAATAGAAATTGCAAAAAGGAGAGGTTTTTTCTGGCCCTCGTTTTCCATATATGGTGGATTTTCCGGATTCTATGATTACGGACCATTGGGAACATTATTAAAGGATAATATAATAAAAATATGGAAGGAATCATATTTAAATGACGATACTATATTTATTGATACGCCGAATTTAACGCCGGAGCCTGTTTTTAAAGCTTCAGGTCATATAGCAAGATTTGCTGATATAGCCGCTGAATGCAAAAAATGCAATAATAAATTTAAATTTGAGACGGTTTTATCATATAATAATATAAGTAAAATACCCAAAAATATTGATGAGGCAGTTGAACTAAAAAATGAATTTAAATTAAAATGCCCTGTATGCAATTCTATAATAGACAATGTATATAATTTTAATCTTATGTTTAAGGCAGAGAACAATAATTTATATTTAAGGCCCGAAACTGCACAGGGCATATTTGTAAATTTTAAATTAATATACAATTATAATAGGGGAAAACTGCCATTAATAATAGGCCAGGCCGGCAAGGGGTTCAGGAATGAAATAGCCCCAAGGCAGAGCCTGATCAGATTGAAAGAATTTAACCAGTGCGAAATAGAGGCGTTTTTTGATCCGGATAATTTATATTTTAAGGAATTATATGATTATAAAAAAATAAAACTCAGGCCCAATACGGGTGAGGAATATAATATAACAGTTAAAGATGCAATGGAAAAAGGCATAATAGGCAGTAATGCGTTTGCATATTTTGTACTGAAAACACAGTATATCCTTGAATATATGGGCATGGACAATGAAAAATTAAGGTTCAGGCAGCATGAACCGGATGAACGCGCACACTATGCAGCGGATTCATGGGATGCTGAAGCTCTAATAGATAATGACTGGTTTGAAATTGTCGGGATAGCAAACAGGACTGATTTTGATTTAAAAAATCATGATGAAAATTCAAATGAGCCCATGAAAATAAAAATAAATGATAATGAGATAATACCATATGTTATAGAACCTTCATACGGCATAGACCGGATAATTTTAGCATTGCTTGTTCAATCATATTATGAAAGGGATAATAAATTCAAAGTTTTAAAATTAAATTACAATATTGCGCCGTATCACATTGCAGTATTTCCATTGATGAGAAAGGGTGAATTGAAAGAGAAGGCATTACAACTTTATAATGAAATAAAAAAAATAGACAGATATATTTACTACGATGAATCCGGTTCTATAGGGAAAAGATATGCAAGGCAGGATGAAATAGGAACACCATACTGCATTACTGTAGATTATCAAACTATAGAGGATAATACAGTAACGGTAAGATACCGCGATACAATGAAACAGAAAAGGGTTAAAATGGATGATATATTATTAAAAAATAATTTTGAAAATTTATAATTAAATTTTTATATATTTTGCAGTAATAGAAACGCTTATAATAAACTTTTATTTTATAATATTTATGAATGCATTAAAGAGAAGGTTAATTTCTGCATCTGCAGGAATTATTGCCGCAGAAAAAATATCTAAAAAACATGGCAGGGTTCCGGGTGCAATTGCAGGTATTATAGCTGCAAAAAGTGTTTTTAACATGCATATTATAATACTCGTGATAATCATAATTGCAGGCATTATAGTGGCAAAAAGTGTAGATGCCGTATTAAAAAATATGAAAAAATATTAATTTGCCTATGTTGATCCATGCCTAACATCAAAGCAATGTTAATGTGGACATAAAGGCAACCGTTCAGGAAAGAGTTTTAAGTGCCGGTGATGGCACGTTGACCATGTCGGTGTTTCATTCAATATAGCATTGCGTACCATGTTTGAAATCTAATCTGCTGATGTTTTGTCTTCGGAATCATCAAATGAACCTGGTTTCTCAACAGTTCCAAGTTTTAATAATATCTCCCTTTCAGTTATTGTGCCTATGGCCTTGCCTGTACCATCAACAATTGCCAATATATTAACATTATTTTCCTTTAAAACACGGACTGCATCCGTTACATCCGCATCCTTATTTATGGTTACTGCCCTTTCAATATGCAACTGGTTGACTTTGCCATTATCTATTGCTTCTTTAGGCAATAATAATATATCTATGATATATAAAGTGCCCACCGGCTTTAAATTATTATCCGTAACCACAGCATATGGCAGATTTTTTGATAGTAATTTTTCCATAACAGATTTTAATGTGTCATTTATATTTACAATTATATCCGACCCTGGAATTCTGGCATCCATCACAGTAATATTCATAAGGTTTTCCGCAACAATTTTTCCCTCCTTTGATATGTCCATTTCCTCGGGAGCTTTTGTTGCTATGCTTTTAACCTCGGATAAAATAAATCCGACAACTATCCATAATAGGAATATTGTGGTATAATAAGGAACCGTGGAATAGGCTGAATATATTAAAACTATGGTGCTTATAACAGCGCCTACAGTAGCCAATATAAATTCCTTATAATCAGATAAATAGCCAATAAATGTTCTCTTTGCTCTTGAAACCAGGCGTTTTCCTCTTCTTAACCCTATTCTTAACAATGAGAAATTTGCACTGACATGTATGAATAAACCTCCAAGTGCCGATATTGTTCCCAGAAATATAAACGCCGTTTCTGCAGATATATAATGTAATATTAATAATGGCAATAAAATCATGATTAAGCTTACAACAAATGAGGAAAAAATAGGATTGTCTTTTATTTTTTTGGCAAATATTGACGGAAAGGTTCTATCATAGCCCATCCTGAAAAACGTTCTTGATGCTGCTGAACCAAATGACAGGATTGCAAGTATACCATCATTTATTGTTGCTATTGCAGCTGCATAGTAAAAATATATGCTGAAACCACCGAAGTCCTTCTGTATAATGCCAATGACAGGCAATTTATCGGCAAATGGTATTATTAAATGATTTTCCAGTAATAGATTTGCTATTGCGTATATCATTAATGTTGCAAGTGCACCGCCTATCAAAATTACGGATATTACGCTTCTGCCCACAACCTTTTTTGGATTTGTAATTTCTCCTGAAACCGGTGCTATTGAACCATAACCCGTGGGTATGCCCATTGCAAATAATATACCTAAAAATAAATCTCCTGCCGATATTGGATATACTGTAGGATTCGGTGTATATACAGCACCCTTTGTCATAATAAATGATGCTATGATAATTATTACCATAAAACTTATTTCCATTAAAACTGCATATAAAGCATATTTTGATGATAATTTTATTCCAATCAATAAAAAAGAAACAGAAGGTACCATTATAATCAAAAATGCATAGTATGTTGTTATGCCAAATGGGCCCAATATTGTTGTGATTATAAATATTCCTCCTACTAAATATGCCAGTCCATATAATATTGAATAAAAAATATACATCCAGCCCGTATCGAAACCTATTCTTGCGGATAATGCCTGAAATGCATATGTATAATATCCTCCTGAAGATGAAAATCTTTTGGATAATTGGGTTACGGATAACCCATTTATTAAAACCAATAATGTACCTATAATCATTACTAAGGGTGCGTCATATCCCGCCAGTGTTATTGCGAATGCCCCATATGTTAGTATACTCAATAATGGCGACATTCCACCAAAGGAAAGGAAGAAAACGTCCTTAAAAGTCAGATGCCTTGTTAGCTCTCCCCGTTTATTTGATTCTGCCATTTATTACGGATACCAAATTGTTATAAAATCTTATGTGTAGTTATATTTTTAATTGTTTATAATTAAATTATTATATTAATATTTAAAATGACTGTATATATAAACAGGAATACATAATGCTAAAATTATATAAGTATGGGAAGGAAATATTATCTAATGCATTAATAAATGGAAATTGTGTCACAGCACTATGAAGATATACACATTCTGTTACAATGGAATATTATCATATAACAGAGGAATAATTGCTATACTATAACTGCATAAATACCAGCGTAAGGGTTATTGCAGATGCAAAAAAGCGGGTCACAATATTGACCTTTTAAAATTATATTTTTTAATAAATTGATTTGTATATGTTTTTAAAATATTATAAATTAAATATTTTATTTATTTTATCAATTAAAAATTGATTATCTGTTATATCATTGATGTACCCAATAAAACCATTTACTATTAGATCTTTGGATTCTTCCTCGTTCAGTCCCCTTGACCTCAGATAGAATATCTGATCAGGGTCTAAACTGGATATTGATGATGAATGCTTCGATTTTGTATCATTATTTTTTATTAATAATGCAGGTTTTGAATTGCCCTTTCCGTTTTCAGACATTAGAAGAATTGCCGATCCATAGAATCCCGTAGATTTTATGCCCTCCGGTTCAATATCAATATTGCCCCTGTGCATTGTGGAGCTATGATCGAACACAACACCTTTAATGTTTATGTCACAGTTTGAATATTTTCCATACTGTAAACTTGAATCCCAGATATCCATTTCCTGAAAATCCTTTGATATATTCACACCGTATGATTTCATTGTTGTGTTATTATACATCTTGCTTTCATGGTTATAAAATACTTTTTTTGCGCCGGCATTTACATCTATTATTTTTATTTCAGAATTGTTATATAATGTTGGCCTTAAATATGTTATATTTGTTATATTATTTCCCTCGTTCTGTATATAATTGTATGTAACCTTTGAATTTTCCTCACAGAATAAATATATATTCCGCCCATGGACTCCATCGCCATTATTTTCCTTTTCATATATATCAGTAATTTCAACATTTGAATTCTTTCCGGCAATTATTACATTTTTAAATGAAAATGAGGAATTGGAATCCTGCAATGATTCTATTTTTAATTCAATTTTTGTATTATCAGGAATATATATGAAATAACCATTTTCGTATGAAAAGTTTATCAAATATTCACGATTATACTGCCCGAACTCCTTATCAACGTATTTGTTGAACAATTCATTTTTTTCAACAAATGCATTTTTCATGTTTGATATGTATATATCATCCCTTTTGTTTTTTATCTTAAATTCTGAATCAGTAACAGTTAAATCAAAATCAGTATCTATTTTTTCATCCTTTTTCACACTTATTGATAATTCTCCATGTGCCATTCTTTCAAGCTCTTCCTCTGTTATATGTACGTATTCCTTCCTATCCGGGCTTTCCTTATAGGATGGCTCAGGATACTTCAGATAATATATATATGCCTGCTTCCTGTATTCTATATCAAATTGCTGAAATCTCTCATTTAATGTATCTAAATAATCTTCAATCATAAATATCACCAAAAAATTAAAAAAAATTTATCCTACAGCACCCATTTTTGACATTTCCAGTTTTACTAACCTGTTCATCTCAACTGCAAATTCCATGGGTATTTCTTTCATTATATCATCCATGAATCCAAGGACTATCATTGATGATGCTTCATCCTCGCTCAGTCCCCTTGACCTCAGATATGTTAGCTCTTCTGTTCCTATTTTTCCAACTGTTGCTTCATGGCTGAATGTTGCTGTGGGCTCATATATTTCATCATAAGGATAGGTATAGTTCTTTGAATCATTATTTATTAATAATGCATCGCACTGTACATGGCTTTTTGCGTTTTTTGCACCCTCATTCATTCTTACCAATCCACGGTATGCCGTTAATCCATCATCCAGGCTTATTGATTTGGATACGATCCTTGATGTTGTGTCAGGTGCCATATGTATGGCTTTTCCCCCGGCATCCTTAAATGTCCCTTTTGTTGCCAATGTTATCTGTAGATTAGAGGTTGATGCCCCCCTTCCCCTTAAGTATGATGATGGATATATCATTGTTACCTTTGAACCAAGTTCCCCAGTAACCCAGTCCATATGGGCACCTTCATCTACCCATGCTCTTTTGACAGGCAGGTTATATACACTATCGGACCAGTTCTGAACACTTGTATATTTTACATCTGAATATTTTCTTGCGTATATTTCAACTATTGCCGTATGTAATGAGCTCGTATTGTATTTCGGAGCAGTGCAGTTATGAACAGCGAATCCCTTTACCAGATATGAATCATCTGTTTCAACTTCAAGATTATATACAATATCATTGTATTCTTCACGCTCAATCTTCTTTATTGGGACATAATAATAGTTATTTTTATGCCTTACCCTGCTGAATTTTATATTTTCGGTATATTCTATTATATATTGTTCTTTTCTTTTAATTGATCTACCTTTCATTTTATCACTGGAAGCAGGCCTAATCATTATACTTGCAAATATGTTATTCCTTGAAAGCATTTCCTGGATCTGCAGTGCAAGGGTTCTGCTTGTTGTAGCTGCCCTTACCATTTTTGATTTTCCTTTTTTCATGTATACATTGCCATCACCTTTCAGATAATAGTCTATTAAAAATTTCTGCTTTTCCTTTGGAAGTTTCATAACATTATCTGAAAAGACCTTTTTATCTGCGTATTTTCCACCATTTTTAAAGCAGAATTTTATCAGTGATTTTGAGTATGTTGACACTGTATAGTATTTCTTCCTTGACATGTATATATTTGCCTGCTCACCGATTCCCTTTATCGTATCATACAAATCATATGCAATTTCCTTCTCCTTATCTGAGTCTCCAAATGAAAACACCATCTGTTCCATTTTCAATGATGTATTAAATGATATAGAGCCTTCTGCCATGTACAGTCCAAGAATTTTCAGCATATTTTCATTTATGGAATCGTCATCTTTAGTTGCCACAGGAGATACATATACTATGAAATCTCCCTCACTAAGTTCATCTGTTCTTCTGTAAACCGGTTCTACTTCCATTAATTTTTTAGTTGAAATTTCATCATACCCATTTCTCCTCCTGGATATAACATCCTCTTTCTTTATACTTAAAACTGGGTGTTCCGATGTTGCCTTAAAAGCATTTCCTGGAGATAACGGTATAATTTTGTACATAAATCCGTTGTAAGGATGCACATATTTTCTGGTGATTTTCCTTTTGTTTCCAGTATTGGAAATAACATCATTGCCTGTAAGTAATTCATCTATTCTGACAAATTTATCTCCCTGGCTTACCAGCTCATCTTCTGGCAAGCATCCTTCTATGTAGTGAACTTTTGCCCCTTCATCTGCAACTACTATTGTGTGCTCGAACTGCCCGCTCTGTTCACCGTTTAATCTGAAATATGTCTGCAATGGCATATCTATTGTAACATTTTTAGGTACATATAAAAATGAACCTCCTGACCATACTGCACCATTTAAAGCTGCAAATTTATTATCGCTTGGCGGTATTGCCTTGCAGTAATAATCCTTTACTAAATCAGGGTATTTCTGTATTGCTGTATCTAAATCTGTAAATACTACTCCTTTATCTTCCCATTCTTTTTTCAGGCTTGCATAAACACCCTCACTGTCATACTGTGCTACAGATCCTGCCAAATATTTCTGTTCCATCTGCGGAATCCCTAATTTATTGAAAGTGTCCTTTATTTTATCTGGCACATCATCCCAGTTCTTCGCCTTTGATTCGCCGGGTTTTGTATAGTACGTAAGTTCATCAAAGTTTATCTCGGATAAATCCGGGCCCCATGTCGGCATTGGCTTTGATAAAAATATATTTAGAGACTTTAGCCTCATTCTTCTCATCCAGTCAGGTTCATTTTTTATATCTGATATTTCATTAACGACTTTTTCGTTTAGGCCCTTGCCTGTGGAATAAACCGGATTTATTTTATCATAAAATTCGAAATCCGATTTTTTGCTATGTTTTAAACTTTCAGTTAATTTTTCTATTTCTTCATCCTTACTATAATCTTCCATAATTATCACTCCGTTATCCAGTCGTATCCTTCATCTTCTATTTTATCGGATACACTTTTATCTCCATTCATTACTATTCTGCCATCTTTTAACACATGCACAAATTCAGGCCTTATATCCTTTAATATCCTCTGGTAATGTGTTATTATCAGGAATCCAACATGCTGGTCATGCATTTTTTTAATTTCTGCGGAAACAAGCTTCAGTGCATCAACATCCAGACCTGAATCTATTTCATCAAGTATTACTATTTTTGGTTTTAATACAACCATTTGGAGTATTTCAAATCTCTTTCTTTCCCCTCCCGAGAAACCATCATTTATTGACCTTGATATAAACGATTCGTTCATATCTATATCTTTCATTGTGCTTTTTACCATATTGAAGAAATCCTTTAATGACATTTTCTCTTCTGGGTATAAATTATTATATGCCATTCTTAAAAATGTCGATATCTTTACACCGCTTATAGAAATGGGACTCTGAAATGCAAGGAATAAACCTGCTTTTGCCCGATCTTCTGGAGCTGCATATGTCATATCCTTATTATTGATTAATATTTTTCCTGATATAATTTTATAGTTTGGGTGACCTATTAATACCTCGCCCAATGTGCTTTTGCCTGCACCATTTGGTCCCATCAGGGCATGAATTTCCCCAGATTTTACTGTAAGGTCTATGCCCTTAAGTATCTCTTTATCTTCAACGTTTGCCTTTAAGTTTTTAATTTCAAGTACTGTTTCATTCATTAATGTATTATTACAAATTCCTATTTAAACATTTTATTATGTTTAAAATAACTAAATACGTATAAGTATTTATATTAAAAAATAATATATAAGTGATAAGACATGGAAGAGATTGTAAATGATTATCTTGGTGCCAGTAAAAGCTCAATATTAAATTCATTATTATATGACGATAAAACTTTAGATGAACTAGCAGTTATATTGAAAATAAATAAAAATGCTGTTAAAGAACATATGAACTATTTAGAAAATAAAAATTTAGTATCGCCATATTTTTTAAAAGTAAAAACTGGAAGGCCTAAGAAATACTATAAATTAACAGAAAGGGGAATGCAGATTTTCCCAAAACAGTATATTAACTTTTCATCCTTGTTATTAAAGGAAATAGAAAATGAATTCGGAACTGTTAAACTTAATAACATATTAATGAGAATTGCCGATAAAATGGTACATGATATAGATTCAAACAATATGTCCTTAAAACTGTTGTCAAGAGATCAAAAGATTGAAAAATTGAAAGACTATGTAAATATATTAAATAAGCTCGGATACTATGCAAAAATGGAAATCGATGGCAACTGTGTAAAGATAGTAAGGCATAACTGCATATTTTATGAACTTGCAAAAAATAATAAGGATCTTGTATGCGGATCCTTGGAAAAATCAATGATAGATGATTCCCTGGGCAACAATTTCACATTACTGGAAAATTTCCCGGATGGCGATAATAAATGCGTTGTAGAAATTAAATTATAATAATTTATTAAAATTAATAATATTTTTATTTTTTAAAAAATTGCTGGAAATTAAAGGTAATTTAAAAAATTTTAAGATTTATTGAAGTAATTTCCTATTTTTGAAATTCCATCTTTTATTGTTTCCTCGGATGCTGCATATGATAGCCTGAAATGCTTCTCTGCACCGAATGGGCTTCCTGGAGTAACAATAACATTTTCCTTTTCAAGCAGGTCCATTGCTAATTCATTAGATTTTTTATTTAAATCATATTCAGGAAAAACATAAAATGCCCCTTCAGGTTCATATAATGATAAATTATTTATTTCTTTTAGCATAGATACTGCCAATTCCCTTCTTTTATTGAATTCGTTTTTCATTTCAATAACACTTTTTTCATCGTCTAAAGCATATAATGCACCATACTGCGATATTGATGGGGCACATGTCAATGTCTGCTGCTGTATTTTATTTGATGCTTTTATTATTTCTTCAGGTGCAACCATATATCCAATACGCCAGCCTGTCATTGCATAACTTTTGGAAAAGCCACTAACTGTTACCGTCCTTTCCTTCATTTCCTCAATGCTGCCCGGAGAAAACATTTTTCCCTTATAAATCAAATCCTCGTATATTTCATCTGAGATTAAATATAAATTATTTTCAATGATAAAATCAGATAATTTTCTTAAAGATTTTTCTGAATAAACCTTGCCCGTGGGATTTACAGGATTATTTAACATGAATACCTTTGTTTTCGGTGAGACATATTTTTTCATTGAATCAAAATCAAATTCATAATTGTTATCTGTTTCGAACGTTACCACTTTTCCACCATTCAGTGTGATGATATCGGGATAGGAAACATAATAGGGTGAAGGCATCAAAACCTCATCACCTTCATCTATTATTGAATATAATGCTAAATTTAATGAAAATTTTGTTGGTGTAACAAGTATATTTTTTGCTTCTGCATCAATATTGTTCTTTTTCTTCATTTTCTCTGCTATTTTTTTCCTTAATTCTATTATTCCGGCAGATGGTGTATAATGAGTTTTACCTTCAAGTGCCTCCGCATATGCATAATCTATAATTTTCCTGGGCGTCGTAAAATCTGGCTCACCAATGCCGAAATTATATATTGTTTTTCCCTGTGCTTTCAATTCTGCTGCCTTATTGGACATGCTTACTGTTGCAGATTCATTAATTTTATTTACCCTTGACGATACCATTATATCTAATTAATTATTAATTTATAATGTTTATTATTAAAAATAGGAACATTTAATGAATTATTAAAAATTTTGTCTTCATATTTTCAAGTTTAAACTCTTTTATTTATAGTTATATTATGGTGATTGCATCATAAACTTCCTTACAATCTATTTTGCTTTTGTTTTTATGTTAATCTGCCATATAATATGTACCGGAAATGATCATAATAAAAATTATTATAAAAATACATTAATTAATGGCAATCCATGCAATATATGTAATAACATATTATAATAAAATTATAATTATTCCATACAGCAGCTCATTTTTGATATATCCCTTATGAATGATTGACCTGCTATTTTTATTGATTCTGCCACGGTCGGAAATACATGGCTTGAATTGATTATATCATTGTATGTTAATTTATTCTGTATTAAATACACGCCTTCTATTATAAATTCTGCCGCGTTTGGTGCCAGTACCTGCACACCAATAATTGTACCATTTTCGTCCGAGATAACCTTTGCAATACCATCATTTGATTTTAATATGTTTGCCTTAACAACATTTTTAAGATCTATTTTCCTTATATTGTATTTAATGTTCATGGATTTTAGTTCCTTTTCTGTATAGCCAACAGAGGCTACGTTTGGATCACAGAATACAACCCACGGCACATTTTTTATATTTACTGTTTTTTCTGAGCCAAAAATATTTTCAGCGGATACTGCGCCCTCTTTTCCTGCTAAAGTTTCAAGCTTTAATTCCTGATCGACACAATCACCGGCAGCGTATATATTTTCATTTGAAGTTTTAAAGTATTTGTCAACAATTATACCCCTGTTGTTAAATTTTATTCCGGCTTTGTTTAAATCCAGATCATCTATATTTGGTATTCTGCCTGTTGCAACTATTATTTCATCAAAATTTACCGAATTATTGCCATAGAATAATGTTTTACTTTTTATTTCATTGATATTTACGCCGGTATGAAATTTTATGCCATGATTTTCCATTATTTTCCTTAAATTATCTGTTATATCCTCATCAAATCCCTTTAAGATTCTATCGGACCTATTAAAAATGTGCACTTCAGACCCAAAATTGGAAAACGCATATGCAAGTTCAATTGCAACTTCTCCAGATCCAAGGATTACAAGTTTTTCAGGTATTTTTCTTATATTCCAAATATTTTCACTCGTATAATAATCAGTTAGGCCCTTTATATCCGGGATAAATGTCTTTGACCCTGTAGCAATCAAAAAATTAAATGCAGTTATCCTATCATTATTTACGGCAACCGTATTTTTATCAAGAAATTTTGCCTTGCCATCATATAAATCTATATTATCGAAGTTTTTTATTACTTTTTCATATTTTTCTTTTCTTTCATCTGAAACAAAGCCGTTCAAAGATTCCATAAATTTATCGAAGTCAATGCTTGCATCCGCCTTTATGCCATCATATAATGGCTTTTTTGCCATTTCAAAGTTTTTTGATGCCTCTATTAAGTATTTTGATGGCACGCAACCTACATTTACACAGGTTCCACCTATAGGCCCATAGCCTATCATTGCTATTTTTATCTGGTTTGAGGTTAATTCGCTTATTTTAATTGCTGCAGAGAATGCTGCTGCACCCTTTCCAATTATTGCAAGATCGTATTCACTCATCCTTTACACTCCTTACCTGTGCTTTATAATGTGTTTTTGTGAATACATCAAGCTTTTCTAATTCTTTTGGATTAACGCTGTCATCGGCTTTTACAGTTGCTTTTCCATCCTTTAGTGATACATAAACATCCTTAACGCCAATAGCAGATTTTAAACCCTCTGTTACGTGTGCTACACAATCATCGCATGTCATTCCATAAACTTTTAATTCTATATTTTTTGCCATAATTGCTATATTAGATGACAGTATTTATATTATTAAGTAAATAAAAGTTTACCTGTATTCTGACATAATTTATACCGTAATTCCTGAAATTATTATACCTTTAATAATTTATATATATTGCAATGCAAATATAATATTACATATTTTCTAATGTCGTATATTAAACACAATAATTGAGCAATAAATATTAAAAAATAACTAAATGTTATTTAATATACTTTAGCAAATTTTATATCTTAATAATGATTGTATTATTATGGATAATACTATAATAAGAATAGGTGGGGCAGCGGGCGACGGTGTCCAGTCTGCAGGATTAATACTGGCCAAAACATTTTCAAGGAATGGCCTATACATAAGTACATACAATTACTATCAGAGCCTTATACGTGGTGGAAATAGTTGGTACCAGATAAGAACATCTGAAGATATTGTAAAAAATCAGGGTTCAGGCCTTGATATATTAATAGCATTGAACGAGGATGCGTTGAAAAGGCATACAGATGAGAATATAAATGAGGGTGGGGCATCTCCATTAAATGGAATAGCAATTTTTGATGGTGCGATGATAACACAGTATAAAAAAAATAGCAATATAAAATATTGCCCTGTGCCGTTAAGGGACATAGCGTTGAAATATGACAAAAACCCGCTGTTAAAAAATACTGTGGCATTAGGTTCTACAGTAGCATCCCTGGGCATCGGTTTCGATATATTTTCCAATGTTATAATGGAGGTTTTCGGCAAAAAGGGAGAAATAGCTGAGTTGAACGTAAATGCCGCAAGGGAGGGCTATGACTATTTCCTTGATAATTATAAACCATACAAAAAATTGAGAACAGTAAAAAGAAAAATGTATGCAACTTCCGGTGGTGAAGCTGTTGGGCTTGGGGCAGTAAATGCGGGCATGCAGATGTATTTTGCATACCCTATGACACCTGCTTCATCGGCATTGCAATTTTTTGCAACACATGCAAAAAAATATAATTTGTTTGTAAAAGTAACCGAGGATGAAATATCCGCAATAAATGCGGCAGTAGGTGCAAATTATGCGGGCGTAAGGGCCATGACGGGGAGTTCAGGCGGCGGCTTTGCATTAATGACAGAGGCAGTTGGATTATCTGGTATGACAGAGGTGCCATTAGTAATATATGAGGCACAGAGGCCTGGCCCTTCCACAGGTTTACCCACAAAAACGGAACAGGGTGATTTAAACCAGGTTATTGGAGCCGGGCAGGGTGACTTCCCAAGAATAGTACTTGCACCTGGAAATGTTACTGACGCCTTTGACCTTACAAAGGAGGCATTTAACCTTGCATATAAATACCAGCTCCCTGTTTTTGTTATGTCCGACCTTTATTTAGCAGAACATGTGGAAACATTGCTGGATATAAATCTTGGCTATATAATGGACAACGGGTTAATAGCACAGGACAATGAAGAAAACTATAAAAGATATGAATTCACTGAAAATGGGATATCCAAGAGAGGTATGCCCGGGCAAAAGGGATTAATGCATAACGAGGATTCGGATGAACATGATGAATACGGCAATGTTGTCAGTGACCAGATAACCGATCCAAAAATAAGGATATATTCCGTTGAAAAAAGAATGAGGAAACTTAATGATTATATAAAAAATATGCCACCCACAAGAACATATAAAATGGATGATGCTGAGTATGCAATAATACAGTGGGGATCAACACGTGGTTCCGTTGAGGAAGCCATAGATAACCTCAGGGAAGAGGATATTAAAATAGGTGCCATAGAAATAGACCATGTATTCCCGTTAAATCCGGATATTAAAAATTATTTAAAAAATAAAAAGAAGATAATAGTTGTGGAAAATAATTATTCAGGGCAGTTGAATAGATTATTAAAATCGGAATTTCTTATAGATACAGATTTCATAGGAAAATATGATGGAGAGGCATTTTATCCGGAAGAACTTAAAAACAGCATTAACGGAAAAATAAATGAAAAATACGAAAAAATAAAAATAGGAGGTGAATAAATTGTTAAGTGTTGAATCATATAAAGGTAAGGTTGCACCAGACTGGTGCCCAGGCTGTGGAAACTTTGCACAGTTGAGGGCTATATCAGCGGCACTTGCCGAATTAAATATAGAGCCTGAAAATACTGTTGTAACTTCTGGAATAGGATGTTCTAGTAATATGCCTGAATTTGTTAATGTCTATGGTTATCATGGTTTGCACGGGAGATCGTTGCCCGTGGCTGCAGGCATAAAATGGGCAAATCCTGATCTAACCGTAATAGCATACGGTGGCGATGGTGATGGCTATTTTGAGGGGACCCAGCATTTCTACCATTATGCAAAGAGAAACGTTGATATAACGTATATGGTATCCGATAACCAGGTATTCGGCCTAACAACAGGTCAGGCATCACCCACAACGCCGTTAGGTAGAATAACTAAGAATACGCCGGATGGCAATATAGAGCCACCGTTCAATCCATTGCAGTATGCATTGACTGCCGGTGCATCATTTGTAGCCAGAGGATTTTCAGGTGATATAAAAACTTTAACTGAAATAACAAAGGAGGCAATAAACCACAAAGGCTTTTCATTTATTGATGTATTAAGCCCGTGCCCAACATATAACAAATTTAATGGCTATGATTTCTACCGTAAAACATTTTACAGATTAGAGGGCAATAATAAAGAGGATTTCTATGAGGCATATAAACACGCATCCGAATGGGGGGATAAGCCAAACAGCATACCAACTGGCATATTCTATGAGGTTGATAAAATAAGATATGAAGATGCCGATGAGGTTTTATCTAAAGGTTCACTGAAAAAAAGGGAGCCGTATAAATTAACCGAAGATGACCTTGAAGAATTTTATTAAATTTAATTTTTTATATATATTTTAACCATTCCATAACCGGGTCATCCCCATCCTCTATTTCTATTTCAGTTTTATTTTCACTGCTTACAGTTATAAATTTATAGAAGTATGCTTTATTATTTAGGATCCTGCCATACATTATATGTTCAACCTGTTCCCCATTAGGAAAATGCCCTATTTGCTCCGGTAAAAACGGTATAAAATGTAATTCTATTAAATCGTTTTTCTCTATAATGCTGAATGCAGAGTTTTTTATTACATATAGCCTTAATTTTTCTATTTCTACCGATGGTTTATCATTTATCATTAATATAAATTATATATCCATATATAACTATTGGTAGATAACTTCAGCAATATTACAATGCTGCCATGCATTTTCAGATATCACCGCAGCCTTATTGCACATAAATTAAACTGGAATACATAGCCATATAATATAATAAGGGCGAAAAACAGTTCTATTTTTTAATTATAGCAAAGGTTATTATTTTATTTTTAATGGTTGTATTGAATTGAAAGAAATACAGATAACAAAGGATGTTTTCATTTCGGATTTGTACTGTGTATATTTAAAGGATATTTCAGCTGTTGTGATATCTGACCTGCATCTCGGCTTTGAGGAGGAAATGAATTTACATGGTTTGTTTTTGCCAAAACTGCAGAGGGACCATGTAGAAAAAATGGTTGATAATATTCTGGACAGGTATTCTCCGGACAAATTAATAATAAACGGAGATTTTAAACAGGAATTTTCGAGGAATCTGCCGCAGGAATGGGATGATGTCAACCATTTTATAGAAAGATATAAAAATGAAGTAAAATTAACATTTGTAAGGGGAAACCATGATAATTATTTATTAACAATATTAAAATCAAATAAAATAGATATGTATGATTATTATGAGACCGATAATTATTACATTTACCATGGGGATAAAGACCGGTCATTAAAAAAAATTACAATTTTGGGCCATGAACATCCATCCATTGTTTTAAGGGATGAGATAGGCAGTGTATTCAAAATACCTGCATTTGTTTTTAATAATGATTATAAGGTTTTAATAACACCGGCAATAAGTTTTTTTTCCTCTGGAACTGATGTTTCAGAATCATTATTAAGCGATGAACATTTTACACCGGTATTAAAAAATGTATCAAATAAATTCAGGGCATATGGCATTACCGAGGACTTTGGATTGCTTGATTTCGGTTATATTGCAGATATTGCACAGAACAGGTTATAATTTATGTGCATCCCCAGAATTTATTATATTTTTAATATAAATGTAAGTACCAAAATCAGAGAATGGGAACGTAATTTTTTTACCCGGAAAGCACCATATTTTAATGCATTGTATATAATAAATAACAAAAAATGTAGAAAATATTTATTATAGTTTAAATGGTTAAACAAAATTGAATTGTATGGTTTTATTTTTTATATTCCCTTTTATCATAGCCATTGTAAATGGCCCTTGGCCTTATCAATTTCTCCTGCTTTTCAACATATTCCGTTATATGTGCCAATATTCCAGATATCCTGGATAAACCGAACAGTGTTGTAAACATATCTAATGGAAACCCTATTGCATTAAAAACAATTCCGGAATAGAAATCAGTATTTGTATATATCCCTTTGGGACCGAAGGTTTTTACACCTAATTCTTCCAATTTCTTTGCTATTTCCAGTATATTTTTTTGTTCAGGCGTTACACTTAATTTATCAGCATATTTTTTAAAGCTCTTTAATCTGGGGTCATATGTTTTATATACACGGTGGCCCAGACCAATTAACCTCTTTTTATCCTCTATTATATTTTTTTTGAACCATGGCTCAACATTCTCAGGTGTTTTTATTTCTAAAAACTGTTTATATGCCCCTTCAGCAGCACCACCATGTAGTGGCCCCCTCAATGCGGTAACCGCAGATACCAGGGATGAATACATATCAGACAGTGTTGATGCTGTTACCAAAGCTGCCGTTGTTGATGCGGGTATTTCGTGGTCCATGTATAATATCAATGCAGCATCTATTGCATCTATTTTTTGATCATCTGTTTTATCAAAACACGCATTCAGAAATGTTTCGGCATAATTTTTTCCCGGGATCGGGTCTATTATGGCCTTACCGGATTTTATCCTGTAAATATTTGAAACTATTGATAGTACATTGCCTAAAATTTCAGGAATCAATTCCTTATCGTTTTTTTCACTGTATTTATAATTTAATTCTATTGAGGACCTTGCAGATAGAACTGTTTGCAATATTCCCAGCGAATCTGCTTCCCCGGGCAGGTTTTTTAGAATATTTTTCATATAATCCGGCAATTTTAGATTGTTATTTATTTTATTTTTAAAATTGCTTAATTCTTTTTCATCCGGCAATTCACCAAAAAGCATTAAATACGATACCTCCTCAAATGAAGATTTTTCTGCCAATTCATTTATATCATAACCACGATAACGCATTATGCCATTATCTCCATCTATATAGGTTAATTCTGTATATTTTATGTAAACATTTTCAAGTCCTGGACTTATCTCTGTCATATATAAGTAATATCTAACAGATATAAAAATTTTGGACATGGAACATTTAAAATTTCAATGGTTCTCCATGGCCGGGCAATATTAATTTTGGCTTTAAATTTAATAATCTTTTCATAGAATCATTCGCTAAATCCATATTCCATGAGAATAATTTATTTATGTATGGTTTTCCATTTTTTGATATTATGGCATCGCCGGAAAATATTATATTTTCTTTCTTTAGTATATACGAATTTGAATCAACTGTATGCCCAGGAGTATTATAATGTTCAATATCAGGTATTACAAGATTTATAACAGATATTACATTATCAATTTTTTCTACCCTCATTATTGACGAAACAAATTTTGATAATGCGGATGCATCCTTTATTTTTTTGGTTCCCTTTATTGCATCCATTTCACCATTGGGCACATATATTTTAGGTTTATATTTATCATATATTTCCTTTAGGCCACCGGTATGGTCAGGATGGTAATGGGTTATCAAAACTACATCTGGTTTTATTTTTTCATTCTCAAAAAATTTAATAATTTTTTTCCCTGACCCTTTTGTACCTGCATCAACAAGTATATTTAAATCATTTAGCTTCAAATAGTATGCATTTGCCATTGTATTGTCTATCAATTCTATGTTATCGTTAATTTTCATAAGTAATAATTATTATTAAGAATTTAAATATTTATATTAATAAGTATGTATTAATATAAATATATATTTATTTTTTATTCATAATATTTTTATCAAAGTCATTATAAAATTCATAGTTTATAACTTCGTACTGTTCCTTCCTTGTCATCATTTTATCAATAATGTTTTCCTGCGTGCCTTCATTTTTTATCGCATTTAATGCATCATCCATTGCCCTTGCTGCCATTCTGAATAATGTAACCGGAAATATCACAAATTTATAGCCATATTCCTCAAAAGTTTTCGCCCTTATAAATGGGGTTTTTCCGAATTCCGTCATGTTTGCAAGCAATGGAAAATCTGTTTTGTCTGAAAAATATTTAAATTCTG
Source organism: Thermoplasmata archaeon (assembly GCA_021797555.1). Classification (GTDB taxonomy): domain Archaea; phylum Thermoplasmatota; class Thermoplasmata; order Thermoplasmatales; family Thermoplasmataceae; genus Ferroplasma. Next base: position 23,985 of record JAJZZM010000010.1, read on the forward strand.
ATTCATCAATCAAAGCCTCTGGAAATATGATATCCGCACCTTCCCTAATATATAATCTTGATCTATCTACTGCATCATCAATTCCATTTACAGCCCTGGAATCGGTTCTTGCTATTATCAATGCATTGTTTCTTGCCTTATCCGCAGCCCTTATTTTTTCTACCATATTCTGCTTTGAAACCACTTCCTTGCCATCTAGATGACCACAACGTTTCGGGGAAACCTGATCCTCAATCTGTATGGCAGATGCACCTGCTTCTTCCAGCAATTTTACGGTCCTATACACGTTTAAGGTTTCGCCAAAACCGGTATCGGCATCAACTATTATTGGTATATCAGTAATTTCGTGTATCTTCCTTACCATATCTGTTAATTCTGTTAATGTGATAACACCCAAATCCGGCAACCCGTATGATGCTGTTAAGCCACCGCCGGATAAATAAACCGCATTGAATCCTTTCCTTTTGGCCAATAACGCCGAGAATGGATTGTAAACCCCCGGAACAATATTAAATTTATTTTTTAATAGATCAGACAATATTACCCACCTCCTTATCCTCCATTGACCACAGGTCCCTTAAAACATTGGTAAGGCCTGTTAATCTCACAAATTTTGTTTCAACCTCCTGGTCTGTCATGGGATTTAAATAATGGCCCCTTGGTATTATTACCTCACTTTCATGATTTTTATTATTTGATCTTATTGATAATTTAATGGGCAATTTTTCAGGGTATTGCTTTGTATATTCCTTATCTTCTATAACCCGAATTTTTTTCATAATGTTCATTACAGTGCTGTTTTTTATGTCGTCATAGCTATTCACCCAGAAATCTTTGTTCAATAATGTTGATGCTATTATAAATGGCAAACTATGGTCCGCGGTTTCCTTATTTTTTGGTTCCCATTTTTCTTCATCTGCCAGAATTGATACTGCGGCCTCATATGTATAAACGTTTATTTCATCTATTGAATTTATATCTATTTCATTTGCCAGTTTCAGTGCGGCTGTAACTGCAGCCTGTGCATGGTATTCTACAGGATATTTCTTTATATATGTCCTTAATATTCCATCACTTGTTTTTTTATCGAGCTTTGAAATATCCATATCCGGCGCTATTATATTTTTAAATCCTAATTTCCCCGAAATTGGCTCATTTGCAGATGTAAATCCATATAAAGATGCTAAAGCGGCAAATACAGAATTCCTTGCAGAATTTGCGGCTGCACCGGCCTTCCACATTGTTAAATTGCCAACCCTTGTTTGCCGCAATGCAATATGCGGTATTAATGATATTGAGATTGTATTTATTATTTTATCATTATCAAAATCCATAAGTTTTGATAAGGCAGCTGCCATCGCTATTTCAGTGAAGTTTACATGGTCATATCCTTTTTTTCTTAATGATGTGGAATCGCACAGCCTTGTTCCAATTTCATAACCAACTGCTGCCGCTGTTATTAAATCCTTTCCGGTTTTGTTGAATAATGATGATAATGATATTAATGGCCCGAACATATCGCTTGGATGTAATGGTTCAAGTGATAAATATGTGTCATTAAAATCCATGTATCTTATAATTAATGAATTCATAAATGCGGAAAAATCAGGTGATACTTTACCAGATCCGATAATCTTTGAATTGCCAGGATACAACATTGACATTTTTTTTATTTTATTTGCCGGTTCGGAATTTATTGATGAATAGGCCACACCGAGGGCATCAATAAATCGCCTTTTAACCTCATGCTTTACCTTATCATCAAGATCTTCATATTTTACTCCTGAAATATAATTTGCTATACTTTCTTCAATGCTCATAACTATGTCATAACATATTACAATATATTATTTTTTATCATTACATTGATAAAAGTTATATTTAATGCTAATTATGGGAATTATTATATTATTATTGAACGCATGATAATGTTTTTATATAACATTTCGTTTATTTAATTAATTATGGGTAGCAAAAGCAATAAAAATAAGAAAATAAATAATGTTAAAAGCAATACCAAAAATAAAAAAAATAATAACGTTTCCGAATCAAAAATAAAAAAAATAGTGAAGGATAAAAATTTTAAATGGGCAGTAATATTTTCGGTCATAATTGTAGCAATAGTTTTATCAGCAGCATTATACCCGTATATTGCACCATTCAATGGGCCATCGTCAATTACACCGGATACGTATTATAAAGTTTCAAACAAAGACCTTTTGAGCAATGGATCATCGGCAATATTTTTTGTTTCATGGTATGGATGCCCTATAGGGGCCACTGATTCATGGCCATTATATTACATAATGAACAGTACAGAAAATATAAGGAATGATGTTTCTTTGCATACTGCAAATCCAACGGATATATATGCTAACCAGCCGGGTTTATTATTTAATAAGGATATTACATTTACAACAAACGGAAATAAATTTACATTTTATCCTTTATACATTTACAACGAATCAATGACCGGTACAGTGCATAATACACCAATTAAAAATTCAGATCTGGTATCATACGGATTAAATAAAATTAAGGCTGATCTGCCATCAGGCGTATATAATTTATTTGCAAAATATGAGAGCACCATAGCAAGCGGCACTCCAAAGCATATATCGACAACAATTGTAATTACAGGCCCGAAAGGTGCGTATATTTTGAATGCCTTTATGTACATCCCACCTGCTTCAGGAATACTTGGGCAGGGAACCTATACAAGCTGGAATCCCAATACACCGCAGAGTGTTATGGCAAATATGGAGGGGTCATCCACAATAACAGGCCCGGCAGGTACATTTGCCGGATATTTAAGCAAGGTAGGATAAATAATATATTTTAATAAAATATTAACTCTAATGAAAAAATTATATTTGATAGGCATGGGCCCTGGCAGTATTGATAATTTAACATATTTGGCTGTTAAGAAAATAAACGAATGCGATATAATAATAGGGTATAAAAAATATTTAGAATTAATAAAGGAAGTTTTAATTAATAAAAATATTGAAGAATCTGATGTGGCTGATGAAATAGAAAGGGCGAATAATGCAATAAAATATGCAATGGAAGGCAGAATAACCGGTGTAATATCCAGTGGAGATTCCGGAATTTATGGCATGGCAGGATTGGTATTTGAAATAGTCGCAAAGCACAATTATGATATAGATATAGAAATTATACCCGGAATTACTGCAGTAAATTCCGCTGCATCCTTGGTGGGTGTACCATTGATGAATGATTTCTGCTCTATAAGCTTAAGCAATAAATTAACGCCGGAAAATATAATATTGGAAAGGGTTGAAAATGCTGCTAAAGGAGATTTTGTTATAGGCTTATACAATCCGGTAAGCAAAAAAAGAACTGAATTAATAAAGGATGCGAGGAATATATTATTGAAATATTTAAATATAAATACTCCCGTTGCAATAATAAGAAATGCATATAGATATGACCAGGAAATTAAAATATCAAATTTAAATGATTTTCTTGATAACCATATTGATATGTTTTCAATAATAATTATTGGCAATTCGAAATCATATGTGTATAAAAATTATATAATAACACCTAGGAATTATGATATAAAATATAGTCTATAATTTAGAAAATTATTTAAATATAATAGATATAAATGCTATGTGCTTGCATTATTAAACAATGAATTAATCAAAATGGAATATAATAATAAAATAATGTTGATGGATTCAAAATCTGATATAATATATTATACCGATAAAAATAAAACATATAGAAGAACTTTAATGAATGATATTATTGAAATAAAAATACACAATAACATAAGGAAAATTAGATATTTAAATGAAAATGAAAAAATAAATATTGTAAATGATTTTTATAATAATGTAAGGAAATTATCAGAGAAATATGATTTTTTAAATGAAAATATAAAGAATTATGATTATTTATATAAAAGGTCTACCGACCTGATAAAAATATATAATGAGAAAATCCCTATAGTGCCGCCGGACCAGTATTTTTCATTATATATAAGAATATCATATGGATGCCCGTGGAATAAATGCACTTTCTGCAATTTATACAAAAAAGAAAATTATAATATAATCAACTTTTCATCATTGAAAGAACAGGTAAATAATTTAAAATTATATTTCGGTGATTCAATAAAATCAAGAAAAGGCATATTTTTAGGTGATGCAAATGCAATAAATATAAAAAATGATATTTTGATTAAATATATAAAATATATTAATGATAATTTTAACCTGCCCTTATATGCATTTTCAGATGCTTTTACAACGCCTTTCAATGATAATGACTTTGATTTATTGAAAAAATATAATATGAAAAGGATATATATAGGCGTAGAAAGCGGCAGTAAGGAAATACTGAAAATACTAAATAAAAAAATGGACCTGGGCATAGCTATAAAATTTATAAACAATATTAAAAAACATAATATAAATGTTGGATTGATTTTTATGTCAGGATTCGGGAATTATAACCATGTGAATGATACCATAAATTTTATTAAAAATATAAATTTGGGCAGGGGAGATATTGTATATATTTCCCCGATAAAGGAATACAGTGGTTTTAATAAAATAATAATGGAAAACAATATTGATAATTCCATTGAAATAAAAAATAACCAGTTTATGGAATTAAGGGAAGGCATATCAGAGTTATATAATATACCTGCTGTTTTATATGATGTAAATGAGTCTTTATACTGAGTTAATGCATGCCGGGTCCTTTGCAAATATATTATTATAATATGAATATGCCCTTGATCTGGAACCACCACATTTATCGTTCCAGTTGCATGATCCGCATGGCCCTTCAAAATTTTCTGGATTTCTTAATTTTTTAAGTATTGTATTGTTTCTATATATATCTACAATATTATTATTTTTTACATTATCCAGTGCAACAGGTAAAAATCCACTGGGACTAACATCACCGTTATGCGATACAAATATTATTCCCTTGCCATCACGTGTTTCCGCGCTTTTTAGGTACAACCTTTTATTCTCAGGCTTTCCAAGCAATCCTATTGTTTTATCTACTAATTTATCATATAAATAGCTATGATAATTTTCATTCCCCTGATCAATGATTCTTCTTAATATTGGTGATTCAACTGTACGTATAATTATATTATAATTCATTGCAAACAGTAGCCAGTGGTTTATATCTTCATGTTCATACAGTGTTAAATCCTCTGCATCAATTGCCCTTCCAGTTTTTATTAAAAAGAAAACCTCCCATATATTTATTTTATTATCTATTAATAATTTTAAAACGTCAGGCAGATCCATTATGTTTCTTTTCATAACAACTGTATTAATCTGCAATTTCATTTTTACATTATTTATTTCTTTTATTAAATTTATAGTTTTATCATAAACACCGTTGCCACGCAACCAGTCGTGGTTATTTTCATTGCCGTCCAATGACAGTGATATTGATAAAACATTATTTTCCTTAAAAAAATTTAAACTTTCTTTACTTAATAATGTGGTTGCTGCAGGGCTTACACTTACCGGTATATTGTTTTCATTTGCAATTTTTATTATATTTTTTATGCCATTTTTCCTCATGACATCGCCACCGGTTAATATTAAAACCGGATATGGCTTTCCAAAATCCTTAATGGATTTTACAAAATTAATGGTTTCCCCATATGATAATTCGTCATTTAACGGGAATTCCATTGCAGAGGCACGGCAATGCCTACATGCAAGCCCACATGCCTTCGTTGTTTCATAAAATATCAGTATAGGTTTTTCATTATAATTTATCATAATTAATTATATTTGAATGATATAAAATCTCTTAATAAAAATTGATTATGTTCAATGAAATAATTAATTATAAATATTAATAATTTTTCAATATTTCAGGCAGTGAATCCAAATAAAAATGGTTTGTATTAAAATGGCCTGAATCATATTCCTTAAAAAAATGTTTTACATTGTTTTCTGTTAAATAATTATTTAATATATTCATACCTATATCAATTTTAAATTCGTCCTTAAAGCCTGTTTGCAGTACTATTTTCTTATTTTTTATATTGTTTAATTTGCTTTTGATAACATTTACTGGGTCCATTGATAACCATTTATTCCATATTTCATTATTAATTGTACCATCATGCATATTAAATGGCAGATCAATATTTTCATGCTCTGAATAAAATGCTGACATTGCTATTATATTAAATGCTGTTATTTCATCATTGCTGTGCAAATATTTTCCGTTAAATTCTGAAATAAAATCATTTAAATTTTTATTTTTCAATGTTTTATATGTAACCGGAAAATCAGGTAAATATGAATATTCGAAATATGAATCGCCGGAAATGTCAATAAAACCTGAGAATATGTCAGGATGGTTAATGTTTAATATGAATGAGCCGAAACCACCCGAGGATTTCCCGAATAAATATATATCCCTATTTCCATATAAATTCTTAATATAATCTATTAAATCAATTGAAATGAAATCGTCATAATTGCCTACAACCTTTGAATTTGTATACTGGTTTCCATGAAAAGATGTCATGGTATCCGGCAGCAGTATAATAAAGCCATATTTTTTTGATATTATGTCCAACATGGATAAAAAATCCAGTGATGTATAACTCCTGTTTAAGAAGCTATACGACGTGCCGAAAAAACCTGCTAAACCTATCATTACCGGTGTCTTATCATTAACATTATTTTCTATTGATATTATATTTCTTTCATATGGATCTTTCAATGCATTATTTTTCAATGAATTTGCCATTATTTTATCATATTTCATTTGATACATATTTCATAAATAAAATCATGTATTAATAATATTATTATTAAACCAATTATTAAACCAATGAAAATGTTAATATATACATTATTACATTATTTACCATGGGGTCCATAGATTATTTCAAAAATAAGACTGTAACAGTATACCTTTTTGATGATGAGAATGATTTTTTAACTGGAATTTTAAAGGATTGCGATGATAATGGATTATTGCTAAAAATAAAGGATTCGGACAGGGCTATAAACAATAAAATGGTATGGGTCTCTCTTGATAATATAGAATCAATCTATGAAGGCAACACAGAAAAGGACAATATATTAGAATTAAAAATAAAAAAGAAGAGGAACAAGAAATAACCTTGATTTAATATATTTTATCCAATAATAAATTTTTGATATTAATAAAAAAAACATTTGGTTGTGTAATGATATATTCATAAAAATTTGAGTGTATAGTTAAAATATATTAATAAATTTATATATGGCATAGAAAGATATTTGTATTACCCTGTATTAATATATGATAACATTATAATAAAAATAATTAAATTATGTGGTGTGAAATGGAAATTAAATACTTTACGGACGATGCAGGTTGCTATTTAAAAAATATCATTAAAAACAATATAAATTTTAGGATAATTAAAAAAGAAATTCAGAATAATAATTTAATCGAGATTGTTGAAATACATAATAGTAATGAAGATTTAATAAAAGAACTATTGAATTCCACAGCAATAATTGGTATGCAGGCTTTATATAGCAATAATAAAATCCTAATATTTAAAGTGAGATTAATAGAATGCAAAGCAATAGCGGTTATGAAGGATTATTTTAATAAAAAAAATATAATTGAAGAAAAAATTGAAAGCAACTATAATGTCTGGACTTTTGACCTGAATAATTTATATGAGATACTTAATGTTAAGAATAAATTTATTGAAATAACTGGAAATAATGTATATATTAAAATGGCCAAAAACTATAATAAAGATATAAAATTATTGCCAATATTAAAGGAGGCATATGAATTAGGTTATTTTGATGTGCCAAAAAGGATTAATTTGATAGAATTATCAAAAATACTTGATATAACACCTACAAAATTAAATCTAATAATACGTAAAATTCTAAAAACTTTTCTTAAGGAAAATTTAAAATACTGATTTTATTAAGCATTAATTATTATATTAAATACCTAATATTAATTTTAAAAATGAAAAATCCATGAGGATATTAATATCATATTCTGGCAATAATCAAAATACTGTTTTATACACAGGATTTATATAGTACAGCGCCCCGAGCGGAAGCTCTCACAATTGTTTAAATCCCGTAATCATTATATTGCTTATGGGTGATTATTAATTATGGATGCAAAAATATCAGAGGAATACAACGCACTTAAAAATGAAAATATTCCTGAAAGGGATAAAAAGAAGATCCTGGATTTTGTAAATGACCTTGCATTAGAAGGCATATCCGAGATTAGAAGGAAAAACTACATTCAAAGGCTCAGGGTGGCAGCAAGATGGGTCCCTGATAAATTTACAGATCCATCAAGGGATGATTTAAGAAAAATACGTGAGCATTTAGATGATGGCTATATCCATAACGGAAGGAAAAAACATTATTCTGAATGGACAAAGGCAACATACCTTAAAATGCTTAAGAAATTCTACAGGTATACATTGCCAGAAAAACAGTTTAATGATCTTTTCAGGAATGTAAAAATAAATTCAAATCCAGGATCAAAAATTAAGCCTGAACAGATGATAAGGCCATGGGAAATTCAGAAGATGGTTGAAAGTGCAACAAATTCAAGGGACAGGGCATTGCTTTATACATTGTATGATTCAGGATGCAGAATCGGTGAGATACTAACATTAAAAATAAAGGATCTTGAATTTGATGATTATGGATGCATTATAAAGGTTACAGGCAAAACCGGATACAGAAATGTGAGGATAGTTGGAAATTCAATACCTTATTTAAGGGCGTGGCTTGATTCACATCCGTTCAGGAATGACAGGGAGGCATGGCTTTTTTGTAATCTTGAGTCTAATATAAAGGGAAGGATGATGGAATACCAGAATGTCTATTCAACAATAAGGAATGCTGTAAGGAATGCAGGCCTGGATCCTGAAAGAAGGATATACCCGCATCTATTCAGGCATACAAGGGCAACAATACTTGCAACAAAATTAAATGAGGTCCCACTTGAAAACCAGATGGGTTGGATCCATGGATCCAAGATGACCGGTATTTATGTCCATGTGTCAGGGAGGGATCAGGATAATGCTGTTCTTAAGGCATACGGCCTTAAGGTTGATGATAATAGAGAGATTGAGGAAAGGCCCATAACATGCCCAAGATGCCATGAGCTTAATGATTCCAATGCAAAGTATTGCAGAAGGTGCTGGCTTCCATTCGATGAGAAGCTGGCCCTGGAATATGAAAATAGGGAAAAGGAAATAGAGAATAAAATAGAGAAATCAGAGGCAATACCAGGAATAGCAAAGAAGATGATAGAGAATGCACCGGAATCATTTAAATCAAAATTAATAGAGAATGTCCTGGAGGAAATATTAAAGGATCCTGGACTGTTAGAGAAATTCAGGAAAGAGTTAAATCAATAAAAAATATATTATTTTATGGAGTTCAGATAGTTGTAGTTTTGGTTTTTTATTTATTAACACATAATATAACCTATATTATCGATGCATCGACATAAAATCAGTGTTTTAAGCATAATTATCGATAATGGAATTAAATAGGCATAATTTTTTTCTAATATGGATATCTTATTTAATTATGCTCTTATGACAAAATATGCAAAAGATGAAAGAATTTAAAATTATACTTCCTTCCTTCCCTTTTGTTTTGAAGAAGTATGGGGGCACGGCCACCCCATGACGTTTTCCGGTTTACGAATATCATTAATTAATTGTGCTGATGGGGAGGGGGGAGTGGCAATGGTAGGTATTAAATGAAAGTATGTTGAAAAAACGTTAATAATATCGCACACATTAAATATTCTATGGAATACAAATTTACGATATCCCTGAATGTAAAGATGGATGAAACAGATCTGGCCATTATGGATATATTTCAGAGGTTTCCGGCAAGGCATTTTCACGCACACCAGATAAGGGCAATTCTGGAATACAATGGAATTGAAATCAGCACCATGAAACTGGTAATGAAATTGCAGTTCTTTTCCTATATTTCTCTGATAAGGGTGGAAAAAGGAGGAAGGACGATGAGATACAGCCTTGCATGAATTAAACAGAACATGGCTTTAAAAAACACAATATGAAAAAATAAAATATAGCCACCATGGTGGCAAGATGCACCAAAACCACCACTGTGGCAAAGGAGAAGCCTTGCATCATTCTCCTTATTTTAATATAGAAAAAGACCTATTTAAGCATTGTTGTATTGATGAAATTAAAAATCATGGATCATGAATTTTAGTTTTGAATAACCATGGATTTAAAAAAATTAAGATTAGGCCATAATTGTTTTTTAAAAAAATCATGGACCATGGAATTTTAGTTTTTGAATAACCAGGAAATGAATTTTTTAAAAATAGATTTTTTTTAATCTATGAAATTTAACAAACTCTAGCAAAATTTTGTATTCCAATTTTTAAAAATGGAATACAAATGGAATACAAAATGGAATACAAAGATAAATTAGTGTTTTACTATATCTCTATATAATTTTATATTATGTATTCTAGTATTCTATTATTTTATAATAAAAAATAGCAGATAGGCATGACGAATTTCGACATGATTTCTAAAAATATAATATATACAAAAATTATGGAATACAAGAATACAATAAAAAAAAATTGATTATAGAATTAGTGTTTTAAGGGTTTTTTGTTGTATTCCATTTGTATTCCATTTGTATTCCATTTTTAAAAATTGGAATACAAAATATTTTTATTTTAATGTATATATTTTATGTTTGTATTATGGTAACTCTTTATTTTAAAGTAAAAATAAATATTCACTTATTTTTATATTATAAAATTCAATTTTTCAAATTGCATGGAAACCCAGTGTTTTATCTTAACAATAGAAGAGAATATTATAAGATGATTTTTATATTATAAAATAGTGATTGTGAAGATTTTATCTTCATTAGTTTTGCTTTTTTAATTTTATCTTATCTTATTATCTCTACCATCATTCTTTATTTTTCCTATTATTTTTTTTAATTCCTCTTTATAAATTTCATCCATGGCAGCAGGACCTGGAAAATACGAGACGGAGACTTTAGGTTCGATCATGCCCCAGCATATTTGTTCTACAACGGGGCGATGCATATCCGGTCTCCTGAATATATCAATAAGGGTGTGAACTGCAATGCTAAAATCTAAAAAGTGCTTAAAACCACTATCTTCATAAAGCATGTCATCTGCTTTTCTTTTAAGTATATCAAGTTCTGTCGATGAGTGATTTGTGCCAAAAGAAATATTATAAAGCTCGGTTATAAATTTATCCTGCTTAATATTTTTTATATACTCACTTATCCAATAGTCATCTGGAAATCTGGTATTTTCCATATCTGTTCTGAAATGGTACCAAGGCTCTTCATTCTTTGATTTCCAGGCCTCTCCCTCCCTGTTAACCTTTACCACATCTCCCTCTTCTATAAGCTTTTTGAGAGCTGCCTTTATAGATTTATACTTATCCTTCTTTGACCTTATCAGGTCTCCCTTGCATAAATTATAAAAATCCACTAGATTGAAAATTGAGATATATTTCCCTCCATTCTTGCTATCGCTTTTCATTGATTGATATAGGGCTACCCAGATTCGATCTTTCACACTCCTCCCCCACCTAAAATCCATTGCTGAAGGGGCTTCAAAAATATTATTAGGTAATTCTATATTATTAGGTAATTCTTTATCTTTAATTTTTTTCATATGAATATACTATTACAATAATAATATTAAAACTTATGGATAATATTCGATGTCACCCCTCGATTTTTAACTAATAGGTAGTATATATCTAATATTCATTTATGATATATGAGAACTGCTGGCAAAAAAGTTACAAAGTTTAACGGCTCCTTGTATGCGTTAATTCCTTTTTATGTGGCCGAGCCGTATGAGATAGATAAAGGATCGGATATAGAAATAGATACATCACACAAGAATGTTCTAATATTAAAAATAAAAAAGGAGGCAAAAGAATGTCATTAAAGTTTTTCTATAATAAGATTCCCATTATCTTCAAGTGTAATTTTAAGCTGCTCACCATTAGAAAAGGACAGATTTTTTGTAATACTTTTTGGCACGTAAATTCTTCCAGCTCCATCGCGGTCAATATAAAATTTGCAGGTAGATTTTTGCATAATTTAAGAATGTTACAAAGTTATATAAATTTGTTTATATCTTTACAAATCCGTAAAGTTTATATCCTGTTAAATCCTTACATAAATATACAGAATTATAAGGTGATTAAAAATGATTGAAACAAAAAAGGTTGAAAAAACTGAAAAACCGAGGTTATTCGAATTGTGGGATTTGATTGTCAACGGTGATAACCAAGAGGAAAACAAAAATAAAAAGGAGGGAAAATAAAATGGCAATAGAGAGGCAAAGCCAATTAACTTTTAATCCCATTTTTTTAATGGGCTTGAAGGTAAATAAACTTTTCTTAGGTGAGGTATTTAAAAGATGATAAATAAATACATAGATGATTATATAAAAAACAAGATTCCGGTATTTCTGCTCCAACCACACAGAAAGGACCCTATTCCTGGCTCGAAAGGATTCAAGGACTGGACAAAGGATGAAAAAATTATAAGATCCTGGAAGACAGAGAATATTGGAATACCTACAGGCGATATTTCAGGTATTTTTGTCTATGACACCGATATTAAAACTGGTGAAAATGGATCCATAGGAATAAACGGCCTTTATGGTTTTTTAAAAATATTAAAATTGAATACACTCGATGACTATATAAAGAAATATCCAGATGCATTCATAGTTCAAACAGGATCCGGCTATCAAATTTACTTTAGAATTCCTCCTGGCCTTGATCATAATCTTCGTAATACAACAAACATCAACGGATTTAAAGGACTCGATGTTAGAGGTAACGGTGGTTATGTTGTTGCTCCAGGATCCATTCATCCCAATGGCAATGAATACAAAATAATCCATGGTTCATTGGATAAAATCCCATTAATGCCCGAGGGGCTTTACAATTTCTGGCATTCACATGATCACCCCGATTTATTATCTGATGATTTTAACGAGCCAAGAATGCCGATGAACCTTGATGATAAAACCCTGAATTTAGATACTGAAACTACAGCAATGATATTCAAAAAAACTCCTGTGAACGAGGGCAATAATTTATTAATGGCACATGCCGGAGCTCATGCCTTAAGGGGTGTAAGCATTGAAAATGAAAAAATAATTTTAAAGGAGGCTGCAGCCCTTAATCACTGGAATGGCAAAATCAATTTTGCAACGGTTGATGATTCATATAAACGTGTTGAAATGCAAAAATCCGGAAGGATACCTGAAAAGGAAAAATCAAAAACATTTGTTAAAGGCTACACAACATTAAAAAGGATTATAATGGAAAATAAGGAAAATTATCCTGATTATGATAAAATAATGAAAAACATGGAGGAAATCTTTGAAAGCAGAAGAAATTTAAACAGCATAGAATTTGAGCTGGATGATGGCAAATATATTGGATATAACTGTGTTAAAAATTATTTTTATTCCGCATATGAATATGAAAAGAACGGGGAAATAAAGGCATCACACGAACTTATTTTTAATATTCCCATAAAATTCAAAGGACTTGTTGTAGATGATAACGGCAATAAATTCATAAATGCCATAATAAACGGCAATGATAATTATTACACACTTGAGGACTTTAAAAATGAGATGAAAAATTACGCAGTAGCAGGTTCTGATCTTAAAAAAATCGTAGAATTTTTAATTGCCTATATGAATGATAAAAATAACATAAAAAATACAAAATATATTCATCCTGACGGCATTTATATCGATGAAGGCAATGTAATCAGAACCGATAACTCCTATAAAATAGACCTGGAATCCACATTGGAAACAACATACAAAATATATGAAATTTCCACATCACCTAACAATTTCCTTATTAATTTTGCATATTATTTAATTTCACCATTGTCATATTACATTAGAAAACAAAACAAATTATTTCCATATTTAATCAATGCAGGCCCACACCAGACAGGTAAAACCTCAGATATGCTTTTATTCGGTAATCTTGGCTATGCCCAGGATTTTCTAAAATCACATTTCACCAGGAACGATTTAAAAACATTCTATACACTAATGAAATCAAGATCAGAATCCATATTGCCCATAACCCTTGAGGATGTAGACATAGACTGGATAAGATCGCAGGCAACAATGCTAAAAGGATCGGCAGGCACAATAAATGGAGGTTCCAGAGGTTATTTTAACAGGGTTATAAAATACGAATCAAAATCTCAATTAACCTTTGATACAAATGATACTGTTGATGTTGAGACTGCACAGCTTGATAGGTTCATTGTATGTAATTTTAATGTTGATGACATTAACAGAATAAATATTGCAAAATTCGATGAATTAAAAGGTAAATTAAATCCTGGATTTATGTTTACAATTTTTGATGCAGTTTTTGGTGGCAAGAATTTGAATGAAATAATAAAAGATCTTTACAATGTCCAAAACAGGGATTCTTTAAAAATCAACATTATAAACTATGTTGTTAGCAAAATAAATAAGATAATGCCTAATAATATGCAATTCAAAATGCCAGATTTTAGTCTTTTGCACAATGAAAATAATGAAACTGACTGGTATGCAGAAATTTATAATACTGGAAAATATGTATGCAGTCAGTTTAAATCTGATGAAAAGGTTCACATTTACGAATTAAACGAAACACAAATTGATTTCAATGAAAATTCACTTTTCCTTACAGCCGGTGGTTATCTACTCTTGCAGAAACATTTAAATATACCATATAAAAGCATTACAAAACTATATAATAATACTGAAAGCAAGGATTTCATAGTTAAATTCACATCTCATAGATTTGCCGGAGAAGATAATCATCCATTAAAATGTTTAATTATAGCACCAATTGAATCAGATGACCCGCCAGAGATAAGGGAAATAAAGGAGAAGATAGCACAGCTTGAGGAAATTAAAAAGAAATTAAAGGCCAGTAACATAGACACAGAAGGCATTGATAAAACCATTGATGAATTAAATGCAAAAATAGAATCAATAAAAAGATCTTTGGAAGAAAATAAGGCCAATAACCAGGAGGAAAATAAAACTGATAAGGCCATTAAAAACAATGATGAAAACAAAACAGAGAATACCGACATTGATAATGATATAGAATCATTGCCAGATGGCCCAGTAAAACAATCATTAATAGAAGAAAGAGAATTAAAGGAAAGCAAAAAGGCCAGTAAAATCAATACTGATAATAATGCAAACAAAACTATAACAATTCCTGGAAATCTAAAAACTTATTATTACCAGGTAACAAAAAATTTCAACAAATACGATGCATCATTTTTCATTGGTTCTGATATATTCTTTGATAGCTCCAGGACAATACTTAAAAAAGATTCATCAGAAATATCGTACGTTCTTTTAAAACTCTTAATGCCTGACAAATTAAATAATACACCAAAGGACTGGAATAAATTTTTATCAGATTCCAGGCCCCTAAAATCTGAAACCGAGTATAACGTATTATCCAGGGGTGATTTATCATGAATTTTACAACTATTTTTTACTTAGGCCCAGAGATGAATGTATGCGGTTATCTCAATGATTATAAGCTAGTTCCAGGAAAAATAACAATCGAGGACTGGATTGCAGATCTTTTGATAAAGCACGGTTATGGCTTATCCTTAAAGCCAGGAGTTGAAAGATATGAAGGAAAAAATAGAAAATGGAATA
>JAJZZM010000008.1 GCA_021797555.1 Thermoplasmata archaeon
GAAGATGCTTGGATGGAATGTGGCACAGAGGAGAAATGACAGAATATACAGTGCACTGTTCTGCACAGGCACATGGCATAATTTATTCAATATGGGTAGATTGTAGAATAGTGTCCCACACCCTATTTTATGAAATGTAAATTCTTATGATTTATTGAAAATATTTCTAGTAAAAACATTTATCTGGATATTTTTAATTAGAATTTATATAAACTAAAATTTTTATATTCAATAGAAAAATCTATTTATTATATTATAATATAAAAGGCATGTATAATAAAAATGATACCATAACAAAAAAGCAGCTGTCCTTTGTAAATGATTTATTGAAAAGAGATGATAATAACGAAAAAATAGTCAATGATTATGTAAAATCATTGAAGAAAGGTTCTGTAGAAGAGTTAACAAAAAAAGAAGCATCAACATTATTGGATAAATTATTAAATAAATAAAAATTAATAAAATAAAATAATATATGCTATAAATGGATAAAATTGAATTGCTTAAAAAAGATACATCAGAAATAGTTACCGAAGAGGAAGCCAGAGAACTTTTGAATGGGAACCCTGAAGCCTACATAGGTTTTGAACCATCAGGATTGCCACACATTGCAACACTGTTGTGGGTAAATAAGATAAATGATTTAGTAAATTTAAACATGAATGTTACCGTTTTACTCGCGGACTGGCACGCAATGGTAAATGATAAATTCAACGGCGATTTAAATAAAATAATAGAAAGTGGCAATTTTTTTAAAAAAACTATGATTGCTTCTGGATTAAGTGAAAAAGTTAAATTTATATGGGCACATGATCTGGTTTCAAATAATGATTACTGGGAATTATTGTTAAAAACCGCGAAAGCATCATCTTTATCAAGAATACGCAGATCATTGCCAATAATGGGAAGAACGGAAGATGATGCCGATAGAGATTTCAGCAAATATATATACCCGTTAATGCAGGTAACCGATGTTTTTTATTTAAACTCTGATTTTGCGCTTGGAGGCACAGATCAGAGGCATGCATATATGCTTGCAAGGGATATAGCTGAGAAGATGGAAAGGAAAAAGCCAGTTCTAATTGAGGGGCCTTTAATATCAAGTTTAAAGGGAACTGGCAGAATGGATGATTTTAAAAAAATGTCAAAAAGTGATCCGGATTCTGCAATATTTTTAAGTGATACTAATGAAGATATAAAAAGAAAAATCAAAAATGCTTTTTGCCCTATGGGAATCACAGAAAATAATCCTATAATTGATATAATTAAATATATTATATTTCCATATTATAAAACTGAGATAACTATTAACCGGCCAGACTCACACGGGGGACCTTTTACAGTTAAATCCTTTAAAGAGTTTAATGAGTTATATTTAAACTCAAAAATACATCCAATGGATCTAAAAAATGCAGTAAGTAATATATTAATTGAAATAATATCACCTATAAGTAGTAAATTAAAGGGTGATTAAATGCCATGGATGCCAAAGAAAGCAGTTGAAAAAACTGCGTATAGTTCATCATTGAAGATGGATAATAATAGAATAATAACATTAAAAACACATAAGAAGGATAGAATAGTCAGCATAAAAAAAACAGTTGAAGGATATGAATTAACAGAAGATGGCTTTAAAAATGAGATTTATAAAACAAATGATGAAAAGGAATTAAAAAAATTATTGAAAGACCTTATAGAAATAGAATTTCCAAGAAGCCACGAAATATTGGTTACAAATCAGGAATATAAGAAATAATTTAAAAGAATTTATCCAGATTTGATTGATTTGCGTTTGAATAATTTTTTTCTATAGAATCTATAATAGAATTTATTCTATTTTCAGAAAATCCATGTTCATTACATAAATAATCAATAATTTTTTCCCTATCTAGAGGCTTAAATTCTAATTTATCTATATTCTCAACAGGAGGATTTTTAAAGAAATTTTTTATTTCATCCAGATTTTCAATATTTTTATTTTTAGCTTTTAATATCTCATATATATTATTATATTTTTTTATAAGAGATAATGCAGTTTTTGCACCTATGCCACGTATTCCCGGATTAAAATCTGTACCTACAAGTATACCTATATCTATTAATTGATCCTGGCTTATTCCATTGTAATCCAAATTTTCATTCAATTCTATTATTTCAGGAACAATATTTATAAATTTGCCTGTTCCTGATATTCTTCTCCTGCCATACATTGTAAAATTTCTTAAAACCCTCTTCGCGCCGAATAATAAACAATCATAATCCTGTGATACCGTAGAATCAACTATGCCAGTTTTGCTCATATAGGATGCCTGAGCCTCGCCCTCAGACGGTGCCTGTACCCACGGTATTCCCATATAATCCAGTAGCTTTTTTGCCTCATTTACTATATCATCAGTAATATAATTTATCCTTGAAGATAATGATTTTATTCTATTTACATCATTATTCTTTATTGCAATATTTAATTCCTCTATATTTTTTTCTTTTATTACTTTTCTTTCTTTTAGTGTTTCAAATTTTAAATAAAATGGTTTTCCATCAAAGGAGTATACAGGTTTTATATTATTTTCCAGTAATGTTGCCGTCCTGTAAAAAATTCCCGATAAATGCGATGTTATATTTCCATTACTATCTTTTAATGGTTCACCATTTTCTCCTCTTATGCTGCTAAGGAACTGGTATATGATATTATATGCATCAATAGCAACCTTTGTTCCGGAATTTTCTTTAATGCTTGTTTGGTGCTTTAACATTATATTAGATATATCTACTCCCATAATCATACCTCACATGACAATCCATTATTTACTATTTTAAACTCTGTAAATGAATTTTCAGGTATTGATCTGTGTTTTACTACAGTAAGTTTTCTTACTCCATTATTTTCCTTATCTATCCTGAAAATTGCCTTCATTGAATGGTCTATAAAAAATCCCCCAAATGGTTCCAATGATTTATTCTCAACATCTTCATATATCTGGTTAGTTATTATAACTGGTATTCTATATTTTGATGCGATACCGGACAGTATATTTAGTTGCTTTTCATAGCCTTCCATTCTTGCGGATGGGTCATTTCCTGTCTCCATTCTGAAAAAATTTGTGAACGAATCAACAACCAAAAGGCCTATATTTTTATTTGAGTTGTATTTTTCTTTTATCAGTTTTTCAGCCCTTATTATTCCAAGATACTGATCATCCAGTGACTTTACTCTGTATAGGTTCATATCCTTAAATATGTTATCATCATTATCTGCTATCTGTGAAAACCTTTCTATAGAAAAACCCTCTGTATCAATATATATTATGGGTTTCCCACTTTTTATCACAGAGTATGAATATACCATTGCAATATTAGTTTTTCCTGCCCCTCCTTCACCGTAGAATTCCGTTATTATTTCAGGTTCTATGCCTCCACACATTAAATCATCTATACATTTATAATTGCTTTGAATTTTTTCAATTCTATCAGTAAATTTAATTTTTTCCATTTATTGTGTATTATATAATATAAAAAAATGTTTCCTAATTAATCAATTTTAGATCATAACTACTTTAATCTAAAGAGAAGATGTGTATAACTGTATTAATAGCAATATAACATCATGAAACAGGGTCTCAATTGTTTACATGGAATTAACTAAATGCTATTCCATTATATTGCCTTATCAATAAAAAACTGCATATGGGATATTTCTATAATACTGGCTAATAAGTACAATTTTATATATACTGAAATATGCATACTATGCACCATGATTAATTTTATTTAGATAAGTTATTTATAATAAATTTGTATACAAGTTTGATGGCGAATACATATCTTGTTCTTGGTTTAATCGTTTTAGTTGTCAGTATATTTGCATTTTTGCTTAATGTAATATTTCTCGGTGTTCCTTTATTTATTGTATTTTTAGTATTTATGTTTTTATTTTACAGGACATCAACTGCAAGGGTTAATAAAAAAGTATCAAATATAACCTATGATGGTATAATACATACAGGTATTTCAAAGATAAAACGCGGCACATTTTATATAAATCAGGATAAATTTATAAGCACTATGGAAAAAATAAGCGATATTGTATCATCACAGGGCAATATGCCAGAATTTGGCATTGATGCACTATATCTTAACTTTAATACACAGGCCAGAGCGGAATCTGTTGCAAAGGCTATAAATGAAAGGGGTGTGAAGGCATCTCCATTACAGGAAAGATCAACATGGAAAGTAAAAATAGATTTTTAACAGTTGTTTTTATTATATTATTAATAGTTTTTTATTGAAACAAATTATACAGACACTGTAATATCCGTGATAATAGAATAGTTTAATTTTAATGGTGCAATATAGTTTTATGAAAGATTACATTAATGCTACCATATCCTCAACAGCTGCATGGACAGGCAATATTTATGATCTAACAATATTAACATATGTATATATTGAGCTTGAAAAGTATTACCACATTACATTGGTGGATGTATCCCTGTTGTTTGCTTTGGGTTTAATAGGAAGATTTTTTGGTGGTGTGTACCTTGGCAACATGAGCGATAAACACGGGAGCAGGCATATAATGATAATAAGTACTTTAGGTTATGCACTGTTTGCAGGCGTAATGGCATTTTCTCCTGACGTTATAATATTATTCACTGCACGGTTTATTCAGGGAATATTTATGGGTGGTGAATGGGCATCCGGTTCAGTTCTTGGATACGAGTTTGCCCCTCAAAATAAAAGAGGAATCATATTCGGTATAATTCAGAGCGGTTATGGCATAGGTTATGCTTTAACAGGTGTAACATATTTGCTGTTTTTGCCAACAATAGCTGTTAACTGGAGATATTTCCTTATCACCGGTGCAATTCCATTGATAATTGCACCATATACATTATTTAAGGTTCCTAAAGGCATTATTAAAAACAACAAAGAAAAGATAAAATTAATGGATTATAAAAGGCCCTTGATTAAATCCATGGTAATGCTATCAGGATTCTTTGCAGCCTATTTTTCAATATTTTCCTTCTACCCGACAATAGCACCCTCTTTCGGTATATCGCCATCTACAGTTGGTTATATGATGATAATAACAAGCCTTGTTATAACGGGTGCTTTTATAATTTTCGGTAATCTTGCCATGAGAATAAGTAAAAAGATATTGTTAATTTCAGGTGCAGCTGTTGCATTGATATTTGCATGGTTTGCAATGCCGGTTTTCCACGTTTTAAGTCCATTCTCATTATTTGGTTTAGTTATATTTACTATAGGAATAGGATCAATGCCAATAGTTCCATTATTACTGATGGAACGCATAAATCCAGTAGCCAGGGGAACCATATCTGGAATTTCATATAATTTTGGTGCATTATTCGGCGGCGTTATTTCCGTTATAATCGGATTTGTTGGAGATTATATAGTTTACAGTGCATTGATTATTGTAATAGATATAACCACACTATTATGCTTAATATCAGTTATACTAACAGCATCAACAATAAAAAAACGTGCGGATACCGATAATTATAAAATTGTTAATGACGCATAAGTTGTTCCCAAAATGAAAAAAATAATAAACTATTTATTATTATCTATATATGAATTTTCTAGATGAACTTAAAAGTTTAAAGGACCAGATAAAAGTTAAAAATAAATTTGATATTAATTTTGATTTTGATAATATTGTTATAAGCGGCATGGGTGGTTCCGGTGTTGTTGGCAATATATTCCAGGAATATTACAGCAAAAAGCCAGTTATAACAGTAGGAGATTACGGCATACCAGATTTTGTAAACAATAAAACATTATTTATTGGCATAAGCTATTCAGGAAATACCGAGGAAACATTGAACAATATAGAGGAAGCAAAAAATAGGGGTGCACATGTGTTTGGAATAACCTCCGGTGGCAAACTGGAAACAATAATTGAAAATAAGATAATAATACCCTCAGGCATACAGCCAAGATCGGCTTTAGGTTATATGTTAATGCCATTATATAATACTTTTAATTTAATTAACGATGATCAGATAGATAGTATTTATAAAATTTTAGATGCAATAGACCAGAACCATGAAGAAATGAAAAACGAGGCATTTAAAATATATGGAAATAGCTATATACCTATAATATTTGGATCACGGCCATACAAATCAGTTGCATATAGATGGAAAACCCAGTTCAATGAAAATGCAAAAACATTTGCATTTTATAATTATTTTCCAGAATTAAACCATAATGACACAATGCCATTGAAGAGTGCATATAGAAAAGATGAATATTTATATTATGTATTTGAATCAGATAATCAGAGAGTAAATCAGAGAATAAGAATAACACAGGAAATTACGGGATCACAGTTTAATATTATAAAACCGCCATCAGAGGATTATTTTAATAAATTATTTTATTTAATACACTATGCAGATTATTTAACATACCAGCTTGCATTGATAAGAAATATTGATCCTAACGATGTATCAACAATAGAGGACCTGAAGCAAAAATTAGCTTAATTCCTTTATTTCCTTATATGTTTCTGTGATTATTGATCCTCCCGGTGGTAATATAGATTCTATTTCTATTTTATCAATTCCAAGTATTTTTGCTATTTTTTCTGCTGCTACCGACCTCTTTTCATTGCCTGGCTTTATTACAACCCATTTATCTGAATTTACCTTTGTTTTTGATGGGGATATCATGGGTATCTCATTATCTTTGTAGGTTATAATAGATATTTTTAATTCCAGTGATAAATTTAAAATATAATTTCTTTTGCCACGTACAATCCATGAACCTTTGGATACAAACTCACCGGATTCCGGTGTTTTACTAACCTGTGAAGGATATACCCAGTATGCTGTACTCGATCCTATCCCGGCAGGCCATGCCCTTGAAAATGATATTGCAAACTGGCACGCCTCATTTATTGTTTCTTCAGTTATTTCTATATTATCATATTTTATTACTGTACTTGGTGCTCCATATAAATCGGCATGAACATAAATATCATTGTCGTCCATATGTTTTTTCACAAGTTTTTCATTTGTTTTTGCATCCCTCCCAGATAAAATAGTATTGCCATTGGATGATATAAACCAATGATACGTCTCGAACCAGTATTTCGCCCTTTTCTTCTTATTCACCTTTTTGGATTCCTTCAATATTAATTTCTTTGTTTCTTCTATAGCCTTCTCAGCGCCTTCTATTTTACTTTTATATTCCTTTGATTCATTGAATATTTTATTTACATTTTCTCCTGGTGATTCCATGTAATTTAATGTTATCTTGGTATTATTATAATTTACTGCAAATGTCTTTTTTCCCGGATTTATATCTGTTATTTCAAGTTCATTATATTTTATATCTGCAGTATTACTGTTTCTAACATTGTTTGATATTATGTTTAGAAGTTTTTTTAATGAAGGAAAATTCATTTTTAAATAATTGCCAAATTCAGAGTATATATTCATTAATTTATTAAATTCCTCTATCGATTTCCTCTGTGATTCTATCCTTCTTTCCGTACTTGATTTATTCTTCTCTGTTTCGGGATAATTTTTTAAATAATATACTATTCCTTCATTTAAATCATTAAACGTTTCATCAGGGTCTTTTTTAAGATTTGTTAAAATTACAGGAGATAATAAATCATCTTTATAATAATATGCCTTATCTTTTTTAGATTCTTCCATTATTAATTTTATATTATTATAAACATCATTGTATTTATCCTTTATTTCTGATGGCATTTTATCTTTATCTATATTTAATCTATATAATATTTCTTCTGCGATTTCTCCACCCAAATTAACTCTTGTTGCCAAAGTCTTTACAATAGATGCTTTGCTGTTATCCACAACATTTTTAAATGTATCAAAATTTTCAACCGGGTTTATAATTGCAGGAGGTATATATTCCTCATTGGCCAATATTTTTCTTGTTCTATAAACATGCTGATCCATTGCAAAATTTATTTTATTATTCTCAGTAAGTATTAAATTGCCCCCGCCAAACAATTCCAGAATTATTTCCTGACCTGTATGCAACGTTATTTTTATCACTCTATCAAAGTTTATCTGTTCTATTTTTATTATTCTTTTTTCAGATAACTGTTTTCTAAACAACATTGCCAGCTGTGATGCTTCATCAGGTTTATCGGCATCATAGAATGCTATTCCCTTTGATAAGGATACAAAAAATTCCCTTTTTTTAATATCGGATCTGTATATCTGGAATACAAATTCATTTGAGTTTACCTGATATATCTTCTTTATAAATGAGTTTTCTATTTCATCCTTGTAAATGTTTACAAATGCATAGAAATCCAGCGATGATTCTTTAAGTTTCATATGTAATTAATAAATTGATGTTATTTTAAGATTCTTATTTTATTACTATAGAATTAAAATATCTTAATATTATTTTTATTGCAAAATTAAGAATTTATTTTATAAATTATATTCAGCATCAATTTTAGTGGAATTTTAATATTATAATTAAATTATGGAATATGGAAGTAAATGAGAATACTATAGATTTAAATGGAAAAAAATTATTTTATTTATCCTATGAACGTGGGAATCAGAGGAGTTTTATTTTACTGCATGATTCAAAAACAACATCACAGTCGTGGGCAAATATAGATGCATTGAGAAAGATAGGCCAGTGGGGATATAATGTTTACGCCGTGGATTATCCGGGTTTTGGTAAATCGGAGGAAAACATTTTATATAATTTCGGTTCTGATCCTGCCAAGGGTGCAAAATTTATAAAAGATTTTTCTGAAAAACTTTATTTATATTCATTATACCTGATAGGGCCATCTATTTCTGCAGGATCTGCATTGAAGGCCGTAATAGATTACCCTGATATAGTCAATACGGCAATAATAATAGGTGGCCTTGGCATAGATCATATATTAGATCAATTGAATAAAATAAGTAAACCAATTTTGATACTCTGGGGAGGCAATGATAACATTGTTCCAATAAATCATGGAATAAGATATCATGATTTAATAGCCTCATCAAAATTTATAAAAATAGACAATGCAAAACACTGTGTTCAATTGGACAAACCTGAACAGTTCTTTAACACATTAAAAAAATATTTATCGGAAATATAAATTATTATATATACTAATATATATAAGGTACAATTATTATATACATTAATAGCATGAAAACAAATAAGCCTATTATATAATATATTTTTGTTATGTTCTGTGGATCTTTCAAGAATTTTAAGTGTTTTCTTCTTGATGCTATTGCCAAGGAATCTTTAAAGTACTGGCCACCATCAAGTATTGACAATGGCAGTGCATTGAATATCCCCAAAAGGAAATCGAACCAGAATAGCCAGTATAATGTATTTACAATCCCAAAGAATATATATGAATTAAATGGTGAGGAAAATAAATTTGATAAAGTTGTGGGTATAGGAGATAAACCCAATATTGGCAAACCAAGTGTATCGTAGAATCCAGGACCTGCCAGTAAACCACCGAATTCCAGACTGTGCATATAATCTATAGATTCGTATCCTATTCCGGAATATGTTATACCAACCCCTATAAAACTCTCATTTTTATATATATTTTTATTTGCTGTGGGGTCATCCTTTGCATAATAGCTATATGTTGATACTGTTTTCATAGTATAATTGTGATATGTTATGGAATTTCCAAATATTATAGTTTCCATTGTTATGTTTTTGCCAGGTGCTATTTTATTAAGTATATTGCCTAAAGTATTGATATTATATACAGTTTGATTGTTAATTTTATATATTATTGAATCAACAGGAACCTTATGCTGTTCTGCAGGAAAACCCGAAATCAAGTCACTGATAACAACCCCCGTAGGCACAGTTTCATTTTTATATATTTTACCGTTAAAAAGTTCCACATTTTCCATTCCTGGAGTTAAACTGGATGTTACCTCTAAATTATTTAAAGCATTGCCACTTATATTTCCGTATCTTACTATTTCATAACCCTTTGGTATTACATGGCCAGGGTCAATTGTTGTTGTATCCTCAACATATATACCGTTATGTATAGGCGCAGATGCAGGCATCATTACAAATATTAGCAATAATATGCATATTACCGCTATTATTAAATTTATTCCCGGCCCTGCAGCTATTATTCTTCTCCGTACAACCGGATCGGCTGCCATTATCTCATTTTGGTCAGGTTCTACAAAAGCACCTACAGGAATTACAAAGAATAATGCACCAACACTATTTACCTTTATTCCATGTTTCCTTGCTACTATGCCATGAAACATTTCATGTATTACCACTGCAAAAACTAATGTTGCTGTTCCATAACCTAATGGTATAAATGGGTTCACAACAGGTATTGCCAGGTCATCAAGAAGTGATGGAGCCTGGCTTGATGGTATATGCACCATAGTAATTAATATGGCTTCATACAAAAGCATTATAAATGCTGTTAATCCGCCCAAAACAACGAGTATTGTTGATAATTTTCCAATAGTCCTTGCAGGCAGATGTTTTGATACTGAATCTAAGGTACCGTGATTTTTTGTAGCCCGAACCATCAAGGCAGGCCCCATTGTTGCAAAATGCTTTGTTTTATTTATTTTTGGTGCAAGAGATAAAATAATAAATATCCACGAAAAAACGATTAGTATCACTAAATATAGATAATTATAGTTCATTTATAACATGATAATTAAACATTAATTATAATCTTTTTTGTTTAACATAAAATTTAACTATTACGATAAGGGCTTCTTTCTGAAGGTAATTATTCCATATATGTGTGCATCCTTAAAGTTAAATTGGGTCTGTGGAAATAAATTGCCTATTGTATGTTTTCCTCTATTTTTTTAAGAAAATCCAGTATATTGCATTTTTCTTCATCGTCAAAGTTTTTTAATGAATCATCTATAAATTTTAAATGAAGTGCCTCTATCTTTTTAAAGAATATTTTTCCCTTTTTTGTTATATTTATATTTATAACCCTCCGGTCAGTTTCACTGCGCTCCCTTTTAACATAATTTAATTTTTCAAGTTTGTCAATTACTCCTGTAATCCAGCCCTGTGTTACCATATTTATATTTGCCAGTTCTATCATAGGCAAAGTGCCACGTTCATTTAAATTTTTTAATATTCTGTATTCGACTGTTGAAATTCCCTGAGACATTAAATTCTTTTCAGATGCACGATACCAAGTTTTCCAAGTTTTAATGAATTCACGCCATACATCGTAACTACTGACTTTCTCCATCTATATCATCTACCAATGATAAATTAATATTTTAAAGTTTCTATATAGTAAATTATTCTCAATTAAACTATTTATCAGTAAAAATTATAGTTTAAATTATTATAATTATTATATAAAAAATATTTATACTAAGTAAATATCAGTAATACATGGGACTTGGAAAAAGAGATTTAAACAGAAAAAAGAAAAGTATTGAAATGAAAATAGACGAACTTGAACAGAAAGCCAGAAAAAATCCTATGGATAAAAGCATTCAGGACGAAATAAACCAGCTAAAAAAGAAAATGGATAAATAAATTAATAAGGTGGCATTGGCTTTAAAACTTTGCCATCAATAAGTTTTGGCTTATAATCAACCGGATTTATTTCCACATATCTCACCGGTTTAGATTCCTGGTTTATCAATACTCTCTCTATTGAATCGTTTTTATCATTTGCTATAATACATATGTTTTTTATCTCATCCTCTGTCAATGGTCTTTCGCTACCATCCACATACCTAACTCTTATAACCTTTATTTTAGAGCAATCATACATAATTCATAAAATTAATATTATTAATTAACTTTTTTATCCAGTGATAATATAAGATTAAATATTTCATTGAAAACAGAATTTATATTCCTGGAATTTTCATTTATGATAAAAATATGATTCTCTGGTAAATGTTCCAGAGCCTCATAATAAATTGTATCTGATCTCTGTGCATCCAGATTCTCATTGATTTTTGAATCATTATATCCACGTTTTTTCATACGTTTTATTAATTTATCCTCATCATCCTTTAATATTATAACGTAACTGCAATTAATTAAATGTGAATAATGCGATTCAACAATATCATAATTTATATAGATCTTTTTTAATGAATCTATATCTACAGTATCATTATCAATGATCTTATTTTCATAAGCTATATCATTTAAATTTATGCATTTTAAATTATTGTCGTTTAACATTTTACATATTGTTGTTTTACCTGTACATGGAATTCCACTTATACAAATCATTAAATTCACCAAAGTAACTCGATAATTCAACAGGCATTGATAAATGTCTTCTCGCTATAACAGGCACTTCATAATATCCAGGTTTTATTTTTCTTTTAACCTCATAAATATTGGGATTTTTATACCTTATTTTACACACCGGGCATCTGTAATCCATATTCCCCTTGTTCTTCGTTTTTACGTGGCATACGGTGCATATAGGTGCCTCTTTTTTAAATAGCTTTGAAACTGAAATTACCATTAATTTTTCAAGTTTTAATGTATTATAAACATATGAACCATATGCTCTTACAATATCACCCGGAATTAATAAATCTATAATTTTTCTAAATTCCTTTGTTGGCTCAAATGCAGATAATTTTAAATTAACATTTTTATATTCCATATTTATGAAATGATGCCCTCCCTGAATTGTATATGGGTATGATGATATTACACCTGTTATTGCATAGGAACTTAAATCAGATAAAAATTCAGGATCATTTATTATATGGTCATCTGTTCCTTGATTTGTTTTATATATAACATATCGTTCATCATTTAAATTATAATTATTTTTTATTTCATTATATGCATTTATTAAATCATTGTCATTTGTTCCCCTTATGCCGAATATAACAGGTGTTTTAGGTTTTGGAAACACTGCAGGATAGTTATTATTTATATCTATATTATTAAAAGTTGTATTATATTTTTCAGGTATTTTAGCTATTTCCATTTTTACATTCTTATTGATATAGCCATAATGTGGATATTTATAGTCTAA
The DNA here is from genome assembly GCA_021797555.1 of Thermoplasmata archaeon. Classification (GTDB taxonomy): domain Archaea; phylum Thermoplasmatota; class Thermoplasmata; order Thermoplasmatales; family Thermoplasmataceae; genus Ferroplasma. Next base: position 13,034 of record JAJZZM010000008.1, read on the forward strand.
TAATTCATATGTTACCCTTCTTCTATTCCATGCTAAAGATGCAGCCGAACCTATTATGCCATGCCCGGTTTTTATCTTTTTATATATGGCCCTATCCTTAAGGTAATTTTCAATAAAGTCTATGCTTATGTCTTCTTCCAATGCTCTGTAATATAGGTCTTCATTAAACCTGTTTTTTGATATTACTATACCTGGATTTGTTTTTATATCTGTTTTAACATAATAATCATTTACAATGCCATATATAAAATCCATCAAATCATTTTCATCAGGTTCTTCAGCTAATTTTTCATATGAATATATATATTTATTATCAATTTTGCCTATAATATTTTTTTTGCCTTGACCTTTTCCAAGATTTATATTCAATGCACCATTGCCACGTGTTTTATAACTTATATTTGGATTTAACCTTACCAGTTCAGGATTTCCTATAATATCATATTTACTCCTGCTCATAATTTCTGATATTATATATGTAGTGCACATATTATCCATGCTATCTGTATCATCAACTGCAACGTACATTATTTACCAAACCTCCTTTTCCTTGATTGATATGAATGTATTGCCCTTAAAAAATCTAATTTTTTCAGTTCAGGCCAGTTTACATCTGCAAAATACAGTTCAGAATATGCTGACTGCCATAATAAAAAATTTGATATTCTTTCCTCTCCACTGGTTCTGAATATTAAATCTGGATCAGGCAAAGAACCATCGTATAGATAATTTCTTACGGTATTCTCATTAATATCATCTACTGATATTTTATTCTTGCATACATCTATTGCTATGCTTTTAACAGCATTTATAATCTCCTGCCTGCCACCGTAACCTATTGCAAGGTTAAATCTAAATTCATTAAACTCCTTTGTTGTTTCCTCAACACTTCGTATGGTTTCCCTTAAATAATCTGGCAACCCATTTAAATCGCCTATAATCTCAACCCTAATTTTATATTTATATACCCTATCATCTTTCAATAAACCATTTAATGAGTCATTTATCAAATCAAATAAAAATTTTACTTCATTATCATCTCTTTTAAAATTTTCCGTTGAAAATGCATATACAGTAACTATTTTTATTCCAACTTCCCTGGCCCAGTTTAGGACCTCGTCTAATTTATCCTTGCCCTTCGCATGGCCCTGGTTCTCGGACAAACCTATTGATCTGGCATATCTTCTATTGCCGTCGGTTATTATGCCTAAATGTAATGGTACATCATATTTTTTAATTTCTTCAAGAAGTGTAGTTTCATAAAGCCCTGATGCGATATCACCTATTTTATTGGCTATACTTTTTTCTGGCACACTCATTTATTAATAATTGTAATTAAGTATATATAATAATTTTTTCTATATTTTTTTTATCTCTATAGAATACATGCTCATATATTTTGAAAATCCATGCACTATTCTTTTATAAACTATTTCAAAGCCAGAATTTTTGAAAAATTCCATTCTTTTTTCCAGTGTATCGAGGCCACATATTTCATAATAATTTATAATGCCTTTAGTTTTTAATGCCTTAAATGCAACATCTAAAAAGTCATATGCATTATGCGGCAAATTCATAATTATCCTATCAACATTATTATAATTTTTTACTAATTCTCCGGAATCCCCATTTAGCGGCGTTATATCTCCTTTTAATTTATTTAATTTTATATTTGCCCTTAATAATTCAATAGCGTCAGGGTTTTTATCCATTGCTATTATATTGCATTTTGTCTTTTTTGCAATTAAAATGGAGAAAGGTCCTATGCCACAGAACATATCTATTATATATTCATTTTCATTTATTTCATTTGATATTCTTAATCTCTCCGTTGATAGTCTTGGAGAGAAATATGCTTTATCTATATTTACCATTAAGTTTATTGAATTCTCATGATACAATGTTTCCTTTTTGTCATTGCCATAAATTAATTTAAGTGATCTTGTCCTGAACTCGCCAGAAATGCCTGTGTCCAGGTAAATTCTATCTATATTTTTCCTTTTTATAAGTTCCTTAGCTAAATAATTAACTTCATTTTCTGTTTTGCCTTTTATTATTGCCATATCCCCGATAACATCATATGAAAATGATATCTTTGTATTATTATCATCTTTTCTATTGCCATCAATATCTATTATCTCATAATTTTTTAATGGCATTTTAACCGGAATATAAACATAATTATTATCGTGTTTTATTAAATAATTAGCATCTATAACATTATCTTCCCTTAATTCATTAATTGTTTTCTGGGCCAGTTTTTTATTAATTTTTATATGAATCAAGGCTATCACCTTTATAATATCTTTTTGTAATTCTTCTGGCATTTTCTATTACATCATTTGCAAGTTTACTGGAGAATCCAAATATGTTTGATATATCATTTTTACTGGCATTTGCAATTTTTTCCAGTGAAGTATAGCCATTGTCATACAATCTGCGGGCCCTTACACGGCCAATCTGTGGTATTTCTATTAATTTTATTATATCTTCCTTTACTCCTTCCTTTATTCTTTCATTAAATTCTAATAATTTATGTTCCATTAATTTATCAAACATCGAAGATAATCTATATAATGAATATGATATCCAGTCTGCCGAGGAGGCTTTTGACTGTATGTCTCCGGGGCCAATGTCAAAATTTTCTGCTATGGTATTTACAGGCACCTCATTTATCCACTCATTCAATACTATCGCTGTTTTGGCAGCCCTCATGGATTCATCACTGAAATCATTTATATTAAACCTATCCAGAAATTCTTCAATATAATCATAATCCTTTTCACGGAAATTAAATGGGAGCATGTCCGGTGTCTTTGATATAAAATACAAATATAATTCCTCAGAGAAATCATATTCAAGAGCCTTTTTCAATATTAATGAAGTAACCGGGTCTATATATAAATCAGAAGTTAATTTCCCGAATCTTGTTGCATCATAATTATTATTGTTTTCCTCAATGAATTTATTATCTTCAAGAAAATACAGTGCACTCTCAAATGTTAATTCTAAATCTGAAACATCCTTCTGTATGGCCAGCAATGTTTTTTTGTAAAATTCTTCTATATTATTAATATTCCTGGCTATGCCTGATGAAATTAATGCCAGTATATTAAATCTTATAAGGCTATTGGAATCCATTTTTGATATTACTGGCTCAATTTCTCCATTTAAATATGATTTTGCAACATTAAACATTGATTGTGATGATGCATAAATATAGCCATAACCCCTCTTATCGTACTTTGGTCTCCCGGCACGTCCCAGCATCTGCTGTATCTCTATATTCGATATTGGCTTGCTGTATCCATCTGAATACCTTGTTATATCCCTTATTACTACTGTTCTTGCAGGTAGATTGACCCCGGCAGCCAGTGTTGGTGTTGCAGTTATTACCTTTATATCTCCATTTTTAAATAATTTCTCAATAACCGATCTCTGTTCATTTGATAATCCTGCATGATGATACATAACACCGTGTGAAATCATATTGATCATTTTATCATTAAATGCATCCAATGGTATATCCAAAGATTTAACATCAAGATTTAAATTAAATGAATTCATTAAAATTTCTGTGTATTTTTCGGTGCTTCTTCTTGAATTCCTGAATACCAGGGCCTGGCCATCCAAGTCTATGCTTTCCTTTATTAATTTTAATTCATCTTCCACACCTAAATTAATTTTTTTATCATTCATTATTAGCTGATGTTTATATACAATCCCATTTTCCAGCGGGACTGCCCTGAAATTTGATATTATTGCTTTTGCATTCATCCACTCTGCTAATTCCTTTACATTTGAAACCGTGGCAGATAATCCCAATAATACAATATCCGGGTTTAGATATAACAGAGATGATATTACCGTTTCAAGCCTTGGTCCTCTTGATGCATCTGAAATCATATGTATTTCATCGATAATAAATAATCCAAACTCATTTAATATATCAGGGTCTCTGTGAAGCATTGAATCCGCCCTTTCCGAGGTTGAGACAATAACGTCATAGTTTTTTACAAAAGACGGAGGGACATCATAATCTCCTATGGATATTGTTACCTTTATTCCAAGTGATTTCAAATTTAATAATTCATTATATTTTTCCATTGCCAAAGACCTTAAAGGAACAATATACATTGATTTTTTATGGTTTAAAAATGTTTTATATATTGCTATATATGCTATCAAAGTTTTGCCTGATGCCGTGGGAACTGCAACTATTACGTTATTATTTTTATTTAATTCATTTACTGCTTTTTCCTGATGTTCATATAAATTAAAATCATTATTGTCTGTAATTTTAAGAAAATCCTTAGGTACTATTTCACTTAATTTCATATAATACTTTATTATTTATACTTTTAAATAGATATCGATATTCTATTTTTCCATTTTTATACTATAAATATAGTTAACAAAAGCGATAATTATATATTAAAGTATATGATAATTTATTAACAATGAAAACAAAGGAAGTTTTGAATCCGTTGCAGATAGCAAGAAAGACACTTCATGTCTATGCAAAAGATAGAAGAATAAGATACACCGTGATGTCAAGCAGGATGTACAATTACAATGAGGAGGATATTTACAAGATTCTGAATAAGTATGTAAAAAGGAAAACTGTTATATATGCAAGGGTTTCAACAAATAAACAAAAAAATGGTTTGCAGAATCCTATCCAGCAGTGGTGCTTCATGAATGGAAATACAATCAATGCAATATATTCCGATGTAGCATCAGGAATATCATTTGAGAAGAGAGGATTCTTGGGGCTGCCTGATGAGAACATGGGTCATAAAGTGGAAAGGGTAATAGGATTATACCTGAGAAGTTTAAACATTAAATGGATGGTAGCTTCTAAAGGTGGATGTTAATGTGGTTAACAGAAACCATAACCTAACAAAAGGATATAATAATGCTAAATTATATAAATAATATATTTTCAATAATATTATCATCACCATATTTTGCGCCTGCGTATAAATCCATAATTGCAATAATAATCGGTTTAATAATAAATTATATTATATCAAAATCTATTTCAAGAATAAAAACACAGGAATTTAAATACACATTTAAAAAAATATTAAGAGCGGTAATAGGTTTTATAGTTTTTATTGTAATAATAACAATATGGGTAAAGGATTTATCTATATTAATAGTTGCAATAGGATTATTCTCCGCAGGCCTTGCATTTTCCCTACGGGACCCAATAACAAGTATTGTTGGCTGGTTTTCAATAATAGTATTAAGACCATTCAAAACAGGTGATAGAATAAAAGTAAATGAAAATGAGGGTGATGTTATAGATTTTGATATTTTTTATACGTACATAATGGAAATAGGTGCATGGACAAAGGCCAATTTATATACAGGTAGGGTAATTGTTGTTCCTAACTCAATTCTTTTTACATCCGGAATAATAAATTATTCAAAAGATCTCAATTATTTATGGGATAATATAACAATAACAGTAAATTATAGTGAGGATTTAGAAAAGGCACAGAATTTAATGATAGAATCTGCAAATGAAATAACAAATGATTTTATGGAAAAAGCAAAACTTGAATATAATAAATTTAAAAGTAAATATTATATTAAACTTGGAACAATTGCAGCAAGAACTTTTATAAGTATAACAGATAATTTTGTTAAAATAGATTTAAGGTATATAACTGATTACCGCGTTAGAAAGGATACAAATTCAAAAATATATTTATTGATATTAAAGAAATTCAATGAAAACAATATAAAAATAGCATCATCATCAATGAATATAACATTAAAGGATAATAAAAAATAACTTCAGTATCATTTCTAGGATATAGGTAATCTCTTATAGCATTCAAAATATTACACACAACCTTTAATTTATCAGTAAACTATTTATTAATATTATTATCGATATATATATCAAAGTATTAATATTGTTATGGATAAAAAAATGTTTATATCAATAATAATTATTATTCTTATGATAACGATAGGATTCTACGGTTTAATATATTATAATTATGAAAGCAGATTTAATAGCAATGAACCATTCATATCAAATTCTATTACAAGTATTAATAATACTCCCCTCCATAAAATGGGACCTTATGGGCACTACTACCGGGGTTGGGGAAATCTAGTAAAGAGTATTAAATTATGGACACCAGTAATTTTATTAAATTCACCATATAAGGGATGCGCAAAAGCTTCCTCAGATCAGTCATTTAATACCAAATATGATATAGCGAGTCATATTAATAAAAATGCCTAATTTAGATTTATTAATAACTAAATTCTTATTAACATATAATTAAATTAATGTTATTCTCCATGCTCAAATCCTCCCTCTGCCCCAGAAATCTCTTCTGCTTCTCCAGCATCAACAGCCGAATTCTCATTCTCTTCAGATACAATTATTTCTTTTCTCTCCTTTATATATTTTTTCTGCTGCTTCATTTCTTCTTTTTCTTTCTTTTTTTCTGAACCCATATTTTTCACCATTAATTTTTGTATAACATCTTTTATTTCTATATAAATATTTATAATAATATTTTTATCCATAATAATAAAAATATTTATTTAATAATTCCATAAACTGATAATGACAGATATTAAGGAATTACAATCAATAGCTAAAGATTTTATAGATAAACGTGACTGGAGACAATTTCAAACTTTAAAGGATTTAGCCATGAATTCATCAATAGAATCAAATGAATTGATGGAGATATTTTTATGGCACGATAAAAATTTTGAGGAAAATATTATCTCCGGCAACGACAAGGAAACTTTAAACAAAATAAAAAATGAAATTTCAGATATATTATTTTCATGCCTGGCAATAGCAGATCATTTAAATTTTGATATTTCTGAGGCATATAAAAATAAGATGTCCGAGCTTGAGAAGAGATATGATGTAAATAAAGTAAAGGGTAAATTAATAAAAATACCATCACCTGACCATAAAAAGTAATTACAACATTAATTTATTCTGATTGTATAATTCATAGAAATAACTATGATTTTTTATTAATGTATATGGTTCTCCATCCTCAATGATTTTACCATTCTTAACATAAAATAAATAATCTGAATTCATTATTGTATTTAAATGATGTGCAATTATAATAACTGTTTTGTTTTCCATAATTTTATAAATAGCATTCTGTATATTTGCCTCGTTTATTGAATCTAACTGAGACGTTGCCTCATCCATTATAATTATTTCAGGATTGTTGATAACGGCTCTAAGAATAGAAATAGCCTGCCTCTGGCCTTCTGATAGGTTAGAACCTCTTTCTCCTACTTCGGAATCAAGCGATAATTTGCTTAATATTTCATTAAGACCTGTATCTATTATTTTTTGATTTATATAATCTTCAGTTATATTTTCATTTGCAAATTTTATATTGTCCAGTATTGTCCCCTCAAACAGAAAGGGATCCTGAAGTATGACGCCAAATAATTTACGGTAATTCTCTGTATTTATATCGTTTATATTTATATTGTCCATTGTTATCGAACCGGAATCCGGTTTATAAAATTTTAACATTAAATTTGTTATTGTTGTTTTGCCTGCTCCGGTTTTACCTATAAATGCTACTTTCTGGCCTTTCCTTATTGTAAAAGATATATTATTTATTGTATCAGTTTCACCGTATGAAAATTTTACATTATTAAATGAGATATTGTCATTGAAGTTTATATTATCATATTTATAATTATTTTTATCCTTCTCTTCATCTATAATTTTATATATCCTCTCAACCGCAATTGATGATGACTGGTAGGAATTATAAAACTGGGATAACTGAACTATTGGGTTAAAAAAGCTCTGAACATAAACCACAAATGATACTAAAATACCTATGCTTAAAATTCCAGAAAATACCTCTGTGCCCCCCTCGTACAGGACTATCATTATTCCAAATCCTTCTATTACCTGGACTATAGATGAGAATAGCGATGTTAATCTCACTGCCTTTACATTTGCATTATAATTATTATTATTTACATTTTCAAAGCTTTCATTAAAAACATCCTCGGTTCCTGAGCTTTTTATAGCCTTTACACCATTAATTGATTCGCTGACATTGCCAGTCAACTCTGCTATTTTTTGTCTTACACTGATATAATTAAATTTTATCTTTTTATTCATTAAAAAAACAGTTGCCAGAAGCATTGGTATTATTAAAACTGCATAAACTGTTAATCTATAATCTAAATATGTCATTATAAATAATGATGCTATTATTCCGGCTATTCCTGAAACAACCTGCGGTATCTGGAAGGTTAAAAAATCACCCAAGGTTTCTGCATCGTTTGTAATCCTGCTTATTATTTTTCCGGAATTTTTAGTAGAATAATATTTTAATGGCACATACTGTAGATTTTCAAATGCTTTATCCCTTAATTGCTTTATTACCATCTGAGATGTATTCATCATGTATAATGTTCTTCTATTCTCAGAAAAATAATTTATTATATATATTATTATGTAAAAACTGCCAAGATATATTAATAATGTAAACTTTAATGATATTATTGAATCTGTTGCAATACCAATTAGATAGGGCCCAATCATTGCAATTACAGATGATAATAATATTGAAAAAATGATAATTGATGAATTTCTTCTGTATGATAATATTTCTTTTATTAGTCTTATAAAATATTTATTCATGGGCATCACCTGTTAATTGCTTTGAAAACATGGATGAGAAATAATTGCTCTTATAAATAAGGTTTTTAATTTGTCCATGTTCTATAACTTCACCATTATCAATAACATAAACATAATCTGCAAGTAAAACTGATGATAACTTATGGCTCACCATTATCATAGTTCTATTTTTTATATATTCTTTTATTGTTTTTATAAATTCCATTTCTGTATCAGCATCCAGGCTCGATGTTGAATCGTCAAATATAATTATTTCTGGGTCTCTTATAATAATCCTTGCTATTGCCAGCCTCTGCTTCTGGCCACCTGATAATGTAATTCCACGTTCACCTACTATTGTATTATATTTGTCTGGCAAACTTTCGATAAAATCATCAATTTTGGCTAAATGCGATGCATTTTTTATAGCATTTTCATCATAATGCCTTCCCATTGTTATATTATAACTTATTGACCCTGAGAATAAAATGACATCCTGTGAAACTATGCCTATTTTTTCCCTTATTATACTATCATTTATATCCTTTAATTCATTATTATCTATATATATGTGCCCTTCATAATTTTTATATAAACCAGACATTATATTTATTAATGTTGTTTTGCCAGATCCAGTTTCTCCAACTATTGCTAGTTTATCATTACTTTTAATATCCATATTTATATTCTTAAGTATGTAATTATTATTTATTTTATATGATAAATTTTCTATTTTAATATTGCCCTTTATTTCGGGATTTAACTTACCAGTGTATTCATAATCATTATCATTTATTGAATTGATTCTATCAAGGCTTGCCATGCCATTTTCATAGAATGATATGTACCTCCCATAGAATCTAACCGGCCTTAATACTAATGTAAATATATTAACTGCTGCTATTACACTGCCGATTGAAACAGTTGAAAATATACTTTCATATCCTCCATAAATTAAAACAAATCCAACTGCTAAATTTAATAGAAGCAATAATAATGGATTATATAAAGACCTGATGCCTGCTATATTTTTATAATCATCATAATAATCATCGGTAATATTATTAAATCTATTTACCTCTTTATCTTCAGCGGTAAAACTTCTAACTACCCTGTTGCCCAAAATATTCTGGTTTAATATTCCATTCATTCTGCCATATTTGTCTCTTAAAGACCTCCAGAATCTTCTCTGTGACCTCTGCATTACCAGTGTAAAGTATATTACAGGTATTATCACTGCAAAAAATATTATTGTAAAGCCATAATATAGTTTGCTTAACTCCAGTGCTGCAATAATTATTAAAAATGTAACACTAAAGAGGTTTGATAAACTCATATTTACTAATCTTCTTAAGGTTTCTATGTCCATTGTAAATTTTGATAATATATTGCCGGTAGAATTTTTATTAAAATATTCATAATTCTTTGATAATAATTTTTTAAATTCATTTTTTCTTAAATTATAAACAAATTTCTGGCTTGCTTTATTGGCATAGTAATCTATTGCAAAGTCAAATATTGCCGATCCGGCAGTAACAATCAGTATTAAAAGTGCATATTTTAAAATTATTGAATAATTTTTACCCACTAAATCATCTACAGAATCACCTATATACAATGGAATTAAAATTCTCAAATACGCATAAAGTATTGATGCTATGATAACAACTATTATCAAGTACCATACATTTTTTATATTTCTAAATATGATAGAATACCTGCCCACAATAATACTTTATTATTTGATATTATTTTTATTTTTTGTATATATTATTTATTAAAAAACTATTTTCCGGGTAAATAAATTTTTAAAGGGTACTAATTGATTATTTTATAATGTTTGATAATATAAAAATTAATTAAATGTCTGACACAATAAAAAATATATGTTAAAAATGTTTTTTCTTTAAAATAGCTTTTAATAAGACAATATTTAAATTTATATATAATTTTTATTGTATTATAAGCTGAATAGATAATGTTATATATTGTCATTGATTTATTATCATTGGGATAACAATGAGTGGTGAAAGGTATTATTATTACTATAAATTAATAAATAATTCACCTTCGGAATCTGTTATGGAGTATTTTTTGGACTTATCCCAGCAGCTTGAAAACGACAATGAACTGTATGACAATGAAAGGTCAAATTTAGAGGCATTAATAGCTAAATGTATAAATGGTAATAGCAAAGCTTATGTAAAGGTGATAAACTCTGTAACCGGCATGGAGGAAGAGCCGCCAAAAACATCTGTTGATGAGTTTGGTGGAAACGCAATTTTTATTGGCAGGGAGCTAAAATATGGAATAGAATGGAATGTTTATGAGCCCAGGGCAAATAACAATCTATTCTTCAAAAAATGGTATTATAATGAGAGAATTTCTTCGGTGCTTGATAAAATATTTATTAATATTGTCCCAGGAAAATTAAGTAATTACTTTGATATACCTCCATGGATATTTGGAAATTTTTCATACAGAGGCATAAATTATAAACCTTTACGGGAAATAATAGATAAGGCAATAGAAAATGAGATTATACCAAACAAATATTATCTTGTAACAAAAGGCATTCCAAAAGAATTGCTTGATAATATAAATGAAAGTGATATGTGGTTATAATAAGTGATTAATTATTTATCTGTAAATACAGATATCTTTATATATTTTAGTAGAATACTAACATTATGGAAGGTAATATTACAAAAAAGGAGAGGGATTGCATAATAGCATTGCATGACCACATTAGTTTACCTGTAAGGCTATTTAACATAGCCGAAATGCTTAATATTAAGGCTCCAACAGCCCATGAACTTGTAAACCGGTTAATCTCAAAAGGTGTTATAGAAAAGAATAATGGTGTTATTTCATTAACGGAATATGGAAACAAGGTTTACGGTGATATTATAACAGCACACAGGACTATGGAAATAATATTTACAAAAAGCGGTGTAAATTCTGATGAGGCCTGCTCCGAAATAGGTAAAATAGACTATTTAATGGATGAAAAATCTATTGAAAAATTACTTTTAAATATAGGCAATCCTGAAAAATGCCCGCATGGAAAACCGGTTAAGCCATAAAAATTTTTTTTATTCTTTCTGTTACAAGCAAAGACCCTATGGATAAAATCTTTTTTTTCTTTGCATTTATAAAACTCATTGATGCATATCTTATATCTATTCCAAAACTTTCCTCTTCATTTAAATCAAGGTAATATGATAATGCACATCTTATAGGAAATGCATGGCTAACAACTATGTAATTTCCATTATAAGAATTTATAAGGTCTATCATCCTATTTTTCTGTGATTCAAAGGACTCCATTCCAAGTTCCTCCCTTTTTTTATCCGGTATTTCTTCTATTCTTTTGCCGTTATACTCACCAAAATCTGATTCTATAGCCCTATAATCTATTTTTATTTCTGAATTTAGATACTGAGATATTATATTTGCAGTTTGTATCGCACGCAAAACCGGACTTGAAATAATTCCATCAAATTTTAACCCTTTTAATTGTTCCCCTGTAAATGTAGCCTGATCTACACCAGTCTCAGTTAATCTATATTTATTTAATTCACGGGATAGTATGCCCGTCCTATTAGTATAACTTTCACCATGCCTTATTAATAAAGTATAATTCATACACTAATATATTATTATAATGTTTATAATTTTATTGAATTTTGATTATAGGGATATGATAAATTAATTTATTTTTTATTAAATAATAGAGAACATGATTAATAATGGTATTTGCTTTTAGAAATACAATAATTTTGTATATATATATTTAATCATAAATAATGAATAAACTAAAAAATGAAAAAAGTCCATATCTGCTTGAACATTCAAATAATCCAGTGGAATGGTATCCATGGGGTGATGAGGCATTTAATAAGGCTAAAAGTGATGACAAACCTATATTTTTGAGTATAGGCTATTCAACATGCCACTGGTGCCATGTTATGGAAAACGAAAGTTTTTCGGATAAGGATGTTGCAGAAAAACTTAATAATACATTTGTCTGTATTAAAGTAGACAGGGAAGAAAGGCCGGATATAGATAATATTTACATGACAATGAGCCAGATGATGACCGGCAGCGGCGGATGGCCGTTAAATATTATATTAACACCAGATAAAAAGCCTATATTTGCATTTACATACATACCAAGAAATTCAAGGAATAACATGATAGGAATTATAGATTTATGCGATAATATAAATTATCTATGGAAAAATAAGAGAGATGAACTTGAAGAAAATGGCAATAAGGTTATCACTGCACTGGAATCACATGAAAATATAAAATATGAAAATAAAGAAATAAATTATGAAGATATAATACAGAAGACATTTAAATCATTAAAAAACAATTATGATAATGAGTATGGTGGTTTCGGATCATCCCCAAAATTCCCATCATTCCATCATTTAATATTTCTAATGAATTATTATAAAAAATATGATAACAGAGAAGCATTAAATATGGTTGAAAATACACTGAGAAAAATGTATCTTGGTGGTATATATGACCATGTCGGATATGGTTTCCATAGATATTCAACTGATTCATTATGGAGAATCCCGCATTTTGAGAAGATGGGCTATGATCAGGCAATGGCCATAATGGCATACACTTATGCATATTACATTACAGGGGATAACTTTTATAAAAACATTGTTTACCAGACATTCACATTTTTAAAAAATGAAATGTTTAACCATGCATTTTATACTGCCATAGATGCCGATTCAGAAAATGAGGAGGGCAAATATTACACATGGACCTACGATGAAATAAATAGGATTACCGATGATGAATTCATTAATTTATTCAATGTAACACGTGAAGGTAATTTCTTTGATATTAATTACAGGGCAACAGGCAAAAATATACTATATTTAAAGGAAAATACGGATATAATATATAATAAAAAGATAGGTGAAGATCTAAAGAAATTATATAATGAGAGGAATAATAGGATAAAACCATTGAAGGATGATAAAATTTTATCCGATATTAATGGTTTAATAATAAAATCATTATCACTGGCATCTATGGTATTTAATGATAAGGAAATGTTAAATTATGCAGAAGAAGCAGCTGATTTTATAATGAATAATATGTATAAAAATAATATATTATACCACAGATACCGTGATGGTGATGTTTCAATACCTGGTTTTTTAGATGATTATGCATTCCTATCATCCGGTTTATTATATCTATATGAGGCAGATTTAAATGAAATATATTTAAAATATGCAAAGGATTTAAACATTTATGTGAAAGATAATTTTTATGATAAACTAAACGGTGGCTTCTATGAGAGCAGTGATAACATAATAGTAAAATTAAAGGAAACCTATGATAATGCAATACCATCTGGATTTTCTGCCGAAATAGACAACCTTGTAATATTGAACTATATGGATCCAAATTATCAGGATATTATAGGCAAATCATTAAAAAGCATATATAATGACCTGAACAGGGAATCTATGTTCTTTTCTAACACAGTTTCGGCATTTTTTAAAATTATTGATTATTATAAAATAGCAACAGGCAATGAAGAGATTATAAACTATCTAAAAGAAAAGTATCCATATAATTATTATTTTATTAAGGACAATAATAATGAAATAAATGTATGTGATAAAAACAAATGCTTTATAATAAAGGATATAAATGAATTAAAAAAATTAATATAATAATTTAAAAATTATTTCTCAATAGTTAAATATCCCATTGCAATATTTAAACAATGAAATGTATAGTATGTGGCATAAACGATGCATACAAATTCGGCCGATGCAGGGATTGTTTATCCAATGAAATTAAATTAAAAACAGAAAAAATGGAAATTACAGAATGTCCTAAATGCGGGTCTGTAAGATTGAATAAAAAATGGTATTATAACAATATTGATGAGAATATCAAAAGAAATGCTATATCTCACATAAAAACAGAAAAAACAGACAAAATAAAATCAGTAAATAGCCTTAAAATTCTGGACGATAATATATTAATGGATTTAATTGTTGATGATAGGAATCTTGGTGAAATAGAAAAAGAGATAAGTATTGATTTGAAGGTAACCAAAGAAAGTTGCCCGGTATGCAATAAGGTTACCGGATCATATTATGAGGGAGTAATACAGTTAAGGACATTTACAACTGAATACGATAATGTAATTGACGATGCAAAAGATAAAATTATAGATTTTATAAAAAATATAAATAAAACTGATCCAAATTCTTTCGTTTCGAAGGTAGATAAGCTTAAGGAAGGTCTTGATATTTATCTTGGCAAAAAGGAAGATGCAATAAAAATAGATAAAATTATGGAGGAAAATTATTTCTCAACGGTAAAGATAACAAAATCCATTGCAGGGAGAAAAGATGGAAAGGATTTATTCAGGTATACCCATTTAATAAGAATACTTGACCTTATGGCAGGTTCTGTAATTTATGATAAATTATATTATATGGTAAAAGCAATAACACCCAATAACATTGAATTGCTTGATATTAAAAATAATAGTTTACTGAATTTAAATTCTAAAGATTTTTTCAGGAAATCATTTAATGTAATACATAGAATTCCAGAAAAGGATAAATTCATAGTTATATCAAATAACGGCAATGAAACACAGTTAATGAACTCTAAAAATTATAAAATAATAACGGTAAGGCAGTTATTTAATTCACCGGAAATTTATTTATATAAATATAATGAAAAATATTTTTCTTTGTAAAAAGATTTTTAACAACAAAGTAATTACTTTATAATGAGAATAAAAGCTGAATGGGACAAATTAAATGAGGTTATAATGCACAGACCAGGTACGGAGATAACGTATGCTATGTTCGCACCAAAAGCATTTCTATTTGAGAGGTCATTTAATTATAATAAGGCAATAAATGAACACAAAAATCTTGAAAATATTTTAAAAGAAAATGGTGTAAAAACACATTTATTAAGTGATTTAATAGTAAAAACTGCTGATAATTCAAATGATTTCCGGCGTAAACTTGAAAAAAAGGTTTTATCATTAATACATTTCTATGGTACAAAAGAATCCATGGAAATAGCAAATAATGATTTAATAAAAAATATAGATTATATAGATTCTGAATCATTATTTCAGGCACTGATACTTGAACTATCAATAGATTTGAAGGAATATGTTTCAGGCATAGAATATCCTACTGTATATTCAAACATACCTTTGGCCAATTTATATTTTATGAGGGATCAACAGGCAATTTCAAATGGTGCTTTGATAGGAAATATGAGAATGAATCAGAGAAAAAAAGAAACTGATATCACATCATTTGTTTTCAAGGAAATTTTTAATGAAAACATTCAAAAAATAGAGGATGGATATTTCGAAGGCGGGGATTTTATGCCTGCAAAGGATTTTGCATTGATAGGGATGGGCAACAGGACAAATGAACAGGGTGCATTGTCTGCTATAAAATCTGGAGTTATTAATTTTGATGAAATAGCATTAGTGTATAATCCCATTTATAATTTTATGAAAAATGAAGATTTAATGGTAAATATGCATTTAGATACATATTTTAATATTCCTGCAGATGGTATTGCAATAACATCAATTGAGTTATCGAAAATTGCAAAAGTTAAGGTATATTCAAAAAGAAATGATGGTTATGATTATTCAAATGAAATGACATTATATGATTATTTAAAAAATAAGGATTATAATATAATAGATCTGGGCATAAGTGAGCAGCTGTCATATTCATCAAATTTTTTAACAGTATCAAACAATAAAATTATAGCCATTGATTCCGGGAAAGTTATAAAAAAATTATTAAAAGAAAATATATTTGATAAAGAAACAAAGAGCAGAATCTTGAAAGACATAGACATAAAAAATAATAAATTATTTCCGGAAAATAAGGGAATAAAGGATTATGGCATAGATTTTATAAAAATAGATTTAAGCGAATTAACCGGAGGCTATGGCGGGGCACACTGTATGACATCCGCAATAAACAGGATATGAAATTTAATATATTTATTAATTTTACCTTAATAAATATTATACAGAATTAAATCTATAATATCTAATGCTAAAAAATTATGGCAGGCATATTTTATCTATAAATTCGAAAATGTTATAAATTTATAAGTAATAATGTATTTCACTAATAAGTTAAATTTAATATATAAGAGGGATTGAATGGTAGATAAGAGAAAATCAAGCACTAAGGATAAGTGGAAGGAAAAATCATGGTACACGATAGTTGCACCTTCGTATTTTGGTGAGAAAGAGATAGGGTTAAGTCCAAGTTCTGACCCCAAGTATATAGTAAACAGAACAATTGCTGTTCCTATATCGGATTTTACAGGCAACTTTAAAAAATCAAGCTCAATGGTTATTTTTAAAATTGATGATGTTATAGGCAAAAAATGTTCAACTGTTTTTATAGGGCACGAGGTAAGTGAGGATACCATAAGAAGGATGGTAAGAAGAAGAAAGGAAAGAATTGATATTATAACCAACATTAGAACAAAGGATTTATATAAAATCGCTGTAAAGTTTGTACTTGTTGCAGATGCAAAATTAACTGAAGCTAAGAGATCTGAAGTGAGAAAAACTATTAAAGATTATATCACACAGAAATCATCAACCATGGAACTCGGGGAATTTGCATTGTATGTTATAGGCGATGAAGTCTACAATGAACTTGTAAATTCTTTAAAAAATGTTTATCCAATAAGAAAAATAGAAGTTAGAAAAACAGAAGTTCTTGGAAAAGAAGCTCCAGAAATTGTTCAGAATGAAGCCGAAGAACCGGTTTCTAACTGATTTATGAGCCGGGGTGGCTCAGTTGGAAGAGCGTCGGACTCATAAGTTTATACTGAGAAATCCGAAGGCCTCGGGTTCAATCCCCGACCCCGGCACACTTTCAATGTTTTTATTGACATTTTAAATTAAATATTCATTTAATAATATTTTAATTATAGCAATATTAAAATTTTTGACTTTAACAATGATCAGTGCGATTGCCGAGATTTAGCCTAAAGGTTTAATACGTTTCAAAACAATAGATTATTATGGGAATATATTCAATAGAGCAGGATCTAAAAGCAGAATATAGTAGATTAAATAAAATACCTCAAAATGAAAGGAATAAAATAATAGATTTTGTAAAGGAAATAAAAATAACAGGAATAACAGAATATAGAGAGTATTTTTATCTAGTAAGGTTAAGAATGATCTATTCATATTTAATGGATAAATTCTTAAATCCTGAAAAATCTGATATAATAGACATGATTTTAAAATTTAAAGAAAAATACACAGACAAAACAATGATAGACTATGAAAGTGTAATGAAGAGATTTTATAAATGGCTTTACGGTCCATTGCCTGATTTTATGAATATAAAATTCAATCACAAATCAAGCCATGACAAGAAAATGGATCTAATAACAAGATCGGATATGGATGAATTAATAGGTGCATGCAATAATACCAGGGATAAAGCATTAATATCATTATTATACGATTCGGGATGCAGAATCGGTGAGATATTATCATTGAGAATGAATGATGTAATCTTTGATGAATATGGATTAATATTAAATGTGCATGGTAAAACAGGAAATAGAAGTGTAAGGATAGTAGGCGATTCAATAGCCTATTTAAAGGATTATTTAAAATCAAAGGATGATAGGGATGAAAGCCTGTTTACAGGATTGCAAAAGCAGAATATGCACAGGCAAATGAAATACTATGATGCAAGGAAATTATTATTAAATTTAAAAGCAAGGACCGGAATAGAGAAAAGAATATACCCGCATTTATTCAGGCACACCAGGGCATCAATATTAGCATCAAAGGTTCCTGAATCACCTTTAGAAAATCAAATGGGGTGGGTCCATGGTTCTAAAATGACATCAGTATATGTGCATTTATCAATGAGGGATCAGGACAATGCAATTTTAAAAGCATATGGTATAAATGTTAATGAGAAGAATGAAATTGAGGAAAAACCTAAAAAATGCCCAAGATGTGATTATCTAAATCCGAGCAATGCTAAATACTGCCATAACTGCTGGCTTCCATTTGATGAGAAGTTAGCACTGGAATATGAAAATAAGGAAAAGGAAATAGAGGAAAAAATAGAGAATTCCGGGGCAATACCAGGAATAGCAAAGAAGATGATAGAGAATGCACCTGAAACATTTAAATCAAAATTAATAGAAAATGTTTTAGAGGAAATATTGAAGGATCCTGGCCTGTTAGAGAAATTCAGGGATGAAATCAAGTAGGTCTTATAAGAAATAGAAAAAATTTTATGTAGGCAGAAATTACATGCAAATGGATAAAAAAATCAGATTACGGGGCGGTTATAGATATATCAAAAAAACAGATCAAGGAACAATTATCTCAGGAAATCAGGCAATGGATAGTATAAGCTTAGAAGACCTTTATAACATATCTTTGAAAGATAATAACATAATTATAATAGTTAAGGAGGAAAAGAAAAAAACGGTTGCGTTTATGGAGATTATTAAAAATAGCACTTTTCATGTGGAATTAATTTCTGTTGATCACCGATTTCAAAAAAGGGGACTCGGTACATCCATGCTTCACTTGGCAGAGAAAATTGCATCAAAATACGGTTTTACAGAAATTAGGTTGGATGCCGTTGAAGACAAGGTTGAATTTTATAGAGATCTGGGCTATATAGAATATGGAGAAATGTTTTATGATTATGAATGGGGCAACCTACAGCCAATGAAGAAAAAAATAAAAAATTATAAATACTAATACACAATATAAAATAGGTAATACTATGGTAGTAAAAAAAATATCAATTTCAATAGATGTGGAAGTGGATAAGGCCCTAAACATACTTGCTGATGGGGAAATGATGAGTAAATCAAGATTAATAGAAAGCATAATATTGCACGACAAAAATATAAAAATGATTATAAACGCACAGAGGCATGATACCGCTTCCGGAGTTTATGCAGTTCCAGGGCACAGGGAACACATTAACAAAGAAAAAGATAAAAAACAAATATTTCAATAAATTGCTATTAATATTTTATCAGGCCTGGAATTAAAAAATTGAAATTGAAGATTATAATACATTCCATAATTCTGTTATAGAGTATAATCTATATCATTTAATTCCAAGGGCCTCATAGATTATTTTTCTTATATTGTCATCCATATCAAGTTTTTCAATTTTTTCCTTATCATTTTGTGTTAGGTTAAAACGTTTTATAATTGCATATGCAAGTGCATATTCCGGATTTATGTAGCCCTTATGTTTAATTGAATTTAAAGATATCATGATAAATATATCTGAAAGCATTATACAAATTTTGGCAGTTAATTAGATATCAGGGATTAATTTAAAGACAATAAATAAAGTATATTAATAGATGGCATGGCACATGGCCAGAGGTTTAGCATGGCAGTTCTTTAATTAATTTATCTATCGATAGAGGGGGTAAGGGGGTGACCTGCCTAAAATAATTATGATTATTAATAAAAAATCATTGAAAATGCTGGATTTTAAATATAAAATAAAGCTTATATCCATTTAAATTAATATTAAAAATCAAGGTTTTCTATGAAGGAAAAAATTCAAATTGAGTATTCGTTGAACGATGATGAATATGAGATATTATCAATACTGGAAAAATCAGGCGTTGTAATGACCGTTCACCAGATTTATATTATATTAAAATTCAGGAATAGGGAAATTAAGCCAATGAAAATATGGGTTATACTTAACTCACTTACAATTCTTGGACTGGTTAAAAAATACATGAAAAACTCAAGGATCTATGAATATGAAAAGGCATGATTTATTTGTTGAAAATAAGCCTGATTAACTCATCTGTGAATGTTTCATTTTCCTTTTTGTTTTTATCCAGATAACGCTTTAAACTTGATGATATTGCCAGTGTTGTTTTCATTCTATCATTTAGATCGATTTCACTGGGTATTTTATCAATTTGATTATTATTTATTGTTTCCTGGTTAATGGATTTAGGGGTAATATCCGGTTTTTCAGGTTCAACGGATCTAACTGTTTCCTGGTTATCTTTAACTCTCTGGGCCTGCATTTTTCTGTGATATTCAATTAACTCCTGGTATTCCGAGCGGTAATAATATGAAAGGTAAAGGCCAATAAAAAGGAATGCTATGGAAATGAACCAGTATTTTTTGATGAAGAAAAATACAGATGCTGCCATGGCAATAAACGGAATTGAAACCAGATACCAGTGTTTTAAAAAGAATACATAATATTTTACATTGGACATAAAATCATATATGGAATCAGAGCTATATAAGGTTTTATAACAATTTCAAAGAATTATAATGACATTATAATATGCATGCATATTTTTATAAAATCATTATAGGATATAGGAAATTACAGGATTACTGTTAAAAATTAATGAAAAATATGAGATTATGGCCTTATTTTTTATGCAAAATTACAATGAAATTTTAAAAGAATAGTCCGGCAATACGTATTTAAAAAATCACAAAACCGATTGAAAAATTAGAATATTATGGATTCATATAACAGTGACATAGATATTTTATAAGCTGTTATAATTTTGGTATAATCTTTATAAGACATATAAAAACAAAGGTTTTCTAATGTTAAAAATTTTAAAATTGTTATAATGTCTTTAAAATATAGAAAAACACATGAAAATAAAGGAAAACTAACATTTATTATATTATAATTTAATCGGATTAAAAATATGCATTTTTATGCATTCCTTTAAAATGTGATAATTAAGACAAATACAATTTTAAAAAAATCACATGCCTATACCGTAATAATAAGGGTTTTATAGCAATAATATAAGAAAATATGAAATTGAAACAATTGTTATAAAACACAGTAAATTAAAGGATTTCACATGTTGCAAATTTTAAAATTATTGTGATTCATTTATAACATAGGAAAACAAAGGCTCTAAATTTAAAATATTAATATAAGAATGGCATTAAAAAATGGTATTTTTGAAATTTTGAAATGGATATGGCACAAGAGAGAGAGGTATAAGGGGATAGGCTTTTTTTGGAAAATTTTTCATGGAATATTTAAGGGATGCTTTTCAATTTTATATTTTGGAAGGATCCATCGAACTTATCAGTTAGAATATACCAATGGCCAGTCATGGACCAGGGCAAAAGATTGCCAGGAGATAAGATCTGATATCAGATTAATATCAGATATATGGAAATGCAGAAAAATCAGGGGTTATATACCTAAAATCTGATATGGCGGCTGCTGCTTCCTATTATTATATACATAGGAATAAAATAGTGTTTCACATGAAAATCAATAGTTTTAATCCGCAAAAATTTAGCAATAAATTAAAGCAGTGGTTTAAAGGATTATCGCTAAAAATTGCAAATGCAGGATATTATAACAATATTTAGGCCTGAAGAACTGTATGCCTGAACTGTGATGGGATATCAATACTAAAACAGATAGGATATAAATCTGATATCAGAAGAGTATCAGATATATGGGGACACCGTAAAATTAAGGATGAAATCGTGAAAATCTGATATAGTGATGTTGATTTCCTATTATTAATTAATAAAGAATAAAAAACAAAGTGAACATCCCGTGAACACTTACAGATATCGTGAAATAAATGATTTAAAAGTAAAGTGTTCACGTTCACTCATATTTCATGTGTAATATTAACTAATTAAGAATTAAAAACTAGGTGTTCCATTTTGATAAATTTCTTAAATCTCATATAGATATAGTATTTTACTACATTGGCATTATAATTTTAGGTGTTCCACCTGAAAATTAGTATTTTTCTATACCTCTAATAGATTTTAAAAACAATGAAACACTTAAAGACATGGTAATTTAAAGGCTTGGCATTTAAAATTTAAGTGTTCCATTTCAACCTCTATTTCCTTATATATAATTATAAAGGCAATGTAAAATTATTTTGCCCAATGCTCATAAAAATTTGAGAACCATATAACTATAAGAGTATAAAAAATATTAATACAGAAATCATATGGATGAATATGATAGATAGCATTAAACTTCGTTCTCCATATACAAGAAATATAAAAAGGTACTTAAACAAAGATTTTGGATCTGATGATGTTTATATGAACAATATAAAACTAGATGAATATATTAAATTTGGAAAATATGATAAACATGACGT
>JAJZZM010000006.1 GCA_021797555.1 Thermoplasmata archaeon
GGTTATTTTAATTCTAAAGGTTCTAAATTCTGCATAATGTGTGGTTCTTCCCTGGAGGATGATTAAATGAAACAGGCAATAAGAATGCAGCAGCCGGATGGTTCCTTTAAAATCGTTTTCAGGGAAAATAACAATGATAGGCCCAGCAACAATGTTAATCATGAAACTAAAGAAACAAAGGAAAATCAAAACAATAAAAAAACTGAAAAAAAGAAAAAAGAAATCCAGGATCCAAGATATTTTAATCCATTGAATCCTGATCATATAGACATATTCGGAAAGGATCTCTTAAATAAAGGGCTTATTTTTTCATTGGTAAATGGTGAATCAATAAAAGGCAAGATGATAGGTTTTGGCCAGTATGAGATTTTAATAGAATCTGGCAGTAAAAAATTGATTTTACTTAAGCAGGGAATAATAAAAATAGAGGTGTTATAAAATGTTTAAATTAAAAGATTTGGGAAGATATAAAATCGATAGAACAGAGGATTATGAATGGGCTAAAAGTTCAGGCGAGGATTTATCATATTATGAGATGCTCAGAGTAAAAGGGTCCAAAACAGAAAAATGTTTTAATGTACCTTCAAATTTATACAAATACAGCAATGATGAATTGGCATTATATCTTAAAGATCATAAGAACTACTGGAGGCCCTTATCTAAATTATTAAACCAGGCTCTAGACATTAACGATGAGGAAATAACATTAAAGTTTCCGGTAAATAAATTCAGTGATGTTTCTAAGATAGTTAAATTTGTAATGAAAAAAGGTTCAGGAGAATTATCGGATAATTTTATCCAGGCAAGAGAAAAATCATACTTTAAACATGGTGCAAAAATTAAGCATATTAATAAAAAAATAAAGGGAAATGCTTCCAATAGTATAATTACATTAGAGGATTTTAAAGGTGTTGAAAAATGAGTTTTAAAGTTATGACTCATTTTGATTACAGTAATTTATTTTTAATCAAATTTTACGGTGTAAAAATTAAGCATAATAATAAAAAATTAAATGAAAACTCAATTAAAGGTACAATTATAACCTTAATGGATGCTATAATCAAAAAACACATATTAAAACACTTAAAGCAATTTAAAAAATCAATTCAAAAGTTATTATCTAAAATTGCCTTTAATGTTGACAAAAAAATAATGCTGTATCCTTATGTTTTTAATCAAAAAGATAATTTTCTTTATATACTTTTCAAAATGAAGGCATTAAATGGTATAATTATGCCTAAAGCATATTTCATGTTCTTAAATCACAGGCTACAGATTAATTTTTATTTTAAAATGAGGTGATGAAATGATAGTTGAGCTACCTGATGATTTTATTAAAATAATAAAGGAATTAAGAATAAGGCCAATGAATATCCATGAATTAAGAAATGCAACAGGCCTTGATGAGAAGAAATTAAGGGATGCATTAAGCCGCATGAGATCCTTGAATATAATCTCATATGATTACCATTTCAACATATCGCTGGTTGAGAAAACATACAAGCCGAGGAGGTTGAGATGATAAAATCAGTTTTTGATTCTAAACAGAAAAGACTGGATGATTACCACCAGATAATATACAAAAATATCTATAGGGAATTTGATTATTTAATCTCAGAATATAAAAAGGCCTATAATACATCCCAATTTGATAAATATGATTTATATGACTTTACATGGAATATCCACGGCAGTTTAAGGATTAAAAACATGCCAAGGAATGCATTTTTTTCAGCATATAAAATATATGAAAAAATTAATGAACAAAATCATTAAAATTTTATATTAATTATAATCATTAAATTATATAATGTTATTTTTATATTATAAAATCTGGATCATGAGTATATAAACAAAATAATTTTTTTAATTCCATGTTGGTTAACACATTGAACCTTTATAATGATGCGATTGCCGGGATTTGAACCCGGGTTAGTGGCTTGGGAAGCCACTGTGATACCAGGCTACACTACAATCGCTTAGTACTATATATAAATACAATATTTAAATTTATAATATTTTTATCTGTCTTCTCTTTGCCAGGTCCAAAACAGCCTCACCCATAGGAGTTAATTCATACTCCTTGTTAAGTAAGCCCATTTTATATAATTTATCACACGCTTCGGATTTTTCTTTCCTTAATCTTTTCAATGCAAGTAATCTTAAACATTCTATTCCAATATATTTTATGTATTCACGTTCAGTAATATCTTTTAAAATATAATGACCTTTATTTGTTATTTCATAATATGTGTGATGTTTGTGTACTTCATTTGTTTTTTTTAATTTTGCCTCTGTACGTTTTATGGATGACCCCTGATATTTTTCTATTAAACCCATATCATATAATCTGTCTATATATATATTGACATTCATCTGTGGTATGCTTGTGTATATTTTTATATTTTTTGCATAATCAAGCTTTGCAAGGCTAAAATGGCTTAATACCATAAGTAATTCATTATTTTCTATCAATGCCTTTTTTATTTCATCGTCTTCCATAATTAACAGTATTATTAATGTTTAAACATTATAAAAATTTATAGTATTACATTTTTGCACGTTTAATATAAATATAAAACATTGCATTAAGTTTTAAGGCAAAATTTAAACTACTTCCAGACAATATACACGCGGTGGCAAAATGGAAGATCTTGATCCTTTTGATATAGCCTTGAAGCAGTTGCAAAAGGCTGCTGAAATTATGAATTTGAGTGGGGAAGCACTAGAGCAGTTAAGCTCTCCTAAAGAAATTTTGCAGGTAAGCATACCTGTTAAAATGGATAATGGAGAGACTAAAGTTTTTACAGGTTTCAGGGTGCATTACAATAATGCCCGGGGCCCTATGAAAGGTGGAATAAGGTATTATATAAAAGAAAACCTTTCAGAAGTAAAGGCGTTGTCTGCGTGGATGACATGGAAAACAGCACTTCTGGATTTGCCTATGGGTGGAGCTAAGGGCGGAATCATATGCGATACAAAAAAATTAAGCAATGGTGAACTTGAAAGATTAAGCAGGGGTTATATAGACGCCATTAATAAATTTATAGGCCCGGATATAGATGTACCCGCTCCAGATGTTTATACAACACCGCAGATTATGGCATGGATGATGGATGAATATGAAAAAATATCAGGGCATTCAGCTCCGGGAGTAATAACAGGCAAACCACTTGAAGTTGGGGGGTCTCTTGGTAGAGGAGATGCAACAGCAAAAGGTGGCATGTATGTCTTAAGAGAAGGTGCTAAGGATATAGGTCTCGACCTATCAAAGGCTAAAGTTGCAGTTCAGGGATTTGGAAATGCAGGGCAGTTTGCAGTAAAATTTGTAACGGAAATGTTTGGATCAAAGGTTGTGGCAGTTTCAGATTCCACAGGTGGAATATATAAAGAAGATGGAATAGATTATAATAAATTGCTTGAACATAAAAAACAAACAGGGTCTGTCCAAAAGTTTCCCGGTTCAAAGAATATAAAAAACGAAGAAGTGCTTGAATCAGACGCTGATATTTTAATACCGTCTGCAATAGAGGGTCAGCTAACAGGAGAAAATGCAGGAAAGGTAAAAGCAAAGATTGTACTTGAACTTGCAAATGGGCCATCCACACCTGAGGCAGATGAAATATTCTTTAAAAACAACGTTTTATTATTGCCAGATTTCCTGTCAAATGCCGGTGGCGTTACGGTATCATATTTCGAATGGGTTCAAAACATAACTGGTAATTACTGGACAGAGGAAGATGTTTATAAAAAACTTGATGCAAAAATGACAAAAGCAACACACGATGTTCTTGAAACCCATAAAAAATACAACACTGACCCAAGAACTGCGGCATATATAATTGCTGTTAAGAGGGTTTTTGATGCAATGAGATTAAGAGGTCTCATAAAATAATTTTTATATACGTTTTAAAGATATTCTCTTCTATATTTCTTCTATATTAATATTTATTATATTATATTTTAAAAAAAATTTTCTATGTTGCGAGTGAGAATAATATCGGTATATAAAAATAGAATGCAATATTGAACTATAGCAGACAGAAGTAGAAAGTCGTATAGCAATTGTGTCCTATACTTACCTGCATCCATAGGTCAAATCAGGAGTAGATGTTACCAAAAAGAATATTTATAACCTACATATTCATACTATGATAATATGATAAGAATGAACATTTCTATAAAAAACCTAAAAGACATAGTGGATATGCTTGGTACAGTCGTTACTGAAGCAAAATTTAAGATAGGCATAAATGGAATATCTGTTAATGCTGTTGATCCTGCACATGTGGCAATGGTATCACTGGAAGTGCCAAAAAGTATACTTTCTGAATACGATGTTGATTCAGAAGAAGAAATATCACTTGATTTAGAAAAGGTAAAGTCAATAATAAAACTCTCATCATCTAATGATTCATTAACTATAACAAAGGATAAAGATAAATTAAAATTTGAAATAGGCACAATAATAAAAAGCATATCATTGCTTGACAATGACCAGATTACAACACCAAGAGTTCCGCAGGTAGCTTCAGATGATTATGCTGTTATGCCAAAATCTGAATTTGAGAAAGGCCTAAGGGCTGCTGAGGATGTTTCAGATGCAATCAGGTTAACACTAACAGCAGATAATTTTTCGGCAAAATCTACTTCAGATGCAGATGAAAGTGAAATGATACTGCCAAAGGATTTATTAAAAGAGCTTGTATGCAATGGAGCAATAAAATCATCATATCCTTTAGAATACCTGTTAAAACTTGTAAAATCAATATCCTCAAATGAAGATATAAAAATATCATTTAAAAGTGATTATCCATTGAACATAGAGTTCAGTTTGGGTTCTGGAACATCTGAAAGAATAAAAGGAAGATTTTTGCTGGCACCAAGAATGGAATCATAAGCGGGCACGAGGGGATTTGGACCCCTGATTTACAGCTTAGGAGGCTGTTGCCCTATCCATGCTAGGCCACGTGCCCTTTAATCCATATTGTATAAATGGATTTAATTTTTTTTACTTTTTTATAGTAATTGTAGAACAATATAAAAATATAGTGTATTTTAGCATTCTGACAATAAATACACTGAAATGATGATGGATATATATTTTTGGTATATTTATAAATACGTAATTTTATTGATATCACATTTATAAAGAAATATAGCCATCATAAGATAAGGTATAAAAATTAAATTAATTTATATTATAATAAATTATATGTTAAAATATATACTTAACTGTTCGCCTATTAGAAATTTATATTTATTTTTATATGTAACTTAAAAAATAGGCATTATAAAATATTTACCGATTTAAAATAGTGCCTTTTTGTGACTATCTGGTACTCATTTAATAGTTCATTTTTAAAAAATAAATATCTTTTTTTAATATTAATATTATGTTTTTCCATAAAATTATAAGGATTATCTATAACCATCTTTAAAATATCTACAGGTGAGATATAATCAAAGAATCTCTGGTACCGGTATAAAAAGTCCATTTCAGAGAATATATCAGGTTCTGTTACAAATACATTATCTGTTCCAAGCATTAGATTTATATTATATTTTAAAAATTTATTATAATCTGGCCTTTTTCCATAAAATATATTTGACCTTGGTGTTATTGCAATATCTATCTGTTTTTCATGTATTTGTTCTAAATCTATATTATTAGCCTCTATGCCATGAATTAATAAATCCGGCTTTAAATCAATAATTTTATTTATATCCTCCCTTAAATTCTCACTGAAATGCAGTGCAAAAATTTTATTTTTTTTATGTGTTTCAATGCTTAAATTATAGATATCGTCATAATCCATATCTGATATGGAACTTATGCCTATACCATCGGAACTATTTATTATGGTACTTATATTATCATTTTTATATGGTCTTGCAAATATTAAGGGCCTTACAAACCTCTTTTTAGATTTTTTTAGTTCATTTATGCCATTGATGCCATTTTCACGAAAATCAAAATATGATAATATACCAGAATTCTCCATGAATCCATTGGTATGCGACATATAATTTATTACGACGTCTTGATCAGCATTGTCCAGAAACCTGTGTTTTAAGCCACCCGGGCCTACAATATCCGGCAATGTGCCCCTTGGCTCTTCGTTTATAAATGAATCGCCAACATGTGTATGTGCGTTTACCGGCATAGGTATTAACGTGCCATAATTTTTATTGCCAATTTTATCAATAAATTCTATATTTTCATCAATTTTTAATGTTCCTCTCCTTAATTTGCCATTATAATATACATTGCCCGAAAATTCCATTTTTGGTTATTGTTATATATTATAAAATTTTAACTCATGGATAAGTAATATCTCAAAATTGTTATACAAGTTATAAATACCCATTTATGTTACCATATGTAATAATAAATGTAGCAATGTCATTAAACGGTAAAATATCATCATTAGAGGGAAGATACAGCATCTCAAATAGTATTGATATGGAAAGGGTCATGAGCATAAGAAAGAATGTGGACGCTGTTTTATTAGGTGCAAACACTGTAATTATAGATAATCCAGTATTAAACTTTGCAAATAAAAGAATAATATTAGATGAAAAATTAAGATTAAATAGTAATTATAATATTTTTGATGGAAAAATTAAAACATATATTTTTTCTAAAAATAATAATAAAACAATAAATAATGCTGAGATAATAATTTTAAATGACCTATCCATAAAAAATATACTTAAAAAAATATATGATATGGGGATAAAAAAAATACTGGTTGAGGGCGGTGCAAATGTTATAAATCAGTTCATAAAAGAAAAAATATTTAATGAATTTTATATATTTGTAAATCCTGGATTAATATTAAATGGTGTATCTCTATTTAATAATAATGAAATAAAATTTAATTATAAAGTATCAATGGAAGGCATAGGAATTCTTTTAAATATTAATGATATATACATTAGATTATAATGGATAACAATGGATTTTTAAGGCTAAAATGGGCAAGGGACCATATGCCTGTTTCTGCAAGAATAAGGGAGCGATTTTTAAAGGAAAAACCATTTAAAGGAATAAAAATATCAATGGCATTGCATGTAGAGGCAAAAACTGGTATTTTCGCATTGTTACTAAGTGAAGGCGGGGCAGATGTAAGATTGGCATCATGCAATCCACTTAGCTCAGATGACAGCGTTGTTGAATCATTAAAAAGAGATTACAATTATAAGGTATATGCAAAAAAGGGAGAAACTCCTCAAGAATATTATAACAATATAGAAAAAACCGTTGAGGTCCCTCCGGATATTATAATAGATGATGGTGGGGATTTAACAAATCTTGTTTCGGAAAGGCCAGAACTTGTAAAAAATATTATTGGTGGCAATGAAGAAACAACGACAGGCGTTGTGAGATTAAAAGCGATGGAAAAAGCAGGGGCATTGAAATTTCCTATGTTTGATATAAATGATGCTCAGATGAAGCATTTCTTTGATAACCGGTATGGATCCGGACAGAGTGCCCTTGATGGTTTTATGAACGCAACAAATATACTGCTTGCCGGCAAACATGTAATAGTTGCAGGTTATGGCTATGTCGGAAAAGGAGTTGCTATGAGATTAAAAGGCATGGGGTCTAATGTAACCGTTACAGAAATTGACCCTGTGAAAGCAATAGAAGCTGTCATGGATGGATTTAATGTCGATACAATGAATAATGCAATAAGATATTCAGATATAATATTCACGGCAACTGGGATGAAAAATGTTGTAAGCTATAATGATATGCTTGCAGCAAAAAAAGGGATAATTTTAGGAAATGTAGGCCATTTTAACAATGAAATAGATGTTGATAACTTAAATAAAAAAAGCATAAATAAAACACAGGTAAGAAATATGGTAACAGAATATAAATTAGAGAATGGCAATACTGTAAATTTAATTTCTGATGGCAGATTATTAAATTTGGCTGCGGGGCAGGGGCATCCAGTGGAAATTATGGATTTAAGCTTTGCATTGCAGGCACTTACCGCAGAATACATAGTAAAAAATAGGGGCAAACTGGAAAAAAAGGTTTATCCTGTTCCAGAAGAAATAGATACAGAGGTTGCTAAAATTGAATTGGATGCATTAAATATAAAAATAGATACTTATACAGAGGAGCAGTTAAAATATTTAAATTCATATACTGAAGGAACATAAAATCAGTAACATTCTCTCCTTTTAATGCAGGAGGTTTCTGTCATAACAGTTAAATCCAAATTTTTCTTATAGCAATAAAATTTTTATAATAGTTCAATATGATTTTATATGAAAATTTCTTTAATAAGTATTAAAAATAAAAAGCACCTTGCACTGTATAACAATGGAAAACTGGCATTACTGGATAATTACGGAATTAATAAAAAATCATTAAAGGATTTAAATGAGAGTGATTTTTTAGCAATTAAAAATATAAATAATTTTTCTGAATATGAGTTTAAATATGAATCATTAATAGATAAAAGCTCAAATCTATTTCTTGTTGGATTAAACTATAGCAGCCATATAAATGAAACAAAAGAAAAAATTCCGGAAAATCCTATTATATTTTCAAAAACAAACAATGCTTACTGTGGAAATAACAGCACAGTAAAAATAGATGAAAATATGGATATTGATTATGAGGGAGAATTATGTGTTATGGTCAATAAAAAAGCGAAAAATATAAATGAGGAAAATGCCCTAGATTATGTTTATGGTTATTTTATAGGAAACGACATATCATCAAGGCTTATGCAGTTTAAAACATCTCAGTGGTTCATAGGAAAAAGCTTTGATAAGTTTTATCCAGCAGGGCCATATATGTCAGTAAATGAAATAGATAATCCACAGGAACTGAAGCTGAAAACGTATTTAAATAATGAGTTAAGGCAGAATTCATCAACTGAAAACATGATTTACAGTGTAAAAAAGCTTATAAGCTATATATCAAAATACATAACTCTTGAAAGAGGAGACTGCATTTCTACAGGCACACCCTCGGGCGTTATACTTGGAATGCCTGAAGATAAAAGGAGATATATTAAAAATGGTGATAATGTAAGAATAGAAATAAGTGGATTGGGTTCATTGAATAATAATTTTATATCATAGAAATAATATGTAGTTAAATTTACCATTTTTTAATAATTATTACACAGTTATATGTTTGTTATAAATTTTTAACAATATAATAATTTTATAATCAAATAATAATCTAAAAATCATCTTAATTTAAAATCGGAAAGCTTATTTATTAGGATTGGATTATCATAATGTGGACACAAATAGTAATGATGATATGGAAGAATGGGTATCTAAATTAGGTATACAATCTACGAAAGATATCGAAGTTCCTAAGCTTTTATTTAATCAGGTCATAGGACAGGAACATGCGGGTGAAGTAATAAAAAAGGCTGCAGTGCAGAAAAGGCATGTTCTTTTAATTGGTGAACCCGGTACCGGAAAATCTATGATAGCCCAATCAATGGTAGATTTTCTACCAAAAGAGGATCTGGAAGATATATTATGTTTTCCAAATCCAGAAGACTCAAATAAACCCAAAGTTAAAACATTTCCTGCAGGTAAAGGCAAGGAAATTTTAAGGCAATACCAGATAAAGGCTGAAAGGGAGAAAAAAGATAGATCTAAAAGTTTACTATTTATAGTTTTTTCAATAATATTGCTGGGTATAGTGCTGGCAATTGTGCTTTATTCAAGTGGTCAAACCGGATTTGCAATAGAGATACTAT
Source organism: Thermoplasmata archaeon (assembly GCA_021797555.1). GTDB lineage: Archaea > Thermoplasmatota > Thermoplasmata > Thermoplasmatales > Thermoplasmataceae > Ferroplasma. The sequence continues at coordinate 9,750 of JAJZZM010000006.1, forward strand.
TCTTTGCAATACTTGGGGCTGCATTCTTATATATAATAATGTCCATGAACCCGGCAGCAAGAATGGAAAGGGTTATGGTACCAAAGTTGCTGATATCGCACAATCCAAATGATAAACCACCGTTTGTTGATTCAACGGGTGCACACTCAGGAGCATTATTGGGTGATGTGAGGCATGATCCTTTCCAGTCTGGTGGACTAGAAACACCAGCACATGAAAGAGTTGAAGCCGGTAATATGCAAAAAGCAGATAAAGGAATATTATTCATAGATGAAATAAATACGTTAAGACCAGAAGACCAGCAGGCTTTATTAACGGCAATGCAGGAAAAGAAATTTTCAATATCTGGACAGAGTGAAAGAAGCGCAGGTGCTATGGTCCAAACTGAACCAGTGCCATGTGATTTCGTCCTTGTAGCTGCAGGAAATATAGATGCAATAAAAAATATGCATCCTGCTCTAAGATCAAGAATAAGAGGTTATGGTTACGAGGTTTATATGAATGATACAATGGAAGATACTGAGGATAACCGTAAAAAAATTGTTCAGTTCATAGCTCAGGAAATAGCTAAGGATAAAAAAATACCACCCTTTGATACAGGTGCAATAACCGAAGTTTTAAAGGAGGCACAGAAGCGTGGTGGCAGAAAAGGAAGGTTAACATTAAGATTAAGAGAGCTAGGTGGCTTAGTAAGGGTTGCAGGGGATATAGCAGTAAGCAAGAAAGCAACAATAGTAACTTCAAAAGATGTAAATGAAGCCAGAAATCTAAGCAAGCCTGTGGAACAACAGATAGCTGATCGTGCAATAGAAGTCAAAAAACTATATAAAATGTTTGTAGGTAAAGGTGAAGCAATAGGCAAGGTTAATGGCCTGGCAGTTATGGGATCTACAGACATGTCTGATTTCACTGGCGTTGTTATGCCAATAGTTGCAGAGGTCACTCCTGCACAGCACCCAAATAACGGTATGGTATATGCAACAGGCAAGTTAGGAGAAATAGCAAAAGAAGCTGTACAGAATGTATCTGCAGTTATCAAAAAAATAAGTGGCAAGAACATAGCTGATTTAGATATACATGTGCAGTTTATTGGTACATATGAAGGTGTGGAAGGAGATTCAGCAAGTGTATCAATAGCAACAGCCATTATATCTGCAGTAGAAAATATACCTATAGACCAGACAGTTGCCATGACCGGTTCACTAAGTGTGCGTGGTGATGTATTGCCCGTGGGTGGTGTAACAGCGAAGGTTGAGGCTGCAATAGATACAGGTCTTTCAAAGGTTATAGTTCCCGCATCAAACTTTAACGATATAATACTGGATGAAGAACACAAAGATAAAATACAGATAGTAGCAGCAAGTACAATAGAAGACGTTCTTGACAATGCTCTGATGAAGAGCCCTGAAAAGGAACAGTATATACAGAAAATTAAAAATATATTAAGGCCTACAAAAGAGCTAAGCCAGGCGAGAAGAACAGGTACAAATGCAGCATAAAATTAAATATTTTTTTTTGAATAAATTTAGTATAGATGATATCCTCGATTTTATTAAAACAAGAAACTATTTTTTTCAGTTAATAGATTCTAAAACCATTGTATCAGAAGTTCAGGTAATAAATGCCATAAATAAAACATTAAGGTATATAAATAATAATAATAGATTTAAATATCCCGGAAATTTATTATTGCTATACTTATCATATTCTGATCAGATAAGTACAGCTATAGAAAAGGTAGGGATTAAAAATTCCACAGTTAATGGCATTGTTATTTATGAAAACAAGAATGATTTTATGGAATTTTCAGAATTAAATGGTGTAAATATTATAGATCGCAATATACCATATGATTCAAGTGATGATTTTAATGTTTTTTCAAAAATGAGTTATATAGATTTTTTATTGTAAATTTTATTTTTAAACCTATTAAATTCATGCAAAATTTCATCATAATTCATATTAAATTCTATTATCTTACTTCTTATTGCATATGATGCTGTTATATTGCCTATTATTACCGAATCTTCTATGCTGTAATTATTAAATATGCTGGAATAAAAACCTGCTATAAATGAATCACCTGCTCCTATTGTATCATATATATTACTAGCTTTAAGCGATGGAAAATGCTCGTCATTATTTTTTGAATATAATACTGTACCATTTTTTCCCTGTGTTACTATTATATATTTCACATTATCAAGTATTTCATCTTTTGTTTTACCTGTAAGTTTAAGCAGATAATTGAATTCTTTATTATTCATTATAATTATATATGATTTATTTACCATTTCAATTGCCTTTTCCTTATCATAAACATACCATATCTCCTGGCCTGGATCAAATATAACTTTTGATTTGCTGTTTTTATCCACAATTTTTATATATTCATCCGCCGGGCCTGTACCTATATGTAGATACTCATAGTTATCGTATTCAAAATGGTCCGTGGGATTCCATTTATAAATAGGACCCTGGTACATATAGGCTATCTGTTCATTACCATCTGATGGCAAATAACATATAGGGCCGAAATCTTCATTATATATTTTTATATGATTAACATTAATTTTCCTATCCTTTAAAATTTTTATAAATTCTGAATGCGTATTTTTTGATACTGCAGAATAAAGGTCAAATTTTAAGCCCAGTGAATTTGCAACAAAAGCAAAATTGCCTGCTGTGCCTGCAAAATTTTCTGATACTGATTTTACGGATACAGATTCTCCATATCCCGGTAACTTTGGAACAGACATCTGGACATCTATATTTAAATGGCCAAAAAATGCGAGGAATTTCATTAATAAAATGTATGGCATCTTTATATTTAATTTTATTTAGATTTAGAATGTAAATTTAGAATGTTTGTTTCGAATACAAAATCTTTATTAAAGTATATTATATATATTTAATAATGAATTATAAAACGTTAGCTGCGTTAGGCATAAGCATAATAGTAATAATACTTGTATTTCCTGCAGCCAATATTATATATCCACATAATGTTTCACAGAAACCAATAGATTTACATCAAAAAAATTTAGATGAGAAATTATTTAAAAACCAGAGTGAAGAAAAATTTAATTACAGTAAAACATATTTTAATCCAACAGGAAATAAAACAACAACTATAGAAGGTTATGTTATCAGTTCTTCTAATAATACTGCCATTTCTAATAAGAGTTTATATGCTATAATGGGAAATTATTATACTATTGCAGATACAAATAGTACTGGATTTTATAAAATAGAAGCACTGCTATTGGGCAATGGTACCATATATCTTAAAGTCCCTGATTACAATGGGATTTATAAAAAAATATCATTAAATGGAAATAATATTTGTTATAATTTATCGTTAAATCCTGAAAAAAAGTATAAATTCTCAGGATATACATTATTAAATGGGAATAGGTCTCCTGGCATTAACCTTATATTTTCAGGAATTTTTAACAATGCAAACGCAACCTCAAATTCCAATGGTTATTTTTCCATAGGCTTATACAATCAGACATATAATATATCTGCAGATAATTATAATTTAAATCATAATACCGAACCCGTGGCAATAACAATTAATGGCAAAGATCTAAATCAAAACATTACCGTTTACCGCTCCATGAAGCCAGTTTATAAGATTTCAGGTTATGTGTATAATAATAATGGATCACCATTAAAAAATGCAATTGTATCGAATATATATGGAACTGTGCATACCAATAACTCCGGTTACTATAGTATAAATGCTTCATATGGTGGTAATACCATTTATTTCTATAAAACCGGTTATAATGGTATAGCAAAAACAGTAAACATAATAAATAACATAACCTTAAATGTAACACTACCCAATGCAACCCCATTTGCCGGTTCAAATAAGGGCTATGGTGGAGCTGGATCAGGTTATGGAAATGGTACATCACAGAAGCATATAAATAGCTCAGATGTAAATTATTCGAATAAAACATCTTTAATAATAACTGGAAATATAAATACAACCAATAATACATCTGTTTCTTATCAATACATATATTTTATAATAAACGTAAACAATACATATTTTTATGATAATACAACAACAAATTATAGTGGTGCATATACAATATCATTAAACTATAATGGTGATTACCACATAGCAGTATATTCACTATTTTACCATATAAAATTAATAAATGTTTCAGCATTCAATAAAATAAATTATAAAAATATTACATTAATACCAAAACATACATATAATGTAAATGGAACTGTAAAAAATGGTTATAACCGGCTTGGCATAAATGGAACAGTAATAATTGAAAATTCAAAGCCGGTAATATTAATAAAATATAACTACAATAGCATATATAATATAAGTTTGCCAGAAGGTTATTATAGGATAATATATAAATCACCAGGGTTTAATAACCTAACGTATAATATGAATTTAACAAATAATATCACAATTAATGAAAATCTTATACCTGTAAATTCCATTGGCAAGAATATAAATATATACTCAAATAAAGATAATATAAGCACAGCAAACATAACTAAAGATATACCATATATAAACAGTACTAATATAAACAATAATTTAACATTTAATATGTTAAATGGAACAAAAAATATATCTATAACACTGGACTTCGGCAAAAATGTTCTAGACCAGAAATTCATGCTTTTAATAAAGGAAAACGGTGTGATATATAACTATACCGGCATTACAAATAATTCGGGATATTCTAAAATAGACCTTTATTACACAGGCATCTACTCTATTTCCGGGTATTTCCTTAATTACACAGTGGTGCAGAAGAATTATTTACTGAATAACAGCATGTCAATATCCACTACATTAGATAAAAACATAGAACATAATTATAATATAACCATCAGGTCTGATTACCCTGTAAGCGGAAGTTATTCTGTTCCATATAAAAATATTAAAGGTTATGGAGGCATATTCAGTGTATATTATAACAGTGTAACATCAAACAATTATGGTACATATTTTAATTATTTATTGCCTGGTGGTGTTTACAACATAAGTTATAATAATATCCATTATGTTAATTCAAGCTTTAATATAAAAGTATCAGGCAATAATAATAAATATACAGACAATGTATATGCATATATAATAAAAATAGGAGTAACAACAAACACATCATATAAATATATATTAACATATAACGATGGAAATTATACGGATACTACAAACAATACATATTTAACATCCTATGGAATAAATAATCTAAAAATTTATAAGAATGGCAACGAACTGTACGATTATAATATAACACTCACTAAAACTTATCCGGCATATTATATCAATGTTACATTAAATAACAATTTAAACAATACAGTATATAATGTTTCTCATATACATAATAGCAATTACAATTATACATACAGTTTAAATATAAACAATACTGTACATATTTACAGTATAAAAATACCCTACAATGTTGCACATTATCTACAAAGCTACAATTTTACTATATATGATAATGGCAAGGCTGTTTATAATGGAATTAATTCAGGACAATATATAAACCTAACTAACTATATCACAGTCAAAGGCAACATAACAGTAAATATTTATGGTCATCTGGCTGGCATAATTAATGACAGTTCTGGTTATTCTGTAATTTATAATTATAATGTTAATGTAAAAGATAGTGTATTAAAGGAGAGGTAAAATGTTATTTAAAAAAAATAATACTAAAAATATTAAATTGGATGAAGAAAAAACCGTATTGAAAATAAAAACTGTAGATGACATACCGGTAATTAAAGAGATGCGTAAATATATAGGCAATGATGATATAAAAGAGGCAATAATATATGGTTATACGAGTGCAAAAAATGATTATGTTAGATTTTTTAATGCAAATAATTATGGATCAAACCGGCTGTTTATAATAAACGAACTTAAAAAAGTAAACGTTGACATTAAAATTGATGATGCATATACGGATAATATTACAATAAAAAATGCAATAGAAAAGCAAAACATAAAAATTCAGGAAAATAGAGATAATAAAATTATGGAAGATAATAATGAAGAGGACAATGCTCTTGTTGAAAATGATAAAAATGATGATAGAAAATATTACGCAATTAAAAAAATAGCATTGTTTTATTTTAATTATTATGAAATTGCAAGATTTGGCTATATGGTTTATGATAAACTGGATGCAGACGAAATTCTCGAGAAAGTCAAAGATATATACAATTACATGGATATAATGAAGTTATTTTATAATGATAATCATGATGGTAATGATGATAACTCTGACTAACATTGCTTCATTATTTACAAACTACAGGATAGGAATAAAATTTTTTTATCCTATCCTTATATTGTTTATATTAACGTTTATTATTTCAGTACATTCGAGGAAATTTAAAAATAAAAATAATGAAAATATAATAAAACAAGTAAAATTAGAAATACCCGATAGTGAATTTATAGGTGATTATACTATGCTAAAAAACGGTAGTTATGAAAAATATATAAAAACAATGAATGATGATGTATACGCTATTAAGTATATATTCAAAAATTTCAAAATACTTATAAAAAAGTATAGGAAATATGACATCAAAGCCAGAACAGGCATTAAGTACTTTAGAAAACATGCTGCAGAACTAAGGGATAATTATCTAAAGGAGATAATAGATAATTATGAGGAATTAAAAAATATAAAAATGAAGGTTATAAATGATGAGGTGTATAAAGAATGGAAACAGAAACAATAGCACTAAGAAATACTGTAGGAAATATAGAAAATTCAATAGGTAAAAAAGTTATAGGATCAAAGAGAATAGCAAGATTTATGATTATATCACTGCTAACAAGCAATCACATACTGCTTGAAGGTGTACCTGGGTTAGCAAAAACAATGCTTGCCTCAGAATTTTCAAAGCATTTAGGCATAGATTTTAACAGGATACAGTTTACACCTGATATGCTACCTTCAGATATTACCGGAAATATGGTATATAATATGGAAACAAAAAAGATGGAATTCAGGCAGGGGCCCGTATTCTCAAATGTAATATTGGCCGATGAAATAAACAGGACACCTCCAAAGGTTCAATCGGCATTGCTTGAGGCAATGGAGGAAAAGCAGGTTTCAGTATATGGAATAACAACAAAGTTGCCAAACCCATTTTTTGTTATTGCAACACAGAACCCAATTGAGCAGGAGGGGACATTTCCATTAGCAGAAGCATTAATGGACAGGTTTCTTTTCAGATATTATTTAGGATATCCTACTTTAGATGATGAGTTAAAAATATTATCATCCGTTTATAAAAATGAAAAAATAGAATATGAAAAACTTAACGCAGAAAAAATAATATATTTTAGGAATGCCGTAAAAAATGTATATGTATCTGATGATATAATAAAGTATATCGTCAATATAATAAGGGAAACCAGAGAATACGACATGGTATATTTAGGTGCAAGCCCCAGGACTTCGGTAAAGTATCTGAATGCAGCAAGGGCAAATGCACTGATAAGTGGCAGAAACTATGTTATACCTGAGGACGTTATTTTTATATCAAAGGAGTTATTAAATCATAGATTAATTTTAAAGCCTGAAGCTCTTTTAGACAATGAATCAGATTATCAAAGAATTATATATGATATTATAGATAAAATAATTGCCACGGTAGAGGTACCGCAATGATAAAAAAATCAGGTTATCTGATTTTATCCGTAATTTCTTATGGCATACTAGAATCCATATTACTTGGTTATAAATATTATATAATATTTATGATATTATTATTTTTTATCATCTCATTTGATGTTATTGTATTTAATATTGAGGGAAAAAAAGTATTAAAAAAAATAGATATTTACCGTGAAATAGATAATAATGAATTTAAGACAAATAAGAATTTTAGTATAAGGATATATTTTAAAAATAATAATAAATATGAAGTTTCACTATCATTTTTTGATGAAGCTATAGATATATTAAATATATCGGGGGAATCTGAAGGGATAATAAAAATACCTGGAAATAAAACTATTACAAAAGAATACACAGTTATTCCAAAATATATAGGAAAATATACCATGGGCAATATCAATATTTCAATATCTGACTTATTTAAAATATCATATATTGAGAAAACATATAGCGATGACACAGAAATAAAAATATTTCCATCGTTAAATAAAATAACTGCAAACAGAAGTGAAATGTTAAGCAATTTTATATATACTTATGGTGTACATTACTCAAAGAAGGTTGGCCAGGGTTATAATTTATATGGCATAAGGCCCTATGTTGAAACAGATGACCCTAGATATATATCCTGGAATAGGTACAATGAATATGATAATACATTATTTATAAAACAGATGGAGGAAGAACGTGAAATAACTGTAATATTTCTTATAGACTATAGTATATCAATGAATTATGGTTCATCGGATAAAATATATGATAAATTAATAACAAATGTTATAAATGCATCCTATTATATATTAAAAAATCATGACAATATAGGTTTTTATCTATATTCAAGTGATATTAATTACTTTATAAAACCTGATAAAAATGGGGAAAGCATAAAATACCTTCAAAAAATAGTTTCAGGCATATTGCCATCCGGTTATTTCAATATAAATAATGCTATGGATAATTTAAATAAAAAAATAAGGAAAAAATATTTAGTATTTATAATCACTGCGTCAAATATAATAATAAACAAACCAGTAAAAAGCTTTAATTTAACATTATTTTTAATAAACATTGAATCATTTTATAAGTATAAGCCAGAGAATGATTTTGATGAGGTTATGATGAAAAGTTTAAGGATAAAAGAAATACAGAATATAAACAATAAAGTCAAATATTTAAGAAATTCTGGAATAAAATGCAACTATATTGATAGCAATAATATACTTTCTAAAATTATGCTTGAGTATAATTACAGCCGGAGTATAAATATAGGTGCATCATAATGAATAAATATGTATTATATATTATTGGGATAATTATATTTCTGCCGGATTTTATTATTATTAACAGTATAAGTCCGGTAATTTCAAAAAATCTGTATGTATATTTTATAATAGCAATTGCGGCAGTAGTAATAGCATCAAAACTCATTAAATCCTACGGACCATATTTTGTGCCTTTGTTTGCATTAATAATCTCAATATTTGTACTGAAAACGGTATTCAAGAGTTCAAGAATTGTTATTAAATATTTTTATTTTATACCAGACATACCTTTAAATTATGAGTTTTTAGTAACTATAATATTTTCAGTAGCAATAGCTTCGATAATATATGGAGTACTATCAGATAAATTTACACGCATTATATCTGATTATATAATATCAACAGGTATATTGTTGGATCAAATTGCCGCTGTAGCATTCATGAAAATAGCCTCAACAGGGTATATAAAGGCACTGATTTATATTAACTATGAGGATTATTATTCATTATACACATTATTTACGAGGGGTTATCAAACATTTTTACCATTAAATAGGATAATATTGCCTATAAATTCATTACTTTTTTATGCATTTATAATATCATTAATATTTTCATTATTATGGCTATATATCAATGCATATTCAAATAAAAATAATGCAATTGCATCATATTCAATAATAATCGGGATAATATTTGGATATTTATTCTTTGAATTTATTGATTACTTAAACATATTTTTCCTGCAATTTCTGGCAATATCATTGATGGTATTTTCCATATTCATTCTAATAGCTATAACAGATAAAAAATCCAATAAATTATAAAAATTAAAATTCTAATGGTAGGTCATACATCTCCCACCCATAAACACCATTGTAAAGGTTATAAATATCCTTTAAGCCATTCTCTTCAAGGAATTTTCCTGTATAATAGCTTCTATGTCCTGAAGAACACACAAGGACTATTTTTTTATCCTTATATTTCTTCACTAAATTCACATCCTTAAAAATATCATACATAGGCATTAAAATAGAATCCTTAATATGTCCTGAATCGTATTCAAATTTCTCCCTTACATCTATAATTACACAGTCTTTACTGCTGACCATTTCTATTAAATCATCAGGAACTATGTTTATTACCATATATACATTATATATAATCTATATTTAATCATTGAATTATTGTTTTTGCTACAATATTTAATTATAATCAGAACAATTTTTATAATTCTAAAAATTAAAATTTTAATGCGGAGAGAGGGATTTGAACCCTCGAATCCCTGCGGAAATGAACCCTGAATCCATCGCCTTTGTCCTAGCTCGGCAATCTCCGCTTCCTCAATTTTACGGTCTCATTATGAACCGTTTTTAATATTTCTGGATATTTACCATTACCTAATAACATTATCTTTTTTATACTTGTCTCTAAACTTATTTTATTTCCTGGACTTACTATAGTATGTTTATTTATCATATAGCCGAGTTTTTCATTGTTATAATATATATAATTATTATTTACATTTCCCAAAAGCAATGATTTTGCAACTCCTATTGTAGGTTTATCCATAGTTATCCCTGAAAATGTTGCCAGGCCGCATTTCCTTGGATGCAATAATCCATTTGCATCTATTAATATGATTCCATTGAAATCCTTTGATAACTTTTCTATAAATGGCAATTCTCTGTAGGCTAAATATCCCGGTATATATGGGAAATATGTATTATTAACATATGTTTTTGTTTTATATTCATTATTTATAGTATAAACCATTGCTGCATATCCTGTTTCATTTTCATATGAAACATCTATTGCAGCTATATCATTGCCATAATCATAATCTGTTAAATCTATTTTTTTGGATATTTTTAATTGCTCTTCCATTAATTTTTTTAATGGGTAATATGTTTTAAAATCATCAAAAATTTTATCATTAAAATTTGTTATTTTATCATTCAATATTTTAACACCATCATTTTTTAGCCTTCTTATTTTTTCTTCCATGCCTAGTCTGTATTTGCCTACGGTTTTATCTGTATGCACAACCTTATAGCATGGAATAATATCGGGATATTTATTAATGGATAGCATATAGCCTACAGCCCTGGATGCCTTAATATCTCCAAGTGCTCTGGCTAAAGCACCGTAAGTTGTGATTTTATCATCAGGAATCTGCTTAACAAGGTCATAAAAATAATTATATAAATTTATTTTTGTATACTCCATTATTAATCAATTCAATTTAGTATAAATTTATTATCAGGTTAAAATATTTCTCTTTAAGAAATATTCACTCATAAACCTTATATTATAAGATATGATTAGGGGATTAATGTTCGAATCGTTCTTTCATAAACTCGGAAAGTTTACAGAAAAAAATAAAAATAAAGTTATCATATTCTGGGTCGTATTATTTGTTATAATGGCTCCATTCGCAACATTAATGCTTACTGATACCTCATACAATGTTACAAATTCTATTGTTACAAAAAATTCTATGGCTTCTAAAGCCAATGATTTATTAAAATCACAGTTTAATAATTCAACAGACCCGGAAATCATAATAGTTGCCAATAATACAAATATAGATAATTTAACTACAATGGGGGAATTGCTCAATTTTGATAACCAGATCGTAAGTTATTTAAAATCAACAGGTGTAGAATATACAAATCAGACAAATATATTCACCGTTGAGAATTCAACATTAAGTTCATATTCAAAGGGTATTTATAAGGAGGAAAATGGCACTTATAAATTAATATATACAATAAATAATGAAAGCATTAAGTTTAATTCCAGTGCAAACTCAACTTTAGGACTTGAATTCGGTTTGCCTGCAGGATATGTTAATGCTTTTAATAATACCAAATCAAATAATGATGCATATAATTCAATATATAAAAATATAAAAAATAATACATCAGGTTTGTATTATCTCAATACATTTTCTGCATACTGGAATTCAACACTAAAAAATGTAAATGTAACAAATATTTATAATGAAACATATTATATGAATCTTGCAATAAACAAAACGGTTGAAAATGAAACATTTATTACTGGTCTCGGCGGAGCCGGGCCATTGTTTAAATCACTTGATACCAATTTCACGTTAAATGGATACATGTTTAATTATAAAGAAATACCATCGATGCTAAAAGATTATAGCATAAAATATATATCATCTGAATTAGAATCCAATGTAACCTCATCATCCTTTATTAAAAAAGATTTAAACATAGGAGTTAATAACTTTGTTAAAAATGCATATAACCTTAGTAAAGACCCTTCAGTAAAAAATATAATAAAATTAATGGTATCTGAAGTATATAATGGAACAGTAAATGCCATGAATGGGAATCCGTTAATAAATATAAATAAATCATATTATAGCAATTATTTATTTAATTTATATTCAAACAGTTCCGGTGGCAAAAATCTAACATTATTTTCATCAAATATAATCAGTCATACCCCGTATAATAAATATCCAGTACTGCCATCCAAATATATTACATCATCATTAATATCACCGGATAATAAGACATTATTATTAATATTCCATTATGACGGCACCTTAACATCCACAGAGCAATCAAAAATAACCTCTATAGAGCATCATTATACCACAGTGATTCCCGGCAGCTCATATTATCTGGCAGGCACAACGGTATCCAATAACCAATTAGGGACATCCATACAGACCGGTTTGGTTATATCCCTTCTTATAGGCATAATCATATCAATTATAATTGTAGGTTTGTTCTTTAGGTCACCCTTAACCGCATTTTTGCCATTCCTGATATTTCTGTTTTCGGCTGTTATAGCATCAGGCATTATAGGTATATTATACAAATATGTACTTAAAACAACAATATCATTTATTACACCTACATTGCTGTTTATACTTTTACTCGGTCTGGCATCAGATTATTCTGTTTATATATTATCAAGATATAGAACTGAATTAAGGAATAAAAATCCTGATGCTGTACCTGAAGCTGCGAAATGGGCCGGGCATGCAGTATTTACATCAGGTACAACTGTAGCGCTATCATATGTTATATTATATGTATCTGGAATACCAATATTCAGTGATGCGGGATTAACCAATGCAATAGGTGCAATAATTGCTATTATACTTGCAAATACATTTTTAATTGCAATAATTTCAAAACTAAAAAATAAGACATTCTGGCCATCAAAAATAAAAGAAAACAAAAAATTGCCATTTGAAAAATCCATGGAAAAAGTTGCACACGTTGCATTGCACAACAAAAAGAAGATATTAGTTATATTTATAGTAATTGCATTGAGTGCACTTTATTTATATTCAGTAACACCTACAAATATGGATGTATTCGAGCTTGTTCCTTCAAGTAGCGGAATACAGTCATTAACTGTTGTTAACAGTACATTCCATTATGATCTGTTTGACCCGTCATACGTTATACTCAATTTTACTTCACCGTTTATTATATCTGGTCATGGAGATACGGTAAAATATAATCAAACTGAATATAATGAAACCCTAAGTTTAGAGAATAAACTGATGTCTTCAGGTAAGGTCACTGAGGTACTTGGTCCGGGTTATCCATATGGCAATAGAGTTAATTATAGCTTCTTTGAGAGCAATAATAGTTATAAGAACCAGTATATAAATCAGACAAATACATATTTAGGCAAAAATAATCATTATGTAGAAATTGTAATATATTTATCTAACGTTGCATGGAGTGGCAAATCTACCAATTTTGTTAACAGCATTCCAAAAATGATAAACGATGGTGACACATATAAGGGCTATGTAGGTGGTTTAACCGAATACTTAAACAATGCATATTCATTTACGGCTTCATCCTTTGATAAACTGGTTCCTATACTTGGCATAACCATATTTATTATACTGTTCATACAGTTATTCTCTGTTTTAACTCCAATAAGATTAATAATAATGGTAATGGCAGCCGTTATAACATCATTAACGTTAACATACATATTATTCTATTATATACTTCATTTACCATTGATCATATTCCTGCCACTATTTGTTTTTATTACCCTGCTTGCCGTAGGGCTGGACTATGATATATTTATGGTAACACGGGTGCAGGAAAATATAATGAAAGGCATGGACAATAATACAGCAATAAAGAATTCTATAATCGAAACAGGCGGTGTCATTATAGCTCTGGGTTCATTATTATTCGCAACCTTTGGGGCACTGTATTTCAGTGGGATAGGCATATTGGAAGAGATAGGTGTTGGCCTTGCCCTTGGTGTACTGATAGATACATTTATAAGCTGGATGTTTTTTGTGCCCGTAATAATGTCCATAATGGATAAATACAACTGGTGGCCTTCAAAAATTAAAAATACGGAAAAATAATTATACATTATTATACTTATGTACTATGAGAACTTACCTTAAGGTGATATTCAATAGCGAGGGCACAAAACCCAGTGAAATAGTAGATAGATTAAGGTCATTAGGATTTTCTCTTACAAAAGGGGAACATGATATGGTATACAACTGGTCAGATTCTGCAACAGCAGAAGATGCCATATGGTTTGCCGATAAAATACAGGCAACACTGCAGGGATTTAAGGTTTACTTTGAACTTGAGACTCTGGATTAACTTTATTTAAAGGTATTCTCCTAATATCGCCACAATAATTGCATTTTATATTGATTATTCTACTTTTTATTCTTATATTAAAATTTTTATATGGAGTTTTGCATTTTTTACAGTATGATAGTTTAATTCTTCTTTCAATTGTTATGTCCATTCTTTTTGCTATGTTCTCCATTAATGTAATATACCTTCTTGATAGGTTAATATCATCACATTTTATAGCCTCATTATATAATTTATTTATGCGGTCTCTTGATATTTTTATTAAACTATTATCTTTCATCTTCTCATAAATATTTATTAATTTTATAAACATTACCACAAATGATAAAATTAGTTGTTCTGGATGTGGACGGAACTTTAACGGATAAAAATAGATTAATATCAACAAATGCAATAAAATATATAAGAAATGGTGTTAAAAAAAATGTAATGTTTTCATTGATAAGTGGAAATGTTATACCTGTAATGTTTGCATTGCAGACATTTGTAGGAATAAATGGACCTGTTTTCGCTGAAAATGGCGGAATAATGCTATATAAAGATCAGATAAAGAAATTCTTTGATAAAACCAAAGCCGAAGAGTTTTTAGAATATATATCAAAAAAATCATCGGTTAAACCTGTTTTTACAAATGTGTGGCGGGAAACATCTGCCGCATTTAATATGAATGATTCGGATGAACATTATGTTTCCAACGAAGCAAAAAAACATGATTTATATATAGTTAACAGCAAATTTACATGGCATGTAATGGATAAAAATCAGAATAAAGCATATGCCGTAAATTATATGAAGGAACAGTTTAAATTAAATTACAATGAAATTTTAGTTGTTGGTGATTCTGATAATGACATAACCATGTTTAACTTAAGTGTTAATAAGGCATGCCCGGCAAATGCTACCGATACTATAAAAAATAAAAGCGATTACGTATCAAAACATAGGTACGGAAATGAAATAGGAGATATTTTAAATTATTATAAAATATTGTAAATTCTATAAACACATTTTACTGTATATTATTGTAAAATCCTAATAAAAAAATATTTATCATAACATTATAGAAAATTTTATGCGAGCATCGTGTAATATCCACTCCTAAGTACAGGAGGCAGGCATGAATAAATGGAATAGATGCAAGGTTAAAATCCGATAAAGGAGTGGAAATAAAATTACCAACATTGCGGGCAAGAATCAAATTTATAGCAAATGCTAGTGCATTAACACATGGAATAGCTGAAATATATATGGGATCAGAAGAGAAATGGAATAATATAGGAAATTCCATAAAGAAAATCAGGAATAGAAAAAACACAGATTACTTTTTCAGGTCATTTACGTATTTTCCTTTTCTGTCATCTATTAATTCGTGATTTTCTATTACTGCATTTCCCCGCATTATTACATATCCTGGAAATATAATATCAAAGCCATTAAAAGGTGATACGGGATTTTTTGAATGCAGTTTATAATCATTCAACCTTTCCATTTCAGAGAAATTTACAGTCATAAAATCTGCATAATTGCCTATCCTTATTTCTCCCTTTTTTAAATTAAATAATTTATCTGGATTGTATATACATGTATTATAAAACGTTTCAAAATTTATAATTTTTTTATGTACAAGTGCCAATAATAATGGTATTCTTGTTTCAACACCTATTATTCCGGATTTTGAATATTCAAATTCTTCTTTTTCATTCTGTGAATGCGTTGCATGGTCTGATGATACTATATCGAATTTATTGTTTATATAATCATTTAATAGGTTTCTCTGTGTTTCGGGGTCCCTTAATGGCGGGTTAACCTTTCCATAGGATTTAAATGGCATCTCATCGTTCAATAATAAGTGATGTGGCGTTACTTCCTTAATATAATCTGTATCAATATAATGTGTCATATGTGTAATAACACCTTTTTGAAACTTCATATTATTTGCAGTATTAACGGCTATATTTTCACATATTTCTGGCCTGATCTGATTATATTCCCTTAAATTATGTGCTATTTTATAATTTTTATCAATGCAATTTTTATCCTCTGCATGGAAAAATACAGGTATATCCATATTATTTACATTTTCTATTTCATTTGAATTAAAATTATTAACATTGTTTATATTTGTTGTATCTGCCAAATATATCTTTATTCCCGATGATTCTCTGCTTATAACATTATAGTTATTGCCATTAAACATTGAATATAAACCGAAATCACAGTATGCTTTTCTTCTTACTATCTCAAGTTTATCTTTATATGCTGCATAATTATCTATTTTTATTTTATTATTTGGCATATCAAATATTGTTGTTGTTCCACCAAAAATAGCAGATACTGTACCTGTTTTAAAGTCCTCCTTGTATGTTTCTCCAGGGTCCCGGAAATGTACATGTGTATCTGTACCTGCAGGAATAACCGCATTTTTCAGTATTTTTCTTTTAAAGTTTATATGTTTTTTTATATCTATTATAATTCCATCTGAAACGCCAATGTCAAGATCCTGAAAAACACCATTATAATAGAATCTTCCTGAAAAAACAGTATCAAACATAATACTTTATATTTTCATTATTAAAATATATTTTTAGATATTATAGAAATAATTATATTTGTTATTAAAATGTTAAATAATGAAAGAGAGAAGAATTTTTGATTATGTCAGGGATGTTGATTCGATACTGATAATGAATGGTGGCGAAAACCAAACAGACAAAACATTTTTTTACCTTACAGGCGCAAAATCAGGTATATTTGAAGGATCGGCATTATATGTTAAGCCCGATAAAATAAAAATTATTACATCACAGCTTGAGGAGGAGGCAGCAAAGGAAACGGGCCTTGATGTCATAACCTTCAAAACAGCGCAGGAAAAAAACGATATAATAAAAAATTTATTTGAAAAGTGTATAAATATTGGATTAAATTATTCTGCTGTAACACTGGATATGTATAAGGATATATTAAAAATAATTCCGGATAAGGAGTTTATGGACGTATCACAGTCAATATTGGAATCAAGGAAAATAAAAGAAAACGATGAATTAAAAAATATAAAGGAGGCCGCAAAAATAGCAAGTGATTCCTTTGAAGATTTTACAAAAACATTGCATGAAGGCATGACTGAAAGTGAACTTGCAGCAAATGTTGTTTATTCCATGATGAAGAATGGGGCCTCCGGTGAATCGTTCAGCACAATAGTTGCATTTGGAAAAAATTCGGCTATACCACATTATTCACCTGGAAAAGCAAAATTGAAAAAGAATGATTTTGTTTTAATAGATTATGGTGCATTGTATAATAGATACTGCTCGGATACAACAAGAACTATTGTTTTCGGAAAGGCAAATGATGAACAGAAAGAGATTTATGAAACCGTAAAAAAGGCACAGCATGATAGTATGATAGCAATTACAGAAGGCATAAATGGGAAAAACATTGATAAAATAGCAAGGGATATAATAGATTCCACGAAATACAGGGGGAGATTTATCCATAGCCTTGGCCACGGTGTTGGTTTAGATGTACATGATCACCCAGCATTGTCACCAAACTATGATTTTATACTTAAAAACAACATGGTTGTTACCGATGAGCCCGGAATATACGTAACTGGTTTTGGCGGTGTACGTATAGAAGATGATGTAATAGTCAAAAAGGATGGTTATGAGGAGATAACCAGTGCCCCGAAGGATTTAATAGAGCTATGATAACATCAAATTTTTTTATTGATTTTAATTTAATTAAAGATAAAAATAGAATACGTGACATTCTTATTAAAAATGGCATGGTAAGGAGAAGTGCCTTTGACTATTTAGAGAATTTAATAAAAAAATATTCCATGGATGTAAAATACAATCCAACCATGGATAAAGAAACGTTCGCAGTTGTAATATGGATTATAAAATATATAAATGAAAAACCCTTAATCAGTAGATTTATAACGGACCAGAGAGACGTATTCCAGAATAAAATAGCCGGGCTCTCGTTAGAAAATTATGATAATGTAATTGAATATTTTAGTTCCCTCGGAATAGAGGATGCCTCCATTAAAGCTATAGATAATAAATATTTATTTAAAATATCTTTTGATATTTTTATAAGATACAATAAAAAACTCTCAGGAAATAAATACAGATTGATATACCAGATGCTTGACAATGGCTATGTATATATAGATTTAAATCAGGTGTCACATATATTAAGGGAATACTTTGTAGTGGAAATGTATAATATTTATAACGAAATGGAAAATCCAAATGACATTTTTGAAGGATTTTATGATAAATTAGATGAATTAAAAAAGGAATTTATTGAAATAAATAGAAAAAACACAATGAATTTGGGCGATGTAGATTCCTCAATATTCCCACCATGCATTAAGGAATACATCAATGAAATAAATGATGGCGGTAACCCATCCCACATGGCAAGGCTTACACTGGCCACATTCCTGCACCATATTGGTATGGACAATAATGGCATAGTTAAAATATTTAGCAGAACCGCAGATTTTGATGAAAATAGTGCAGCATATCAGGTAAACCATTTAACAGGAAACATATCCGGAACAGAATATTCTCCACCAAAATGTGCAACGTTAAAATCAAATCATCTCTGTTATATGGGAGATGATCCTTTATGCAAAATGATAAAGCATCCCCTGCAGTATTATGAAACAAAAGCAAGGTATAAAATCAGGAAGAATAAATTATAGCCTCTTTTCTATTATTTTTAATAATGTTGCTTTTTTTACATTGCCATCAACAATAAACATTTTTGATTCCATATAAGGTACTCTTGGATACCTGCAGTCGCGGACTTCATAATTAAAATGCATTTCCTTCAATATTGATAATAATTTATCGTCACTGTATTTTTCGGCTTTGCTTTTATTTATTCTCCTTCCAAGCCTTCTGGAAATATTCCTATTAAAATACTGAGAATATAAAGTTATCATTTTATTATTACTGCATTAATTATTCCATTCTGGCCTGGCCTTGATGTTATTTTCGCATTCCCAAGGTCTGTTGATATTATTGTTCCCTTATTCATTATGTTCCTCTGCACATAATGTGGGTCTGCCTGATTTTCTTTAACCGTTAAAATTTTCAATTTCTTTGTTGTTTTATCATCTGGATTATAAACGTTAGCATATAACTCTTTTAATAAGATTAATTTTCTATTTCCACCCAATGTCCTTAATGATCTTCTCTCAGTATCGCCAATCCTTGTTAACGATGGTTCTCTACCAAGTTCGTATCTTCTCTTTGAATGATTTCTTCTTAATTTACCACCTGTAAATTTCTTTGTGCCTTTACCCTGATATATCGTCATAGTATTCTGTATCTATTAAAATTATATAAGCTTTTATTTAATAAAAATTAGGATACATGATTCAATTATTTCATGAGTATTATATTATAAATTAATTTATAAATAAAATTCTATCAATCGCCGCCCTATTATTTGATAAATAAGTGCGTTTTATAGAATTATAATCATTAAAATATCAGCTATAACTAACATTTCCAAATAAGATATTATACATATAATTTTTCAGGTTTTATATTACCTATATTTATTGTGCGATTGATCCTTAAAATAGTTATTCAGTTCAATAAATATTATTTATATATATTATTACAATAGCATATAAATGAAAATTGATGTTATTGATAATGGCGGCCAGTGGACACACAGAGAATGGAGGGTTTTAAAATCCCTCGATATAGAATCGGAGATACTGCCAAACAATATTGATAATGATAAATTAAACGACCTTGATGGCATAGTTTTATCCGGCGGACCTGCAAGCATTGATAAGGAATTAAACAGATTAGGCAATATAAAGGAATATATAGAAACCCACAACTATCCTGTATTTGGTATATGTGTTGGTGCACAGTTCATAGCTTTAAATTCAGGTGGTTCAGTAGGAAAGGCAATGCATTCAGAGTATGGAAGAAAGGAAATAACATTCAGCAGGAATGAGTCTATTTTTTTTAATATTCCAGAGAAAATCAATGCATGGGAAAACCACAATGATGAAATAAAAGGTATATCCAGTGAATATATAGTATGTGCATCATCGGACACATGCAAGATACAGGCATTTTATCATAAAAATAAGGATATTTTTGGTGTTCAATTTCATCCAGAAGTTAATAATACAGAATGCGGGACGCAGTTATTCAAAAATTTTATAGAGGTATGCAAAAAATAAAATTATATTAATGCATTTAATGTTATGTTTATTTTAAAATCTGAAGATTATACAGGTATCTTAGATGATAATACTGCATATGTAAGGGGAGAAAAAATAACTTTGCCAGGAAATTATGTATACGATCCCGGTGATTCTATAAAAATAAAAGGCAGGGAATATATAGTATTGAACTGCGACCCGTTATTTTATAATGAAGTAACTGAAAGATATACACAGACAGTATTGCCTCTTGATATATCATATATATTATATTCGGCATCAATAAATTCAGGAAAAAACATTCTTGAATCAGGTGTAGGCATAGGGAATTTAAGCTATTCCATATTAAAATCAATAGGAAAAAGTGGTAAATTAACTGGCATAGATATAAATGAAAAAAACATTGAAAATGCCAGAAAAAATTTATCAAGGTTTATAAATACAGATAACTGGAATTTAATAAATGATGACATTAAAAATTATAAAAGCAATGATATTTATGATGCAATAATACTTGATATGCCTGATCCATGGAATGCCATATCAAATATTAAGCATAACCTGAAACCCGGTGGATATATAATTTTGTATTCTCCAAATTATAACCAGACAGAAAAAAATGTTCTTGAACTTAAAAAAAATAAATTTTTTGTTGTTGAAACAGTTGAACTAATTAAAAGAAATATCATTGTGCGTGAGAATGCAACAAGACCGGATAATAACGTTATAGGGCATACGGCTTTTATAAACATTGCAATTAAAACATCAAAAATTTGAATTGTAAAAAATTAAAATTTATTTTAAATATTTTTCATTCATTATCCAGGCCAAGAGCTTTGCTCATATCCTTGTATCTGTTCCTTATTGTTACTTCTGTTACACCAGATACCATTGCTATGTCCTTCTGTGTCCTTGATTTCCCATTTTTTATTGCAGCAATGTAAATAGCTGCAGCTGCAACTCCTGTTGGGCCCTTTCCCGCTGATATGCCTGCCTCAGTTGCCATTCTGATAATATTTTCGCTGTCAATTATCACATTTTTATCCAAATCTAATTTATTGCAGAACTGTGAAATATATGAATAAGGTGTTGTTGGCTTTAAATTTAATGCCAGTTCCTTGGCTAAATGCCTGTATGATTTGCCAACCTTCTTTTTATTAACATCGGCAATTTTTGATATTTCATCTAATGTTCTTGGTATATCTATCATTCTGCATGCTGCATATATTGATGCACATACTATACTCTCGATGCTTCTCCCTCTTATAAGGTTTCTCTCCACAGCTTTCCTGTATATAAGGGCTGCGCTTTCTTTTATATCCTTTGGGATGCCTAGTTTTGCACTATCTTCATTTAATAATTGGAGTGCCATGGACAAATTTCTTTCAGCTGCATTGCTTACTCTAATCCTCTGATGCCATTTCCTTACCCTGTATATCTGTGCCCTGTTTTTATGTGGTATCCTTTTGCCATAATAATCCTTATTAGACCAGGAAATTTCAGTTGATAAT
This sequence comes from Thermoplasmata archaeon, assembly GCA_021797555.1. Classification (GTDB taxonomy): domain Archaea; phylum Thermoplasmatota; class Thermoplasmata; order Thermoplasmatales; family Thermoplasmataceae; genus Ferroplasma. Next base: position 32,070 of record JAJZZM010000006.1, read on the forward strand.
CCCTTATCGTGACTTAAAAAACTCATAGGAGATCCTGTTCTGGATCTATTTTCATTCTGTTCTGAATCAAAGGATCTCCATTCTGGCCCCTGGTCAATAATAGAGTCCTCTATAACCATACCACACTCATAACATGTAACTTCACCCCTTTCATAATCTTTTATAAGGTGTGCTGAACCACATTCCGGGCATACTTTTATATCATCTACTTCCATAAACCCACCACATTAATATAGGTATTACATTAAGTATTAAAATATTATTATATTTTACGAAATTAATTTATAAAAAAAATTCAGCAATAAACAATATAATAATCAAGTAAAATACACATTGCACACATATATACACTAATGTTTTAATATCATAACAGCTATTTTTAATAATATTACGAAAGTTTTAAATAGCAATTTTGTATATAGAATATGTATGAAATACGAGTGCAGTATAATACATATAATTAACAATGAAGTGCTTATAAATATAAATAATTGCATTGGAATACACAATAAAATTTACGATGAAAATGATATTAGCATAGGGAAAATTACAAGAATATTAGGACCCGTATCTCACCCATATGCTCTTGCATATCTTACTAAAAAAGATATGGATGTAAAAAAAATATATGTAAAATGTTAAGGTGATTAAAATGGCAGAAGAAAAGAAAAAAAATATTTATGAAATAGATAAATGCCCCGAATGTGGATCTTCACAGCTAGTAAGAGATTACGAGCGTGGAGAATTAGTATGCTCAAATTGCGGTTTAGTAATTGATGACAGTTACATTGATGAAGGCCCAGAGTGGAGGGCATTTGATTCTGAGCAGAGCGAAAGCCGTGCCAGGACAGGTTCTCCAATGACATATACAATTCATGATAAAGGATTATCCACGGATATATCATGGAAAAATAAGGATTCATACGGTAAATCTATCCCTACAAGAAACAGAGCACAGTTGTATAGATTGAGAAAATGGCAGAAGAGGATTAAGGTATCAAATGCTGCAGAGAGGAATCTATCCCAGGCATTGCAGGAATTAGAGAGGATGGCATCCAATTTAAGCATACCAAATGATGTCAGGGAAACGTCTGCAGTTATATACAGAAAGGCAGTTAAGCAGAATATGATAAGGGGGAGGTCAATAGAAGGAGTTGTTGCTGGATCAATATATGCAGCATGCAGGATAACAAATGTTCCCAGAACATTAGATGAAATTGCATCCGTAACCAGGGTAAAGAAAAAGGAAATAGGAAGGACATACAGAATAATGGCCAGATACCTGAAATTAAATATATTGCCATCAAAACCAGATGACTATGTAAACCGGTTCTGCTCCAAGTTAAGGTTATCAATGGAAGCAAGAAAGAGGGCAGAGGAAATATTAAAAATGGCTGTTGACAATGATTTAACATCAGGAAAGGGTCCAACAGGAGTTGCAGCTGCAGCTATTTACATTGCATCATTAATTACAGGTGAAAGAAGAACACAGAGGGCAATAGCAGAAGTGGCAGGTGTGACGGAAGTAACAATAAGAAACAGATACAAGGAATTAACAGAAAAATTAAATCTTACAATAGAAGAATAAAATTATAAATTTTTTATTTTTTTAAATGTTTCATAATCCCTTATAATATCATCTACTAAATTATAAATGGAAATAATTTTTGCGTTTTTTATATCTATTTTTAGTTTACCGCTATCGCATTCCATTGAAATATTTTCATCATTGTCCGCAATAATGGAATTATATAGACCTGGGCAGTCTTCTTCATCTATTTCAATATTTATTTCCATATATGCAGTAATCATAAAGCATAATAAATCTTTATTTATTAATAACAAAATAATAATTATATATCATAATGCAATATTAGTACTGTGGCAAAGTTTAAAAACGCTGCATTATAAAGCGGAGGTTACCGAGTCAGGTTAAAGGTGATAGACTCAAAATCTATTCCCAAAGGGGTTCGCCGGTTCAAATCCGACCCTCCGCATTTTTATCATTTATTTAAATATAATTAATCATCAATAAAAATCATTTTTTTATCAATGATAACCTGTAAAAATAATAGAATTCAGATATTACAACAATAATAAATGAAAATGCCATTAAAAATGAATATATATTGTACTCATAGAAAAGAAATATAAATCCAGATAAACCTGCTACTATAACAAAAATAAATGATAATGCACCGGAAATTATTATTTTCATATCATTTATCCTGACTGCAAGTAGCAAGAGAATAAATGATGCTATTAATATAAGAAAGCCAAACATCATGTGAATAAAAACTATTATGTAATTTGAAGGGAAATGCAAATGCAATTCGCTTATAGGTGGAAATGAAACATATAAGTTTATGTACATTCCAAGTAAAAACTGCAATGCAAGCATAATCATCATTACAAGGATACCTGTATAGGCATAACTATATTTCTGTTCCATGATATCTTAATTTAAAATTGATATTTAAATAAATACATTAAATATAAAATATAAAAATTTATTAAAGTTTGTAGCATAAAGCCTTATGAAAGTTATCAATTATAACATAAGAATAGATGTGGATTTTGGAAATAAAAAATATAATGGCTCGGAACACATAAAAATAAAGGAAGCTGAAAAGGAAATAAAGTTTGATTTAAGCGAAATTGAAATAAAAAAGGTTAAAATAAATGATAAGGAGGTAAAATATACTTTAACAGATGATTATGTAAGCGTAAATAATAATGAAAATGATATCGACGTCTATATAGAGTTTTCATCGTTTAATGCTAGGGGGTTAAAGGGTTTTTATGTTGCAGGCAATGATAAGGAATATATATTATCAACACAGTTTGAAGAATCCGATGCAAGAAGGGCATTCCCATGCATAGACAATCCATTATATAAAGCAACATTTGACATTACATTAATAGTTGATAAAAATTTAACAGCAATTTCAAACATGCCTATAAAAAATGAAAAAATTGAGAAAACTAAGAAAATTGTTGAATTTGAAGAAACACCGGTAATGTCAACATATTTAGTATATTTAGGTGTAGGCCATTTTGATGAAATGTCCGATACATATAAAGGTAAAAAGGTATATTTAACAGCCATGAAAAACCATTTAACAAAATCAGATTATCCAATAGTAATTGCAAAAAAATCTTTGAATTATCTAGAAAACTATACAAATATAGATTATATGCTGCCCAAACTGCATCTAATATCAGTTCCAGAGTTTGGTGCAGGGGCAATGGAAAACTGGGGTGCAATAACATTCCGTGAAATATTGTTAACTATAGATAAATCAACGACTACCAGGAGCTATAAAAGAACTGCAGAGGTAATAACCCATGAATTAGTGCACCAGTGGTTCGGTGATCTGGTAACAATGAAATGGTGGAATGATTTATGGCTAAATGAAAGCTTTGCAACATTCTTTGCATTTAAAACAATAAACGATGTTTATCCAGAATGGAATTTCTATGGCGATTTTTTGCTTGACCAGACGGATGGTGCATATACTATGGATTCATTAATAAATTCACATCCAATAAATGCAGATGTTAATGATCCTAAAAGCATATCACAGCTATCATACGAAATAAGGTATGGCAAAGGGTCCAATGTGTTGAGAATGATAGAGGCCTATGTTGGCAATGATGTTTTTATGAACTCTTTAAGGAATTATTTAAAGAAATTTTCATACAGCAACGCCTCCGGATCGGATTTATGGAATTCCATAGAGGAGGAATCAAAAAAGGGTATATCGAAAATTATGGAACAGTGGATATCAAAAAAGGGTTATCCATATTTACTTGCAGAGAAAACTGAAGATAATTTAAAAATTACACAGAGGCAGTTCTATTTCCTGGATGATGATAGCAATGAGACTTGGGATATACCATTATTTATTAAAAGATATTCCGGGGAAGATGCCATATTAATGGATAAAAATAGCATATCACTGGAAGGCGATATATTATCACTGAACAATGACCACTTTGGATTTTACAGGGTTATGTACGACAATTACTTATTCGAGAACATAACGAAGAATTTGGATAAAATAAGCAACTACGAAAAATGGGGCATAATAAACGACCTTTATGCATTTTTATTATCCGATAAAATGAAATTAAATGAATACATTAAAAGATTAGAAAAATTCTATCATGTTAATGACAATATAATAATAGATGAAATATCAAAACAGCTATATAATTTATATAACATTACAAACAATAATTATTTCATGGACCTTGCCAATTTCTACATAAAAGACAAAATAGAATATATAGAAAATAACAAAAAAGACGATTTTAACTTTAAGGTAAGCCTATCATTATTATACACAAGGCTTGCATATATAAACGAAGACTTTGACAAGAGTTTATTAAAAAAATACAGTAATTATTATGATATAGATCCGGATTTTAGATTGGCATATCTAATAGCAAATGTAAAAATAAACGAAGACTTTGATTATTTATCTGATATAATAGTAAACGCATTCAGTGATGAGGACAAAACAAAGGCAATAACCGCATCGGGCTTATTAAAAAACCAGAATACAATAATGGAATTTATAAAATCTGGCAAAGCTAAAAAACAGGATATTGATTCATTCTTTGTTTCAATGGCATCAAATGAACTCTCAAGGGAATATATAATAGATAACATTGAGGGAATAGTAAATACAATGTTTAAACTTGAATTAAGCCCATTAAGGATAAATAGATGTGTTCAGTCAATGATATCCTATGCAGGTGTTAAAAACCCTGATAAAATGAGGAAAAATGCAGATAAAATTAAAAGGGATGAAATATTTGGAGGAATAAATAAGGGTTTAGAATTCTTAAATGTATATGAACATCTAACAAAAAATGTAAATTAATAATTTTTTATATCTTTTAAATTTAATGCTGAAAATGGTATTACCATCTCTTCTGAACTTAAACCGCCATGCATGCCATTGTCTTTTATTATATCATTTTCATAATATTTATACCATACTGTATTTCCATTTTTTGGCAGGATTAATACATTGCCCAGCCTGGATTTATACTCCTCCTTTAATTTTCCATAGCCAAGCAAATTATTTTTCAGCAAATAATCAGTTTTCATTATTTCTGCACTATCATTTAACATATCCTTTAGATAGGTTATTGCCGAATCCTCGTCGTTTAAATATAGCATCATGTCCCTCGGGCTCCAGGTTTCAGGAATTTTTTTGCCATTGAATTCCTTTAAATATTTATCAATATTATTAACATAAATCTTTTTATCAACCTTTGAAAAACCATGGTCCGATGAAATTATTACTGATACATCTCTGCCATAAATTTCCTTAAATAAATCATCAAATAAATATGAAATGTATTTTATTGAATTTAAATGTTCCTGGCTCCCGGGGCCATACCTGTGCTCCATTTTATCAAAATTTTCTATGTAAAAAAATACATATGAATTATCCTTTAATTTATCTATTACTTTTTTTAAAATCATAAAGCCTTCACATAGAAAATCAAATCTTTTTTTCTCCTTGGCACCACTATACATTATCTTGCTATAATCACTTTTCAATAAATTTGAATTGGATATTATATATGATTTTATTCCATTTTCCTTTAGTGTTTCATAAAATGTTTTCCCGTTAAATAATATTTCTGGATCGGGATTAATATCATTAAATCTTTTTTTATCCTCTTTATAAACCGGTATAAAGGGCAAACTTTTTAAAACCATATTATATTTTTCTATGAATAACCTCCATTCAAATAATCCATGTTCTATTGGATATAATCCTGTATTTATTGTATTGCTTGCAGCTGCAGTTGTTGACGGGAATACAGCTGTAATAGGGGAGACTATCCCATTTTCATTTATTGTTTTAAATGGCTTATAATTACTTAGGTAATTTATCCAGTGGTTATAACCAAGCCCATCGATATATATAAAAATGATTTTATTATTTCCCTTCAAATTTTCATATAATTTATTATCTAATTTATAACCGTTATAATTGACATTAAATAAATTTAATAGCGTATTATTTATATTTGCAAAATTATACCCATTATAATCTGGCAAAACAAATTCATTATAATTCTTGAAATTATTCTTTATTTCATCATATATCATGGTTACATATCCTTTGATAATATTAATTTTTAATTATCTAATTTCATTACCTATTTATACCTCCTTATATTTTTATATAAAATTGAATATTTAATTAATAGGTTTCCCGGAATAAATTGTTCCTGAATTCTTTAGATTATTTAAAAGCAATGGAAAATAATTTTTTCAAAATTAGATATGTAAAAGGGTTTCCATGAAAAATTTTATAAATTATTTTTATACTTTGAAATAATATAATCTGCAAGCATGACCTCTGTTCCCGATAAGCCTACAGATGCAAAAATTGTTATTTCATCTTTATTTTGCCTTCCCGTTATTTTATTTGATATTGCATCAGACAGTTCAAATAAATTTTCAGAGTTTTTAAGTTTATGTTTGTTATTATATGAATTTAACTGATCAACTGAATCTGTAAAAATTTTATCGCTCCTTGATATTACATCATCACCGATTTCACTGTAATTCTTATGCTTGCTGCCAACCCAGACAATATGGGTGCCATTACATATATAATCAGAATTTATTACCGGTGTTTTAGATGTTGTTGCCGTGATTATAATATCGCTGTTTGCTGTCGCATCATTAGCATTATTGCAGTTAATTATTTTTATATTATTTATTTTTACATATTTCTGTTCATCCAGTTTTTTTATAAATATTTCTCTATGCTTATTATTTGGAGAGAATACTTTTATTTCTTTTATATTTCTTACATTTATCGCACACATAGTTTGAATTAATGCCTGATTGCCGGTTCCAATAACAGAAAGAACGCTGCTATCTTTTTTTGACAATACTTCTATAGATAATGCACCTATTGCACCGGTTCTCAGTGTACCTGTATAATTCCCTGTTATTATGCCCTTTAATTTGCCTGTTGATGTATCTATAACAGATATAAACTGGTCACCACCATTGCTATATAAATTATAGCATCTAAAACCGGAAATGTGTGAGTCCAGGTTTTCTCCCGCAGTTATTACAATTTTATCCACTATACTATACCTTGGAGGAGAAATTAAATTGTTTTCAGATCTTTCGATAAATGCATTTTTAATAATATTTATTGCTTCTTTAATCTCTATATTTTTTGTGACATAATTATCATCCAAAATAATCATAAAACATAAATCATATTCAATATAAATAGTAAATTGTTTATAAATTTTATAAATATTTTAATTATAATATATATAAATTTTATTCATTGTGATTCGTAATTTTACCACATATTTATTTTCTGGAATTTTCTATCATGAATTTTTGTAATACTTTTAAATGTATCCTCAAATTTTTCATGTACATATACAGGTATTTCGGCTCTGAATTTTTCAGGTGAATGCACATCGTTATATATCTGCCATTTTAATGCCTCATCTTTAATAATTAACCTCCAGCTCTGTGCCCAGGAAATAAAGAACCTCTGTTCAGGTGTAAAATTATCTTTTAATTTCCGCATTTCTGGATTTTTGTTTAATCTTCTCTCAAGTGCCTCAAAAGCTATACTGACACCGCCTATATCAGCTATATTTTCACCTAATGTTAATTCGCCGTTTACATAAATCCCGGGAAGGGCTTCCAGTGAATTATATAATTCAATAACACTTTTTGCCTTTTCCATAAAAGCTTTGTTGTCTTCCTGAGTCCACCAGTCATTAATATTGCCATTTAAATCGAATTTCCTGCCCTCGTCATCATATCCATGTGTCATTTCATGTGCTATAGTTCCTCCGATAGCACCATAATTAACAGCATCATCCATTGTAACATCAAAAAACGGTGGCTGCAAGATGCCCGCAGGAAATACTATTTCATTGTCAGTAGGCGAGAAATATGCATTTACAGTTTGTGGTGTCATTTCCCACAGTTCTTTATCAACCGGCCTGCCTATTCTTTTAATTTCTCTTTCAAACTCAAATTTATTGCACCGGATTACGTTTCCAAAAAAGTCATTCATATCAATTTTTATCGATGAATAATCTATAAACTTTGATGGAAAGCCTATTTTAGACCTAAATTTACTGAACTTTTCCAGGGCTTTTTCCCTTGTTTTTTCACCCATCCATGTTAATTTATTAATCCTTTCAACAAAAACTTCTCTTAGATCGTTAACCATATCATCCATTCTTCTTTTTGATTCTTCGCTAAATTCCTGTTTAACATAAAGCTCGCCTAATGCTTCACCCATTAAATTATCTATAATATCAACGGCCTTTTTCCATCTTTTTTCCGGTTTTTCCTGTCCGAGCAATTTTTTTCGGAAGAAATCAAAAAACTCATTTTCAGCGCCGGAATAAAGATATGGAGATGCAAAATTAAGAGTTTTCCATTTTAAATATATTTTCCACTGTTCTATAGAATATTTTTCTATAAGCTTCCCAAGGTTATAAAAAAATTCTGGTTGGCCAACAATAATATAATCCGCATTGCTTATTCCAGTTTCGGAAAAATATAACTTAAAATATAAACCCGGGAATTCATTTAATATATTATTAAATTCAAATCTATTGTAATTCTTTTCAGGGTCCCTTAAATCGACGGGTTTCTTGCTTTTCAGTGCCATGTCTGTTTCTATGTTTAAAACATTATGGGTAGCCTGGTCCGATTGTTCGTCATTTAATCCATATAAATGAAAAACATTCTTTATGTGTTGTAAGTAATGTTTCCTTATGTCAATGAATGAATCCTCAAGATAATAATCCCGGTTGGGAAGAGATAAACCGCCCTGGTTCAAATAGTAGGCATAAATAGAGCTATTCCTCTCATCAGGCGATGATTCAAATGAAAATAAAACGTTTATGCCTATAGAATGAAGATATGCAGAAATGCTTATAATATCATTTTTGTTATATATGCCATCGATTTTTTCTATAATTCCTTTAACAGGTTTAAATTTGGCATTTTCTATTGTTTTTATATCCATTATAGAAATATAAAAATTACCTAAGGATTTTTCAATAGCATTTTCATTATCATTGTTAATGGCACATGATTCGAGAATTTTTCCAAGTATATATTTATTCCATTCTATAAGTTCTATATCAGCTCCCCACATAAACTTGTCCTCTGGAATATTGTTATGAGCAACCCAGTTTCCATATGAATACATATAAAAATTTTCCATCGGGTCATATGAATTATCCACATATTTTATGGAAAATGATGGTTTTTCAGGTTTTTCACCTATATAGATATTACCTATTTTGCCTCTATTATTCATTTTTAGTTATAGTATATTGATATTTAATTTTTTTATTAATTTTATATATAATTTTATATATAATTTTATGTCATATATATTCTATAATTGAAGTGCTTATATGGATTATTGTATTTTATGATAAAAAATTGGAAAAATGCAAAAGCAATATAAAATTTTATATTATTACTTTATAACAATTTTAAAATAACAAATTATAAAAATAACAATATTTAAATTAATGAAAATATTGCTATAAAGTGTGATTATAATGAAGCATGCAAAACCGGAGCAATTAAATTATATAGCTGTAGAAATATGCAGCCAGGTAAGGTTATTCCCACATATTTTTGAAAGAATTCCATGCCACTTCTATTATCGTGGGAAAAATATATTGCATTTCCATGAGGATAAAGGAAATATATATGCTGATATAGGGGATAAACGGCTAAAATGCGATGATGTTAATGCAATAATTTCTGAAATAAATTTAATTATTTATAACATTAACAAAGGTTCAAAAAACTAAAAATACTTTAAAGCATGGTAAATATAACAGTATTTTTATGGGCCCGACCGGATTCGGACCGGTGACCTTCTCCGTGTCAGGGAGACATCATACCACTAGACTACGAGCCCTCTATGGTTTATTTTAAGATTATATATAATTTTTTACATTTATCTTAATTTATTCTATTTTTATTAGGGGCCTACCTGGCCAGGGGTTTTTTAATAATATTTCATTGCATTGTATTATGTTTATTTTCATATTCAGTGATTTTTCTATAAATTCTCTGTTCTCGTTAAGTATATAATATTCATCAAGAAAATTATTGTCTATCCTGTTTTTATTTTTCATATAATCCTTAATCATCATGTTATATTCCTTTTTTAACGTTTTATTATTAAAGTTTTCAATGAAGTTTTTCTGTATATCTCCATAAACTGTTAAATTAATAATTTTTCCAGGGTATTTTATAATTTTTAATATTTCCCTTATATCGCTCAGAACCCTTGAAAGATATTCCTCCGATCTTAATATATTATAATCTATTTTATCATCTATATTAAAATCTAAATATTCTTTGCTTACAAAGCTATCTTTAACATATTTATGCCATAGTTCCTCACATGAGTATGGCATAACAGGAGACAATGCAATTAACCAGTCATGCATTACCATTTTCAGTGCTTTGTTAATATTAAAACCCCTGTTTTCAACATATTTTAAATCATTTAAAACATTATAAAATATGGATATATACGCATCACGTATGTCCATTGATTCCATATTTGTGAAATAATCCTTTAAATTTTTATAAAACGATGAATAAAACCATTTATAAATATAATTATTATCATCACTATTATCAGAATAGTTTTCAAAAATGCTTAAAAACATTGATTGTTTTTTTATTATTGATGTAAGGTCCTTTTCATTCCAGTCCAACAATGATGATATATCGGCACCAACAGCAATAAACAGCCTGTATATATCTGCACTGTATTTTTTAACAGTTTCTAATAATGATATGACATTACCTTTGCTTTTTGAAATCTTTGCACCATTGGATATTACTAAACCAGAGACCATTAATCCGCCGGGCAAATATTTGCCTGAAAATATTGCCGCATGGTTCATTATATAAAATGATAAATGATTTGAAATATGTGGTGGTGCAGTTATTCTTAAATCATTGCCGTACCAGTAGTCAAATTCATTTTTTGCTTTTACTATATTTTCCATTGTATAATCATCATATTTGTTTTTTAGATTTTTATTTAAGAATATATGATCCAAAATATCATCATTTATATTATTTAAATGATTGTATATATTATATAACTCATTTCTATTTGTGTACGCAACCATATATATTGTAGAATCCGATAATGATTCAATAATCCAGTTTTCATCAAATGGGAGTTTTGTGCCTATCCCCCTTTTCCTGGCAGCAGGTCTTTCCCTTAGCCAGTCTATTGCATCATTCATGGCTTTTCTATATAATTCCGGATAGAATTTCATAGAGTTTATTAAATCATGTGACTTTTCCTTTAGCCATTTCTGTGAATAATCTATAAACCACTGATCCTTTAATATTGCAACAATTACCTTTGAACCTGATCTTGTTATTGCTTTTCTGGTTGTTTCATAAAATATCATTGCATTATTATCTTTTAATAAATCGTTTTTTATCAACTCTCTGGCTTCCTGTACACTTAAATTTGAATATTTTCCTGAATTAATTAATATTCCATTGTAAAATTCTTCCTTATATAATTCCTGTGTTGCTTCCTTTAATTTTGAATCATTGTTAAATAAATCATATTTTTTTACAAGGTTTTCAACATTTGTATCGCTGTTTGTTTTAACAACATTTTTTATTTCATTTTTTATATTATTATTTTTGAAGTATATGTAATCGAATATTGAATGCCCAGGAACAGAGTATACTACACCTGTTCCATTATCAGGGTCTACAAAGGATGCACTTATTACACTTACACAAATTCCATATAATGGAACTTTGAATTTCTGATTTAATATATCATTATTGCTTACGTCAGAAATTAATTTTACATTCTCATGCTGGAATGAGAACTTTAAATATCCTTCATATGACATTACATATTTATCATTTTTATAGCCAATTAAAACATATCTAGCTTCGGGATTTATCCATAAATTGGTAACACCGTATAATGTTTCGGGCCTTAATGAAGCCGCCATTAAATTATAATTTTTACCCTTAAATACTACGCCGGTAAACTCCTCTATTGATACTTTATCCGTATCTCCATCCTTTATGTCGTCCTCACCTACCGCATTTTCATCGTTTATACTGTACAATATCGGGTATTCTCCTTTTTTTAGCAAACCTAAAGATTCTAATTTCCTGAACTGCCATTTTACAATTTCCTGGTAAAATTTATCTGCAGATGTAAAGCTCCTTGTCCAGTCTATTGAATATCCTAAATTCTTAAAATCCTTTATAATAACCCTTGCAAAATAATCTGCTATATTTTCAGGTTCCTTAAATTTTTCTAATATTATATCCATATCTTCCGGCTTCTCGTATTCTGACAAATAGCTTTTATATAATTTTATTGTATTAATATCATTATTCCTTAATCTTTCCGAAAATGCCAGTATAGGTGTGCCGCTTTCGTGGAATCCCATTGGGAACAGGACATTGTATCCTCTTAATCTTTTATATCTTGCTATTATATCACCTAATGTATATGTCCTCCCATGCCCTACATGAAGTGAACCGTTTGTATATGGCCATGGAACTGTAACAAAGAATTTTTCTATACCCTCATCTATTTCAGGTTCAAACACATGATTTTCATACCATAATTTGCTCCATTTTTCTTCTATATTATTATCCATATTACACCACTAATACCGCTGCTGCGATAACAGTTGCCCATTCATCTGGCTTTAAAACAACTGTTGTTGCTGCTATATTCTTCGTAGTTAATATTTTGTCATCAAGAACATATTCATTTTTATGCTCCTCCCATTTTAAATGGTCATCTAACCCCATCGTGCTTGCAAGCATTTCCGCAGCCAATTTTTCGGCAAAATGGCCGGAATCGTTTTCGGTTTGCCCAAATGAATGGTGTTCGCTTAAATATCCCCACTTGCTTCTATCGGATGGAATTGCAACACCTATTGCCGATGAAATCATTCTATTCAATTCATTTGAAGAATTCCTTGCCAGGACAGTAAATAATATCTGGCCATATGATAATAATTCAACGCCTTCAATCTTATCAACTATCTCTGCGTATGGTGGAACTATGGAGCTGACACTTACCAGATTATAGGGTGCAATATCTGCATCCCTTAAAGCATTTTCAAATGATTGCAGTTGTGTTTCTCCACGACCTATACCTCTGGTAAAGAATATTTTCTTTGCAAGTAACATGCAGGTATATTATTATTTATTTAAAATATTTATTTATTTTTTACTTCGGATAAATTATTGTATTTTATGATAACGTAATATGTTTACTGTAAATTCAACTTTATTCTAGGTTAATATTCTTTTATTGTATTTTTATCTTGTATATATAGGAAATATTTACAGGATAATATAAAAATATCTTATAATAAAAAAATATTATATACTATCATATGATAATTATCAAACATGAGAATAGGAATAACAACAGATGAAAATAATAATTTAATAAAGCTTGAGGACTCAAGATATTTTGTAATCTTTGATGATGAAACAAAAAAGGAGGAAAAATATGATTCCCCAGCATATAAAATAACGCCAAAGGGACATGCACGAGATGTTGGAATGGATGAATTATTAAAGTATAAACCTGACATGATAGTAATAACATCCGATTCATTATGCAAATGCACATATGCGCAATCACTTCTGGTAAATGTCAGGTATATACTAATAGATGAAAAATTAAACGCCAAGGAAATTGAAAACAGAATAAACGAGTTTAAAAGAAATGCACTTGATGTCCTTGAGCCAAAGTTATATAACAGATAAAATTTTATTTATCATTATTTTTTACTTCCTGTTTTATTTCGCCAGTTTTTGCATTAACATTGAATAACAATAAATTATGTACCATATCATTATTTTTATTGTTAATTTTTATACCTATGGAACATTAATCCATATATTAGAATTTACAGTAAACATATTACATTATATATTTTATATATTTTCTTGAAATATTTTTGGATACTTTTATCTCAATTAATAAAAAAGCAGATATTGCATATGATATCAAAGATGTTTAAGTTAAATTAATTTTTAATGTTTTTATTATTGGCGAAATGCTTTATAAATGGCATTATATTAATTTTTATGCCAAAATCATTTACTGTTTTTTTAACATATTTTATTGATTTTATATTGTTGTAGTTTATTATATTTTTATTATAAATATTGTTGATTAGATTATTTAATAATATATAATAACCAAATTCCTTTTTTATATCCTTTTGATAATGTATTTTTAATTCGTTAATATCATCATATTTTTTTAAATTATTAAATAATATTTCGGAACTTTTTATTGATGGCATTATGCCTTCACCTGTTACGGGTGAAACCGTGCCTATTGATTCCCCTGTGCCAATAACATTATTATTAAACATATAATCAAATAATGGCTTCAACCTAATATTTCTGCTCATTAATTTTAGTTTTTTATATTTGTTTAATAATTTAAAATCATCAATGTTTTTTGTACCCACACCTACATGATATTTATTTTTCAGTGGAAAACTCCAGAAATATCCACGACCACCTGGCAGAAAATAGAAATAAAAATCATTGTAATCCGAAATATCGGTTAAATATTCCATTGTGTAGAATTTATCATCATTTTTTACATTTTTAAGGTAATATCTTGATATGCCTGTAGCATCAATAGTTATATTTTTATTATCATTTATTACGCCATTTTTATAATTTATATCACTTATCAGATCGTTTTCCAGTTTGTTCTTGTCAAAGGTGCATAAGCCATTGGAATTCAAAGTTTCTGCACTGAAATTATTTCCTGCAAATATCACACTATCTGCATCTTTTAATAAATAATCATTAATATTGGTATTTATGTTTTTTAAATAATTATTTATCATATTTTTATTTGTTGCAAAACCGCAGGGTAAATAAAAATTTTTATTTTTGACCTCATATGCATTTACATCAAACCCACTGCCTTTTAATCGATAATAGATATATAAACCGGATATCCCAAGACCTGCAATGTTTATCATTAAACGTCAATTCAATTAATATTTATTTAATTATCCCTAATTTTTCATATATGAAATTATTTTTATCATATTTTAGTATAAAAATAAAATTATTGAATTTCTTTAAATATGATTTTGTTATTTATATATGTGTCTTTATCACTTAATAATGTTTTTGATTTGCTTGATCCGAGAATAGTAGAAGCCGTAAATAAAAATAGTATAATAGATCCAACTGAGGCGCAGAAATTAGCAATACCTGAAATTTTAAATGGTAAAAACGTTTTATTAATATCACCAACAGGTTCAGGAAAAACTGAGGCTGCATTACTGCCATTGCTTAATAAAATATACGTGGAAAAACCAGGGCCAATATCACTATTATATATAACACCATTAAGGGCATTAAACCGTGATATGCTATCAAGGTTATACAATTACTGTGAAAATTTATCCATAAGGGTTCAGGTAAGGCACAGTGATATATCACAGGCACAGAAAAATGAAATAAAAACAAATCCGGCAGATATTTTAATTACAACGCCGGAATCATTGCAGTTATTGCTTATGGGCAAAAAATTAAGGGAACATATCCAGAATGTAAAATATGTTATAATAGATGAAGTCCATGAAATGGCACAGAATGAACGTGGATCACAGTTTGCAATAGCTATGGAGAGGTTGAAAATACTTGCAGGAAATATTCAGATAATAGGGTTGTCCGCAACGGCAAGGAATGAAAATGAACTTGCAATGTTTATATCTCCTGAAAATAATATAGAAATAATAAAACCGAAAATAGATAAAAAGATGGATATAAAGGTAATTTTACCTGAAAAAAGCAATGATAAAATTGCAGAATTAATGGCCTGTGATAACCAGTATGCAGGCGCAATAGAAAAAATTCATGATATTATAGAGAAAAATAACGGAACAATAGTTTTTGTAAACAGGAGATACGTTGCAGAGGATATGTCCTTTAGACTAAAATTATGGTTAAAAAATCCGGATATAGAGGTGCACCATGGTTCATTGTCAAAAGAAACCAGAGAAACGGCAGAAAATGATTTCAAGGGAAATAAAATAAAGGGATTAATATGTACATCTTCCCTGGAATTAGGCATAGATATCGGTACTGCGGATATGGTCGCCCAGTTTAATTCTCCGAGGCAGATAAATAAGATGATCCAGAGAATAGGCAGGGCAGGGCATACATTAAAGAAAGTTTCCAAGGGCATAGTAATATGCAACGATGTTATAGAACTTGAAGAGGCAATAGCGATAGTTGATAATATAAAGGGAAACAGCCTTGAAAATGTAATGATAAGAAAAAATTCATTATCAACAGTGGCAAACCAGATAATGCTCGAATTAAATTATTCAAAGAAGGTTGATTATAATTATTTTTATAAAATAATAACGACGGCGTATCCTTTTAAAGACCTGTCATTTGAGGATTATTACTCGGTTATAGATTTACTGTCAAAAACAAGGAAATTAATAATACAGGATAATTTTATAATAAAAAGGTATTCAATATTAAAATATTTTATAGAAAATATATCAATGATTGCAGGAGAAAAAAATTATAAGGTTATAGATATAATAAACAAAAAATTTATAGGCACACTGGATGAAAAGTATGTTGTAAGCGATGTCACACCCGGGTCATATTTTGTAATAAAAGGGTCTACGTGGAGAACAATAAGAATAGACGATGATAAAATTTATGTTGAGCCTTTCAGCACTGCAGCAATAGCACCACACTGGACTGGAGAGGAAATACCTGTATTATATGAAGCAACACATAAAGTTTCTGAGAATAGGGAAATCGCAAAAATACCTGATTTTATCAATGAGAATGGAAAAAATGCACTTGAAAACTGGTATAAAAATGATTTAGCCACCCTGGATAAAATAATTATAGAAACACATAATGCAGAGGTAATAATTCAAATATTGCTCGGGAGCCTGGGCAATTTTACGCTTGCCGAAATATTAACAGGATTACTGACATCAATTACGGGTGAAAGTGTTGAAATGGATTATTCACCATACCATATATACCTGAAACTGGCAAGAAATATGACATCTGAAGATATAAAAAATATTATCAAAAGTATTGATATAAACAATTTAGATGGATATATAAAATCATCAGCGAGGAGATCAAGATTTTTTAACAATGTATTTTTATATGAGGCAAGAAAGTTCGGCATAATTACAAATGAGGCTGATATGACAAGGTTAAGATTTGATAAAGTAGTTACATCATATTATGGTACACCGGTTTATGAAGATTCCATACGAAAGTTAATTTTCGATTATATGGATATTAATGTATTAAAGGATTATTTATTAAAAATAAACGATAATAACTTTGTTTTAAAGGATAAAATATCGGAATCATCAAATATATTCTTATCGCATTATTCTGAAAGGATTGCACCTCTAAGGCCGACAAAAACAATTCTGGAATCTATAAAAAAGAGGTTATTAAACGAGGAGGTTATTCTATACTGTACATCATGTGGAAATAAAAGGACAAAAAAAATAAAGGATATAACCGATATAAAATGCCCCATATGCCATTCACATTTAATAGCGTCAATATCAAAATTTGATGAGGATTCATTAAAGGATATAAAAAATCCTAAAGTAAAGAGAAAATTTGTAAAAAATGCGCATCTGGTCCGTGAACACGGCATAACCGCAATAATGGTAATGGCCGCCCGTGGTGTTGGCCCTGAAACAGCATCAAGAATTTTAGAAGTTTCATATCTCAACGATGAGGATTTAATAAGAAGGTTATTATATGCAGAGACTGAATTTGCAAAAAATAAGCAGTACTGGTGAAAATAATTATAAATTCAAAAATATAATAGGAATTTTAACACAATAAAAAATTTATTCAATGATTAAATTTATAATAAATATGGAATTACAAAAAATAATCATAAAATATCAGAATAAAAATCTAAATATTCCAATAATTGTTGAAGGCATAAATGATATAAAATCATTGAAAAAAATCCATTTTCCCGGAAAGATAATAAATATAAACAGGGGAAAATCGTTATATAACTTTTCAGAATATATTTCCAATAATTATAACAATGTAATATTATTAACAGATTTTGATAAAAAAGGAATTTTTCTTAAAAATAAAATAAAAGTATATTTAAATTCAATGGATATTAATGTCGATTTAAAATTATGGGATTATATAAAAAATAATTGCCATATAAACGATGTTGAGTCTATGCCGGCATTACTGGATAATAATACAATTTAATAATAATATTATTATATATATTGTATAATATAATAACCGTTTATATAGAAAAGGTTATATAGAAGTTTATTTTTACTTATTTGATAGTTATGATTGGTGGTCAACCCATATTTATATTAAAAGAAGGAGCAAAAAGAGAAAGCGGCAGAGATGCGATGCATGAGAATATTGATGCTGCAAAGGCAATAGCAACATCCATAAGATCTACACTGGGTCCAAGGGGAATGGATAAAATGTTAGTAGATTCTCTTGGTGATATTGTTATAACCAATGATGGAGTAACAATTTTAAAGGAGATGGATGTTGAGCACCCTGCAGCAAAGATGATGGTGGAAGTTTCAAAAACACAGGACAGCTATGTCGGTGATGGAACAACAACTGCTGTTGTAATAGCCGGGGCATTGCTGGATCAGGCAAACACATTGATAAACCAGAATGTCCATCCAACAGTAATAACAGAAGGTTTTAAAATGGCTGCGGCACAGGCTTCCAAGGTTTTAGATGATATATCAAAACCTGTAAAGATTACAGATAAGGATATATTAGTAAAAATGGCAAAAACATCTTTAAACAGCAAAAGTGCATCCGTTGAAAAGGAATTATTGGGCGAAATCTCATACAATGCAATAAAAAACATTGCAGAGGAAAGGGACGGAAAATATTATGTTGATTTCGATAATTTGCAGGTAGTTAAAAAATACGGTGGCGAAGTTGATCAGACACAGTTAATAGATGGAATTATACTTGATAAGGAGAAAGTACACCCAAACATGCCAAAAACAGTAAAAGATGCAAAAATAGCATTATTAGATGTTGCATTAGAGGTAAAAAAACCGGAATTTGATACAAATATACAGATAAGTGATCCAAACATGATACAGAAATTCCTCGGTCAGGAAGAAGACCTATTAAAGGAAATGGTGGACAAATTAAAGGCAACCGGAGCCAATGTAGTATTAACACAGAAGGGCATAGACGACATGGCACAGCATTACCTTGCAAAAGCAGGAATATATGCAGTAAGAAGGGTAAAGAAAAGCGATGTTGATAAACTGGCCAAGGCAACAGGTGCAACTATAGTTTCATCACTGGAAGAAATAACAGCATCAGACCTTGGGTACGCAGCAACCGTAGAGGAGAGAAAAATCGGAGATGACTATATGACATTTGTAACCGGGTCAAAGAACCCAAAGGCAATTAGTTTATTGGTAATGGCCGGAACAGAACATGTTGCAGATGAAATAGAAAGGTCAGTAACCGATTCATTGCATGTTGTTGCAGCAGCAATTGAGGATGGAAGATACCTAATAGGTGGTGGAGCAGCAGCCGAGGAAATAGCATTCAACATGAGGAATTACGCCTCAAGAGTTGGAGGAAGACAGCAACTAGCAATAGAAAAATTTGCCGATGCCATGGAAGAAATACCGAGAGCATTATCAGAAAATGCAGGCCTTGATCCGATAGATATATTAATAAAAATTAGAAGCGAGCACGCACAGGGGCATAAAACCTATGGTATAAACGTTTTCACAGGAAATGTGGAGGACCTTGAAAAAGCCGGTGTAATAGAGCCAATAAGGGTAGGCAAGCAGGCAGTTGAGGCAGCAACAGAAGCAGCTGTCATGATACTCAGAATAGATGATGTTATAGCAACAAAATCATCTAAAGGCGGGTCTCCAGGAGGAAATCCAGGAGGAATGCCCGGAGGCATGGGTGGAATGCCACCAGGTGGGTACGAATAAAAACCATACTTTATTTTTATAATATATTTTTTTATTAAAAAATTTGTAAAAAATAATGATGAATTCCATTTGAATTGTTATATATAAGTTATATTAACTAAAAATCTCTAAATATGATATTTAAATATAGTTGTATGATTAATGTAGGTTTGTACTATAAAGTAAAAGAAGGCCACGAGAAGGATTTTGAGGATAAATTTAATGGTGTTGTTGATTTATTAAAAAGCAAGGATTTGGGTTTTATAGACGGTAAACTGTATAAAGAAGTTAAATGCCCAAGAGAATATATGATATATACTGTATGGAAAAACAAAAAATTCTTTGAAGATTTCATGAAAATGGAGGCATATAAAAATACTGTTGATTATGGAAAAACAATACTGGATTCAGTACCGAGGCACAAAATATTCGGAGAATCAACAGATTAATTAATAAAATTTATAATGCTTTAAACAATATAATATAAAATGGAGATTTATTATAAAAATGGTACCGTTATATCCGATACAGGCGATAATGATCTACTGCGGTATGATGAAAGAATAAAAGCATACAGGGCGCCTGCGTATAAATATCCATTTATAATAAAAAAATTTAAGGATATAAAGGATAATGTTTTTGTTAATAAAATTTTGGATATCAAATCAGATATAAAGTTAAGGCCATATCAGAAAAAATCCCTTGAGTTGTGGAGTAAAAATGATTACTCTGGAACAATAGTACTGCCAACTGCAGCGGGCAAAACAATTTTAGGGATATATGCAATAACAATTTTAAAGGTGCCAACAATAATAATAGCACCTACAATAGAATTGATTATACAGTGGAGAGAAAAATTAAAGGATTTATTAAATACTGATATAGGGCAGATTGGAGGTGGTGAAAAGGATATTAAAGATATTACAGTTTCTACATATGATTCAGCATATTTAATGGCAGATAGCCTTGGCAATAAATTCAAATTTATCATAGCCGATGAAATACATCATATGTCCTCAGAAAGTTATATACAGATTGCAAAAATGTATGCATCGCCATACAGATTAGGATTAACCGCAACGTATGAAAGAACAGATAAGATGCAGGAAATTCTTGAAAATTATATGGGTGGCAAGGTTTTTGAACTTGGCTATGAGGAATTAAATGATTATATATCAAATTATAAAATAGTTAGGATACCTATAGAATTAAGTGAAGAGGATGAAAAAGAATATGAAAAAAACCATCAGATATTCATTTCTTACTTGAGAAGCAGGGACATAAAATTAAATGGGAATATGGATTTTGAAAGATTTATAATGACTTCATGGAATCCCGAAGGAAAGGAAGCATTAATGGCCTGGAGAAAAGCCAGGGAAATTGCATTTAACGCTGATAAAAAGATAGATTATTTAAGGTATTTATTAAGCAAGCATGCAGGGGAAAAGACAATAATATTTTCTGAAGATACAAATACTGCATATTTAATATCTAAGGAATTTTTAGTTCCAGCAATGACATATATGACACCGGGAAGAGAAAGAAAAAAATATCTGGAAATGTTTAAAAATGGTAAAATAACTGTTTTAGCAACGTCAAGGATTTTAGATGAGGGTGTTGATGTACCAGATGCATCGGTTGCAATAATAATGAGTGGATCAGGAAGTACCAGGCAGTTCAGACAGAGGCTTGGCAGGATATTGAGGCCTTCTGAGGGTAAAAACAGCTATTTATATGAACTGGTATCAGCAGGCACAACAGAATATGGTACTTCAAAAAGGAGGAGAAAAGGTGTTCCCGTCGGAATTAATGATGACCCGTAAAACTAAAACAGGTTTAATATTTCCAGTATTCCTGTCCGATGAAAACAATGATTATATACAGAGTGTATTCAATGTTTTTAATAACAATATCAATAACAAAAAGGAAAATATAGAAAAAGCTCTAAAGAATCTGGAAATTAAATCTTCAAATACAAAGATAATTAAGGCCTTATCATTGCTTTTTTTCAGGAATTCTATTTTTGAACCGCCTGTTAATGTTAATGCGGAATCGTTAAGGGAAGATGTATTTATAGCGGCAAGAATACCACCAATTGATGAAGAAGATAAAAAATTAATATTAAAACCTGTGGAAGAAAAATATGGATTAACTATAAATGAAATTATCAATGGATTATATTCGGATAAGGATAGCGAACTGGTATTAAAAAAGATATATTCAAAGGATTTTAATGATATAGCAAGGTTGTATAATTTAGAGCAGATAGAAACAATTTTATTGAAATGCGTTGAAATGACAATAGTTAACTCTTCTGACTGGAACTATACATTAAGGTCAATAAAACGCTTGGGATTATTATATAAAACCATAATTAATGATAATAAACTTGAATCAATAAAGGTAACTGGCCCCATAGCAATGTTTGAAAATACAGAAAGATATGGTAGCAGATTTGCATTTTTAATAGAAAAACTATATAATTTAAATGAGTGGAATATAGAGGCCGATATAAAGATAAAAGATAAATATGAAAATACAACAAATATTTATAAATTAAAATTGAGCGATAATATATCATATTATTTACCGGATAAACGTTACAATGATGATATAAAATATGATTTTATAAAAAAGGCAGAACCATTAGTAATAGATAATGATGTATATTTTCCAGATTATGAAATGAATATAAATAATAAAAAAATTTACATAAATATATCAAATATTAGATATATTAAAAATGATGAAATTTTAGATAAAAAATTAAAAAAATATGTGAACTGGGAAACTATATATATATTGAATGAAAAGGATAAAAAACCTAAAAACCTTATATATTTTATAAATGATATTGATTTTATATCATTAAAAAAGATAATGGAAGAAAAGTATAGTAAGGAAAACAACCTTAAAAAAGAATTAGATGATTCATCAATAGAATCGATTAAAAATGAACTTGAAAAGCTTTATCCCAACAGTAATAAAATGGTAGATTATATAGAATCACAGGGGCTTGTTCCTGAAAGATTACTTCCCGCACTTGGATATAAATTGAAATGGAAGGGACTTGAATTATTAATTGTAAAAAAATAATTATATATATCATTATAAAAATTATGCAGCATATCCAATATTTTTATTTTAGGTGTTATAAAATAATTTTCTCCGTTAACAAAATAAAAATCATGGTAGTAATCATGTGTATGATCAGCTATCCTTATTTTATCCAGTGTGTATTTTAAGTAATATGAATAATCATATGAATTTTTAATGCCATTAAGGCAATTTGACTCGTTTATTATAAACGATAAAGTATAATTATTATTTAATTTAGCCGGTACTGGTGGCGATAAACAAAGGTTGCATTTACATCACCTCTCAAAAATAGGCTATCGCTATAGCCTAACTAAAAGAGTGTGACATTATCCTTTGAGTGTAATCATTATTACATTTTATATTTTTGGATAAAATTGCAGGATATATTACTGATACGGTACCATTGTAAAAATTATGCGTTTAAATTACGGGAATTACGCAGATTAAATATACCAACCTTTGTCTTAATAGATTTCACAGGAAATAGTGTTAATGATAATTATTATAATCTCTTATTGCTTCTGTTAACTGTATTAATATAAACCTTCAGGGAATGTCAATTCATAGAACTTTGGAATGCTTAAACCTCCCAAATATAATTCTATAACATTTATTCAGTCCTAAAAAGTTTTATGAATTACTTTTTATTATATTGCATTTAAATGCATGTATTAAATTGCCATTTAATGATATAAATACTTCTGCCTTTGTCTACATTTATTATATTTTTCTACTTTTTCATTGCCAGAAAAAGAGAATATTATATTGAATTTATAGTAACCTATATACAAGATTATTTTAATAAAAATATAAATAAAATTAATTATTTATTTCAGGTATTCTCCCATATTCATATAATATAAGAATAAACAATATTATTACCGGAACAGAAAATAAAAGGAAGGTATATCTTAAACCTATTGAATATACCATTAATCCCGAAACCGATGGCACAAGAACAGCCAAAAACATCATTAATGCATAGAAATACGTATTTGCTATAGATATTTCATCCTCATTGAATGACCTTGACAATGCAGTAAGCGATGTTGGGAAAGTCAATCCATGCGGTATCCCAAGAAAACATATAATAATAAAATAAATAATTAAACTATTTGAAAAATATATCATGATTAAACCAACAATTGTTATAATTATTGAAATTATAGTTGTTATGTATAATTTCTTTGCAGGCTTATATGATAGATAAAACCTTGATAAAAATGATAACCCAAAAAATCCTGCAAGCAATATTTCTATAAATGAATAGGGTGCATTGAATTCAGTTCTTGCAAATATTCCACCGAATGTCAATATTAATGCAAATGGTGTATCATATGATATATTATTAAAAACAGATAATTTAAATCCATCATTCCTAAAGACGTTAATTCTCTTTTTTGATTTATTATTATTTTCATCAGGAAATTTTATTTTAAATGATAATATTATTGCAATAATACCAAATGGGATAAAGAATAGAAATAATTGGTATAAATTGAAATATAATAATATATATGATTCTATTAATGGCCCTATAACAAGGCTTGCACTCAACGATAATGTGTATAATGTTAATGTTCTTTCCCTTGTTTTTTTATTTTTAATTGTTCCGGCGGAGCTTATTATGTTTGGCATTACAGATCCGAAGAAAAATCCTGAAAATATTACAAAAAACCATATGTTATATTTATCTGAGAAATAAAATAATGGTTCTAAAATAGAATATATTACTATTGATGAGATAAATAATACCCTTCTTTTTTTTGAACATAATTTTGAATTTACAAATGCGCTCATTATACCTGTACTGCCTACTGCAACAGCCGCCAATATTCCTATTTCAATACTGTTGAAATTTAAATAATATTTTGAAATTAGTGGTATTGTTGTAAGTATGAGATTATTATTTGCACGGACAGAAAAGGTCATTGTCATTAATAATATTATATATATAATTATACCATTATTTTTATTAGTAAAAAATTTAAGCATTTTAACATAATTAATAGATAATAAATAAAAATTTCTCAATATTTTTAATTTAAAATATAAGCGGACCTGCCGGGATTTGAACCCGGGTCCTCGGCTTCGAAGGCCAGCAGGATATCCAGACTACCCCACAGATCCAATGGTATATTATCAGATATTATTTAATCATTTAATTTTTAAAAATGTTTCCATTTGTATTCAACAAATTATTAAACAGTATAATTATTATTTATTTTTTTCTTTATAATGCCTGTTTTAAAATTTATCCATTCCTGGTTTATATTCTTTTATATATTATTATTTTATAATAAATATTTATATTATAATTGTCTGAAATTCAAAATAAAGTTTATAAATAATATAGAAATTATAGAAAGGAATTGAAAAATAGTTCCTCACATTACAGTGATATATACGATTATGGTGAGGTACCCGAGAATAAGAGGGTTGTAAAACCCAGGGAACTATTCCCAATATGGTTTGCCTCGAATTTAACTATAGGGGATTTTGCGGTTGGATTTATTCCGGTTATTCTTGGTTTGAATTTATTTTATACATTCATATCATTATTTATAGGAACTCTGGCAGGGTCAATTTTATTGGGAGTGATATCATTAACGGGGCCAAAAACTGGTTTGCCACAGATGGCCGTAAGCAAAAGGGCATTTGGAAATAATTTTGGCAATTTGTTATCATCATTCCAGTGGGTAAACACACTTGGTTGGACTGTGGTTAATTTAGTTTTGGCCGCTTTTGCCTTTACATTAATCTTTAGGATTAATGCAATAATATCAATACTGATTTTAACATTAATAATATTTTTATTAACATATACAGGGCATCATTTAGTAGCCATATTTGAAAAAATAATGGGCATTGTTTTAGCCATTTTGTTTATATTTATTATTATAGAGTCATTTACAAAATATGCAACGATTATTTCATACAAGCCTGTTGAAACTGCTATAGGTGCTGGTATAGGAATAACTCTTGCAGCATCATTTTCAGATATAATTTCATGGACTCCTTATGCAGCCGATTATTCAAGATATACAAAGGATAAAAAAAGCGTTTTTTCATATGCTTTCTCTGGAAGCTTTATAGCAGGATTTTTATCGGAAATAGCCGGTGTATTTGTTGCAATATTATCATTAAATCCTTCAGGAAATCCTGCCCTGGATATGAGAATTGTTTTAGGGCCATATGCAATTATTGGGCTATCCGCAATATTTTTGGGTGGCATAGCTGCCAATGCCATTAATTTATATTCAAATTCATTATCGTTAAAGGTAATAGGTTTTAAATTTAAAAGGTCTACAGTAGTTATAATTGGAAGTATTATTACCGTTGTTCTATCAATTTTAACATATAATAAATTTTATCTTTTTTATGAAGACTTTCTATTTATTTTAGATTACTGGATAACTCCATGGATCGGAATAATTATAGCAGATTTCTTTATAATAAATAAGGGCAAAAGATTTAAAATTAAAAATGCATATAATAAACAGGGCATAACAGCATATATGATTGCATTAATAATATCAACCCCTTTTATGGACCCTGGATTTTTATATAAGGGAATAATATCAAGCCTATATCTTGGCGGCGTCGATGTAAGTTATTATATATCTTTTGTTATGGCAATAATGATATATTCAATACTTAAAAAATCCGGTGCTTTTGCTACGGTATAATTTTACAATCAAAAATTATTAATTATATTTTTTATAACCCCGTTTTTCCATAAAATTTAGCAATATAAATATTATTGACGATATTGAAACAAATGCTGAAAATAATAAATAATCTGTTACACTTGAGGCTATGTTTATTGAAACATTATTAACAAATATAGTTCCTATCGATATCTTTATTTTTGAATAATATACTATAAATAAAGGCAGCAATGATATTGATAATACCAAGCCAATATTCCTTAAAATAAACATTGAATTATTTGCCTGGCTGCGGTATCTATTGCCTAAAGCATCAACTATCATTGTTGTTGATGGTGCCCAGAACAGTGAACCGCCAAAACCTGAAATAAATAGAAGTTCAGGTATATTCCTTAAATAAATTGCTATCAACATTATTGGAATAGCTTCCATTAAAGTACCGGAAATCATTATTATTTCTGGTTTTTTAAATTTATCATATAAAATTCCCCCCAATGGCGATGAAATTATCGAACCTAATGGATATGTAAATAATAAAATGCCTGCATTAAATGAACTTATTCTTAAATCACTTTCAAAATATAAGCTCAGTGCATATAAAACTGAAAAAAATGCGAATGACTCCAGAAACGATGCAATAGTTATAAATAAAAACTGTTTATTTTTCAATAATTTTTTATCTATTAATGGTTTTTTATATTGGAAATAAAAAAATAACGGGAAAATTATCATTGCAATTATTAAATATTTAATATTTATAAATGATATGCCAATAATTAATGGTATTATAAATATAGCTGTGGATAACGATGGCATAATATTAACTTTTGATTTTATGCCGTTATCATTTTTTATTATTTTTGCTGCCAATATTATTGCAATTGTCCCCACGGGCACATTTAATAGAAATATATACCTCCAGTTATAAAGAACTAAAAAACCACCTATAACAGGGCCTATCAATGTACCGATGGACCATGCTATTGAATTTATGCCTATAGCCTTTCCGCGCTCATTTTCCGGGAATGCATTTAATATTATGGGTATATCGGATGAGGTCATCATTCCTGCGCCTATGCCTTCTACAAATCTGAATAATACCACTATGGTTATATTAAATGATATGCTTATAATAAAAGAGGATGTAACAAAAAATATAAAGCCAAGTATGTAAAAATTTTTATTTCCGAATCTTCTTATAATACCTATTGATGGGATTAGCATTACGGTTGACGATATAATGTATGAAACAACTATTAATGTTAAATATGATATACCCGCATTAAAGGTTTTTCCTATTTCAGGCAATGCTAAGTATATTATTGTTGAATCCAGTGCAGCCATCAATGCACTTAGAGTTGTTACTGCAAGCACTTTGTACTTTTGTTCCATTTAATCCTGATTAATTAAAAATATAAAATTATATAGAAATATTATCTCTCTTATATAGCAATTTCATATTTTTATATGATGCTATGATTAAATATATTATAACAGGAACCAATAGAATGAATATATTTTTAAATCCTATAAGGTCTTCTATTATGCCTCCTGCCAGTGGCGTTGCCATACCTATTAGCATCATTACAGAAAAGAAATAACTATTTGCCATATTTCTGTATGACATATCAAATGATCTGCTTATTGAAACTATTGACAGTGGATATGTAACACCGTGTGGAATTCCAAGCAATAAATATGCAATTATATATATTATATCATTGTAACTGAAGAATATCAAAATTATTCCTGCTAAAGTTACAAACATTGCCGTGCCCAGATAATGCCATAAATTATCCGGTGTTTTATACGATATAAATAACCTTGATGAAAATGAAACAATAAAAAATCCAGTAAATAATAATGATACATCCGATAAACTTAATTTTAAAACACTTTTTGCATATATTCCACCGAATGCAATAAGCAATGCAAAAATTATATTATATGCCAGAATTGCATAAATTGATACCTTAAATCCCGGTTCCCTGAAAACGTTTATCTTTTTGTTTTTTATTTCTGATTTTTTATCAGGGAATTTCAAAAAAGGAGATAATAATGATGATACAATGCCGAAAGGCACAAAGAATAAAAATATTAACCTTAATGGCTCAAATGTTAATATGTATGATTCTAAGGCCGGGCCTGCAATTAAACTTACACTTAAGGCCAGAGTATAAATTCCAAGAACCCTTTCCCTTAACTTTTTATCATCAATCAGGCCTGCGGATGTAATTATATTAGGCATTATTGCACCAAATGCAAAACCTGCAGCAAAGATAAATATCCATAATGTAATGAAATTTGAAAATTCCATTATAGCAAGTATTACGGTAAATAAAACATTTGATGATATGAATAAATATCTTCTTGGCCTTACATTTAACCTTGAGTTTATTAATGCTGTTGTTATAAAAGTTGCAAGTGCAAGAACAGATTCCGTTAATCCGACCTCTACAGAATTAAAAAACAGATCATATTTAGAGAATAATGATACCGTTGTCATCATCATATTGTTTGATGCACGGACCATAAATGTTATTATTATAATAATTATTATTGAATATATAATATATGTGTTTCTTACTATTTTATTGTCCATATTATACAATAAGTTAATTATCTATAAATAATTTATCTATTGAATTATTACCTGATTATGAAAAAGGAATTAATATTAAAGGGAACAATAAATATTTTAATACTTGTTGAATTGACTAAAAGCCCTTTATATGGCTATGCAATAGAAAGAAAAATTAATAATATGCTAAACTCTAAATTGCCCACAGGAACAATATATACATTACTGCACAGTTTAGAAAATAAGGGATATATAAAGTATAAGAATGAAACAAATGAAAATGGCAGGCAATCAAAAACATATATAATCACTGATTATGGATTAAAATTTTTAAAAGATCATAGAGAACCGTTGGCAAATGTTAGGGTTATACTGGATTATCTGATAGATGAAATAAATAAATTATAATTTTTCATCCGTTTTTGCATATGTATTTGAAACCTTGTAACTATTTGAAAATATTAATATTACAAATACTGAAAATATACCGAATATGGCTATTAATGACCATGTAATTAAGCCATTATAACGAAACGTGTACATTATATATGTTCCTATTGATGGCCCAAATGCCCTGCCTATCGAATTAAACATAGAATTAAAGCCCATATATCTTCCTGTTTTTCCTGCAGGTGCCATCTTTGATATTACAGTATTTATTGTCGGGGTTGTCAGGTTTTCACCTACGGTTATTATAACCATATCAAACATTAAACCGTATAAATTATAAGAGAATGCTATTATAAAATAGCCTAATGCATAGAATAATGCACCGGCTATAAATGTGTTTATATCACCAAATTTTGAAAAAATTTTTATCAATGGATACTGACCTAAAACCACAACCAACCCGTTTATTGCATATATATACCCAAGGTCACTAATATTTATCCTTATCACTAATTCGCTGTACAGGGGCAGTGAAACCGAGAACTGCGATGACAACAATATAATAAAAAACGTTGCTATGCTAAATATGAATAATAATTTATCATAGACAAAAAATGGATTTTTATTGCCCTTTCCTGTTTTTATTATATTATGCTCCTTAACAAACATAACTATTATAGTTTCAAATACACCGGCTATTGCAAGTGCATAAAATATATAAATTATGCCATGTGAATAAATTAATGACCCCATTAAAGGGCCTATAGCCCAGCCTATATTAGAAAGTATCCGGTATATTGAATAGCCACCTTCCCTTTTATCTATGCTGGTAACATCGGCTATCAGTGCTGTTGCAGATGGATATATCAATGAACCCGAAAATGACGAGAATATAAATAATATAATGGTTAATGGATATAGCTTATAGATAAAAGTTGCTGCTATTGATAGGTATATAAATATGCTTGATATGCTGCCTAAAAACAGTGTGAATTTTCTCCCCTTTAAATCCGCTAAATATCCACCTAATATGCTGAAAAACATTGACATTAAGGATAGTAATGTAAACACCAGCCCGACAATATAAATGGCTAAATGTATATACAAGCTTAAAAAAATTGCCATGAATGGCCATGAGGCGCCCATGCCTATTGATCGCATCATTGACGACAGGCTAACTATAATAACCTGTTTATTTTTAATATCGCCTGAAAATGAAATCATCAAAGCTTATTAAACATAGTTATAATAACTTTATTTCTTAAACACACTTTAATTGTTTATTCTATAATGCTTCTCCTGTTCAATAAAAATACTTTTCCCTTTTTTTATTGCTATATTCTCAGAGTTTAATAAATAAAATATATTTTTATCTATTGCTATGGTTATATTATTGCTCATAAAATATAACATGGAATTATCATTATATTTGTCCATTATTTTTATATCAATATTACTTATCTTTTCACATAAGCCGGAATCGCAATTTATTGTTTCATTACTTGATTTTAGGACTATAATCTTATCCTTTAAATCATTATATAATTTATCGCATATTTCTATTTTTCCTGTATTGATATCAAATATCACATTATATATATTACAATTATTTATTTTAAATTACTGCTATCTTTTAAATATCTTTTAATAATTATTTATAATTATTAATATATGATCAGTGTATATAGCCCATTAAGGATAAGTTTTGCAGGTGGTGGCACAGATATAAGCCCCTTCTTTGAAAAGTATGGCGGTGCTGTTGTTAATGCAACAATAGATCGTGGAATAAATATAAGGTATACAGATGATAAAATGCCATTGGAGGTTTCATCAAGGGATTTCTTAAAAAGTGCATTAATATCATCTGACAATACATTGATGGAGAATCATATAATAAATTTGTTTACAAAAAATGGGATAACCACTGGCAGGTTAATAATGAATAGCGGTGCTCCCCCCGGGTCTGGCCTGGGTTCAAGCTCAGCTTTATTAAATGGGTTATTAAAAATTATATACACTATAAAAAATAATAATATAAATGATTATGACCTTGCATATAATTCATATAAAACAGAAAAAGATAGTTTTAAAATAATTCTGGGTAAACAGGATCCATATGCAATTTCTATCGGTGGATTTAAATTTATGAAATTTTTAAATTGTGGTGAAATAACAGAAAAATTTGATATAAATAATGAATTTATAAATGATCTCGAAAAATCATTATTGCTGGTATATACCGGAAAAACCAGGGAAAGTTCGGATGCCCTTCGTGAACAGGTAGAAAAATCTGAAAATAATGATAACGAAGTAATAGAAAAATTGTTTAAATTAAAGGATTTTGCGTATAACATGAAAAAAGCAATTAAAACTGAGGATATAAATGACTTTTGCAATGTAATAAATGAGGGTTGGAGTATCAAAAAAACTTTGGGCAATAATATAACAAATAATAATATAGAAAAAATAATAAAATATGCACATGAACATGGATCAATGGCAGAGAAACTTTTAGGTGGTGGTTCGCAGGGATTTATTTTATTATATACAGATTATAACAATATACCCTATCTGCAGAAATCCATGATGGATCTAACTGATTTTGTTATAAGGTTAAACTTCGATAATAAAGGCACAAGAATAATAAAGATGTAAAATTAAATAAATATTTATAGTTTATTATAATAATTTTATATGAAAGGCCTTACATTAAAAATAGCTGTAATTATAATGGTGATATTATTGCTTGGAATGGTTACTCTTGGCATTGTTTTATAAAATATTCGTGTATTTTTGGATTTCCAGTCAATTCTGGATGGAATGTTAATGCAAATACATTTTTGTTCCTTACAAATACAGGTTTATTATTATATTCAGATAATAATTCCGAGTTTTTATACTCCTCTATTTCTGGAGCCCTTATAAAAACTGCATTGAAATTGCCCATATCCTTTATATTGATATTTTCTATAAATGAATTTATCTGCCTTCCGTATGCATTTCTTTTTATTTTTATATTAATTAAACTCATGCCTTTTACCCTTTCATCTGATGTATTTTCTGATAGAATTATTGCACCTGCGCATGTCCCCATTATATATAATCCATTTTTATTCATATTTATTATATGGTCATACATATTATTTTTAATTAAAAAATTATAAATAACTGTACTTTCACCCCCGGGTATGATTAATCCACATATATTGTCTAAATCATCATTGTTTTTAACCATTAACGGCGAAACATTGTATTTTTTGCCTAATTTTTTTATAAAATTATAGTGTTCCGAAACATCTCCCTGAATATTTAATATACCTATATTCATAAAAATCAATAAAATATATTAAATTTAATTGCCACGATCCTGCAATTTTTCGATATTTTCAATTTCCAGCCCCTCCATGCCTTCCAGGCCGGAAGAAACGTCCGCTATTGATTTATAATCCTCATAGTTTTCCGTTGCATTAACTATTGCATTTGCCATTTTCTCTGGATTCTTTGATTTGAATATACCACTGCCAACAAAGACTCCGTCCATGCCCATTTTCATCATTAATGCTGCATCAGAAGGCGTTGCAACACCACCGGCTGCAAAGTTTACCAGTGGAAGCCTCTTCATTTTTCTTATTTCCTTTAGAATTTTGAATAATTCATCATTTACTGTTTTGTAGTCCATGCCATAATATACATTGTCATATGGCAATTTATTATTTTCGCCCAATAAATCATTAGATGTTAACTCCCTTAAATTTATATAGCTTTTTGATATATTTTCTGCAACTTTGTATAATTCATCATTTGTTAAATCCTTTAATATATATATCCCGTCATTAACCGCCCTGATATGCCTCATGGCTTCTATTATATTTCCGGTTCCTGCCTCTCCCTTGGTCCTTATCATTGCCGCACCCTCAAATATTCTTCTTACTGCCTCTGGAAATGTCCTGGCGCCACATACAACAGGCACCTTATACAACTTTTTATTTATATGGTAGAATGGGTCTGCAGGTGTTAAAACCTCACTTTCGTCCAGCATGTCAACACCCAAAGATTCAAGAACATATGCCTCGCTTAAGTGCCCTATCCTT
Source organism: Thermoplasmata archaeon (assembly GCA_021797555.1). Taxonomy (GTDB): domain Archaea; phylum Thermoplasmatota; class Thermoplasmata; order Thermoplasmatales; family Thermoplasmataceae; genus Ferroplasma. Next base: position 66,002 of record JAJZZM010000006.1, read on the forward strand.
ACCTTTGCCATAACAGGTATAGAAACATTGTCCAGTATTTCCTTTACCTTTAAAGGGTCTGCCATTCTTGCCACACCGCCATTCTTCCTTATATCTGACGGTACCCGCTCTAAGGCCATTACCGCAACGGCACCGGCCTTTTCGGCTATTTTTGCCTGATCTGCATTTGTAACGTCCATGATAACGCCACCCTTTGTCATCTTTGCAAATCCACGCTTTAGTAACTCGTCACCAAATTTCAATGTTTTTAAATCTAACATAATAATTATACATTAATTTTATGTATTTACGCTTTTTCAAATTATTGCCAATGGCGACACAGGAGATGCAGTTGCACCTTTAAATGGTATGGGTGAACACATAAATAGAAAACTATATACTTTATCACTGGTTAATTCATATAATTTTATATTGTCAATTAATCTGATTCCACATTTTGCGATTAGATACTGATGTACCGGCAACCGTGTGTTTTTTATTTCCGGTGGAGTTACCTCACTTGACGGTGTATCGGAACCTGTTAATGATATATTTTTCTGGTTCAGGTATTTTGATAATTTATAACCTATCCCAGGGGATGAGTCGTAATATCTGTCATATTTTTCTGGATTATTGAATAATTTTGATACACCCGTATAAAAAAACACTGCATCTCCCTGCTCAATTTCCATATTGTGATTATTAAGGAATTCTTTTAGTTCATTCACTGTTATTGAATGCCCCTGTTCCAGTATATCTGTTTTATATAATTCGGTTATATCTATATTTAACCCCCTTGTGATTACAGGTTTTGTTGTTTCTATTCCAAGTTTGTCAGAGCCTAAATTCTTTGTATTGTTAAATGCGTCTATATTATTAAAAAATTTATTGTTATATGCCATATGGTTCAATGAGTCTATATGTGTTCCCGTATGGTCGCACATTTCTATTCTTCCAAGGCCGGGGCCGTATTTATTGTCATATTTTTTATAATAATCATTATCATATGGCCTTAATAACATTTCAAAAAAATATGGTCCGTGTGTAATTCTATCGGCCATGCCATTATATATTACATGCGCTAAATTATATATCTTGCCTTTTTCAGGTATTTTTAATGCTTTCATTACCTTACTGTTGTCTATATAATTCAAATTTCCAGATTCGTCATCTTTGCCAAATTTTGATGATAAATCATTATTTTCATCGTACCACATAAAATATTATTATTAAATATTATTTATATATATTTATTCTGCAGCAAAATGTTTTTATTTGATTATAATATCCCTAACAATGAAATTTGATGTACAGACTAAGGATTTTCCTGAATCCTTTTATGCATTTATCGAAATACCTCAGGGAAGCAATTGCAAATATGAATATCATTTCGATGTAGAAAACGTTGTTTTGGACCGAATATTATTTACATCTATGAATTATCCAACAAACTATGGCTATATATTAGATACAAAGGCCAAAGACGGTGATCCATTAGATGTCCTTATATATTCATCAGTTCCAATAAATTCTGGAATTGTTGTCAAATGCAAGCCAATAGGCATTGCCGAAATGAGTGATGAGGAAGGTTCTGATAATAAAGTAATAGCGGTACCTGTTGATAAGGTAGACCCAATGTCTGAAAATTTTAATGATATAAATGATGTACCGGAATATCTAAAAAACAAAATAAAGCATTTCTTTGAACATTACAAGGAACTTGAAAAAGGAAAATTTATGCACTTTACCGATTTCAAGGATAAAGAAGAGGCAAAAAAACAGATAAAAGAATCAAAATTATAAATACAATATTCTACTATATTATGTAATAAAAATAATTATGTTTTAATAGAAATTTTTTAATAAAATTGTAAATTATATATTCATGAATAGATATGTTTTAATATCGGGTATAATGGGCCCGGTTACGACATTATTATTAATCCTTATTGATATTTTATTATCAAGGTCTTTTTCATGGCATACTGACATACCGGGCATCACTGAAATTCAGAACTCATATTTATTTGATTCAGCAGTAATCTTTTGGAGCATTATGAATATAATATTTGCAATTTCATTGTATAAAGTATACCCCATAAAATTTTTATCGATAGGGTTTATTATTGCAGGCAGCATTTGCCTTTTATTTATGGGCATTTTTAATGGAAATTATGGTATGCATCTAATATTTGAATTAACATATTTTATTATATTGCCACTGGGCATAATCATTTTTAGTATTTTCAGAATAAATAAATATATAAATATTTATGGCTATACCTCAGGAATACTGTCACTGGCTGCAATAATTTCAGGCATATTTATAAATTTTTATTATGCAGATGTAAAAATAGGCCTACCTGCAACGGAAACAATAGAGGCAATATTGCTTGGGTCCTGGTCCGTTGTAACTGGAAGCTATACAATAAAAAATTATACCTCTTTAAAATGGAAATTATACAATATATAAACTACTATTTATTTAAAGTAACGGATAAAATTATAAAATATTAAAATAAATATACCAATTATATATAATGTATTATGAAAGATAGGACCGTTAAAAAGTTAATTTTAACAAACATAATTATAGGTGTTATAACAGTAATAGAAGTTACATATGTATTATCAAATTTTGGTTTATATCTTAACCATGTGCTATTATTTGATATAATGGCCACAGTCTCCGGAATGGCATTTGCAATTACAATGTTTTTATGGGCGGTTGGCATGAAAAATATAAATAATATAAAACATTAAAAATCATTCTGCAATATATATAGAATGAAAATAAATGAAATATTCTTAAGCATTCAGGGAGAGGGAATATACACGGGAGAAAAAATGTTGTTCATAAGGACTGAATACTGCAATTTACGATGTTCATGGTGTGATACAAAATATTCATTTAATGATGGCTATGATATGTCTATTAAAGAAATTTTAAATAAAATAGAGTATTATAAAAAAAATAATAATTTTAACTGGATATGCATAACGGGTGGAGAACCTTTATTGCAGAGAGATTTGAATGATTTAATAAAGAAATTATATAATAAATATAAAATATTGCTGGAAACTTCAGGAAGCCTGGATATAAAAAGGTTTTTGCCATTATATAATAGGGTTTACAAGGATGTGGACTTTAAACTGCCGTCATCCAATATGTATAATAAATTTAATTATAACAATTTAAAATATTTACATAAAGGCGATTATATCAAATTTGTTATAAATGATGTAAATGACTTTAATACTGCTGTCATGGAAATAAACAATATAAATATTAAAATGCAATTCATTATACAGCCTGTATGGAATTCAGATGTTAAATCTTTAACCGATGAATTTATGAAACATAATATTAAAAATACAAGATTGATGCTGCAGGAACATAAATATATCTATGGTGATAAAAGAGGTGTTTGAATGGAAAAAAACGATGAAATTATATTAAAAGAAAGCATTAAAAATTTAGTATATAATTTACATGAGAAGTATGGATGGTTCAATGACGAGGAGTTAAACAATACACCGGAAAGAATAGAAAATTTTTATAAGGAATGGTACGAAAATAAGGATTTTAACTTTACAAAATTTAAAATAAACGGAAAAGAAAGCATGGTTATATTAAAGAATATTTCATATTATTCAATGTGCTCACATCACTTGCTGCCATTTTTTGGAACAATAAATATTGCATATCTGCCAAAGCCCTCTGGATATATAGCCGGGGTAAGCAAATTAGTGAGGTCTGTAAATAAAATAGCAAGCAAACCACAGCTGCAGGAAAACATGACATCAGAAATAGTTGAGTTATTGTATAAAAATTTAGACCCATTATTTGTAATGGTAATAGCAAAGGGGCAGCATATGTGCATGATGATGCGCGGTGTAAAGCAGGAAAATGCAACAATGATTACATCGGCAATAAAATATAACGAAATGATAAAAAATGAGCTTGAATCATTAAAAAATGAGGCTTTAAAATCAATGGGTGGATAATATGTATTCAATAAAAATTACAGGTTCATTAAAAAATTTAACTTGGAGCTCTGGCCATTTTGTGCCCAGTAATGTTAAGTGCAGAAATTTGCATGGACATGATTATTCATTGGATATAATATTAAATAACCTTGAATTAAAGGATAATGGAATGACCATAGATTTTACTATTATAAAGGCCATTATAAAACCCTTAATTGAAAAAATGGATCATAAATTTATTGTGCCGGGTATAAACTTAAAGAAGAAAAATAACGATTTTTATGATATTTATGTAAACAATGAATTCAAGGCAACAATGAAAAAAGATGAAATATTTGTATTTAAATATCCTGTTGGTTCAGCAGAATATATTGCAAAATATTTTTATGATGAAATATTGGATGGGTTAAAAAAAATAGATAACGATTTTAATATGGAAATAGTAGTACATGAAGGACCAGGGAATATAGCCATTTATAGCAGATAATTAGTTATTGTTAAAAATGTCATCTGTATATTTATCAAATGCCTCAAGATCAATTTTAATATTGAATTCCGTTGAAATAGAATATAATATTTTTAGATATTCCATAGATCTAAATTCTGGCATTACTGTTGTTATAACTATCCTTTTATCCATTAATCGGAAAAAAACATAATCTCTGAATATAAACATGCTGTTTGCTTTTTTAGATATTGCCATAATTATCTCGTTTTTTATAGCAGTTTCATATATATTATCTGAGATATTATAGGCATCATCTTCCATTAATTTTTCCTCTGTATAAATAAAAACCCTGAAACTATCATTTTCCGGATAATTATCTATTAATTCAGATATTGCTTCTTTATTGCTCAACAATTTTATTAATTTACTATTAGTGAAGAGTTCTGAATCAACACTAACTTTTATTATATATAATGGTGATTCGGCATTTTTATTATTCAGTCTATCAATTAAATTTTCATTATAAATTTTTATATCATTTATAAAATTTGGTTTTAAAATTTCTTTATTTATTATACTGCTTAGTTCATATTTTTTATTTTCAGGCAATGACAGAGTTATTTCTAGACTATGACCAACCATGCGGAATCCATTTATCCTTAAGCCATTAACAACATCAATTTCTTTTATAAAATTAATTATATTATGATTATTTATAATATCAGTTAAAATATAATAATCTGATCTTTTCTCAACATTAAATAATGGAAATAGTGGTTTTATTTTGTCAATATTAATATTTTTTGGTATGAAAATTTTAATAAACCAGTTTTTGCTGGATTTTTCAATAAAAGCATTAGGACTAAAATTAAAATCTTTAGAAAATCTGAAAATGGGGGAATCCATAATTAAATATATTTTTACACTAGTATTTAATTTATTTATTATAGCCTTTAAGACCATCATGGATGATTTTATATTTGTATATATATTTATTTAAAATCGTTTGATAGTTTATTTATATATTCCATATCCTCCCTTTTTAAATTTACATTTAAGGCATTTAGATTATCATCTAAATATTTCATATTAGTTATTCCAAGCAATGGTATAATTTTTATATTTAATTCTTCTGACCTTTTCAGTAGCCATGCTATGGCTAACTGTGACAATGTGATACCTTTTTCGTCTGAAAATTCCTTTAATTTCTTTACAGCATCCATAGTTTTTTCTATTTCATTTTTTAACTCAGGATAATAATTAATTCTTGATTCCTTACCATAATCTGTTAAATATTTGCCCGATAATATACCCTGATCAAGCGGTACATATGCAAGTAAACCCAACTTATACCTCTGTGCATATACAATTTTATCGTTTTCTATTTTTCTATTCAATATGTTGTATGGTTCCTGCATTGTTATATAATAATTTAAATTATACCTCTCTGATAATTCCATAAATTCAGGCATATCATGTGCATTAACATTGCTCATGCCGATGTATCTCGATAAATCAAGGTCAATGATATGGCTCATTGTTTTTAGCGTCTCTACTAATGGCGTATCATTATCTGACCAGTGGAATTGATATAAATCAACATAATCCGTTTTTAACCTTTTCAATGATTCTTTAATCTGGCTCATAATATGCTTTCTGGATAAACCACATGAATTGGCATAATGGTTCATGGGACCCCTGACCTTTGTTGCTATGACCAAGGATTCACGGTCGTAATCCTTTATAATATTCCCAAGAATCTTTTCTGAATTTCCTGTACATTCAATGCAATCCTCATTGTGCTCTACCCTGCCATGGTAAATATTTGCAGTATCATAGAAATTTATGCCATAATCGTATGCCTTTTTAAAAATTTTTTTAAACTCCTCCTCATTTACTGTTTCAATATTGTTTTTATCGAAATGCCCTGAGCCCGGTAAATGCCAGGTTCCTACAGCCAGTGTTGAAACTTTTGTTCCCGAATTGCCTAAATTTACATATTTCATATAGTAATATTTATAATTATTATTTAATTTTTGTTTTTTATTGAAATTATTTCAGATATTATGCTTATTGCTATTTCTCCTATGGTTATGGCATTTATATCCATGCCTGCCGGACATTTTATTCTTTTCAGTTCATCCTCACTAAACTTTTTCCTCAAAGTATCAAGATCTGAATTAAATCTATTTTTGCTTGCCACAAGGCCAAGATATTTGCTTTTTTTAGTGAGAAAATATGACAAGAATTCAGTTTCTGCAGGGCTTTTGGTCAGCATTAATATATAGTCATTATCAAAGCTGTCATTGAATATTGTATCTTTATCTGTCTTAATATTGTATTTTATTACTTTTAATCCGGTATAATTTTCCATGTTAACCATGGCTTTCATTAATTCATCGTTTTCTGATTCTGCAACAAGTACTAATCTATCTGAATAATATGGCTCTATATATAATTCTATTATTCCGCCACATGTTGTATTCATTGAATAATCGCTGTTCTTGTTGTCCTTGTCAAGAGCTATTTTCAATGTTTTTGTTTTCCTATTTTTTATTGCAAGCATTGATTCTTTTAGGGCAACATTATCTAAAGATGGTGACCCCAAAGTTCCATGCAATATTTTATTATCTGAAATTAATAATTTGAATCCCGGTTTTGCTATTGATGATCCTGATGTGTTTATTACGTATGATATTGCATATTCCATATTATTATTTTTTAAATCACCCTGTAATTTTATTAAATCTTCGTACATAATCATATAATAATAAGCACATTAAAAATATTGTTAATAGAAAATATTATAATAATCAATCTAAATACGTACAAATGGCAAAAATAGCCGGCATAATTTTAGCTTCTGGCATATCAAGAAGATTTGGAACAGATAAATTATTATATAAAATTAATGGAAAATATATAATATCATACGTAATCGAAAATGTGAATTATTCAAATTTAAATGAAAAAATTATAGTAATAAATAATTACGACAAATATAAAGATATTATTCCAGGAAATTTTAAAACAGTTATGAACAGTGATTATTTAAAGGGTATGGCATATTCAATAGTTAATGGCATAAAAAATGTTAATAATAATGCAGCCATGATAATTCCAGGAGACATGCCATTGATTAATAGCAGTATAATCAATAAATTAATAGAATATTTTAATGAAAATGATTATGGCATAGTTGGCCTGCTTGATGATAATATTATTAAAAGCCCGGTTATATTTTCTAAATCGTATTTCAGTGAACTGTTAAACCTATCCGGAGACCAGGGGGGCAAATCTCTAATTAAAAAGCATTTAAATGATTTTCATGGAATAAATATAAATAAAAACCTTTTAAAGGACATTGATTATATTAATGATATAGGTTTTGTTGAAGAAATGTTGAATAAAAAACATTAATAAATAATTATTAATTAAATAATAATGGTATTTAATATTAGGGCTATACAATCAAAAAGAATGGACTATTATAGTTCACTGGATTATATAAGAAATTTGAAAAGCGATAATAATGAAATAATAGTATTACCTGAAAAATTTATAACGGAACAAATAAATGAAAATAGATTGTATGGGATAATTGATAGCCTACAAATAAGCAACACGATAATACTTGGCAGTTTATCATATATGGATGATTATTTATACAACAGGTCATTTTTAATAAAAAATAAAAATATAATAGGTTTCCAGGATAAAATAAATTTATACAGTGCTGAAAAAAATAAATATAAAGGTGGGCATACCATAAAAATATTTAATGTGGGAAATCTTAGAATAGGCATATTAATATGCTATGACCTGGATTTTCCTGAAGAGCCAAGAATATTATTCAAAAATAAATGCGATGTTATAATAAACCCATCACTGATAAATTATAAATTCCATAATGAATGGCATTTATATGTAAAATTAAGGTCCCTGGAAAATAGAATACCGGTTGTATCAGTAAACTCGGTATCCGATAATTTCAGGGGCAATTCAATAATAAGTGTGCCGTATAAATATGAAAACGGCGTTAAATTAAAAACATATACTGATGAATATAATGATATCAATGCATCAATAAATAAAAGTGAGTATGAAGAACAGAGAAATATTAGATTAAATGAAGAGATGCCTGTAAATAAAATCAATTTTTTAGAGCTTTGAAATATTTATATATTTTTGCATAAATACTAAATAATTAATATTAATTTATAATCAAGGAATATGTTTTCAGTAACCTCAGAAACCTTTGTAACATTATCAACAATAATAATATTCTTATTAAGTGCCGGATTAACGTTTTTTATTTTAAGAAAATATTTAAAAACAAAAAAATTAAACTTATTGTACTGGTCCGTTGGCCTGGTTGTATTTACCGTAGCAGTTTTGCTTGAAATATTAATGGCAAATAAAATATATTCTGAATTAATAATAGACCTGTATCTATTTTTGGTTGCGGTTCTTGTACAGTTTCTTGCCTTAGGTTCATTTGCATTATATAATAATAAGAAATTTTTATCATATTATTATATATATTCAGTATTGGCAACAGTATTTCTTATAGTGACATTAGTATTATATCCTGTAGGGAATATAATAAAGGAGCACATAGTTTTTGGTGTATTGCCACTGGGAGTAACTATATCATCATCATTTGTAACCTTCCCTGCAGCGGCTTTTATAATTTTAATAGCCGCAATAAGTTATAAAAAATTTAAAAGTAAAAAACTATTGAGCATAATAGCAGGTGTAATAATAGTTGCAATAGCCGGAACCCTGTATATAGCCGCTATCCCTGTATTTTTATATTATGCGGAGTTTATAGGCATACTATTATTATGGCTCGGGTTCATGTAAGTGCAAAAATAATTAATGTTATTTATAATAACGTTTTATGGATTATCATTACGAAGGAACAGTAATATTAAAAAAATTGATTAACCGTGGGTTATATAAAAAATTAGATTCATATAATAAAAATATAGAAGGCAATAAAACAACATTAGGTTATAGTTATCCAATAAAGGCATTTGAAAAATTTTTAGGCTATTATGATAATTATAACAAAATAGCATATAACCCATCAATATCATTTAATACAGATTTTTCACTATGTTTCAGTGCATGCATGTATATAAATGAAAATAGCAAGGATTCAGTATTTTTGGATGGAGCATATTATAAAAACACGGAAAGATATGGAATGCCATTGAATTTTATTAAAAAGGAACTAAAAATTGATGGGAGTTTTATATTTTTTATAAGAAGGTATAGAAAATATGAAAATGCAAAGGGCATGAGCGAGTCATCGGCTGTTGCATCCGCTGTGGCAAGAAGCATTGTAAAAAATGTTTATGATGGCGCATATAATGACGATTCATTTGTATCAAGATATGCAAGATTAGTTTCGGGGTCAGGCACAAGAGCGTCTGTAAATGGCCCCTCAATGTGGCTGTCATACCCCGGAATAAATGAAAGGGATTCCTTTGCATTTGAAATACCTTTGAATGTAAAAAAAATGAATTATTATATATTCCCAAAGGCCATAGAATATGAAACAGCAAATGCACATAAGGCTGCAGTTGAATCAATATTCTATGAAAAATGGCTTGATAATAAATATAGTAAAATAAATGAAATAATAGATAATGAATTTCCCCTAAATATTTTAATGAAAAGATCAATGGACGACATGTTTAACCTAAATTCAGTTTTACTGTCAAGTGGGAATGTTATACAGACGCCAGAAAGCATAAATTTACTGAAAAACTTTTTAAATTTTAGGTCAAAAAATAATAATATATACATAACAGGTGATACCGGGCCTTCATTGATGGTAATGTCTGAAGATGATTCCTTAATAAAGGAATTTTTAAATACAGTTGACGATTTTTATATAAGGGGAAGCCATAATCCTGATGCACATAATGCATTATATAAAAAATTTGAAAAAGAGGCAAATGAATATTTTGATACATTAAAAATATGAGCTAAAAGTTTATATGGCATTTAAAATAGAATTTATATAAAATAGCAATTGTAATTTATTTTTTAATAATAAATCTTTCATTGTCAAGATCTTTTTCTATCGATATTTTATTTAGTTTTTCCATTGTTTTTATCTTTGCCATTAAATAATGCTTATTTATCCTGTTTTTCCTCGCTTCCCTAATTAAGGACTTTATTGTTTTGCCATTTGCATTTTTTATTATGCTTTCTATCTCCTTATTGTTATAGTATATATTATTTAAAATAAATATAAATATTATTACCAATACAGATGCTATGGAGATGTAATATGGAATATTACCTAAAACAATTATTTTTTTATTAACATAAATTGTTTTTCCATCATAATTTATTCTGGCTGTAACTTTATCTATGCCAGTGGGCAGTGAATATTTTATCTCGTTTCCAGAATTATAATACTTATTATTTATAAACCATTCTACCGTAATATTTTTTATATTCCTGCCATCTATTTTTATATATAATCTATTATTGATTTCTTTTATTTTTGCACTGTATATTTTTATAAAATAACTTATATTAAATGTTTTATTATAATAATTATGATTACCAAAAATATCTGAAATGCTTATATTCGTATAATATAAACCATTTTTGTAAAATTTTTCTGTTAAATTAAAATTATTTGATGTTATATTATAATAATTAATAGAACCATTATTTAAAACAACAGTGAATTTATCTATAATGTCCTTAAACGTATAATCCAGGTTTACAGTATTGTTTATTATTGTGCAGTTTAATGAAATCACAGGTTTGTAATCCGAATAATATATTTTTATATATTTATAGTTATAACTGCCATATTTATTTTCATCGAGTATTTTTATTTTATAAACGCCATCATTTTTAAATGAAATGTTTTTTGCGTAATTTACTCTATTATTATCTATAATATAATAATATTTTAAGCTATCATTATAGTTCAAAATGTTTATTGATGCATTTTTATCTGTGTATATTTCACTGCGTTTAACTATTATTTTTTCAGGCATATTATTATTCACATAAACTGTTATATTTTTATATGTCGTTAAATTTGCACTGTTTTCCGCCATAATTGAAATGTTATATATTCCATTATTTAAATATAAATTTTTTATTGATATATTGATATTGCCTGCGGAATAGTTATAAAAGATCTTATTATCTGAATTTATATTTATATATATTAACGATGTCATATTTGTTTTTACAGTTAAATTTATAGAATTATTTTTGGAATTATTATTAAATGAAAAATATAATGAATTAATAAAATATCTTATTTCGGGCCTATATGTTACTATATGTATTTTATACACATTATAATTTATTGATGTGCCATTTATTAAATTTATAACAAATTCAATATTATAATTGCCATTATTTAAATATATATTGCAGTAAGTATATTCTGTTTTTATATCAGTATTATTATATATTATTTCATATGATGATGCATTGTTAATATGATTCCATGTTATATTTACATATTTTTTGTTAAAATATTCATTATTATGTATATTTATATTCAGCAATGATAAATTAACCTTTATTATATTATAGCTTAAACTGTAATTAAATTTAATATTATATATATTTATTAAGGATATATTAATTTTTAATATACCGTAGAAATTGCTTAAATTTATCCTAAATGTACTGTTTCTATTAAAATTATAACTGAAATAAGAAGAATTAAAATATATCTCCCTGAATTTTGAATTTACATTAAAACTGATATTATATATATTATTTATAAACGAACCATTAACCGGATTCGTCAATACTTTAGGTATTTTATTGTCATATGTAAAATTATACAAATAATTATATGCATAGCCTGCTAAATTTATTGCAGTTGCGTTTAATTTATTTGCATTGTTATTTATGTTTTTTATATAGGTATAATTTATATTATTCAATATAAAACTATATTTCCCTATATTTATTATTATTTTATAATCAAGTTCTGATGTAATATTAAACGATATGAATGTTTTATTAAAATATATTTTCTGATTTAAGGAATTTATTGTTATATTGTATTTAGAATATATAGTTGTAATATTATAAATTAATATATTATAATTATTATATAACATTAATGATTTATTATTATATGAAATAATGTAATTTTTATAATTTATTGATGTATTATATGTTTCATTGCTTTTATAAATGTATAGATATTCACCAGAGAATAGCAAATTATTATTGGCAATGCTGATATTATAAAATAAATCATTAAAAATATTTTCATATGTAAAATTATTATATATTACCGAGTTCAAGCCATTATTAACGTTAATATATTTTATATTAATATATGCGCTCTGGTTTTTTACAGAATTTAGGTTATAGGTATTATTTATAATATAATAATACATGCGGTTTATCGATTTATTATACGTTATAATATTTATATTGTTTTTGATATTTATATATAATAATTTAGAATTTAATGAAATATTCTTTATTCTATTATTATCTTCTAATGTAAAATCCGAATTTCTATTATATAATACATAATTATTATTATAATATAATAAATATTTTTCATTATACGACTTTAATATCTTCGTATTTAAACTCAAATTAAATAAATTGATTTTTATTAGATTAATGCTGCCGTTATAAAAATAGTATATAATACTATTATTCAATTTTATTGATGAAATATATGATACATTGCTAATACTATTATCATACAACGTTTTAAATGAATTATTATAATAGTTATATAAAACTATATCATAATTATTATTCAAATATATTAACGAATTAATATTATAATTAATGGACATTGATGAGTTCAATAGAAGTGGTTCATAAAAATTGCTTTTAATATTATATTTATCCAGATAAAATTTTATGCTTTTCTTTGAAGGCATTATTATTTTATTATATTTTTTTATATCTATTTTTGATATTGTCTGATTTGAATATTTGCCACCAAAAAGAAGGGATATATCGCCATAATAATATTTATTTATTAATCCAATTTTTAATGGTGCCTTAAATGAGCTGTTTTTAATAAAAATATATGCATAATTATTTATATATTTATTAAAAATAAAATTTATTGAATAATTATAGTTCATCCTGTTAATTTTTATAGCATTCTCATAATTTTTTTTACCGTTTATGTTTGTATTCATATTATCTAATTTACCATATTTTATTTTTAATAATGTTTTATTATCCTGCTTTATTATAATATTATTTTCAGTTTGTGCATAATTGCCATAGCAATTCCATGATAAATTGAATGAATATAATGTTTCATTATAAGAACTTAAATTTTCTTCCAAATATGATGGTGTTGAATTGTCTGTAAATATATTTAATTCATTATTCATGCATTTAATATCCGTTGAACTGCTATTGTTGATTATATAATAATCAGGCACATAATTATTATATCTATAATTAATATTATTTGAATTATTTAAACTTAAATATGTAAATAATAAAATAAATATAATTATTACTGCAATTATTTTGGATTTCACTGCAGGTTATGTAAAATGCATTTAAAAATTTTTTTAAATGTTATATTCATTTTTTATTGCTTTTACTATTTTTTCAAGATTGTTTATATTATTTTCTTTTATGTTTTTTGCAAGATTTAAAATATCATTATTAACATTATAATATTTTGCATTTGAATTATACTGGCTATTGGCAAGTTCTTTCAATCTATATAATAATTCATCTGCTGAATTCATTATCAATGCCATTTTTTTCTTTTCGTTATCTATAATATAATATTTTTTTAGGTCATCCTTCATTTTTTTTATTTTATCCTTATCAATATTTATTGAATTTTTAATTATTACCTCTTTTTTTGAACCAGTTGTTGCATCTGTGGCTGAAACATGCAAAATGCCATTTTTATCCACTTTATATGTAACATCTATCCTTGCTTTGCCCCTGGGAGCTGGCTTTATATTTTGTAGTATAAAATTACCCAATAATGAATTATCTGAACCCATTGGCCTTTCACCCTGAACTATTTTTATTTCTATATCTCTCTGGTAATCCTTTATTGTTGTGAATGGCCTTGTTACAGTGCATGGCAATTTTGTATTTGCAGGTATCATGGGTACAACAATATCGTTTATTATTACATTGCCCAGTGTTAATGGGGTAACATCATTAAATTTCACCGGTCCTGAGATTATTTCATTTATGGATATTTTATCCGCTGCCATTATTGAAGCCCCTCTGGCAACTATCTCCATAGGATCTATTCCATTCACGGATTTTAGTGATAAATAAGTTTCAATTATCTTCCTTACATATGGTATTCTTGTAGGGCCACCTGTTAATATTAATTCATCTATATCCTTTTTTGTTAATGACGCCTTTTCCAGTGCTGTATCTATAGATTTTACAGTTTTATTCATTATATCTTTTATTAAATTTTCAAAAGTATTCCGAGTTATTTTAAATATACTTTTATTTCTAAAATTATAAAATTTGCCCAGTAAATCACTTAAATAAACTTCATATGAATCATATGTGGATAACCTTATTTTTATATTTTCAGACATTGAATCTATATAAGAATCATATTCATAATTATTTATTATATTTATATTATTATTTTTTAAAAATGCATTTATGTATGATTTTATTGCATTATCCATATCTATTCCGCCTATATCTGTATCTCCGGATGTTGACAATACATTGAATATCCTCTTATTTGTGTTTATTATTGTTACATCCACAGTTCCTGCACCTATATCATAAACAAGAATATTCTTATTATTTTGGTTTTCATTATCCAAAAGTTTTTCAAAACCAAAGGCTATTGCCGCTGCGGTAGGCTCATTTATCAATGTTTTTACCCTTATGCCCGCTATTTCTGCGGCAGTTTTTGTTGCATTTCTCTGGTTATCATTAAAATATGCTGGCACTGTAATTACAGCGTCTTTTAGCTTATCATCCATATATAATTCAGCATCATTTTTTATTTTTTTCAATAAAAATGCAGTTAGTTCCTGGGGTGTATAATATCTATTATATGCCTTATATAAATAATCTGTGCCCATCTTTCTTTTAAAATGTGAAAATACTGAATCAGGATATAGCAACTTTAAATCCTTTGCTTTTTTGCCCACAGATATATTGTGTTTATCATCAACCATTATGTATGATGGAAAAGATTTGCCGTATGTAGATGGCCCCTCTATTGCTGGCAACATTATCTGGCTTAGTCTGCCATTGTTCACGCCTGTATATGCAGCTGCAGAATTTTCTGTTCCTATATCTATGCCTATAGAAAAAACCATTTATTACACCATTTGTCTATGATTGTAATAAGTTCCAGTATAAAAGTTTATTTATTGTGCATGGCAATTTAATCCTGTATGACCCATGCATGACAAAATTTAAGTACATCCGAATATTATAACAATGTAGTGTATAAAAATGTCATGGTATGAAGTTGTAAATGGATCTGTTGATGGAGACTATAATCAGCGGTTATCTGGTGCAATTGGCCAGAAATTTGGTTTGTTTTACTTTAATGATAATGATAAATTACATATATTTATAAACACAAATACAAGGTATTCGTTTATAAAAAAATCTATCGAACTGGACCCTATAGACTCTTTGCCGGTAATGACAGATTTCCTTGTGTCTGATATCAGAAAAGATAAAGATTATTATGATACTGGAATAGAAATTGCGGATTTGCATGATTTTATAAATAAACTGGGGAATGGTCAGGGTATATTATTCTGGTTTTTATATTATAATAAAGATGAAAAAGAAACTATATATAAAATAAACGAGGATAAATATTTATTAAAAATAATTTTAATGGAAAGAAATGAAAAATATAAAAAATTAAAGGACGGAAATGTAAATAAGGATTTATCCTCACTTTTTAAGGAATGCATAAAAACAGAACTTGTATGGAAAGAAATGAAAAATAAAAGGAAGAAGGTTTACTCATCAAGAATACGCAAGCCACTATTTAAGAGTAAATCTGCAATATTCACATATAAGGCAAAGATACCAAATTTCTTTCAGATGGATTACAGTATAAGTGATACCAGCAGACAATTAAAGGATAACAGTGAAAACGATGTAAAGAAAGCAATAACATTTCACCGTGAAGAATCTAATAATGGAGCTGTTCTTGATACAAAATCCGAAACGCTAATATCGCTTGCAGCATCAGAGAAAAAAATTTTAATAACAGGCAAAAAAGGCGATGGCAAAATAGATTTATCAATAAAAATAATGAAAGAAGCAATAAAAAATAATAGGAATATCGTATTATTAACAACAATAAAATTTGATCCATATAAAAACTTTATAGAAAATGAAGGCACGGATAAAATAACAAGATTTGATTTGTCAATAGATTATTATAATAGAAGAATAGCCGAATCCAGTGAAGATTCTTCTGGCCTTGCAGAGAAATTGTGGGCGGAAATAGTAACAAAGATGGGGAATTTAAGGGATCCATTTTTAGTAATATACAATATAAATGAGATACTGCCCGTTTCAAATTCTGGCAATTTGTCACATGACAATGAGTTCTGGAGCACATTTTTCAAGTATTATAATGCGGTAAATAAGGGCATTGGAATATTATTGCTATGCGACGATATGAACAGTGAGGATAAAAATTTAAGGTTATATGTAGATAATATTATAAAGCCATATGTTGATGGCAATGATATATCTTTTGATGCTTTAAAGTGATTTGTTATAACCGTGTATTTTTATAAATTTTACATTCATTTTTTTTGCCAGCAGGCCATCAGTGTCGTCATTGTCCCCTATAAAAATAGATTTTTGTAAATCTATATTATATTTTTCAACTGCTTCTTCGATTAATCCAGTTTCTGGCTTCCTGCAATGGCAATGCTCATCAGGCCTGTGTGGGCAATAAAAAAACTCTTTTATTTCTATTCCATTTTTTAAAAATATTTTTTTTATTTCATTATTAAATTTATTCATATCATTTACCGTAAAATATTCTCTGTTTATGCCAGATTGATTTGAAATCACTATTATTAAATAATTATCATCATAATATTTTTTTATTAATGGTATTATGTCGTCATATAATTTTAAATCTTCAATTCTATACGTATAGCCATTATCGTAATTTATTGTACCATCACGGTCAAGAAAAACTGCCTTTTCCATAGATAATAATAATATTATTATAAATTAATTTATTTATTATTAAATTTTTGCATATAAATATAAGTTGCTGTTTATATTTTTACCATAATTCTTTTCTTTCTCTATAGTTACTGTAAAACCACAATTCTCAAGTTTATTTTTTAATTCATTATAATCATTATGACACAGTATCTGCATTCTTTTAAACATTTTAAGCGTATTTTCTTCTTCATCAATTAACGCTTTTTCGCCCTCCGAAGAATCTATTTTTAAAACTGCTGAATCCAATTTATATTTTTTAATTATATCATTTAATGTTATGTCCTTACCATATGAATTATTTAATAATGTTATTCTTTTCTCCAAATCATTTGCCTTTATATTTTTTAAGGCTATTGCATAAAATTTTTTATCCAGTGCAATTACATTTTTTGCCTTATTTAATGTAAAATATATTGAAGAATCACCTATATTTGTACCAATATCTATTACATTTTCATTTGCAGGGTCTAAAAATTTATACTCATTTCCAAAGAATATGCCAAAGAAATTTGAACTCTGGTCAATGTTGCATATCATAAACTGTGCGTATTTATACTTAAAATTTATACAGTGTGGTATCTGTGAATTTTCAAATGTAAAAAAATCTACATCATCATTTGATAAATGGTTGTTTACAGCCAGAGCATATAAATCTACCTTATCACCATTCCAGAATGAGGATCTTCCATCTTCAGCTATAATCTTTATATGCTGTTTGTTTCTGGCTCTATCAAAAGCTACATAAAAAGGATTTTTGTATACCGTTTTATACTGCCTGTATAGTTTTAGAAATCCCATAGAGGGTTATAATAACGATATTTATAAAACTATACTTACATTTTATATGACAAAAGTTAATTAAATATATATTTTTAGCCTTTAAAATATATATGCAGCAATATTATAATATTGTTTCTCTATTATCAGATTTTTTATTTCCATTAAAATTAAATGTATTTTTCATGAATAAAAATATTAAAGAGAAAAAAACCATAATAATACCGGAAATAATAAATGTTTGAATAATACCATAAAATAAAATTAATAAAATGCCCAAAACAATTGATAATGGGTTAAAAATAGATGTGAAAAAATTATCTGTTGCAAAGTACCGTCCACGCATATGTTCAGGTACAGTGTTCTGTGAGGATGTTAACCATATATTATTTGAAAAACCGACAGAAATTCCTATAATTATATAAAATACAATCACTGTAAGATCACCAGGGAAAATTCCCATAATGATAAATGATATGCCGGATAATATTCCATGAAGTATCCAGATTTTGCCGGTGTATTTAAGATTAATATATTTTCCTGATAAGGACCCGATAACATATCCCAGTGGATATACTCCGAGAACCATTCCATATATCAAGGAATTGCCATGAATCCCTGAAATTATGTAAACTACAAGGTATGTAAATGTTATTCCAAATGATAAATTTAGAAACGCAGATAACAATGTTAATTCAAATAAACCCTTTTCCTTGACAATATATCTAAAGCCATCTATTATACCACTAAAAATTTTAATTTTTTTCTTTGAATTGCTTAATTTTTTATTTTTTATAAATGGATAAATAATTAAAAATGAAATAAGGCCTGCACTAAAATATGTTAATGAACTGTATAGGAATGCAAAGAATATACTGTATAATATAATAATTCCAGCAATTATACTTGATACTGACCGTATTCCGTACATTAATGAATGGTTTATACCATTGTTTTTTGCTAATGAAGATGTGATATCTGGCAGTATTGAATTATTTGTTGACCTGAAAATATCCATTGCTATTATCCTGAATACTGCAACAGTAATTAATAAATATAAATTAAAACCTACAATTTTTATATAAAAAGCAAATATAATAAAAGCCACACCTCCAAGGAAACCGGATAATGACAATAACAACCCCCTGTTCAAATGGTCTATAAATACACCTGATGGGAGCGAAACAATAATGGTAAAAATAGATGTGATTATGGCTACTATGCTTACATCTAAAGCTGACCTCGTATAAAAATAAAGAAAATATACTATGGAAACATTAGCAATTATAGACGCCGATGATATTAAACTATTATTTAATATAAAACTATAAAAAATTTTGAAGCTGTTATCTTTTATGTGCATCCAAGCCTATTATAAATGCACATAATAATTTTATTATAATAAATTGATATAATTTTTTAAATTAATAAATTTTATAATATTTAATTTATATGAAGATTTATGGCAATTTGCATAATGCACAATGTAAGGTCTAAATTTAATAATAAAATTTCACATTGAGATGCTTAGGAATATTTGTCCTCCATTACTATGCCATTTTATTTTTATTATTGAAATAATAAATTCAGGTCTGATTGGCATTTATCACTTCAATTATGACTTCTTCCATCTTGATATCCTCAAGCTTTCCATTTTTTGCCCCAACGCTGTATTTTTTGCCATCCTCCTCAATAAGAAAAGCCTGCTGGATACCTTGTATCCTTATGCTTGAAATAATTTTCCCGGAAACCACAATTTCCCTTCCTCTAAAAAAGCCATTTACATGGCCATGTAACTGCATTCCGTTCTTTTTCATTTCATCTATAGCCTCACATGCAAGCCAGGAAGTGATAACTCTGATTTTTTTAATCTTGTTAAAATTCATTCTATATTCAGAAGGTATCCAGTTCATATAAAAAAAGTAATATGCCATAACATCAACTAATTCTTCCTCCTGAATAAAAATTGAATAGTCCGAAGTTTCTGAAACTGATTTGGCATTTAGAAATGAAATCTTTCTATCTATAATTACCATCTCAGCTGGGGGTACTTTCCTCACCTTGCAAATTCCAATCTCACATAGAGAATTAATCAAACCTTCTCCAATATCTTCACTAACCACAGAACATATAGTAATATCCTGCCCTGAAACTTTACGCAGGGTAGGCAACAGTTTCCTTATTTTCCATCCTGGAAGAGAAAGAAGTATTTCTATATCTGCGTTTTCCAAGTATTTCTCAAGTTTACTTGCTATTCTGATATCATTTTCAATAAACCATACATTTGGTGATTTTAATGCAACATTTTTTCTATTGTATTTTACAAACTCATCCAGTTGATTTATATATTTCTCCATGCTATCTAATTCATTTTTGAATGCTTCAGATGGCATAATTGCTTCATAACTTCGTTTTAAGCTAGAGCCTATGTTAATTAGTCCTCTTTTTTCCAATTTTCCAATGATATCATATATTCTCGGTTGTGGAATGCCAGTTTCTTTAATTATTTCTGTGGCTTTCATTGGTCCGTTCATCAAAAGGCATGAATATGCCTTAATTTCATAATCTGAAAGATGAAATTTTTCTAAGTATTTAAAAATTTCCTGATCCACGTCCTATCATTTAATTATAACAATTTATTATTTATCAGTTACGGTTATTCATACTCACATACTGGTAATTTATTTAGAGTCATAATATAATATACCGGTACAGAGGTTATAAGAATAATAGATGCAATAACAAATATAAATCCAAAAACAACCCAGATGTATGCAAAAAAATATGATATATAACACCATTATTACCATAATTCTTAAAAGTCCCAAAAATTTAAATAAATATTGCACTCATATATGATAACATGTATTTTCATTCTATTTGATTCTCCCCTGCAACTATCTGAATTATTTATATATGTTTTAATGAATGTAAAATCTATTGCAAGTACACGCATGTACCTGCTGTATACATTATAGTCATGCGTTCTTATATATGGTGTCAATAATTCATAAACTAATTTAATAAATGGAGAATGTGTAATTTATTGTTATTAAGTAACCATGATTTTGATTTGTTTATTCCATTGTCAATGTATGTATAGGTTAGATCATATTCATGCATTTCACTGTAGATTAAATAATATAGGGGGTCAATGAATTTAATTTTTTTGAATTTAGGTCAAGTTGGATGGACCCTGATATTTCATTGACAGGTTTATTTATCATATCTTTAACTGTTTTCATAACAATTGAAAATTAAATTATAATATAAATATGACACGGTATGACAATATTTAAGTATTAGAAATCAGTAAGAAAATAATATATTATTACAATTAAAATAAAGGTCCGAAAAATATATATTTAAATATTAAAGAATAATAAATATGTATAAATTAATTTTAAAATGTTATAATTGTAATATTGTCAGTAGTAAAAAACAATTATTAAATATAAATTTATGTTTATTATATTATGGTAAATACTGACTTAAAAAAGTTTGTAGTTATATTGATTGCAGTAGTTATGATTGGTACTGCCCTTTATGGTGTAACGCAATCCGACAGGAGTGTTTCTGCCGGCGGATTGAACGCAGTAAATAGTGCGAGTACAGGCCCAAGTCCAAGCAATACGTCTACCCTGACCATGGGACTATTATTGAGTGATTACTCGTGGTCTACACTTAATCCTTTCACAACCACATACTCGGCATCCGGATTGAATTATCTGTTTTACACTCCTCTGGTTACTATGGGTTATCCACCAGATTCTGGAATACATCCAGGGTTGCTCCAAACATGGTCTTCAAATCCATCCTATACAGTCTGGAATTTAACATTGAGGCCCAATTTAAAATGGGATAATGGACAACCACTCAATTCCACGGATTTAGCGTTTACAGCGGATGTTTATAACAATACAGCAACCGGTACCGCCAATTACTGGGGATCTGTAATGGTTCATAACGCAACCATAATAAATAGCACTACAGTTCAACTGGTTTTTAAGAACCCATTGCCTTCACTTTTGGATGAACTTGCAGGTGGAGAAATTGACCTTGTTTACGCACCATCATTTGAACATATTTCTCCGGCCAATTTAGCGTCTTTTACAAACGAAAAGAATGTTGTGTTAGATGCCCCATATGTTATAACTAATTATACAACTGGTGAGAACCCGCTTATACTTACCAGAAATCCATACTATTACCAAGGAACACCCTATTACAAATACCTGAAAATAATCCTCTTCGACTCATCAACAGCAGAAATAGCTGCTCTTTCCTCAGGTGAAATTCAAATAGCCTGGGATGGGGGGTCATACACAAGCGCAAAGGCATTCGAGGTTCCAGGATATAAACTTTACCCGACTGTGCCTTCCGGAGAAGAGGTCATAAACCTAAACTTTATGCAATATCCACTCAACATGACAAGTGTGAGGCAGGCTTTAGCTTATGCAGTCAATAGAAGTGAACTTGCCCATATCGGGTATGGTAGTTATAGTTATACAATGTTAAACTATGCAACTTTAACAAGCGGCTACGACAAAATGCTTGGGTTAAATTCTAGTGAGATCCCAAATTATACCCAGAGTCAGGCCAAGGTTGATAGCCTGATGGAAAGTGCAGGATTTAAAATGGTAGGTGGATACTGGCAAAATTCTACCGGAAACACTGTTACTATAAAACTTATATATCCAAATTATGAAACAGGTGCAACAGACATATCTCTTGAATTGGAGACAATGTGGAAGGCGGCAGGATTTAAAGTTAATATCGCACCATTAACAACTACAGATTTCACCAGCACCCTAGCATCTGGTGATCAGCCAACTTATGGAGCAGCAGTTTGGGATGGGTATGGATTTGGAGTACCCTTGAACTCATTCATAACAAACATTTACACGTTCTTCTATGGATATTTGACACCTGCATTTGATAAATCTCTTGGAACCAATGCATCGGCATTATATGGAACACACGATGTTAAAAATGGCACACTTGCAGACGTGATAGAGGATTACATCAATGCATCCGCCTATCCATTTGACACACCGCATAGCAATTACTGGAATAGGGAACTGGCAATTAATTTTGCAAATCAGGTACCAATGATTCCACTTTACTACACTTACAATTTCGAAGAAGCCAGTAATTCCGTTTATTGGGGAAATGCCACAAACCACACGGGAATATTTGATACGCAGTCATTAACTATGCCACAGTTTTACGATGGAACATTAATGGTGGCCCACCCCATTACAGTAAAGAGTAGCTTAAATCCTACTTATATTTATGCGATTATAGCGGCAGTTATCATTATTGCAGCAGTGGCAACTGGTGTAGGTTTGAATATAAGGAAGAAGAGAAATCAGGAAAAGGATTAACATTAGTATGCACCACATTAAACTCTTATATTTATACAATAAAATATATAAATATTATATAATATTATTTTATTTATATGGAGACCTGGCGATATGAGAAATTACATTAGTAGTGAAGAGAAATTTAATATAATAAAGTCCGTTAATACAGATATATCAGCTGTAGAAATATGCATAAAGTATGGAATAGTCGCATCTATATATTATAAATGGAAATGCCAATTATTTCAAAGTGCCAAAAATGGTCCATCAGAAAATAATACTTATAAGTCACAGGAAAAGGAAAATAATGAATTAAAAAGCATGCTCGGTGATAAGGCAATGGCTATAATAGAATTAAACAGTATGATAGGCAAGTTCATAACAAGAATAATAGCAGAATTTAATATACACAGTAAATTAGACCATGAGGAATCATTTAAACAGGTTGAAAGAAAGTATGGAAAAAGTATCCAACCTTTTGTGGTAAAGATCAGGAGTAACATGGTGATGTTGAGTTGAGATTAAGAGATAGATATAGTAGGCAATACATAGCGAAGAGAATAATAGGAACATTAATTGTATATATAGCAGCAGTGGTGTTAATTTTTGTGATTCCACGTTTAATGCCGGGTAACATAGCATATGACTTTGTATCAAGGTTGATTGCAGAGAATCCACATATTACCTATGCAAAGGCTCTGAATGAAGTAGAAGCGGAATATGGACTGAATTTACCTATTATGAATCAGTTTGAAATCTACATTAGGAATGTTGTATTCACTTTCCCTCCAAATTTTGGCACATCCTTTGAATATCTCAATGACCCTGCTATTAATATTGTAATGAGAGCACTTCCTTTCACACTATTGCTTATAATAGTCTCTCAGATAATTGCATGGGGAATGGGTATATTTATTGGTGTTGAACTGGCATTAAGAAAAAATAAAAGATCTGATAAGACATCTGTTCCAATTCTTTATCTAATTAATAGCACCCCAATATTCTGGTTGGCCCTAATAATGATTTTGGTATTCAGTCTAAAACTTCATATTTTGCCGGCAATTGTTCCATTTTCATACGGTTCGTCTATTACAACTATTATGTATGGAATGACTTTACCAATAATTATAGTTGTAATTTCAACTGTTCCAAACCATACTCTTATAATAAGAAGTGCAACAATTGATTTTCTTAAAAGCGATTTTGTTACAGCCCTCAGGGCACAAGGACTAAAAGATTCGACTTTAAGGATGAAATTAATAAGAAATTCAATCCTACCTTCCATTACGCAATTCTTTATGCAGTTTGGTTATCTGATTGGTGGTATTTTTATTATTGAGTCCTTATTTTCATTGCCAGGTATGGGTACAGTTATAATTACAGCTGCACTTGAATACGACTACCCGGTGATTGAAGCTGGCTTGTTTGTGACGTCAATAGTTATGATTTTATCGAATCTGGCGGCGGATTTAATTTATCCAATTCTGGATCCCAGGGTTTCGTATATGTGAGAAAGGTGTAAAGTTTATGATAGAAAACAATAGATATGGAAAAATAAGAAGCGTGGTCAAACATATGAAGAAAGAAGATAGTATGATGTCACTTCTACTACATGATATGTTCTTCAAAATTGGATTTGCCATAGTAGGATTTTTCGTGGCAATGGCAATAATATCCTTCTTTTATTTGCCCTATAATCCAATAGCATCAACCGGACCGTTATGGTCACCTCCATCATTTTCTCACCCCTTTGGCACAACAGCTTCAGGGCAGGATCTTTTTAGCCAGTGGATGTATGGTTCACAGCCAACGCTCTTTGTGGCCTTTTTTTCTGCGTTTGTATCAGCTTTGTTTGGTATTCCAATAGGTTTGTTAGCAGGCTATTTTAAGCGTGCCGATGAACCCCTTATGAGATTTGCTGATATTTTCCTTATACTACCCATTTTACCACTGTTAATTGTCATTGCAACCTTTGTCAGGCCTACAAATGTATCTGCATCCATAATAATAGGGGTACTATCATGGCCATGGATGGCCAGAACGGTAAGATCTTCAGCACTTTCAATAAAGCAATCCCCATATATTGAAGTGGCCATAATGAGTGGAACTCCGCACTTACATATAATGAAGGATATATTCGTTCACATTTTACCCCTTATAATATCTATAAGTATATTCAGCGCAACCGGGGGCATACTTTTTCTGGCTTATATGGATTACCTTGGAGTGGGTCCAATTACAAGCTATGCGTGGGGAACAACACTTTTCTTTGCACAAACATCAAACGCTTTGTATGTGGGCGCCTGGTGGTGGATAGTTCCATTTGGTATCAGTATAGGAATTCTGGCAATGGGATTCTCCCTGATTGGCTATAGTGTGGAAAATGCTTACAGGGGTGTAGTAGCATGACAGGAAATGAAAATGTTTTGGAGGTTAGAAATCTTTCAGTATTCTATTCTTCCTACGGAGCTCAAAAAAAGGCTGTAAACTCAATTTCGTTTAACCTGAAGCGTGGAGAAATATTGGGAATTGTTGGGGAAAGTGGTGCCGGAAAGAGTACAATAGGTAAAGCCATAATGGGTATAATAGATCCTCCGTCTTATGCAACAGGAGAAATCATGTTTGGTGGAAAGAATATTATAGGAATGAATAACTACAGGCTGAATAAGATAAGATGGAATAAAATCACAATGATTTTTCAGGCGTCTATGAATTCACTAAACCCTGTTCAATCAATAAGGTCTAATTTTATCTCTATCCTGCGGGATAAAATGGGAATTTATGATAAGAGCGAGTCAGAAAAAAGAATTGATGAAACATTAGCTAATGTAAACTTGCCTACGGGTGTTAAAGATTATTTTCCACACGAAATGAGTGGAGGAATGAAACAGAGAATCCTCATTTCTCTGGCAATGATCACTTACCCGGAGATTGTAATTGCTGATGAACCTACTACTGCTTTGGACGTGATCACTGAATACTATGTTTTATCTATTCTAAAGAGAACACTTAAGGCATCCGGGTCATCAATGATATATATAACCCATGATTTGCCATCGGTTGTTTTTACGGCTGACAGAATGATTGTGATGAAAGATGGAATTATTGTGGAGCAGGGAAGCACTGAAGATATAGTTGAAGCCCCCAAGGATGAGTATACAAGAAAATTGGTTTCCACATTAAATGAGGTGAAAAATTGAATAACTTATCTTCGAATGAGCTCGTTTTGGTTCAAAATGTTAGCAAATTTTTTGGTAAAAAAGGAAATATAGTGACTGCACTTCAGAATGTAACAATAAGCGTTTCCCAATCTGAAAATTTAGCATTAGTTGGAGAAACTGGATCAGGAAAGACGACCTTGGGAAGGATTACATGTGGATTGGAAAAACAAAGCAAAGGAAAAGTACTACTCCTAGGAAAAGAAATAAATGAATATAAAAAAAATAATTTATGGAAAGTTACCCAGTATATCCATCAGGATCCTTATGGAGCTATTAATCCACTGGAAACTGTTAGAGAAATATTAGAAAGGCCTCTCCGTTTCCTTCTTGCTATAAAAAATAGCGAAGAAAGGAACGAACTGCTAAGAGAGGCAATTGTATCCAGTGGTTTGGATGTATCTTATCTTGATAAAAAAGGTAGCGATTTAAGTGGTGGTGAAAAACAAAGAATTCTTATTGCAAGAGCATTCATTGTAAAACCAAAATATGTGGTTGTGGACGAGCCAACCACTATGATTGATTTTATTCATAGAGACGAAATTATCGAAACGCTTAGGGCTATGGGGAACTCTTTTGGGGCAACTCTTTTGCTTATTACACATGATATAATGGTAGTCCCTAAAATAGCAAATAAAGTTGCTGTACTTCAAACCGGAAAAATTATCGAATATGGAGAAACAATGGAGGTCCTAAAAAGTCCATATCATCCATATACAGCTTTTCTCGCTGCCATAAACCCTCAAAAACTCTTGGGCAATAAAAAGATAATGGATTACCTTGATAACTATGGACAAAACAAAACAAAAATAATTGGTACTGACCATGGTTGCTCATATGCCCCTCTTTGCCCCTTGGCCGATAGTCATTGTAGAGAGAATGTTCCACCATTAATGGAAGCTTCAAGCAATCATTATGTAACATGCTTCAAACCGGGCCAATTCAATTTCTAAAAAGCTCGTTATATAATTTTTTAGATTTTCCTCGCCTCAAATATTTTCTCTTTATCATAGGGATATGCAAAATTAGAAATGTGATCCTGCTGGAATTGTTATAACTGGCAGAAGAATATTATTTATAAATGTAAAATCTATTTCATCAACAGCATATTATTGTGTTTTCAGTCAGGAAGATGGGCTGGTTGATGTTATTAGCTATTGCTTTTTTTCATGAACCAGCAGTCTTATGTTTTCTACAAAGATTTTAAAACAGTGATGAATTTAAAATAGTTACATTATGGTTAGATCTAGAGTCTATGGGCAATTAAAAACTATGATTATAATTTAACTGCAAAAGTTAAGGATATTTAAATTATAGAATTGCACTGGCTGACTATAATAGGGTTTATTTCGATGAAACTGCTATTGACAATTTGAAAGTGACAATAAAATTCATGCACACTTTTTGGATTTACCCTATGAAAGGATTCAGCTCATGGATCACGTGGCAATTGTCCACCCATATAAAGAAGGAATAGAAAAGGAAATAGGAAAGGGCCTAACCCCCGGTGTCCCAGAGACAATGGAAAATATTGCAGGGATAGCCATTTTCATAAAAAAATATTCAAAGTGCAGTGGGATTTCAAGCGATGGTGTCTCAGGTACTGTGTTCTCTTGAAGAAAAGAATCTGGTTCTGCGGTTACAAAATTCAGTGGATACAATGGTCCATCTAATATATCCCACAGAAAAAGGAAGAAAACTGGCCGGAAAGCCATAAGAATTGTTGATTATACTGATAGTGCTTTCTTTGCCATATTGAATGATAATATAGGTGAATTCACTGTTATGCTTAAAAAACTGATTCCATCTAATTGAGTCCGGAATCTTATTTTATTGATCATAAAACCTGACAAATATTTATTTATGTTTCAAGAATATTCTGCTTGGGAACATTATGTGTCATTGCAGTGTAAGTAAAGGCATCACATAAATAAGCATGGCGGTGGCATATTTTCAAAGCTATTGATGGTGATAATTTCAATGCCATGCTGGAAAGTAAAAAAATTTAGGAGGTGAAAAACTATGGAGGAGTATTCGTGGAGCAAAATCGAAAAAAAGGAGGCAAGAAAAATATTTAATGAGGCCATGCAGAAAGAATGTGATATCATGATAGAGAGGATTAGAGACTTTTCAGCCATGGCTACCTCACTTCAAGACCTCGTGGGAATTAATGATTATCTGACAAAATCTCTGGCCAAAATATACAGAAAATATGATTACAGATATTCCCAGCTCATTAATCTGTTTGCGTTACTGCTTGCTGAAGAGAGGATATCTGAAAGTGATTTGGAAGTGTTTAGCGCCGATAAAGTAGAACGGATTATAAGTTTAGCCAATTTCATAAAGAGCAGGGCATGACACGGTGAGAATGAATTTTTATTTATCAAAATCATTCCGTGTTATGAGATAATGGTCTGAACAGACATAAAAGGTTAAGAATTCGGGTTATTCTATTTTCTTTTTTATTTTATGCTAAGAATAAAGTCAATAAATAATTAGAAAATTGATATTGATGAAAATATAAAAGTTATAATTGTTAGAATTCAAAGTTATGACATAAATGTATAAAATTAATCGGCATAGTTTTTAATATTTTGTGATTATAACCATAGAAGTTCATTACAAAATAAGTAAAAAATCGGTGACAGTAATATGCTTAACATAAGTAAATATGAAAAAACGGAAAAAAGCTCTTGCCATAGTCACAGCCCAGGTGTTGTTTCATATAGATCCAAACGTGGATCCAAATCGGGAAGTAAAGGAATTTGCCATGATTATGAAAGATCAAACAGATTCTATTGTAACGGCTTACGGCCGAACATCAGGGAGCGAAGTTGCAAAGCTAATTTTGGAGGAGGGATTGGACACCGTTGAATTTAAAAGTAGGATTTTGCACTACAAAGGCAGAAGGCATTTATCTGAGAAGAAAAAAAATAACGACCTTAAAAACA
Organism: Thermoplasmata archaeon; assembly: GCA_021797555.1. Taxonomy (GTDB): domain Archaea; phylum Thermoplasmatota; class Thermoplasmata; order Thermoplasmatales; family Thermoplasmataceae; genus Ferroplasma. Next base: position 95,958 of record JAJZZM010000006.1, read on the forward strand.
ATGTTTCCGATTATCTCTCCAATTATTGCCAGAAGTCAAAAACTTATGATGGGCTGATTGACCAGATTCAGTTTTTCCCTGATATTACGCACAAATATTTTGGTTCTGGAATCGATATAGAAAGGGAGAGTATAATAAACATAATGAAGACATTTACCGAACAGGAAAAAGCAAGTATTCTCGATGATGTTAATGCAAGAATTGACAAGAGGGACGAAGATTACAAGTTAGGAAATGAACTGGAAAAGTATCTTAATGATTTTGGAGATAAATACGGTATTGATTGCTATATTGATGAATTTGAGCGCGTAAATAAGCATTGTTTTTTAATCAAAATTTACATTGGAAATCGTGGGATACTAACGTCTTTTAATGGTACTTTTTTGGAGTTGAGGGCCGCCCTGGTAAAAGAAATAGAATTAGAAGCAGGGGATAAAGTAACCTGCCCGTTCTGTGGGCGCAAGATAATAAGGTATGTGGCTATGAATGTAATAAAAAACTGTTATTGTGGTGCAAAGATTGTGGTTAGCAACTATAGGGTGACTAAAGGAAATGTCACTTATATAAAGAGAAGAGTGTCATTCAGGAAACCGGATGGAACTTGATTAATATCAATAAACATTTACAGATCATAAACACTGCATTCCATTAAGTGCTCCGCAGGTATTTATAAGAGCTGAAGCCTTATTTTTAAGTGCTTCTGTTATTTTATTATTATAATATTATTAAAATATATTATATTAATATTTTATTATAGAAATTCATCCATATATAAACTTAGTGGCTTTCTTTCTGGATCTTGATTTGTAAATACAAAAGTTATAATATATGCCTGTTGTATTAATAATATGACGGATAGAAAAATAAAAATTTGGTCTTCAGGAAATAATTTAAATTCGTACAGTACAATAAAATATGGTGCAATTCAGACAAACATGTGGAACTGTAACTCTATTAATGGTGAAGTTTCTATTGAATTAGATAATAACGTGTTGATTACAGATGTAAATTTAACAGATGCGGATATAAAACAGAGAACAATTTTTGGATATCCTGAAATAACGCTTGGTTTGTCCCTCATGGGGCAAAGTTTTAACAAAACTGCAGAAAAAACACTAGATTTTCCCATGAAGCTTTCCAGCCTAATAAATGAAAATATAAAAATGGTTACTGATTTCCAAATAGATGATAGTTCTAAAAATGAGTTAATATTCAATATATCCTATGACTTCTGGATAAAAAGAGATCCGTTAATTAGAAACCGCCCGGAATCAGATGACTGCGAAATAATGATTTGGATATATCACTCAAAACAACGTCCAATAGGAGTTATTGTGGATAGATTCAATCTAGATTGTAATTTAAATGGAAAGAAAACACAAATTCCGGTGGATATTTGGAAAGGAAGGGGGGCTAGATGGTTAACAATCAGTTTTCTATTTGATAGGGACATGGTGCCAGAAAGCGCTGAAATATCTTTTGAATTGAAAGACATATTCAGGGTTGCAATAAATTTCATGGAAAATACTGACCCGGGTCAATTTCTTATGGGCATTGAACTTGGAACAGAATTTGGAAATCCAGATTCAAGGAGCACACTTTTACACTGGAAGTTGAAAAAATACATAATTGAAAATGGAAAGAAGAAGTACAATATTCTAAAAAAGTGCTGAAGAATTAATTAGTGTTTTTCAAATAATATCTTTGATATTCTTTATCTCCATTGACCTAGAATTACTTAAAAATTCGTATTTGTATAGTTCATCCAGATCCACATGACTCTTTCCTCAATACTCTGTCCATCTATGTGAACATGATCAAATCCTTAAATCTACATGTTGAAAGCAGTGACGGAATGTAATGATAATTATGCGAATCCGTTTCTGATCCGCATGTTCGGGTGATCTTGTATATGGCTACATGTCCTCTTATTACCTGTTCCACAAGGTTATGAGAAAATTACATTCCTCTTGATGGAGCAACTATATAAACCATAAGTCTGGACCATTCTTGATATATTCTGCATGTTTGTGCGGTTACTATGTTGATTATACCTTTTCACGAGTTCATCTATTATTCCATCAAACTTGATTTTTGATTTTCATGGATCTACTCCCATTTATATTATCATATTTCAGCTACTCCTTCAATTCTCAGAATAAGGAGTGAACATCCTCATATAGTTTCATTCCCATATCATTAATGTGTACCACAAAAACTTGGAGATTTTTAACTAATTTTAAGAGACAATTTCCATCACCTATTTTTTATTAGTATAACATCAGTTGTGCCAATACTAAAGCCATAGTACGATACACTCCAGTCACTAACGTTGTTTGCAAGATTTTCATTACCGAATTCATTTCCGATCTCTATACCCATCATAGTGTATGTGCTAAGATTCAAATGCGAATCTTCACCTGCTTTGTTTATGAATTTTGATAGATTTAAAGTAATATTTGATGAAGATGATGAGTATTTTGTGTTCAGCACAAATGAAACGGTCTCCCATGGATTTGCTCTACCAGCAAATACATTCCATGTAGAAAGCATTTTATGTCCATTAATTGATATTGTTATATTGTACTGTCCAATCTGATTTCCTATTGGATGATTATCTTGAGAATACATCCAAATCATTACTTCAAGATCGTTATTGGTAGGTTGATTAGAAGGTGTAGGATTTTGTTCAAGCCAGAGGTCGTAGGAAAAATCTATGGGGATGTTGGAAGGTTGCAACTTTTCAAAAGTGTAATTAGAATCAGAAGAAAAATTTAAGTTCGAAAATTTGTGATAGTTCATCGGAAAAATTAATGAAGAACTTTGAGCGTTGCCAAACATTTCATCCTCAAGGTTATACCCATATCCTATTTCCGGGTATCCTAAAATAGTGTAAACTTCAGAGATTACATTTTTAAAGGAGGAATTCACAGTGAGTTGGCCATTCTCTCCTATATTCATTAGGGTGCTACCCTGTGCCTTTTCTAGATTCCATAAGTCCGGACCGAATGCACCGTATTTCAGGCTGGTATAATTGTACTTATAAATTGCATTTCCACTTGCATAGATTGCGCCTGTCGGAGGAAGATATGTTAGAGGATGTTTTGAGTTTCCCTGTGAAGGTGGGATTGTGATATGACCAGTTTTTTGTTGAAACATATGGTCGTTAAAATCTAAAAATCCCACAAAAGCAACTATTACGAGGATTATTACAATCAGAGTAACAAACATATGCCTGTTCATTAGAAAATATTTAGTTTAAATACTTTAACGGGTGGAAGTAGTATTTGCAAGTATTTTTATTTATAACTAATATGAACATGTATGTTTCAGAATAATTTTTTATTGGTTTCTTTCTGGCTTTCAGTAGGAAATGGGATTAAGTGGTTTTTACAGTAAATCGGATTGGTGGGCACAGGTCAATGATAGAGACAATACAAGAACTAAATTGGTTTCTCTGGTTCTTACTGGGAATGGAGTTAGATACCAGAAAAATATTCTGAGCATATGAAGAAAAAGGTTATGCAATTATTAACGGCTGTTGAATTAAATCCACCTGAACTGTTTTCTATTTGCCTATCATAACAACTTTCTAGTGTACAACGGTAAATGGTATATATAGCAATGGAACTCTCTCTACTTATTGCTGATGAGGCAGTATAAAATCTTGATGCCATAGTGAAGGTAAGCGTTTTAGGTCTGCTCAAAGACATAAATAAAAAAAATTCAATGTACCTACTCTCTACATAATCCAAAATATTGCAACAGTCTAGTATATATGCGACAGAATTTATGTGATAAACAAAGGCCGTATAGTGGAACAGGGTTTATTGGAAATATGCTGCTTTCAAAACCTAAAAATCATTCAAAATCAATGTAAAATAAATTAACTGCGGACTATGAAAAAGTATTTGACATGAAAGAAGCACATATAAAGCTGGTAAATCTAATGGACTACCCTAGCATATGATTTATACTATTTGTTTATAAATATTTTTCATAGATTGAATTTTATTGATGGCTTATTGAAAGCAGGTTATTAGTGGACATGATAGTTACACATGCTATTTATTCTGAAGATCTTTTTCGGGATTTCTGCAATGGTCTATACCTCAAAGTTGATTCCATATATGCAGGTCTGAAATTAAGTGACAAAAGCCATTTTTTAATATGGACTTTTATCACATAAAACGATAATCTGCACTAAGAGGTCCAAATTCTATAAAGACATCCATTTTAGGTCTTCAGGTATACCATTATTTTCAGCGATTCTCTTAAATACAAGTGCACTTGCCCTCATCTCAATACTCTTCTTCTGAAGGTTGACTCCAAGAATACCAAATTTTAGGGCAAAACCTGATGACCATTCGTAATTATCGAGAAGTGACCAGTGGAGATACCCCCTAACATCTATTCCATCTTCTATTGCCCTTTCAACCTGATATAAATGGGATACTAGATATTTCGGCCTTAATTTATCAAGTGAATCTGCAATTCCATTCTCCGTTACAATTAGAGGAAGATGGTAATGTTCATGGTATTGCTTTAGAACATTGTAAATGCCTTCCGGATATACTTCCCATCCAAAGTCGCTGACATCACGATTATCCTTACTTGGGAGTCCGACTACCGCATTATGCCCATACCCCTTCAGTGTTCTGTAGCCATCCCCTGTTTTTTTAATTACATTTCTGGTATAGTAATTCACCCCTATCCAGTCAAGTTTTCCTTTCAGGTCTTCTCTATTCAATCTGGATTCCTCCCCAAAAACTTTTGCCTCTGAAACTATTTTTACCCATTTCATATCCCCATGAATCAGCGAATCAAAGAAAGAATATCTATCATTGTAAAGTGCAACTTCTACAGCATCTGAATCCTCACTTTTCCTGGGAACATAGTCTGCATTGGCGTAAATAAGCCCTACCGGTTTTTTTGTAAATTTCTTCATTTCGTCATAGGACCTCCCAATAGCTTCAATAATGTGTTTTTTGCATAAATTTGCGGCTTCAATTGAAGGATATGCAGGCGGAAATCCTGATTTAACATTTATATAGCCATTTCCAAAGACAACATTTGGCTCATTCATAATTGAGAATTGATCAGCCATCCCGTTAAATTTCCAGCTAACATATGCGCAGTATTTCACAAATTCAATCACAGTATTATGGTTTAACCAACCATTCTTTTCGTTTTTTAGTCCGCTTTCCCTTGCAATAATTGGGTCATGCAGATCAAGTGGTAGTGGCCAGTGGTAAGCGTTTATAATTAACTTCATTCCATTATCCTTTACATTCTGGAATATCTTCATGTAATGCTGAACCGCGCTGGCATTGGCAATTTTATCCATTTCAAGAAGCGCATTTTCAGTAACGTTTACTTTAACTATGTCATGCCCATCTTCCTGGACATCGACTTTCACATCCTTGGCAGCATCAGGGAATAATCTTGTCCACTCAATTCCAAGCCTCAATGTGTTTGCCCCAAGTTCTGAAGCAGCCTTATTGTAAATGGCATATTTATCCCAGTATCCTACCCCGTTCTCTGGCATATCTCCTGAAACTATTCCAGTTCTTATATTATCTCTATTATGGACCCATACCCACCAATCCGATTTACTGTCAACACCACTTAATCCCATTTCCGACTGAAAGCCAGAAAGAGAAAAACCCAATAAAAAATCACTTTTTAACACAAAATCATATAATGAATATTAATAAAAACATTTTGAAATACTACTGGTAATAACTATTTCTCACAATATAAGCATCAGTAATTGGCCCCTCTATATTTTCTATCATTATTGTCAGTTCAATGCTTTTAAAATTCTGAGCTTAGCCTTACCTCTGAAACATATACTTCCATGTTCTATTATATGCATATAGGCAAAGATAAAACTTAAAACTGCCCCACATTAACATTTTCTGTATAATAATTGGAAAAATAGATAAATGATTAAAAACAAAATAATCCACTCAACAATAAAATATGTTAAGGATATATAGAAATGCAAAGAGCATGTCGGGTTATAATCCGTGTTAACATTGTCAGCATCTATCTCTGTAAGTTATCATATTTTTGATGCTTAAATTTCCTAGTTATAACTCCCTACTCTAGAGTTGGTTTCCTTTGCAGTTCAGGGATTACTTTTTATCCTGGCATTATATGTTTTGCCTGCATTTTATCTGGGACCATATGCACACCAATTTCCTGCAAAAAATTCATTTTTGTTCATCCCTAATCGTTAATGAAACCGGAAATACCATCCTACATAACTATTAATTTCCCATTGTTACTGTATTCACTCCGGCCTATATCTCATAGTGAATTGCTATGATCCCTTTCATATTTTACATACTTTCTCTGATTCTTTTTATTACTGTTATCATTAACCATATTTAATGCTCATAATATTTTATATATAAAATTTTAGACATTATTATCACAGTTTTATTAAGTTATTTTTTGTGTCTTTCTGGACCAAACGGTGGATATTTATTTCTGCTGCTTTTAATAATTTATATTTCATTACCATTAATCCCATTATGTTTAATTTTCTTACCTATTATATAAACCATATTATCTTTATATTTTTTATAAATATAGTTTACATACCTTGCAGTTATTTTCATTTATATAGCCAATTATTTAAATAATCTTCTCTTATCATTTCCTTTATTATGTATTTTATTTTCTTATCATTTAATTTCATTCCTGACCTTTATTCTTTTAATATATTTTTATCAGATATATAAGAAATATTTACGGGATAATACAAATTAATAAACTTATAATATTTAATATATATAATGATTCATGGCATTCTGCATAATGTACAATATAAGGTCTAGATTTGATAAAAATACTATGTGCGTACCTTTAATGAATTTTTATGAGAGTTTTACTGAATTATATAATTCGGTAAATGATATAAATAAATTTATTGAGAAGTATAAAAACAATGATGGTATTTCTCCCGATGATACAAATATAGGCTTAATAATATTTAACCATAGTAAAAAGATTATTGACATATCATTTTCACAGAATCTTGGAATAGATAAAAATAAGGTAAATGAAATTGCAAATAAATTTATCAATAACAATTTTACAGTAAATCTAAGTTTCCCGAAGACCATGTTTTAAATAAACTCATTGATATAAATAATTATTTAACAATAAAATATTTTAAATATTGTATATTAATTATCATACATGGAATCTGAAAATGCATTTAAGGGCATAACCATAACAATTATGGCATTAATAATAATAGCTGCAATAGTGCTTGGAATATTTTTCCTTGGATAAAAATAAAAATTTATTTTTTCAAGTATGTTTTAAATTCATCTGCTATATTATTTACTTCGGGTCTTATTACAAATTCACAGTATGGATTTGACTGGTTGTTTTGGAAATAGTTGTGGTGATAATTCTCTGCTTCATAGAATTTGTCAAACCTTTTTACCTCTGTAACTATGGTTTTTCTGTAATTTTTCTGCTGTTCCTTTAAAAAATTCTCTATTAAATTTTTTTCATCGTCACTGTTATAAAATATTATTGACCTATACTGTGTTCCAACATCATTGCCCTGCCTGTTCAATGATGTTGGATCATGCATTTTAATAAATATATTCAGTATTCTATTCAAATCTATTTTATTATCGTCATATATTATTTTTACCACCTCAGCATGGCCAGTTTTATCTGTACATACTTCCTTATAAGTTGGATTTTCCACAGTGCCACCGGCATAGCCGGGAATAACACTTATTACGCCATCAAACATTGAAAATGCTGCCTCACTGCACCAGAAACATCCAGTACCCAAAACTATAAATTTTTCCATACCTATTAATTGTTATTAAAATTATAAATATTGTTATAAAATAATTTTTATAACTTATATATTATCATCTGCCGTGATAAAGCTTTTTATTTTCTATATTTATCTCCTTTAGTTTATTTTCCATAAAATATTTTATTGAATTTTCCTCATTATAATCGCCGGAATAGTATATTTTTATTTTATTTTTCAAAAATCTTACTCCAGGTTCACCTATTTCAGTAACTATTAAAGCATCAACATTTTTATCAATAATTGATTTCAGCATATATATTCCTCTAGTCATTGTGGCTTTTAAAGCAGGATTTTCATACTTTATTATTAACTTATATTCATTATTAGCTATTTCATAGATATGCACTTCCATGGCTTCCCCAGGACCAGTTATATTATTATCCGTAACAGGCAATGCAACTTTCATGGCATATTATTAATAATGGGGATTAAAAGATTGCCATTGCGGGTATTAAATTCATTATTGTTTAAATTATAATGAATTTTTTATTAATTTACTTATTAGTTTCCAATACTTAACCTCTGTCTTACCAAGTCATATTTATATTATAATTTAATTTTCAATCATCATGAAAACAGTTAAGAATACACTGAAAAAACCAGCCAATGAAATATCAGAATCAATGAATATTGACCTAAATTCAAAGAGGGTTAAATTCATTGATTGATCTTGGATAGTGATTCTTAAACAAAAATATTTCCATTTCATGAGACATTTATCATCACCTTATTATAATAATTATTCCTTCTTCTTTTATAGCTTTCCTTTAATTTATTTAAAAATCCTCTATAATATTCCCTGAAACCTTTATCATTATTCCATTTATCAAGGAACTGCAAAGGCGAATAGTAATCCAGTGTAGAATGCGGCCTTATATTATTGTAATCATAAAATGCATTCTCTATTATTATTTTACCATCATTTAAATTATTGATTTCATTGACCCAGATGTAATCAGTTTTAATTGAATTGTGGAAACTTGCAATATCACCGTTTTCCTCGGGTGTTTCCCTTTCTATGTATTCATGGTTGATCGCCAGTAATTTAAGGTAATTATTAAATTCCTTAGAAATATACTGTGTACCATTGTCTGTCCTCAATGTAATATTATCAGGTACTCTGCCGTTGAACTCCCTTATTATTGAATTATCAACAGCATTTATTGCATCCTTAGAAGTGCATGATGTTATTATAATCAATACTTTTGCATTTATCCCGAAAACAACCTCGATTTGTAGTTCTTTTTAAGAATTAGAATCTCCTTTATAGCCCTGGAACATTCACCTATTGTCATTAAAATCCTTCCAAACAGTTTCATTGATGCCCTGGACAGGAGGGCATAGGCCGCGATAGTGATCCTCGCGTGTATAAGCGACCCTTCACTATCACGTACCCGGTACTCTCCCAAACCTAGAGCCTTTGCATCCTTATGAAAGTTTTCTATTGACCATCTTATGCTCCATGCATTTATCATTTCTTCACCTGAAAGATAATCTGATGCTATGAATTTCTTCCTTCTGTTCTCAGGATTGTATAGGATTATAAGGTTGACATGGTCTCCATTTGATAGATACACTGTAAAACCCCTCTGTAGCGGGAACTCCTTCAAGCTATCAGAATCCCTTTCATGCATGATAAAGGTAGATTCAATAATCTCATCCATGATGTAAAACAAATCCCCTGTTCTTGGCATTCATTCTCCCGAGATTATCAAAGGATGCCTTCCTGTTGGCTTTTAATTCAGTAACATAATTATTTCCAAGGAACTTTACGCTTTAGTACCATGAATCAACAACCTTGCCTGCTACATTGAAGTTGTTTTCTGCTATGCTGAATATATCTTCCATGATTTCAAGCTTTGTCATGAACTTTGTTCCTGACTGTTATCTCTTCACGTAAAGCCTTGTAAGGAATGGATAGAATACCATTGTTTCTAGGTCATAGAGCCCGGAGGTAACAGGCTGATGTGCAAGCACATTGTTTCCCGATGCATGGTCAAATAACCATCCGACATATCCCATGACCTTGGATCAGGGATGCTCCAGCATTGTATCATCACCTATGAACATAATTTTATGGTTGCCTATTGCTGTTTTCAGGAATTTAATATAATTCTGTTCCAGAAGATTAGAATCTATTCCATGTAATGCCCTGTTGACTGTGCTCTGATCATACTCAGATACAAGTGACGATATGTTTTATATGCTCTTCCTCCTGTTCTCAGGAGGGATCATTATTCCAAGCATGTATTCCCTGAAGTGCTTCCTCACAGACCTCTTCATTCCGGATGTCATATTATCAGAAAATTCACCTATGTGTTTAGTCAGTTCAGCTACAGAAACTGTTGAAGTCATACCAATGTCTTGCAAACATCGTATTATTGCTTATATGCTTTCACTTTGAAGGTCATTTTGCAAAGTATTGTATAATTATAGCCGTACCATTCTTTTGAGAATGCATCCTTTATGCACATTAAATAGGGCATTCCATTATTAGTAGGTATATATGTAATATCTGTTTCAATCAGCATTTCAGGCTTATAAGCCCTTAGTAATTTAAATTCCATTTTATTCTTATGGCTATTCAATGGCAGTGTTAGATTATTATTTTTTATTATCTTGTACACAGTCTTCTTAGCTATATTTATACCTGAATTCCTTAATAATGCCCAGATCCTGTTATAGCCATATGTTATCCTTTCTTTGCATAGTTCTATTATTTTATTAATGATACTATTATAGATCCTTGTTGAATATCTCCTGTCTTCAATGTTTTCATGTTTTATTCTATAATAATATGTAATTCTATTAATTACTGAATAATAGCATGCTTTTTTTATCTTTATTTTATCATTATTCATTTCATGCACTGAAATATCATCCGGATTTATAAAAAAATAAATTAAAGCCCAAAATTTCCGGGATTTAAAATATCATCTGGATCGAATAACTTTTTTATATTTTTCATAAATTTATAATTTATATCCATATTCCTTTTATGGAATTGCTCTAATAATAATTCATTTTTGATTTTACCTATTCCATGCTCACCCGAAATTGTTCCATTTAAATCTATTGCAATTCTGTTTATTTCTAAAACTTCATTTAATGCATCGTTCATATATTTTTCTTCATAGCCTATCTGAGGATGTAAATTGCCATCACCGGCATGTCCACATATTGATAAAAATACATTTTTATATTTTGTTCTTAATTTATTTAACCTTATTAATAACTCTTCTATGTTTGATAATGGAACAACAATGTCACCATCAATAAAATTTTTATATAATATTCCCGGTGATGTAAAGGCTATCCTTCTTACCTCCATAATATTATTTATTTCCTTTTCTGAATCTGTATCAATAATATATATCGCATGGTTATTTTCAAATATTTTATAAACACTTTTTAATAAATCATCCATATTGCATTCGTTAGAATATGAATCTATATCTGTAATTACCAGACCGCCTTTCGCCACTGGATAATTAAAATTCCTGATCTTATTAGCAGCCTCTATTCCATATTTATCCGCATATTCCAAAATTAAAGGATTTATTCCATTTTCCCTTATATTTAATATTGCTAAGGCAGCATCATCTATTTTATTAAAAAATGCTGCTATTCTAACAATTTTTTTAGGTAAAGGCATAATTTTTAGCCATGCTTTTGTCACTATGCATAATGTCCCTTCAGATCCTATTATTAAATCTAAAATATTATACCCGGCACGATTTTTGTATGTTTCTTCGCCAAAGTAGGTTATTTCTCCATTTGCTAGGATAACTTCGACCTTTAAAACCCAGTCTTTAACAGTACCATAACGTGCACACCTCATACCCCCGGAATTTTCTGCCACTGCACCACCAACAGTTGCAACGCTTATGCTTGATGGGTCGGGTGGAAAAAAGAAATTGTATTTTTTCAGTATTTCGTTTAATTCCTTTAATGTTATTCCTGGTTCACAGAAAACATAGCCATTTTCTATTGAAACAGTAACCTTATTCATTCTTTTCATATTGATAACAATTCCTTTATTTAATGGAACAACTGCACCTGTGGGGCTTGAGCCACCGCCCCTTACAATCAGAGGTATTTTATATTTTTTTGCTATTCTCACGATTTTCTGTACATCGTATTTATTTTCAGGATATAAAACAATATCGGGCTTGGATTTCAAAGAATCGATTGATCCGGTGCTATGTATTATTAATGTGTTTTCATCACTGTATATTTTAAAATCTTTTTTTAATTCATTAATAGCATTTTCAATATTATTCATTATAAATAAAATGTTTATTTAAATAAAAATCTATCTATATTTTATAAAATACAAAATTTATTTTCATCTTTCTTTTACATTTTTATTAAATACATAATTAATTACAAATTATTCTACCAGAAAGAAAGCCACTTAGCTTGAGATGTGGATGAATTTCTGGAATTATATAATACAAATATTCAATAGATAATCATAATTTGAAATATTTTCATAACCCACGAATGATATGATTTCTAAAATATTAATAAATTATATATTTTTTGAATAAATGTAGGTAACATAATAAATGAGAATAGTTATATATATTTATATTATCTATTTATATACATGGAATATAAAACCACTTATAAATTCAGAATATACCCTGATAAAACACAGATAAA
>JAJZZM010000003.1 GCA_021797555.1 Thermoplasmata archaeon
TGTTGTTTTGAAAATTATGCCATGCGTGGGATTTGAAAATATTCTAAATATTAATTATTTATTGAATATTTGTATTATATTTTTACAGAAATTCATCCACATCACAAGTTCAGTGGCTTTCTTTCTGATATGTTGATTTGTAAAATACTGGTCTTTCTATCAGTTACTTCTATATATCTTATTATATAATATTTAAATATACTGGATTAGAAATAAGTAATATTAATATAAATCTTTTTATTGAAAAGTTATTATATAGAATGTTGTTGAGAGCTTATGAAATTCAAATTTCTAAAATTTGATTATTTTACCCTATTAATTTCAATAACAACCATATGGATTTTAATAAATCTATGGTATATAATATATAATGTTTATGATTTAAACAATGGCGGCATAGTTGATACAACAACATCATTGCAGTCCTTATTGTCTGCATTTTATCATGAGCCTTTTCTAAACACGGTTCCTGGAGGTTCATATTTCAGTATTCATGCATCCGAAATCTTATATGTACTTCTTCCTTTTTTTATTATATACCATAATTTTATAGATTTATATATAATACAGAGTATTTTAATTTATTCAGCATCAATACCATTATTTCTTCTTGCAAAAAAGAAATTAAACAATGAAAAGGCAGCATTTTTTATTGCAGCTGCATTTTTATTGAATCCGTACATTCAGGACAATCCATTTGAAACATTAACATTATTTATGGGATTTATAATATATTCGTATTACTTCTTTGATTCAAAAAAATATGTTGCATTTTTTATAACATTTCTGCTTTCACTGTCAACCATGGAATTTAACCCAATACTGGGTATCACATTCGGCATATATATATTATTATTATATACATATGACAGGATAAAATCAGATAAAGTTAGTGGTATAGTACATAGAATAATATTATTTGATTTTAATAAAATAAAAAATAAAATTAAGTTAAATAAAAATTATTTTTTATTTGGATTCGTTATTATAATAATATCATCACTATTTTTGGAAATTGATAGTTATGTTGTGCTTTATTTTTCTGGTGGGTCGCATATACTCACATCAAATCTTTACGAATCCAAACTGTCAATTAAGTCAATAATATCATCTATTGAATATGATTTGAATTCAAAGGTTAATACATTGCTATATTTAAATGGGCCTTTTTTATTTTTGTCATTTCTTGATCCTTTTGTAATACTTGAATTGCCATGGTTTTTATCGTACAGCATATCGGTATTTTCTCCATACTGGTCTCTATCAGGGTACTATAATTCATATATAATACCATTTGCAGCAATTGCAGCAATTTTGGGTCTTGCAAAAATATCATATATGTTAAAAGATAACAAAAATAGAAATAAGCTCATAAATTTAATATCCTACCTTGTTCTTTTCGTTACTGTTATACTGCTCATATCAAATGTTTTAATACCCATGTATTTAACTCCCGTAACCTCTGTAAATTCCAATAACTACGGCATAAACCAGTTAACATCATTAATACCTGGCAATGCAAGCGTTTATACAGGTGTAAATGAGCTTCCAATAGTAAGTTCACAGACACCCAATACATGGTTTTTTGGTAATGAAAAGACGTATATATTATATAATGTAACACATCCACCGCCCCTGAATTCATATGGTTTTCTGGCAGCATACGGTTCACATGCATTATATGAAAAAAATTATAACGGTACTTCAAAATTTAATAATTTAGATTTATACTGCAATATCGGTACATATAATGCAGGTTCATATATAAAAGATAAAAATATATTATCAACTGGCATACCAAAGGGGAATTATAAATTAACATTAAGTATAAATTATCGTGGAGACATAGTAAAAACATTTAATGAAAATTCAAATACATCATTATTTTTAAACGATTCATATGCATTAGTATATCCTTTTACACTGAAACAGAATTTTAATTTAAGTGAAATAGCCACAAACTCATCAATGTATTATGGTTATTATATTCTGCAGTCTATGATAACAGATTCATTTAATGGATACTATATAAATCCATCATCCATAGTATCATGCAGTTCATATGGGCATAACGAATATAATTTTAAATATGAACATTTTAAGTATGATACCGAATTAATTGCAGGCCAGACATATTATTTATGGCTATGGTCATCAGGATACCCGGGTGGAATGTTTTATCCTGTAGAAAATACGGGTCATAATTCATCATATATAGTAAGTATTTACAATGGTGCCGGTACCGATTCATATGGCTATAAAATAAGAGACCTGTACAGCATTAGGAATTCGGATTTATCGCCTAAAATATCATTAATAGGAATATTGCCAGAACCAACGAATAAGCCAACATATTTATCTGTATCAATTAATAATAATACTAAAATTTTAGACATAACAAAAAATACAGTAATAAACTATAATCTGGATTTTGATAATTTAAATTCATTTAACATTTCATCAAAAACCATTAATGGGACAATGGATATAACATATAATTTAATATCAAGAAGTTATGCATCAAATAATAACATATTAATGGAATACCCATATATAACACTTGCAATTATAATACTATCATTTACGATAATTTATCCAGTAGTAAACATTGCGGTAAAATCCCATTTAATTTTAAATTTAAACCTTATAAAAATAAATTTAATACTATTTTTAATACTTTTTTATATATCTTTTATATTGTTTTATTTTAATTATATAAATATAAATTTAATATTTTTTAAGATGTATGGAATAATAATAACAATTTTATTATTTCTGTATGTACTTGAATTTAGAAAATCCAGATAAATTTTAAGCTATATTTTTATATAGCGTTCTCCATATTATAAGTGTCATTAATTACCACTTTAGTTTTATTGTATTTTTCTATAATGTTTTTATATTCCATTGCAACATTATACCAGTTATGTTCCTTTATAAATTCATTTACATTGTCGTCAAATAAACTATATGCATTATCCATATTTAGTATTTTTATTGCTTCCACTGCCATTGCTTTGTAATCAAACTCCTTTACCAATTTTACTGATCTAAAATTATTATATATTTTCAATCCTGCTATATTGTATGCTACTACCGGTGTATTTAGTGATAGGGACTGTGAAACTGTTATAGAAAATGAATCATAATGTGAGGGATAGATCATTAATTTTGATGTTGATATTTCTTTATATAAATCATCATCACTTAAAAATCCCTTATAAACAATATAATCTTCCAGGTTTAGCCTTTTGACTATTTTAAAGAATTTCTTCCTTTCACTTTCATATACAAACTTTCCTACAATTATTAACCTGGTATTATAATATTTTATTATATGCTTCATTATTTTAGGCAGTTCAAATATTCCCTTATTGTAAATCAGCCTTGCAAAGAATATTATTTTGTTTTCTTTTTCTTTTTTATTTTTATTATATTCAAATATGCTGATGTTTGAATTATTAATCCCATTGCTTATATTTAGCACATTTATATTTTTGAAGTTTATTTTTATATTTTCATCATAATGTTTGTTGATCATGCATAAAAATTGAAGATTTCTATATTTTTTTAAACTGTATATTATTATAGTATAATTAAAATAATGGTATATTCTATATAAAAATATATGAAAGGCTTTGCTTAGTTTAATTGTAGAATATATATAATTAAAAATATGCAGGTTAAAATTACTAAGCCCCTGCAATGATACACCAAAATTTAAATTCATTTTTTTGCTTAATATTAATGTAAAATTTTTAGAAAACACAGGATTTTCTATAAATTCAAGGGCAAATATAAAATCTATTTTTTCCCTAGAATACATATTTATTATTTCATCATAATTATAGTTGTTATTTAATATATCGTAAAAATATTTCGTTATTCTTATTCCGTATTTTTTAAGTTCTTCGGATTTTTCAATTATACTATTCTTATCTTTTCTGAATTCTTTATACAATTTTGGGTCAGGTAAATAGACAATATCATAATAATTATTTAATATGTTTATAACGTTTATTGCATGGACCTGGGCACCACCAGTATTTATCAATAAATCCGGACCAGTTATGCCTATATACATAAGTTACAAATCAACTACCATATTAATATTATTTGAGAAAAATAATTACTTATAACTAATATTATAATGGTCCCTTGCTGCCATAAAAGTAATACGTACAGATTATAAATCCACTATAGGGCGTGATGAATTATATAATGTTTTGTGGGCAGAAAATATATTTGCAAGGAAATATTTTTATCCACCATGCCATCTGATGGAGCCATACAAAACCAATTTTAAAGTGAAAAATTCCCTTAAAGAAACAGAAAAATTTTCAAACAGTGTGCTTGCATTGCCAACATACCAGCATATAACATCAGATGATATAAAAACTATATGCAATATAATAAAAATAGCGAAAGAGAATTATATTAAAATTTAAATGCCCCCGAATTTTTCATCTACAATTATTTGATACCTTTAAGGTTACAGGAAATATATAAGGTTAATAATTATGTTTTTTTATGTTTACCACAGTAATATTATTACTTATATTATATATTATAATATAAATATTAAAATAATACTTACTGTATCTCAAAAATCTTTCTTTGAATATATACACTGAAAAATCCAGGATATATCAAGATTAATATGTAAATTCCTATAAACATAATATTGTGCCTTATACCATCATGAAAATGAAGAATATAATTAATTAAATTTTCTACTTTTATCGAATTATCATATGGGCATTTTACTATTTCATAATTTGTTATTGACCATTTTATATATGATATAGATTTTTTAGATTTAAAAAGATTCCTGAATATATATAAACTATCCATTAATATATCTATTTTTTTTATTTTATTATAGTTAAACTCCTCTTTGTTTATACTTATCGTATTTGATGCACTGCTATGATATCTGTAGTATGTCAATTCCATTTTATTTACAATTATTTTTTTGCCTGATTCAAGTGCACATAAATACATGAATGTATCCACTGCTCTCTTAATAATCCTTAGATAATCCATATTTATTACATCTTTTTTAATTGATATTGATGACATATTGTAATCAGGTGCTTTGGCTTTGCGTTTTATTATATCACCATTTTTATTTATCATTATAAATTTGTTATGGTAATATACAAGAGCTTTATTGTTGAATAAATTATATACATATTCTAATTTATTGTTAAAAAATAAATCATCATCATCTAAAAATGATATTACATCACCCTTAGCTATTTTTAATGCTTCATATAATTTTAATGATAATGATTTATTATCACTAAATATACTTATCATATCATTTTTATTTATAAAATTATCTATTTTATCATCATTATAATTTTTAACAACAATTATTTCATATTTATCTTTAGGTAATGTCTGGTTTAATGCACTTTTAATGGCATCCAGTAAAAATTCCTTTCTGTTATATGATGCAATGATTACTGAAATTTTTGGTCCATCTTTCATTTAAACAAATTATTATATTGCTAATAAAAATTAAGTACTATAGTTTGCTATTATAATTAAATATAAATAATATTAATCATAATTAACCATTTATATCAATGCCATTCAAAAATGATAGGAGCTTATTACAATGTGATTATAATGCCTGAAGTACTGTAAAGTTCTAATCCCATCAATTGAGTTATGGCGGATTCACTTGCCATTGCCCAGAAGATCAAAATTTTCCTTTGAGGACAGGTTTCTTACCTTTTCCAGTATTAAATAGATTCTAACAACTTCCATTCCATGCTTTATAGTCTGATTATAAAATTATCGTTTTTCATATGTTATTAACAAGTATACGTTAAATAAAATCTTTACATTACATTATTTCATTTTAGATATAAATTAATAAAAATAAAATTTAAACATTGTTTAATAGCATATCGGATTTGCCGTAAGTTGCCAACAGTGCCTAATCCCAAGCATGAAGATATTTCACGTTACCAATAAAAGAACATTTTTATACCAGTTTCGCTTATGTAAATAACTTATTCCTGCATGGCAGTAAATTATGCAATATTAATTTTCTGTTAATATATTTATATAATGTTACTTTATTTAACTATTTCATTATATATTTTTATATATTTTTCTATCCAGTTATCGTACTGGCTTATCTGTTCCACCAGCCCCGGCTTTTTAGGTTTATATAGATTATCTATAAATTCATCGAAATCATTAAAATAATATGCTTTATCGCCTAAAATTTCATGGTGCACTGGAATATCATTCACCAGTACCTGTGTATTTAATTTCATTGCCTCCATTGCCGGAAATCCCTCCCCCTCATTATATGTATAATAAACATATTTATCTGCATATTTTAAATATGAATATTTTGTATATTCATCAACAAAACCTAAATTAATTATATTTTCTGAATAA
Organism: Thermoplasmata archaeon; assembly: GCA_021797555.1. GTDB lineage: Archaea > Thermoplasmatota > Thermoplasmata > Thermoplasmatales > Thermoplasmataceae > Ferroplasma. Next base: position 6,424 of record JAJZZM010000003.1, read on the forward strand.
TTTACATATTCCGGGTCATCTATATTGCCTATCTGATATAATTCAACATCCGGCAGTTGCTTAACAAATTTAAATAGTTCTTCTATTCTTTTCCTACCCTTCCTATTTTTTAAATAAATACTTCCTACTGTAACCAGATGCATTTTATTATTATCTGGATATGGATTTTTATAATTATTATTTAGATCAGGTATCCCTGTCGGTATTGCATAAACATTGCTAGTATCAATATACGATTCTAAATCTTTTTTAACCACGTTTGATGGCACAATTATGGCCTTTAATTTTTTTATTTTTTCTAATGCATTTTTATAATAAATAATGGTATATCCAGTTTTTTTATAAGCATCCAATGTTAAGGGAAAAACATCATGCACTGTTGTAATATCTGCATACTTATTTAAATTAAAAAACGATGTCTGGTGAACTATATCATATTTTTTTAAATTCATAAATTTATTATACAATTTTTTTGTTGTATCCCCAAATAATCTTTTATTTCCTATTTTTATTTCAATGGATTTTATAGGGATAAATGAAGGGAATAAACTATCTGACAAACCATCATATAGCCACTGGCTGTATTCTTTTATACCGTTATATCCCTTTTTTTCCTCATATAAAATCGCTGCTTTCATCTACCTCTTATAATTTACCTACTTTTAAATGTTTGTTTGATAAATTAGCATATAATTATACTTATTTTCAGGAATTACTGATAAAATTATTGAAGTTTGAATAATATTTAAACGGGAACCAATTTTTTGAAAAATAATATCTTACAATTTTCAAAATAATTATAAAATTTATTTAATATTTAGTCTGCACTATATTTACGTTATTTATTTTATAGTTATTGCTGATAATTGCTGTAAATCCATGCATATATAAATCTGTATATATGTTAACAGTATAATTGCCTTTATTGTTTACACTGTAATTATATGAATTATTTCCGGATAATATTTCTAAATTGCCATTATAATTACGGTTAAATGAAATATTTACATTATAGGATCCAGGAGCAATAAAATTAGTTATATTTGTATTATACAAATTGAAATTAATTGAATATTTTAAAGGAATAAATTTAACAGGTATATTATTATAGTTTTCCTTTAATAGGATCATTCCATCCATTTCGGCATATATCCCATAATTACCTGACCTATAATAATGATTAAATGCATTAAACATTGTTATATTGCTGATCTGGGGTACATTAAATGCGGATGAATATATATCAGTTATGATATATTCCGGATTATTTGCATGTGCAGGCAATTGCCAGTTATAGTTCTGGGTTAGCTGCGGCATATTGTTCTGGATTAAAACGGATGAATGCAGTGGAATTAAATTTATTAATTCATTTAAATATTTATCATTAATATTATAATTTATACAGTTGTTTTCATTATAATATATATTATTTCCTGATATAATTTCCCTTATATTATTATTGGAATCCTGGTTTACAATAAATGATCCTGCCGGTGTAAAGAATACCGCAAGGACAATATTTAAAATTAATATTGCTGTTAGAACTTTTTTTAAATCTAATCTTTTAAAATTTAATTTTTTAATATATTTTATATTTTTAATGTTTTTGATTCCAAACAATGCCGATAAAAATATTCCAGAAGCATATAAGGAAGGATATTGATATAATAATGTATCTCCATAAAATGAATTTCCTGAAATAAAAAATAATAAATAAAACGGTATTACCAGGAAAAACCATTCAAGGCCAAAAAATGATAAGAATAGTAATGGAAATGTTATCCTGAACATGAATAAAATCTTTGTTTGCAATGGGTCTTTATATATTGATAGTACCGGTGTTATTGCTGTAGCGGTATATCTTGTTGTTACATTTATTCCATAATATAAATTTGCAATAACAAAAAGTATTAAACTTATTGAAAATATTGCAGTAAAATATTCCTTTTTTATCTTATCCAGTTTTTTATAATGCATTAAAAGATATGCAAGTGCAAATAGACCAATAATTACAGGTGCCAATAAATCCGTAATAGCTGATAAAAATATAAATAATACCGAGGTTTTATATCTATTTTTAAATAAAAAATATATTGATATTAAAAAGAATGTTGGAAATAAGGCCATAAAATGGAAATCAAAGAAATATGCACCATATAATGGGTAATAAAATAGGTATGATAATGAGAATAGCAATGAATTGGTTTTTGATAAAAAATTATTTGATATAAAATATAATGGTATTATTCCAAAAGATAGCCACACACTCTGGAATATTAATAATATATACTCATGTGGATATAAATAATAAAACGGTGCGATAATTAAATATATCAATTTATTCATTAATATAGGCCTTGGATTTATAGATGTTGAAATCAAGCCTCCATGGAATACATTATATAACGCTTCGGAGGATACCCCCAAGTCAAATACAGTTGCGTGAAATGAAAAATATTTCATTACTGATAGATACGAATATAATACTGAATTAACAAGAAATGCTGAGATAATTATTATTAATCGAATTTTGTTGTATTTCATTTGTAATGTCAATGTAAATTTTATATTTAATTGTTTATTAATGGATTTTATTGTAAATATAAAGAATTTATTTAATTTAACTTTTATTATAAGGATGTTAATTTCATATTTTTCCTGAGAAATAAAGAATCAAAGCAAAGTTATATATAATCTTTTTTATTAATGGTTAATAAAGGCATATGAAAGAATTATATGAAGAACTAGTACGCAGTGAAAATTACGAAACAAATAATTACCCGGATGTTACATTTATTATACCTGCATACAACGAAGAAAATAGGATATCCTATGTTATGGATGATTTATGCGGTTATATATATGATAACAACCTTAAATGGAATATTATAGTTTCAGTTGATGGTAATGACAATACAAAGGATATGGTAAGCAGTTATTCAAAAAAATATGATTTTATAAGCATGGATACATCAAAATCAAGGTCAGGCAAAGGAAATGCCATAAAAAGGGCATTAATAAATAATAGTTTAATTATAAATGATACTGTAATATTTATGGATGCAGATAACAGCATAAAATTTAATGATATATTAAACAGAATAAAAAATATAAATAATAATGATGTTATAATATTAAATAGATATTATAAGGAAAATAAAATTCCATTTTTAAGGAAATTTCTCGGCAGGTCCTTTAATGCAATAATAAAAGGCATTTTAAGATTAAAAATAGACGATACGCAATCTGGCTATAAAATATTCAAAAAAAACGTTTTAATGAAGGAAATAAATTCAGTAGGATCAGGCAGTGCGTTTTTTGACATATCGTTATTATACCATATAAAAAAGGATGATTACAGCATAGAAGAAATAGATACAGATTATGAATATAATAATAATACATCATTCCATATTTTTAAATTAACGGTGAACATGTTTTTATCAATATTTGCATTTAAATTCAGGCATACAAAATTATATGATAAAATGCCAGAAAAAATAAAAATAAAATTGCTGGAAATATATTATAAACATATAAACGAATAATATTAATAAATTAAATTTCAACTATTATTTAAAGAATCTGAATAACCTATCATTTTTAATAGTCTTATCATGGAATGCTAAATTTTTCATCATGTATTTTAAGAATCCAAATTTGTTCGGTACAATAGATAATGCGTATTCCATTTCTTCCATGCTTATTAATTTAAAAATTTTTATTTCTGATATATAAATCAATGTTCCTATTATAATCAATATAAATATATTTATTAAATCATATGGCAGGTTTTTTTGCAATATAAACACTGAAAAGAACATTATTAATGATGCAGCCCATATTTTTATTATTCTATTTTTATCATAATTTACAACATCAAATTTTCTTGCATAATGGTATAATATTATGAAATTAACTATGTTCATTGATGAATATGATATTGCTGCACCTATTATATTAAATCTCGGTATTAGTATTATTGATAATGTTAGATTTGATAACAATGATAAGCCTGATGATATTATGAATATGTTTGTTTTCCTTATGCTTGATATCCCCGGAGATAAAATAATAGAACCTATAAATACTGCAGTTACAAACATTATTATCATTAATGGCATATATGAAATTTCATATGCATTTCCTGCAAATACATACAACAATGGTTCAGATAATGCTGCTATGCCTAAAGCAGCAGGAATATAAATTAATGATGAAATATTTAATAACATTCTTATGCTTGATTTAAAGGCTATTTTATTATCTAATGAAAAGAATGATGATAATTTAGGTACTAGCAAATTTGATATTGGCATTATTAATATTGTTGCTGCACTTGCTATTATTAATGCAAAATTGTATATACCCAAATATGATAAATTAATAAAATATGATACAACTATTCTATCCAAATATGTTGCACTCGTACCCATTATTGAAGAAAAAAACAATGGTATTGAATAATATATTATATTTTTATATTGTTCTTTCTCATAATTTGTTTCTTCCAAGTTCAATCTTTTATATATTCTATAAACATATATAACAAATATAAATGCACTTACTGTATCTATTATAGCTATTCCCGATATTAAATATATAGCTTTTCCATATAAAAATAATAAAAATAATGGGAATAAATATAAAAATGTATAAAAAAATACATAAATTAATGAATATTTTTTATACTGGTTTAAACCCAATAGTATTGATGCAAATATATTTATCATAACTGAATCTGCTATTGCTATCCCTATTATTTTTATTGATAGTTCATAATCTATGCTGTGGAAAAATAATATTGCTATATAAGGCGATGTATAAAATATAAATAAAAATGCCAATATAGCCAATAATAAACCCAATATTGCAGTTCTTTTAATTAATTTCAGCAATGTATTATTATTTTTTCTTGCCAAATGGTATGAAAAATAATGCTGTATACCGAATGATAGGCCGAATACAAAAACAGTTGTTAATATATTCATCAATGCATATAATAATGATATAGACCCCACGGTGTTAACAGGCAATAAATGCGCTATAAAAAAATAGAAAAATGTTGATGATAAAAACATAGCTGCAACTGATGAATACTGAAACGCAACCCCCGAACCAAATGACTCTGATATATCACCCAATAAAAGGGTATATGGAATAAAGTTTAAAAAGTTATCTAATAAAATAAATAAAATCGTTAATCAAGAAAATATTTTTTATAGTGCCCACAAATATATAATTAATAATACTTTTATAATAAAAATAAATAATCCCAAATGAAAAAAAATTTTTTACTTTTAATTATTCTGGCAGCATTGTGGGGAATAAACTTCCTTATGCTTAAAATATGCTTAATTTACGAGCCAGGATTATATATTATGTTTTTTAGAGTACTAATTGCAGTATTATTTATATTCATAGTACTGCGTAAAAAAATAAAATTCCCAAAATCAATACGTGCAAATATATTTTTATTTATTTTCGGGCTTTTTAATATAATATTATTTTTCGGATTCTGGGCTATTGGAGAGGGGACTGAAACTGCATCGTTATCATCAATAATAATATATACATATCCAATAATAGTAATAGCCCTTGCGAGGATTGTTTTGGATGACCGGTTAAATAGGTACAAGATAATATCATTGATTTTGGGTTTTTCAGGCATGGTAATAATATTTTCAAGCCAGTTATTGATAAAATTTAATATCGGTTTAATATATCTTTTAATTGCTGCCATATCATTTGCACTGGGAGCAATATTTATGAAAAAATATTTAATAAATATAAATACAATAACAATAAATTTTGTACAGCTGCTCTATTCATTGCCGGCAATGTTTTTATGGGCATTTTTTACTGAAAAACTAAATTTTGGTGGTTTTAATATACTTTTTATATCCCTAATATTATATATGGGAATATTGGGAACTGCTGCTGCATATTTAATCTATATAGATTTATACCAGCACTCAAAAGTTTCATCCATTGCATCATATTTTTTCCTTGTACCGGCATTCTCTGTTGTATTCAGCATAATTATTTTGCATGAGGTCAATTCTTATTATACTTATATCGGTTTTATAATAATTGGCATAGGCATATATTTAACTTCCCTTGGAACAAAAAATAAGAGAAATATTATCAATAAGCTGCCGGAATAAATATATTAATATTAAAATTAATAAAATTATGATAAATTATTTACAATAGATTCAATAATTGTTTTTAATTTCATCATATTATTTGCTGATTTATTAATATTATAATCCTTTATTAATATTTCCGGATTTCTATACACTATATACACATCATTTTTCTTGTATACAAGAAATTTTGATGGCAGTTCAATTCCGATATCAGGATTTTCATTCATTAACGGAGTTCCGGCTGCAGGAGACCCAAAAAGTATTAATTTTTCAGGGTTCATTTCCATATTAACAGTTTCAGCATTCTTTTCATGGTCTATTGTTGCAAAAACATTGATATTTTTTGATTTAAGTGAATCTAATATTTTATTGACAGTTTCATCAAAACCATATTTGCTTTTAATTTTTATCAATTCATCCATAATTATGCATAACTTTACAATATAAAAATTTATTTATTAACATAATGCCCAATTAAGTTATATGTTAATTCAAATATATAATACTATAATATAGCAATAAGCAAAATATCGGCAATGATAGATTTAAATATAAATTTCTATAACGTTTCAAATTTATAAATACGGCAAAGCATTAACATTGTATATGCAATTATATTAAAACGCTTATTGAAAAATTTAATCTTGATAAAACACATTATGAAAAATTAAAAGGAGTGTATAGTTCAATATGATAAAAATAATGAAATATCCTGGATCAAAGCTAATATTAATACCTGAAATAATAGACAAATACAATAAATCAGGCAAAAAGTATTTTATAGACGTTTTTGCAGGGTCAGGTTCTGTAATAATGAACATAAAATCAGAATATAAAATATACAATGATATAAATACAGACCTTGTTTTTTTATTCAATACATTAAAAAATAATTGTGATATCTTTTATAAAAATATATCAAAGGTTGTATCCACAAAAAAAACATTTTTTGATTATTATGATAAAAGAATTGATTTTATGCATAATAATGTTTATAATGCTCTGAAAACATTTTATGATTTTAATGTAAATTTTGGTGGCATGGGAAATACATATTCAAAAATAGACAAATCATTATATGGGAATATTAAAAAAAATATAGATAACCTGAATTTAATAAAAAATGATGTTATAAAATGGAATATAGAAAATATGGATTTTAAAGAATTAATAAAAAAATATGATAATAGCAATGTTTTCTTTTATCTGGACCCGCCATATCCAGGCAAAAACTGGTATGAATACAATTTTAATGCCGATGATTTCAGGGATTTAAACAACATTATAAAAAATATAAAGGGAAACTACTTAATGAATTTTAATAAAGAGGATGAATTGCCATTAAAAATATTCGGTGCCCCTTCATATATAAAAAAATATATAAATAAAAATGGAAAAACTGATAAAAATGATTTAAAATTCAGGTATGTATCATTTTATACAAACTTATAGAATTAAATTCCCGGCTTAACACCATTATATAATTTCAATGCCACACCAAAAACTATTACTGTTGCTATGGTCAATATTAAAAATTCGGATAAAACATTATTTAATGATGAAAAAACTAATGTACTTCTTGTTATGTCTGTTATATATGTTAATGGGTTTATATATGATATAACCCTTAAACTATAGGGTGTCCTGTCAGTAATAGGATAAAACGCAGAGCTTGTGAAATCAACAACAAAAAATAAAACAATAGTTATTGTATTATATGTCTGCATTTTCTTGGTTTTTATTGATATTATTAGATATATTGAAGTAAATATTATAGTGCCTATAAATAGTGTTAATATTGAATAAATAAGCCCCATTGTGGTAAATATTAATTTGCCAACAAATAAATAGAATATTACAAGCATTATTGTATTTCCAATTATGGAAAATATTAAGGAAACCATTATTAAACCAAATAAATACGATAACCTATTAAATGGACCAACAAGCAACTGTTCAAACATAAAAAATCTACGGTCCGACCATAGCATTGACCCGCCTACTGTTCCGGCTGTCATGACCTCCATTGCCATTATTCCAGGCATTAAAAAATCGGTGTATGATACATCTACATTATTGAATGTAACCGCAGGTATTAAAGATTGATACATAAAGCCAAGAACTAATAAATATAATGTGGGCAACCCAAGCATAAACATAATTGTTCCAGGGTCACTGTTAACTTTAAAATTTCTTATCGTTAACCTCAATGAATCCGGCAATTTCAATTTACCACCTCAAAAAACACATCCTCCAGTGAAGATTGGTCCATATTTAATTTTACAATATTATATCCATGTTTTTCTATTATTTTTATTATAGCCGGTATTATGTTATCTATATTTTTTGCAGTTATTAGCAGTTCATTATTTTTATTCCTTAAATTAACATTCATTGAAAGTATTTCATTTTTTGTTAAGTTATCTATATCTTTATTTAAATCAAGCTTCAATGTTTTATAACCTCCAAAATTATCCTTTAAATAATTTGAATTCCCCTCTATCACCATTTTTCCTGAATTTATTATTCCTATTCTGTCACATAAATAATCAGCTTCCTCCATTATATGCGTTGTGAATAACACGGTTAATCCATTCTTTACCCTCATTTTTATGTAATCCAGCAATTTTCTTCTCACTATTGGATCCATGCCTACTGTTGGCTCATCCAGGAATAATAAATCCATGTCATGCAGAAATTCCCTTGCAACCTGTACCCTCTTTTTCTGCCCTCCGGATAAATCCATTATATTATTCTTTCTTACCTTATCCAAATCAAAAATTTCTATTAATTCCTCCATTCTTGATTTTAGCAATTCTTTTTTAACACCCCATAATAAACCATAAATTTTGAAATTCTTTTCTACGGTTGTCAAATCAAATGATAAATCCTGCTGTACGACACCTATTCTTTTTCTTATACTCAGTGAATCATTTATATTCATGCCCAGAACTTCAACATTGCCAGATGTTTTTTTTACAAGCGTTGACAAAATCTTTATTGTTGTTGATTTTCCTGCGCCATTCTTACCAAGCAATCCATAAATTTCCCCTCGTTTAACGTTAAAAGATATATCATCCACGGCATATTTTATGTTATCGTATGTTTTTCTTAAATTATTTACATATATTGCATCTGTATACACAGAATCATAATACGCTATTAATATTAATATATTTTCCAGGGAATAAAATTTATGTCGTTAATTTATATTATATATTAGTGGATGCAAATTTTAATATATCATAAATAGTTATATAATATTATGAGCAAAAATGTGGGTATTATACCTATACTAACAACATTTGTCAATAATAAAATAGACAAAAGTAAATTAATTAATCATGGGGAACATGTTTTAAAGGGCGGAATGGATTATTTATTTTTGGCTGGCACAACAGGATTAGGGCCATCAACATCCATGGAAGAGAGAAGATATATGCTGGATGCATTTTCAAATATGCCTGATAGCATTATTCTGCAGGTTGGTTCATTGGATCTTAAAAGTTCTATGGAATTGACTGAATATGCAAAGAGATTAAAAATACACGCTGTTGGTGCATTGCCTCCATATTATTACAATGGAATAAAAACAGAATGGCTAATAGATTATTATGTAAAAATTTCCGGAATTTATCCAACAATGATATACAATTATCCTGCAACAACAGGATACAATATAACATATGACATTATAAATGAAATAAATAAAAGAGGCGGAAACATTATCGGAATAAAGGAAACCACATTTAATTTAAGTGATATATTAAATGTGAAATATTATTCTGATAATGTAAGTGTATATACAGGCCCGGATGAATATGTACTGCCATCATACAGGGAGAATTTGGATGGCTTTGTTTCTGGTGCAGGTAACTATGCCTTTGATATATTAAAGAAAATAGGCGAGAACTATAATAACCACGACGGTGATAAATATCAGGTATTGTTGAATAAGCTTGTAAACCTATCAAAGAAATACGGTGTAATGTCATCAATATATGATATGGTTGAAATAATGAACGGCTACAGTGCCGGTGAACCACGGGAGCCATTTTTTAAAATATCTGAAAATGACCATAAGAATTTAGAAAAGGAAATAAATGACCTTTTGTCAGAGAATAAAATAAAATTAAAAATATAAATTTTATATATTAATTCAAATTCAACTTTTTATCAAAACATTACTTTTTAAAGAATTTATTTATTCTATCCTTTGTTTCACCATCAGAAAATAGTAATCCGAATACTGTAGCCTCATAATCTATAGATAAATCCAGAGATGCATCGAAGCTTTTATTAACAACTCTTTTTGCAAGCTTTACAGTGGTTAATGGCTTTTCTTTTATTATTTTTGCTATTCTTAAAGCCTCATTTTCCGGGTCATCTGATATTATGTCAACCAAACCAAATTCATATGCCTTTTTTGCATCAATTTTTTCACCTGTTAAAATCAGGTATAATGCCCTGTTCCTCCCTATAACCTTTGATAATATTACATTTCCGCCTGCGCCTGCATTTATTCCTATATTTATTTCAGGTTGCCCCAGTATGGCATGTGCACTGCATATCCTTATATCAGTAGATAATGATAATTCTAGACCGCCCCCGAGGGCATATCCGTTTAAAACAGATATTATAGGCAAATCATATTCCCTGAAATATTTTAACAGTTCATTCAATTTTAAATGAAAATTATATGCATCTATGGGGTTAATATTTTTAAACTGGTTTATATCAGCACCTGCAGAGAAATTTTTTTTCCCCTCTATTATTACTACTTTAACCTTATCTTTTAAATTATCCATTGAATTCATAATTTCGTTTACCATATCAACTGTTATTGTATTCAGTTTGTTTTCTCTGCTAAAATATATATATCCTATTCCATCATCAATTTTTACATCAATATTTTCCATGATTATATATTGTTTATAATATAATATAATTTTTTACTGGAAAATAAATTATAAAAAATTATATAACGTGGATAATGTTATCTATAAGCATGGATGTAAATAAATATATGGCTGATGTGATGGAATATAATAACAAAATGATTGAAATAAGAAGAAAAATACATGAGAATCCAGAGTTATCATATAATGAATTTCAGACAGCAAAAATAATAGCAGAAACATTAAGGTCATTTAATATAAATGTTAAAGAAAATGTTGGCGGTACAGGTGTTATCGGACTTTTAAAGGGCACAGATGGAAAAACAACCATAGGTTTAAGGGCAGATATGGATGCATTGCCTGTTTTAGAGGAAAACAACGTAGAATACAAATCAAAAAATAACGGAGTAATGCATGCATGTGGCCATGATGCACATGTAGCAATGTTATTATGTGCAGCATATGTTTTATCAAAGCATAGAAATGAACTAAAGGGCAATATAAAATTTTTATTCCAGCCTGCAGAAGAGGATGGTGGCGAAGGTGGTGCACTGCCAATGATTGAGGCAGGTGCATTGGAAAATCCACACGTAGACCATGTTTTTGGGCTGCACATATTAAATGATTTTCCTATAGGTACAATAGCATTGAAACCCGGCCCTGAAATGGCATGCCCGGACTCATTGAAAATAATGATTCATGGGAAAGGTGGTCATGGATCAGATCCTGCAAATACAATAGATCCTATATTTGTAGGGTCACAGATAATAAATGCAGTATATGGGATACGATCAAGGTATATAGATCAGAAGGAACCTGTAACAATATCCATATGCTCAGTCCATTCTGGGACAAAGGATAATATAATTCCAGATGATTTAATTATGGGGGGTACAGTAAGGACATTTAACGAAAATATAAGGTCAAAAATAAAAAAATTAGTAAATGACACTGTAAAAAATATTTCCATTGCATACGGTGCCAGTGCAGAAATATCATTTAAAGATAATGCATATCCAGTAACCTATAATGATCCTGAAATAACAGAGGAGGTAGTGAAATTATTATCCGGCATAAATGGAATAAAGGTTGTTGATTCAGGTCTTTTATTAGGGGGTGAAGACGTTTCAAGATTTTTAAACAAAGCTCCAGGAACATATTATTTTCTGGGAACAAAAAATGATGCCAAGGGATTAATATACTCTAACCATAGCTCTAAATTCGATGTTGATGAGGATTATCTAAAATTTGGTGCATTATCACATATAGATATTGCAATGTACTTTGCAAATAAATAATTATAATGTTGCATTTAAAAATTCTATTAAGCCTTTCCTTATTTTTATTCCTTTATTGGTTAATCCATATGTAATTATATCGTTTTCATCTTTTAATATTATATTCAAACCTATTAATTCCTTTAATCTTTTTGCTAAAATTGTTTTGCTTATTCCCGGTACTGAATTTAGGATATCATTGAAATTTTTTCTTGTATTATTATTGCCTATAACGCCTAAAATTAATAAAGTATATTTTTTGCCCAATAAATTAAATACTGGTAATGATGGGTCTATGCATATTTCTGTATTTTTATCATAAATCATGCATGCATTTTCTCTTTTTAATTTCATAATATAATATAAAGATTAAATTAATAAATATTATCAATTTTTATTTGAATTTATATATTATTTGTATTTTCTTTTGCATTATCCTTTGCTCCAAACATTTTTTGTGAAGTGTTTTTGACATTTTTTAATATGTTGTTTTCAAACATTGATGTTATGTCTTCCACGGATTTTCCATTTGTTACTGACATTATTATAAATAATCCTACATGTTATATACAGGGCCTATAGTTGCATGCATTACTGGAAATAATTCAATTCCGGGAATAAATAATGGGCATTACAAAAGGAATTTAAATACAAAGTACGGTGGATTAAAGGAATTAAAGGTGCCAAGGAATAGAGATAATAGATTCCACAGTGCAGTAATTGAAGCAAATAAAACAATAGGTTTGGAAGGATTAATAACATCATTATGCTCCAATGGTGCATCAACAAGGAAGATACCTGATATATTAAGCAATATATTTAAAAATAGGCATTCACCATCACCAATATCAAGAATAACAGATATGACGCTGGAAGAGGCAAATAAATTTTTAAACAGGAAATTGGATAATAGGCACATGGCTGTAATACTGGATGGCTTATTCTTCTATTTGAGGAGAGGTACCGCAGACAGGGATCCAGTAATATTTGCTCTAGGCATAAAAGAATCAGGAGAGTATGAAATACTGGGATTTTATCTTGCCATTAAGGAATTCCATAATAATTACAAGGATGTACTGGAAGACTTATGTAGAGGGTGGTTAAAGGTAATTTCATCATTACCTGATGTAGATTATTCCATGAAGATATCCTATTTAAAATCAATAAAGTTCAATTCCAAGCATATATTCAGGAAGATGGACGGGTATATTAAATGCAATGGTGAAATTAAGGAAATGTTCAACAAGAGGTACACTTTATAAATACACAGAATACTGTTCACGACAATTCTCCAAATTCCAAGTTATTTAAGGTATAACTGTAATCTATTATAATAAAAAAATTAATTAGCAACTATATTATAGTATTATTTAATGAAAAGTGTTTTTCTTGAATCCAGGGGGATTATAAAAATTAAGGATATTAATGATATAAATAATATACCGGAAGGTTTTATTAAAATAAAGGTTAAATCTGTAGGCATATGTGGTTCTGACATTCATTATTATTTTAATGGCAGCATAGGAAATTTTGTTCTGGAAAAACCTATGATACTTGGGCATGAAACTGCAGGCATAGCCGAAAGCAATGCCAATAATATCAGAAAAGGCGATATAGTTGCTATAGAACCGGGTTTACCTTGTGGGAAATGCAAATACTGCAAAACTGGAAGATATAACCTATGCCCGGATGTTAAGTTTTTTGCAACACCGCCTGTAGATGGTTCTCTCAGGGAATATATTGTATATCCTGAAGAATTTGTTTATAATGCCAGTGGCTTAACAACCGATGAGGCAAGCCTTGCAGAGCCAATGTCAGTAGGTATATACGCCACACGGAAGGCGGGCATAGGGCCTGAAAATAATGTACTGATTGTTGGGTCCGGATCTGTTGGCATATTAACAGCATTCTCTGCAGAGGCGCATGGATCAAATGTAACATTATGTGATATAAATATAGATAAAATAAAATATGCCAGGAAATGTGGATTTGCAGCATTTTTAAATGATAAAATCCATGATAAATACGATAATGTTTTTGAATGCAGTGGAATGGCAGCAGAATTTGCATTGGACAGAACCGAAAAAGGTGGAGACCTATTTTTAATAGGCATGGGCAACAAATGCGGATTAAATCCATTATATATAACATCAAATGAAATCACAGTTCATGGAATATTCAGGTATAATAATACATTTAATGATGCAATTAAAATTATAAAAAAGTATAGAAACAGGATTAAGCCATTTCTTGAAAAGAAGATATGCATTGATGATTTAGACTCATACATGAAGAATAAGGAGTATGAAAAATACCTGAAAACCATAGTGGAATTATGAATTACCTGGGTATAGATTTAGGAACAACATCGATGAAGTTTCTGGTGATCAATGAAAATGGCATAATATATAAAAATTCCATAAACTATCCTGTAATTTATTACAATAATGGTTATGCCGAGCAGAATCCCTTATTGTGGTTAAAGGCTTTCAAAAAACTGTATAAAAATATGGATGTGAAAATAGATAGCATTGGCATAACAGGTCAGATGCATAGCCTTGTACTAACGAACAATGGGAAACCTCTTATTAATTCAATATTATGGCTGGATAACAGATCGTATAAATTTTCTAAATACCTTACTAGAAAATTCGGCACTGAAAATCTCATAGAAGAAACAGGAAATTACCCGTTATCAAATTTTACCCTGCTCCGGCTATTATGGATAAGTAAGTACAATAAAAATATATATAAAAATGCAAATAAGGCCTTCGTGGCAAAGGACTGGCTTAAATTCATGCTTACCGGGGTGCATGGAACAGACGTCACTGACGGATCAGGAACATATCTGTTCAATGTTAGGTCCAGGAAATGGTCGGATAAATTATTTAATGGATTAAATATGGATAAAAAACTCTTTGGGGATGCCTTTGAATCAGGGGATATACATGGATACTATAATGGCATACCTGTAATTGCCGGCGCAGGTGATCAGGAAGCAGCAGCATATGGCAATAATCTAACACTAAATGATGTGGGTATATCCCTTGGGACATCAGGTGTGGTCTTTGCAAAGATCAATAATTATAAAATCCCGGAAAATAAATCAATACATCTATTCTGCGATGCCAAAAGAAATAGATGGCACTGGATGGGTGTTACACAATCTGCGGCATCTTCACTGGACTGGTTTATAAAGGCATTCAATATTAAATATTCACAGCTAAAAAATTTAAATGGGTTTTCCAGGGTCCTTTTTATGCCATACCTGAATGGTGAGAGGGCGCCCATTATGGATACAGATATCCGTGGTTTATTTTATAATCTATCCCCGGATACCGGCATTAATGATTTTATTATCTCCATCATGCAGGGTGTTGCTTTCAGCCTGAGACACGTATATGATTCCATGAATATACATAGGAAAAATATAATATTAACCGGTGGTGGCACCAGAATCGATAGCTGGAACCAGATAATTTCTAACGTCTTTAATATGCCGGTCAAGGTTAAAGAAGATAGTGGGTCCGCCCTTGGAGCTGCCATGTTATCCTCTCACGGTGATATCGATATCGATGCCAGCTATAAACTATATTACCCTGAAAATCATGATATTTATGATGATTTGTACATAAAATATAGAAATATGGTAAAGCGTATAGCAAAGCCAGATAAATTATAAAAAAATATTCAATTCCGTTATATACTGCCAAATTTATTTTTATATGAACTCCTGGAAGATTTCTTCTCAATTAACACTAACAATATAAATCCGTGTTTATTGTTCATATTTTATATCATTTAGCATCTGTCTGTTAGCTACCTTATGCCAAAGCATAGAGGCTTCATGATTCATTGACCATTGCTTACCATTACATACGGGCTTTTAGTCCTTCAAGGGCAGAGGCAATAATCTCCACAGGCTTATATTCCCTTAAGCACTCCGCAGGTATTTTATTTATAAGAGTTGAAGCCTTAATTTAAGTACTTCTGCTATTCCTCTTATTATTTAATGTTATTAAAATATATTATATAAATATTTTATTATAGGAATTCATCCACATCGTAAGCTCAGTGGCCTTTTTTCTGGTATGTTAATTTGTAAAAATTTAATATTTTTGCTCTATCATTTTTGATGTTTATATTATTATTAATGACTATAATTACTCCAATTTTTAAATTGAATTTACCATAGCACGATAATATTTTTGGAGGTCTATGAAATTACCAGAGCACTTCAAGGTTAATGCCAGAATTCTTTTCAGGTTAACATTATCAATAATTTAATATATAATTACGGAAAATTTGCTGAGAGATTGCTTATTTTTATCATACATATACAATACAACCATCATTAAAAATATATAATATACTTTAAATTTGAATTAAATGCAATTTATATCATATAATAATATTTATTAATCATGCTGGATAATGCCATTATATCAATGAAAATTAGTACATAATATTTTAATTATTAAAATAAAAATTTTAACTTTATGTTATTAAATTATGCATGCGGCTATAGATGAATATAAACCAATATCAATGCCAAACATCGATGGCTTTATGTCCATATTATTTAAGGATAATTTTTTGAATTTTTCCATAACGTATGGATAAAATTCATCGTATCTGTATGTAAAAACCCCGCCTATAATAGCCTTATCCAAACCTAACGTATTTGATAAAAATGATAAAATATATGATAAATAATTTAAGGATTTTTTAACCGCTTTCTCCTCACCATATTTTTTAACCATATCATTTAACCCTGAGCCACTGCATACATAATCATAATTTGATTTTGACCTAATGGAAATTTTATTATATCCAAGTTCAGTGTGTTTATCTGTATAATATGGTTTTCCATTTAAAATAAAACCTGCACCAAAGCCCGTGCCAAACGTCATAAAAACCATATTTTTTGCATTTTTGCCATTGCCCCATTTATATTCTGCAAATGCTGAAGATAATGCATCATGCACAATATTAACCCTAATATTGAATTCCCTCTCAATTAGTGTTTTTAGATTGATATTCCAGTAGCCAGGAAGATGTGGAGGATTTATTATTAAACCCTTTTTCATATCCAGTGGACCACCAATGCTTACTCCAATAATTTCTGCATTATAATTTTTTATTCCATCCTCTATAAAAGCTCTGGATGTTTCAATTTCATCTATATATTTTTCGCAGGTCTTAAATTTATATGATTTAAATATATTCACAGCATTATTTTTATATCCTGCAACGGTAACCGTTGTATTTGTTCCACCAATATCAAGGCCTATTACATTCATATTCCATTAATGGTTTTATTGGATTAAACATTAATTATTTTTCATCATTGATTATGGTATTAATAGTATATGATTAATTTATATTTTTATTGCATTTAAATTATTTATTTTTCTGGACATACTGTTTTTAATCCAACAAGTATATATCTCCATGATGCACTTTTGTTCTGGTAATTAGGTTCCATGGCAAAATTAGGATTGAAGAAATTGGATATTTTATTCATATCCTTCCTGAATGGATCCACAAATATATTTTTCCTTATAAAACCGTCAGCGTTAATGAAATATCTATTGCATTTTATTGTTTTGCTTATATTTTTATATGCAGTAAACCTTGATTTCCCAAGGTTATGTAATACAATATTTGATATGGCAAGATCAAAAACCCTGCCCGTATCAATTGGCTTCATTAGGTCTTTTTCCAATATTTTTACCCTATCATATATTCCTAATTTTTCCATGTTTTCTTTTATTCTGTCTATTGAATTGCCTTCAAGTGATTTATCTGTAAAATTGTCAATAGCTGTAATATTTGCATTATGGAAATATGAAGCGGCTGTATATGTAAGAAATCCAGATCCAGCACCGGCATCAAGTATAATGATTTTAGCATCCTCTGGAATCCCGATTTTTTTAAAAGCTTCCATAAACATTGTTCTTGCAATTTTCCTTAAATCTTCTGACTGTTCTTTTGTAGAGTGATGGTATAACCCAAAATCTATATCTGGCATAATAAAATGAGTACAATAACTATAATTAAACTTTTCTTGGCTATTGCATTAACATTATGGCAATATTGCATTTATTATCTGTGAGATATATATTCAAAACCATTTTTTTGTTATTCATCAGTATAACATTTTTTCTATATTGGTCAATGATATTAAATCATCAGTAACAAAATTCTACGTAAAAGTTATTTAATAATATTTATAAATACGAATAAAAGTATAGGATATAGAAATAATGAAATGGCATTATTTAAGCAATTTATTTTTATTACAGTATTTTTTTAAGCTATTATCAAATGTAAATAATGGTTTATCCTTGATTTTTGATATGAATTATAAATTTCAAGAATATTATTTGATTTAATATAGAATATATACAAAATGCATAGTACAAATATTATAGAAATTGATGGTGAGAAATTTGTCTCTGCAAATGAGGAATATTGAGAATGTCAGTGACTGCAAGAAAGAAATGAGTAATAATGCATAAGATTTCAGGAAGGGAAGATATGGATAGGATAACATCACTTATACCTGTTGTTAATGGGTCTATACATGTATGTGATAGGCTGGAATAACTGGCTTCATGTCATACAGTTAAAGTACCTCCAGAAGATATGCAATTTGCAAATGTACTTGGTTACAGGATAGCAGCATCCCAGGAATAAAATTATTTTTAATTTGGAATTATATTGTTATGATTAGTTTATTATATCCGTACATTATATCATTATCTATTTTATCATCTGGTGCTGGTTCGATGGCATTGAATTTGTCTATATTACCTGAAAATTCCTCTAAAAAAATCCTTGATTCTAACCTTGCCAATGGTGCTCCTAAACAGAAATGTATTCCATTTCCAAATGCTATATGTCTTTTATTTTTTCTATCCGGATTAAATTCTTCTGGCTCTTCATAAAGATCTTCATCTCTATTAGCAGACCCAAGGTATAACTGAATGAAATTATTTTTATTTACATCAACGCCATTTATATCTGTGCTGTTTTTTGCATATCTTCGTGTAGACTGGACAGGAGAAGCAAATCTTAGAGCTTCTTCTACTACAGAATTTATAAATTTATTATCGTTTTTCATTCTATCATATATTTCCGGCCTTTTTGATAATATAAGCAGGGTATTAGTGAGCAAATTTGTTGTTGTTTCGTTTCCGGCTACCAGCAATAGAATTGCAAAACTTGCTATTTCAGGCTTTGTCAATTTTTTCCCATCAACAGCAACCTCAGTTAATCTCTTAATTAAATTATTGCCATCATCATTATCTACCATTCTATAAAAATATCTGGACATTTCCATCTGTGTATTTATATCAGGGCCACGCCCAAGTGACGTTGCAAGCCTGTCAGACCATTTTTTAAATAAATCCTTATCTTTAATTGGTATTCCCAGTATATCAGCTATAACATTTATAGGCAAGGGTGATGATAATGAAGATACCAAATCAAAGGACCTTTTATTTTTTATATTATTGATTAATGATACTGTTATTTCCCTTATTTTATCTTCATAGGGCATTATTGCATTTGGAGAAAATGCATTGCTTACAAGATCCCTCAAATCTGTATGCGCTGGTGGATCTGATATCAATATGCTTGGCGATACCATTTTATTAAGTTTCTGTGCAGTTTCTAAGCCAAGAAGGTCCCTGAACTGGGATGAATATGTTTTATAATCAGATAAAACATTTACTATATCCTTATTTTTAAATAAATATATTACATTACCTTCCTTATAAATTGGATTTTTATTCCTCATTTTTTTATACCATTCAAATGGTTCCTCCCTATATGTAGGTATATTCATATTATACATAAATTAATTATAAATAAAATAGTTATGCAATTTCTGTATATACCTTAAATTTTTAGCCCGGAATATTTATATATCCTTAATATTACATAAAGCTTTATTTGGTTTCATCTATCTAACTATGTAAACTGATGTATATAAATTATTAATAAATTAAAAATATTTTGAGTATAATTCTCCGGAATAACTCGTGCCTTTATGAACCTATATTTATATAAGATGTTAATTGTACCAGTATTAAATATATTGGATATAATGTATATAATCAATTATACTTATAATTTATATTAAATTCTATTAATATAACATTGTAAATATTAATATATATGTAAACGTTAATAGGTTAATGGAAAAAAATGATAATACAAATTTCCTAAGGGAAATGGATAATCTGAAACCAAGCAGATATCATTATTTTATAGATATATTATCTGATATGGGATATTTTCTTGATGGTTACGATTTACTGGTAATAGGGCCGGCATTAATATTTATTGCACCATTATTTCATATTGGGGCGGTAATATCATCACTTATCGGTGTTGCAACAATTGTTGGGCAATTAATTGGTGGTGCTGTTTTTGGTTTTGTTGCCGATATGAAAGGCAGAAAAGTTATTTACCAGTGGGATATGCTTATCTTTGCTGTTTTTGCAGTTTTAAGTGCGTTGTCACAGAACTATATAGAACTAATTGCTTTCAGGGCACTTCTTGGATTAGCTATAGGTGCAGATTATGCACTGACATTATCTATTATAGGTGAATTCTCTCCAGTAAAGCATCGTGGCAAATATCTAGGTACAGGTTTAATGTCATGGTGGATAGGCGGTACTTTTGCCGTTGCCCTAGGGCTTTTATTCCTGCCATTGGGGAATATAGCCTGGAGATGGCTGCTTGGGGCCGGTGCAGTACCCGCAATAATTGTTTTAATCCTCAGGCGCAGGGTAGATGAAACACCAAGATATGCTGCAGAAAGAAATCAGAAAAATGAAATAAAAGACATAAAGGAAAAATTTAAAATTAAAAACGATAATGATTCAAATACACCATTTACTGCTGAAAAGGCTAACTACAAAAAAAGGGGTGTTTTTACATTTACATCATGGTTTCTTAACGATCTAATATTTTATGGCATAGGCATATACACAGCAACGCTGCTTCTGGAGCTTGGCTATTCATCACATTCAGGTTCGCTTGAATTAACGCTTGTATTATATATTATCGGAGTTATAGGAACGCTTGTTTTTGTATTTACCGCGGATATACTTGGCAGGAAGAAATGGCAGGAATATACATTTTTAGCCCAGGGAGTTGCATTATTTATATTAGCAATATATTTTATTGTGGTAAGGATAGCGCCCCCAATATTATTGTTATTCCCAATGTTTGCAATATTTTACTTTGCAAACGCAGGCGGTACAGGCGAAACAACAGGCATATTTGTCAGTGAATTATTCCCAACAAGGATGAGGACAACAGCAATGGGTGCAGGAACTGCTATAAGCAGGGTAGGTGCAATTATATCCGCGGTTATATTTCCGATAACACTGAAATTATATGGCATAGTTCCAATGGAACTTCTCCTATTTGTAGTTGGTGTAGCTGGATTCCTAATAACATTTTCCCTTGGAGAGGAAACAAAGGACAAATCATTGGAGGAATTATCGGATTAATAATAAATTTTAATAATTAAATAAATATATATGACATAGCCCAAAAATAAATACATTTTTAATAAATTATTTTGTTTTGTAAACAATATACCACATTTTATTATTATTAATTTTATAGTTATTTTCAGATGCATAATTTTTTACTTTATCCATAGGTATCTGCAATTCTTCTGAAGAATGTGGATTTGATATTCCGGATGATTCTGGAGACCAGTCAGCAATGATAATGGTTTTATATGTAATCCTCTCTATTTCATTCATGGCTTTTATAATATTATTAAAATGGTGTGCTGAAAATAATGATATCGATGTTGAAAATTGATTATCATGGAATCCTGTTTCCTCTATAGATGTTTTTAATAATTTTAACCTATTTTCATAAATTTCATTTAAAAATGTATTTTTTAATTCGCCAAACCTCCACATTTCAGGGTCAATACTAGTAATATTCATATTTTTATTGTTTATTAGCGCCTTGATTACCGTTCCAAACCCCGTTCCAATATCCAGAATGTTATTTCCGGTTATTATGGGTATTATTTTATTCATTATTTCACCCATTGATGGTTCATTCATAATAATTGCCTGATTTTAAATATTATTTTATAATTATAATGCATTAATAAATGTTATTGTTAAAACATAATATTTATAGCATCGAAAATTTATCGCTTTTTCTATAAATAAAATTTTTAATATAATCTGTAATAAATAAGAACGCAATGGAAAATATTCCTATTATGATGAAATAATAAATATTGAGTGGTGCCATTAATATTCCATAATATGCTATTATGAATGTTATTATTATTGCAAATATAATCTGCATTGCTACCGGCATGCTTGGTCTGGATTTAAAGAATCTTCCTCTGGCACGTATTGATAACAATAAAGCTTCTATAGAGAATAAAAATGCAGTGAACATAAAAGTTTCAAATTTTCCCCTGTTTAAGTGGAAATAACTTAAGCCCAAATAACCTAAAATACTTACCTCAAATATTACCATAATGCCGAAAATCATTGAAGCATACAATATTGTTTTTGTTCCCCATACATCGGGTTTCCTTACATATCCTTCCATATCAGTAGCAAGTGTTATGCTTCCAATGTCATTGATAAATATCATTAATATAAGCTGTATTGAACGTATGGGCAAAAATTTTATAATCATAAATGCCACCGCAAGAAAGAAAGCTATCTGGAATATCCTTGTTACCTTATTCAATGTATACGTAATCATTCTTTCAAATATTGACCTGCTTTCTATAACTGCATTTACTATTGGCTCTATTCCTGGCGAGGTTAAAACTATTGTGGCTGCACTTTTAGCAACATCGGTTGCGTTTGAAACTGCTATTCCAACCTCAGCCTGTTTTAATGCCGGTGCATCATTAACGCCATCGCCGGTCATGCCCACATGGTAACCAGATCTCTGCAATGTTTTTACAATTTCATATTTATTTTTCGGAAATACCCCGGCAAATCCATCGTGGCTTATTATAAGCTCTGATGAACTTTTTTCATCCAGGTTGGATAATGATTTGACATCCAGTATATTATCTCCTATTCCGACCTCCCTTGCTATCTCCTTGGCTGTATCTATATTATCCCCGGTAAGCATTTTTACCTGGATTCCAAGGGATTTTAGGTCTGTTATAAGTTTTTTGCTATCCGGCCTTGGCTTATCATTTAGTGGTATTATTCCAGCAAATGACCATTTATAATCTTTTACCGCAACAGCAATTGTCCTGAATCCTTTTACTGAAAATTCCCTAATTTTATTATCTATCAGTTCTTTATCTGGATCATTTAAATTGCATTTATCAATTATAACCGCAGGAAATCCTTTTATAACTGATATATTTTTGTTATTTACAACAGCATCGGCACCTGAAGTTTTTGTATCCGGATTAAAGGGAACAAATTTTAACAATTTATAATCATACTTGGTTTTATTATAAATTTTAAAGCCATTTATTATTGCATTGTCTATTTCATCGTTATCCTCCTTCCTTGATGCTATGCTTCCATAAAAAAGAACATCTTCTTTTGAAAAATTATCATAGTTGAACGGATCGGAAATAGATAATTCATTTCCTGTGATTGTTCCGGTTTTATCCAGGCAGACAACATTTATTGTCGATGCCTCCTCTATGGCTTCAAGTTTTGTTACAAGTATATTTTTTGATGAAAGTTTTTCTGTACCGTATGCCATGGCAACTGTAAATGCAGCCGGAAGGCCAACAGGCACGGATGCTAATAATATTAACAGTGAAAATGGTATTATAGACACTATACTTATATGCGATAAAATCGATACAATAAAAACTAAAATTATCAGGGCAATATCTATATATATTAAATATTTTATTAAATTTAAAACATCGGTTTCAATATGTATTTTTCCCTTAGCTATTCTTACCAAATCAGCTGTTTTTCCGAACGATGTATTTTTTCCAGTTTTTAATACAAGTGCAGTTGCCTCGCCCTCCTTAACAATTGATGATGAATAAATTGGGTCGCCCTTATTTTTATCAACAGGCAGAGATTCACCTGTTAGCATTGATTGATCCACGGATAAATAATTGCCCTCTATTGTGATACAATCTGCAGGCACTATATCCCCCATTCTAATTCTTATAATATCTCCGGGGACAATAAATTTTGATGGCATAATTTTCCATTGCTTGTCCCTTTCAACGTTTACATTTACAGAAAGTTTTTTCTTAAGCAATTCTAATGTATTATCTGCCTTGAATTCCTCCAAAAAACCTGCAACTGCAGTAAATAATAATAATCCAACAACTATATACGCATCTATAAATTTATGCAAAAAAATAGATATTAATATAACAGCAATAAGCATAAAAGGTATTGGTCCCCAGAATTTGGAAAAAAATTTCTTAATATGGCTTTCCTTTTTTGCAACTATTTCATTATATCCATATTTTTTTATTCTTGATTCTGCATCAGATTCTGTTAATCCATTAATATCTGATGAAAGCTCTTTTAATTCGCTGTTAATATCTATTTTTTCTGGTTTGTTGCCAGCCATACTTTGATTAACACCACAATATATAATTTGGTTTTTATATATATTTTTTTGTAAATTATAAAATATATTCACAGTCAAGGATTTCTAAAATATTTATTGTGAATATATAATCCTGATATGCAATATAAATAAATTAATTAGAATTGTTAATAATGTTCTGGTTCATCCATTAAAAGTCATAAAAAATATAAATAATATATCGGCATAGTATAAATATGTGGAGGAAAGTTCTTGGATTGAAAGCGTTGGAAAACAACAATGGGTCTGTATCAATAAGGGTTAATTCGGATGAAATAATTTTTATTGCAAAAGTTAATAATAAGTTATATGCAATGAGTGGTGTATGCTCACATTTAAAATGCATATTGGGGAATATATCTGAAGATAAAAAACATGTTATATGCCCGTGCCATAATGCTGAATTTGAACTTGACACCGGAAAAATGGTGGCACCGCCATTCATAGCAAAGGATGCACCAATGGATAAATTGGGATTAAAAATATATAGTGTAAGGGAAGAAAACGGTTTTATTGAACTTGATCTTAATTAAAAATTTTATAAATAAATAATTTCAGAAAAAATTTTTATTATTTCTGATATATTTACTGTTTTATGCGGGTTAGGCCTTGCCCTTGAGGATATATACACTCCATATGGTTCATATAAATTTTCTGATTTATAATCTCCATATGGGGAAAATATAATGAATTCGTCAAGCTTATTTATAATATTATATATGTTTGAATCAATAAGAGAGTATATATTGCATTTTTCATCCATGCTAAAATTCCTATTTAATACATTTATTGAGGCAATTACTGGCGATTTACCTATATTTTTATCTATTAATTTAAAAACTTCTGAAATTTCAGTGTTATAATCTATATTTTTATAATCAGATGAATATATGCCATATGTGGGGTTTTTAACAGGTATATTAATAAGAACTGTATTCGATTTATTAATGTTTTCAGGCATATTAAAGCCATTATTATATTCCATAATAACTGACCAGGCATTTTCAATATTAAAATTATTATTGTAAACAACCCCCCTGCCACTGGTATTAAATAATGATGTAATTGCAGGGATTTTGCATCTCATAAAATATCCATAGCTAAAACCGTTTATTCCAAGCATTAAAGATTTTACATTAACCATTTTAACTTCTCCTCAAGAGAATTTTTTGGTACAACTCCCACAGACCTGTTTACCAAAATTCCATCCTTAAAATACAAAACTGTTGGTAAACCTGTTATCTGGTACTGGTATAATAATTCCATATTTTCATCTCCATTAACCTTAGCAAATTTTACATTTCTATATTTTAGTGATAAATCCTTAACCAAAGGAGATAATATATGACATGGGGCGCACCATGGTGCCCAGAAGTCTATAACGCACAAATCATTTTTTGAAATAAAATCATAAAAGTTTGTTTTGTCTATAGAAATCATATCATTGTTTTTTAACGAATCCATTATTTCCTTTAATTTTTCTTGCCTTATTTTTTCCTCTTCGTTCATTGGATAATAATTATAAAAACGTATTTATTTCTAATCATTTTTAATAACAATATTAGTATGTTTCAAGTTTTATAAAAAATTAGCCATATTTTATGTTTAAATAATAATTATAATGATGTTATATTCTAGGCATGGTATCAGAGGAAGTATAAGGTTATGGTTTATGTTAATCATGTTAACATTCATCTTGAGGAGTTATTATCTCTCCGATGTTTAGACTTCCGGAGTATAATCCAATACTTTCTATCCAATCAGCAAAAGCTTCATGGATTGCCCCTTTTATTATATTGTAGGAAGCCTACAAGTCTGCATGCATAAGTATTCTTTTTGCAGATCTGTATACACCTCTTGTTATCATCTTTCCGAGATAGGCACAATTCCTGTTTAATGATCAATATCAAACACTGATAATATTCATAATTTCCTGTAATCACGGTTACATAACCATATACTGTGTTTAATAGAAGAAGGCAATAGAAGGGTTTATCATTATAGAGATTACCTGTAGGCTGTATGCAGGTTTTTCATTACACTGAAGCATTACCGTTGGAAGACTTAATATAAGCCCCTATGTTAGGTGGACATATACATGAAACAGGCAGCTCCAATTCTTTAGCATGAGGTGGCTCACATATCTCTTATTCCATTTAATGAGTCTAGGTTATCAAGAGTCGTTATGTCTTTAATATTGTTTTTAAGGTACACCGCCTTTATTACCCTGCGCATTATCTTGCCCGACCTTGTTTTTGGCACGGCATTTACTATGTGTATCTCCTCGGGAACCATGATCGGCCCTAAATTATCCCTCATCCTTCCTTTAATGCTCTCTATTAATTCAGGCGATTTCTCATAACCATCCCTCAATGTAACAAAGGCTATTATTGTATCACCCTTAACTGTATCGGGCTTTCCAAATACTGCTGCCTCTGCCACCTCCTTCATT
>JAJZZM010000018.1 GCA_021797555.1 Thermoplasmata archaeon
AATGAAGGAGGTGGCAGAGGCAGCAGTATTTGGAAAGCCCGATACAGTTAAGGGTGATACAATAATAGCCTTTGTTACATTGAGGGATGGTTATGAGAAATCGCCTGAATTAATAGAGAGCATTAAAAGAAGGATGAGGGATAATTTAGGGCCGATAATGGTTCCCGAGGAGATACACATAGTAAATGCCGTGCCAAAAACAAGGTCGGGCAAGATAATGCGCAGGGTAATAAAGGCGGTGTACTTGAAACAGTTGCCCGGAGATATCAGCACACTGGAAAATGAAGCATCTGTTGATGAGATAAAAAAAGCAGTTGAAATAATAAAGGGAGGCGATTAATATAGAGAATGTAAAAGATATGGAAAGTGAGGAAAAAACATTAACAAAAATGAGGTCAGAGGATCAAACAAATGTTAACCAGTTAAATAAATCATTCCTTGCAGACCCGGCGCCCCTTGGATTGGCTGCCTTTGGATTTACAACATTTCTATTGAGCTTTGTCAATGCAGGAATACTATCATCATCGTCGGCTTCAGTTGTAATGCCACTAGCATTTTCATATGGTGGATTTGCACAATTAATGACTGGCGCTTTTGAAATGCGCAGGGGTAATACATTTGGCTTTACAGCGTTTACAAGCTATGGTTCATTCTGGTTTTTCTATGGGTTATTAGTATTATTGGCATCATTGAAGATAATTTCAATACCGGCCACAGCCCTAGGAGTTGCTTTAATTCTCTGGGGATTATTCACATTATATATGTGGGTAAACGCAATAAGGCTTAACCTTTCATTGAATTTAACATTCCTATTCCTGTGGCTTGCTTTCTTTACACTTGGCTTCGGTTCATATTATTCTATAATTGATCTAACGAGAATAGGTGGCATATTTGGATTTTTAACCGCCTTCTTTGCAGTTTATACAAGCTTTGCAATAGTTAGCAACTCAATTAAAAAGGATTCAATGCCACTTGGGCCGGGATTATTTAAATAATTTTTATTTTTTTAAATTTTTATTGATATATTTTAAAATTAAAGGTATTTTTATTAATGTTCCCGGACTATCTATTATCAGATGTTCTAATGGCTTTTTGTATGGGTCATATTTATCGATATGAATTTCATACCGGTCAATAAATTCAACAACATGCACACCGAGGTTTGAATTATATATACTGCATCTGTAATCACTTAATTGCCCCCTGATTTCACCCACCGACCTTTTAAATAATTTAGACTCTTCAGGGTTTATAATATTTTTTGGTATATCAAATTTATCATAGACCAGGGCAAGTGCACATAAATTATTCCACAAATCAAACATTATTTATTGCAATGTATTTTTATATTTAATTTTTATTTATTCCATATAAGAAATATTTATATATGTTAGTATAATACTAAATTATTATGGATAGTAATAAAAGGTTAAAATCTCGTGGAAATAACGCATCCCTTGAAAAGGGTCAGGTAGGAACATGGGGAGGCATAGCAGAAGAAATATCGGCAATGGCCCCTGCATGTGATTCTGTTGCATTTGTTGTTGCCTCTGCAGCTTTTGCATTCTTCCTAACGCCATTATCGTTTATAATAGCAACACTGACAATGTTTCTTGAGGTAAATACATTATACCATTTATCAAAAAGGCATGCAAGTGCCGGAGGATATTATGGCTATGTTGCAACAGCATTCGGTCCAACACCTGCTATTTTTGCGGGTCTTATGTACCCGTTTTACCAGATAGTAAGCACTGCTGCAATACCGGTTTTTGTTGCCGGTGTTGTATTGCCAGGTGTTGTAAATTACTTTACAGGAATTGGAATGCCTGCATGGATATGGATACCATTTATACTTGTATTTATAATAGTTCCAATTGCGGTTGCCATAGTTGGCATAAGACCACAGATGAAATATATAAGGGTTGCAGCATTCTTTGAAATAGGTTTCCTTATTGCATTATCTGCAATAATAATATTAAAGGCTCCGGATAATACATTAAATGTTTTTAATCCGTACGCATTTCCACAGTATTCTTCATGGTTTGCACCTGAGGGTGGCCCAATAGCCGGTATAGGTCTTGGTATGGTTTTTGGTTTAACAAGCTTTATTGGCTATGGTGGTTCTGCTCCTTTGGGTGAGGAGGCAACCCATCCAAAGGCAATTACAAAATCACTTGTGTTCGGATTATTAATAACAGGCATAACATTAACCGAGGTTGCATATGCACAGATAGTGGGATGGGGAATACCATTAATGCAATCATTTACAACAAGTGCAATTCCTGGTGTAATAACCGCAACAATATATACTGGTGCAATAGGCGGTATAATGTTCTCTTTGGTTGCTTTTAATTCAGCATTTTCTGATTCTGTTGCAATGCAGTCCAACGGTGGCAGGGTTTATTATGCAATGGGCCGTGATAATATATTACCTAAATTTTTCTCAAAAATACATGAAAGATTTAGAACACCGTCAAATGCATTAATTTTTGTTGCGATAATGTCATCAATACTGGCTATAGGTGTAACATTTACAGTAACCTATGGTGCCGGCATATCACCGTATGCAATTATATCAGGCAATTCAGATAACCCCGATGTTGTAACGGCATTAACAGATTCCTTTGAGTTATTAACAACACTTGCACTTGGCGGTCTTATAATAACACATATATTATTAAATACAAGTGTAATGACAATGTTCTACAGGTTAAAGGAAAAACATATAGGCATAAGAAAAATAATACATCCACTGGAGCATTATATATTTCCATCAATAGCAACAATAATATTCATATTTGTTTTATATGAATCTGTTGTTCCGCCTGTTTATCCCATAACAGACGGTATTGTAATAATTGGATTATATACAGTATTCTCAATTGCATATGCATTATATATGAAGAAAATAAAACCAGAAATAGTTAAAAATGCAGGAAAAAGAGTAAATCTTGTTGTGGAAGATGAGATAAAAAATAAATAAAAATAATTTTATTTGGGATGTTATAACAGAATGACTATCATAAACTTTTTTGCAGTTTGGACTCTACCATTACAGGCTCTACACAATCTATCAATTGTTCTGGATTTAAGCTTATGTCTGCTACCGAAATCTTGCAGTAACTTACATTAATATATATTCTTTATTTTATCGATTAAATCCATTATTGGTTTTGCATAATTTGAATCACTCAATAAATTTTCAACGCCATGACCAAGAAGCATAAATTAAAACGTTGCATTTGAATTTTTTACATACTTATATTATAATTTTGATGGGTGTAAATAGCTATTTTATATATATGTTATAATATTAAAAATTTTTATATGCTATTTTGTTATTGCATGTTAAGGGGCCGTGGGGTAGATTGGTATCCTACCAGCTTGGGGTGTTGGTGACTCCGATTCAAATTCGGACGGCCCCATTTTTCATATGGGGATATATATGATGTCAAAAAAATTTATGGTATTTATGCTTAGTATATAGTTCAGGTAATAAAAACTATAAAAATCATTTTACAATTTAATGTTATTGAAATGGATAAAAGTTAAAATAGATAGAAAAATAAATAGATAGAAAAATATTAAAAATTACATAAATATATTGCTAACTTTTTCCATTATTATTTTTATAAAATATATAAAATTTGATGATTTTATTACTGGCAATAACAATTTTTGTCCGTTGGATGTTACCCACTAAATTTAATAATAACTAAAAATTTGTCCCTTTCAATGATTCCCCCGTTATAAGAAGTATCAGAGAAATGGGAACTATCAGTGCAAATGCCAGTATTCCTGTTGCATTGATACCTATTATAACTACAATATACGGAATTATAAGAGCTCCAACCGCACTTGAAACCCCTCTGAATGTATACAGAGAGGATGCGCTTCTTCCAAGAAAGTTGACATTCACAGATCCCTGGAGGTAAACATTGAAAAGTATTATACAGCTGTCAAAGGAAATTCCCGCTGCAATCCATACAGATATCTCTGATACCCTGTTTGAAAAAATATATGACGAGGTTATAATCATAAAGGCATACACAATGGCCCATGACACAATCCAGTAACCTGTTTTCCTTCTAGGGTTAAGAACCCCCATTAACGGTCCGGCCACACTTCCTCCAACCATGTATGAGGCATAGAAAATTACGTACCACACTGATCCCGCAGTTTCTCTGAGTATAAACACTAAAGGGACAAGGCCAAAAAAATAAATAAGTGAAAGATAAACTGCCAGCCAGGTCAAGGATCTGTGATTCTTTATTATATATTTCCAGCCATCCATGAAACTGCCTCTGGATTTAGAAGTAGGCCATGCCGATTCAAGGGAAATAAAAAGTGAGACAAAAGCCGCGGCTGCCATTGCAAGGCAATAAAGGAAAATAGAATCAAGTTCTCCGATAAAAATAAGGATTATGCCGCCAATCGCAAATCCTCCCACAGCATGTGAGCCGGATATAAGATGGGCATAGCCGTTTGCCCTAAATAAATCTGATTTTTCAATAAGTAGAGGAAGAACTGTATGGCCCGCAGTCCATGCAAAGTTATCCGACATTGCTATCATCGCTACAGAAATTATCAATATTGATGACGTGATTAGATTCAGGCGAATCACAATATCTAGGAACAGAGCAATGATAGCTATTGTTCCATATGACCCAACGAAGATGGTCCTTTTGTTTTTAATTCTATCTACAAGCGGCCCGGTAAGGAATGTCAGGGCATACACCCCATACTGTGCAAACAGAACCAACCCTGTGAAAATGAGGCTTCCTGAATATAGATAGGCGAATACTGGTATAACGAGCACGTACAGGCTGAAAGCAAAGCTTGTGAATGCTACTCTTATAAGGTAGAGATGGAATCTTCTGTTATGCCTTAGCATGTTCCTGCCTCTTTAACAGCCATATTATTGCATAATTAGGCATATTATAAAATTTATTGTTTATAAAGTTTATAAAGCTTTAATTTGATTGACCATGGAAGTTCACACTATCTTCAGATATTGTCCCAGATATTTGTGCAACCAAATACTATTTAAACAGAAATCTTTGCCATGCAATTACCATAAATAATAAAAATGCTATCTCAATAAATGCTGATAAAATATATAATATAATTGACCTTTTTAGAAAATGCATATGGAAACTTGGTCCCCTCAAATTATATATAACCATATCACCATTTTTATATTAAAATAATATTTAATAAGTTGATTAATAAATGTAGTATGAAAAACGCATATAAATAAATCCTTCGGCGTGCTTAAATATAAAAATATAAATATAAACCTAGTGATTAAATGGGCGACGATAAGGACAAGTATAAAAAGAAGGGAGAGAATACAGGCAAAGCTATGAGAGATGCGACTGAAAAAACAAAATCAGCTTTTAGTGGATTTAAAAAAGGGTTCAAGAAAGATAAAGATGGTAAATAATATAAAAACATGCTAATAATTTAACATTAATTGCATCTGATTATGCTAAATATTTTATTAAATTAGCATTGTAGTTTTTTACACTAAAATAAATTGTTTAAAATTTTCAAATTCCTAGTTTGGATATATAAGGTTCAATTCTAAATATGTTTATTAAAATTATTAGGAATATGTAGGAGTAATTATTTATAAACAATTTTGGCACTTAGTTTCTATCATATGAATAATTTGTGGTAAATTTTAACTAATTTTTAATGGCATAAATAATGTAGTGTTATATGTATTTTCAGAGCTCAGTATTAACATAGTCAATTTTACAGCAAATTCAATATACTATTTTCTCATATACATTTTTATTACCTTAACATGTTAAACATATATTTATATTAATAAATAGTTAATGAATTAAGTAAAAACTTAAAAATATAAAATTAATAGAATATATATTAGTTTATGATAATACCTTATAGATAACGCCCTTCTCACTGTATATCCTGTTTTCAGCCTCATCAAAAACTACACTGTGTATTCCATCTATTATCTCATCTGTTACCTCAAGGCCACGGTGTGCCGGCAGGCAGTGCAGAAATATATAATTTTTATCCGCATAATCCGTTAATTCCGGATTTACCTGGTAATCCTTAAACAATTTCTCCCTTTCTGCCTTTTCATTTTCATCTCCCATTGATACCCATACATCGGTATAAACAACATCCGCAGAATCTACCGCTGTTCTAGGGTCTCTGACTATTTCTATTTTATTGCCTGTTTTTAATGATAAGTCTTTAGCCCTATATATGATATCTTTATCGGGTTCATGGTTCTCAGGACATGCTATCGATATATCAATACCCAAAATTGATGCACCTAATAATAACGAATTTGCCATGTTATTGCCATCGCCGATATATGCAAGCTTTAATCCATTTAATTTGTGTTTCTTTTCGTATATGGTCATAAAATCTGCAACAATCTGCATTGGGTGTTCCTTATTATCCAGGGCATTTAAAACAGGTATAGAAGAATTTTTTGCCAGTTCAACAACATTATCATGGCTATACGCCCTGTAAGAAATTATATCAACTAATCTTGACATCACCTTAGCAGTATCAGAAATTGTTTCACCATCGCCTAAATGCATATCCTTAGGGCTCAAATATATAGCATGGCCGTTTAACTGTTTCATTGCAACTTCCAGTGATATTCTTGTCCTTGTACTGGGTTTTTCAAAGATCATGCCAAGAATCTTCTTTTCTGAAAATTTAATCGTTCTATCCTTTTTTAATTTTATTGATAAATCTATAATGTCCTCTAAATCATCCTTCATGTCATAAACTGATAAAATATCTCTTTTCATAAATAAGTAAGTATAAAAATAAATTTAAAACTTTTTATTCATTTTATCCATATATAATGTTATTGCAGCCCTTGAACCATCGCCCACTGCTGTTGCTATCTGTTCTTCACTGCCTGCAAGTACATCTCCGGCCGCATATATTCCTGGTATTGAGGTTCTTCCTTTTTCATCTGCTATAATAAATCCATGTTTGTCAAGTTTAACCCCTATATTTTTCAAGAATGATGTTTGCGGTATAACCCCTATGTAAATAAAGGCACCGTCAACGCTTATTGTTTCCTCCTTATTGGTTTCAGTATTTTTGTATTTTATGCCTGTTAACTTTTTGCCATCACCTACAAATTCTTCGGTTTCAGCGTTCAATAAAAACGGTATTTTCTTTTCATCTATACTTTCTGTATAAGCTTCCTCACATTTCTTTATTTTTGAATGCGATATTATTGAAACGCTTTTGGCTATTCCATCTAAATATAATGCCGAAATAGCTCCGGAATTCCCACCACCAATAACTGCCACAGATTTATCTTTGAATAGATACCCATCACAGGTGGAACAATAGGATATGCCCTTGCCATAATATGTGTCTTCACCCTT
This sequence comes from Thermoplasmata archaeon, assembly GCA_021797555.1. Lineage (GTDB taxonomy): Archaea > Thermoplasmatota > Thermoplasmata > Thermoplasmatales > Thermoplasmataceae > Ferroplasma. The sequence continues at coordinate 7,398 of JAJZZM010000018.1, forward strand.
CACATTCATTTTTCTATGTGTTGTGCCTGTTGTTATTATTACGGCCTTTGCAGTGAATTCCTTCTTGTCCGTTTCAATAATAAATTTATCACCATCTCTTTTTATATCTCTTACATCTATTTCCGTTATAATTTTTCCATATTCCGAATAATGTTTTCTAAAATCCTCTGCAAGATCTGATCCTTCAACCGCCTTATAGCCTAAATAATTCTCAACCAAAGGTGATACTGCAGTATTTCCACCAGGAACTGCCTCCCTTTCAAGTATTGCAACGCTTAATCCAGACCTTTTTATGTAAATGCCCGCAGAATAGCCTGCTGCACCTGCACCAATTATTATAACATCATAATTAGTTTCATAGTCTCTCTCATTTGATCTTACGTTAAAATTCATCATTATAATCACCAGCTAAAATATGCTAAAATAATATATATACTTTTAAAAAATAAAAAAATTATCTTTTTTAATATCCGCCCATGCCTCCAGGCATTCCACCAGCACCACCTGCTGGAGGAGATGATTTTCTACTTGCTATTACATCATCTATTCTTAATATCATTGTTGCAACTTCAACTGCACTTTCTATTGCATGGGTTTTTACCCTATATGTATCAAATACACCAAGTTTTATCATATCATTTATCTGGCTGCCTTCCATATCAACACCGAAGTTTTTATCTCCTTTTTCATGTTTTGCTTTTAATGTTATCAGTGTGTTTATCGGATCCATTCCAGCATTTTCAGCTAATGTTCTGGGTATTATTTCAAGGGCTTTTGCAAATGCCTCTATTGATAATTGTTCTCTTCCACCTACGCTGTTTGAGTAGCTTCTTAATTTCATTGCTAATTCAGCTTCGGTTGCCCCGCCACCTGGCAGGTATTTTCCATCTTCCTTTGTTATTGCAACTACCCTTATAGCATCGTTTAATGCCCTGTCTATTTCATCAACCACGTGCTCTGTTCCTCCCCTGATTAATATGTTTACTGCCTTGGGGTTTTCACAGCCTGTTACAAATGTCATTCTGTCATCGCCAATTTTTCTTTCTTCTACAGTTTCGGCTTTGCCCAGTGTATCACCTGTTATATCATCTAAATCTGTAACCATTTTTGCTCCGGTTGCCTTTGCTAATTTTTCCATATCGCTCTGCTTTACCCTTCTTACTGCATATATTCCATATTTTGCTAAATAGTACTGAACTGTGTCATCTATTCCTTTCTGGCATAATACAACATTGGCACCGGATTTCTTTATTTTATCCGCCATTTCCTTTAGTGTATCTGTTTCCTGGTCAAGGAAGCCTTGTATTTTTGATGGGTCTGTTATCTGGACTTTAGCATCTATTTCTGTTTTCTTTATTTCCAAAGCAGAATTTATCAATGCTATTTTTGCATTTTTTACAATAGATGGCATTTTTGAATGAACCTTTTCCTTATCAACAATTATACCTTTAATGAAAGTTGTGTCTGCTGCACTGCCACCGCTTTTCTTGTCCACTTTTACATTTACTGTATCAACAATGGTTTTTCCATTAACCGTTTCGGAAACAGAGTTTATTGCGTTTACAACCAAATCTGCTAAAAATTCTGCAGAAACGCCTGTATTTTTTCCTGATAATGCTGTTACTGCTATTTTCTTTAACATTGCATCATCAGTTGCCTTTAATGCCATATCACTAAGAATTTTTTTAGATTCACCTGCAGCCAAATGGTAACCATCCGCTATTATTGTTGAATGGACACCCTGATCAAGCAAGGATTCTGCCTGCTTTAATAATTCACCTGCAAGAACAACCACTGTTGTTGTACCATCGCCAACTGCAGTATCCTGTGACTTTGATGCCTCAACTATCATTTTTGCTGTAGGGTGATCAACATCCATTTCCTTTAAAATTGTGGCACCATCATTGGAAATAATTATATCCCCTATGGAGTCTACAAGCATTTTATCCATTCCTTTTGGACCAAGTGTAGTTCTAACAGCATCTGCTATTGCCTTTGCAGCTTCAATGTTGTTCTTCTGGGCGCTTTTACCCTGTTGCCTCTCTGTACCTTCCTTTAATATCAATATTGGTGTTTGACCTGACATCATAACAATCAATACATAAATATGTTCTTCAATATAAAATTTTCTATAATATACATATTTAAATTAAAGTTAGTGAATAAATTTATTTTCATTTTTCAATTTGTTTATTTTTTCTTCCTTTCTAAGTTCAGATGGCAACCTGCCAAGCTTATAATTATTTGTATCAACAAATTTTATTAGCCTTGAAAGTTCAGGATGCACATTTTTAATCTGGTTATACATATTTATTGCAATTTTTCTTAAATCGGGATGTACCGATTGCCCTGATCTAAGTTCTATAAAATATGCTAATTCATTTAAATTTGCATTGAATATAACCGGATATTTATATCCATATGGAACGCAGTACTGTGCTATTTTATAATTAGATCTATCCTTAATATCCATATAAATCATTTTTGCCTTATCCATTAATTTAATATATTCATTTCTTAACTTTTCTATTTTATTAAGTTCTTCAGGTATATCATATCCATAATATATACTCAACGGTTTTCTTATTATTGATAAAAATCTGTGCCTCTGCAACTCCCTGAAGGCACCATAATTTGTATTTACCTCAAACACATAATTTATGTTTTCGAATGCCCTACCAATTTTATTTCTTCTATTCTTCCTGATATCTATTAATTTATTTAAAATATTTATTTCCTCGTCCTTGGTTATATTAATGCTATCATATCCATTATAATAGGGGTATAAAAGCATTTTTACTGACAGATCAAGAGCCCTTTTTTCATCCATATAGTTTAATAATTTTAAATCATTAATATTTTCATAATTCATTCTGTATGAATTTACTATAAAGTCTTTTTTAATATTATATTCTATCTGTGATTTTCCATGGTCTGAAACGGCCTCATCTATTAATTCCGGCATTTCATTTTTTAATTCCTTGTATATCAGGTCAGCAAATTTTGTGCTTTCCGCAGTGTCATAACCTGTTAATCTTTCTATTAAAGATATAAATGCCCTGCCATTACCGGAAATGCCCATATTTGTTAATGTTGATGCAGGCAATACTGACCTTATCTCATCCAAAACGGCTGACCTCAAGGATGATTTATATGATTTTTCTATAGCCCTGTCATCCAAATTTTTTATATCTGAATATTTATAATTTGTGCCATCTATCTCAAAAAAGAAGTTATTTATAGGATATTTTTCCTTAAAATAGTCCATTAACTCCTTATACGCCACTGAATAAAAATCAAACAATTCATTGCAGAAATCATCATATTCATCGCCATTTTTTTCTATTCCGGCATCATATGATTTTAAGAACAGATATCCATTTTTATCCTTTTTATCATATCTTACATATCTTGATGATTTTTCAAGGTATGATAGTCCTATTCTTGGTTCCTCAATTAATTTAGATAATATATTTGATATATTCTGTATACCCAGTTGTGCCGTTGTTAATTCTGCAACAGATTCATCACCATAATCCAGAAAAACTCTCTTATAGAAATCTTCAGCACGATCTGGATTGTTTTTGAATTCCTTATTATATAAATCCCTGATATCAAGATCCTTTGCCCGGCTGTATCTGGACATCATTGCACCACGGTCTATCATTTTTGTTTTAATTACAAAAACATCTTTATCATAGTTTGAAAAATCATCCATGTATGTGTAACAATTAAAGAGATAAAAAATTAACTATAATAAAATATTTTATATTTATATAATATACACATATATGAAATTAATAGTTATAGGAGGATCGGGCTTTGTTGGAAGGAACATTTTAAACCAGATGGATGCAGAAGAAAAAGCCTATTTCTCAAGGCATAACTCAAAAAGTTTAGATGATAATGGTATAAAATATATTGAAGGTGATGTGAGAAATTATGATGATGTTGAAAAAGCCATAGAAGGTTATGATGTAATAATTCATGCAGTTGACGTTTTGAAAGAGGATGAAGAAAAGCACGAGGAACTTTCACTAAATGGCATAAAAAACATAGTAAAAGCCATAAAAAAATATGGCAAATCCCAGAAATTAATATATTTTTCCGCAATAAATGCAGATAAGGGCAAAACAGATTATTTCAGGTATAAAAGATTGGCAGAGGATAACGTTGATTTATTAAAAAATGGATTATCCATAAGGCCATCAACAATGTATGGCGATGGTGACAAATTTACAAAAATGCTTGTGGATTTAGCAAAGCAAAAGGTTCCACTTTTGCCAAAAAGTGGAAACATGGCGCCTGTATATATAAACGATGTTATAACCGTATTAAAAAATTCAATGGATGCCCATGGAATAATTGATATATGCACAAGGGAAAACATTACATTTGCGGGCATGTTTAACATAATAAGGGAAAAACTTGGACTAAAGCCTGTAAAGGAAGTATCATCGCTTGTATTTAGGCCGTTTATAAGTTCACTGCAGAAGAGGGGGTTATTAACAAAGGAACAGTTTTACATGCTTCAGCTTGATTATTATAAGGAAAATACATCATTATACAGGTATGTAAAAGAGCCAATGAACTACAGGGATTACATCAATTCAATAGATTTAACGAAAATATAAATTTATAATAAAACATCACCTATAGCCTCATTATTCAACCTGTTTATAAGCTTTAGCATATATTCTATCTGATAATTATTAACATGTTCAGAGAAATCATTATCATTTTTTAATTCATATAGGTATGAAACCGCATTCCTAAGATGTGAGGATGCTATTATAAGATCTGCAGTATAACGGTTTCCATCATTCATTTTCTGGTTTATGTCAACCCATGTGGAATCTTCCCTTCTTAATTGTTTCCTTACCATATCCTCTAACTTTACATCACTATCATATAAATTCTCGTTTAATGTATCCAAAATATCTATAATATTCCTTAATTGATCTACATTTTTACCTTCAGAAATTGCTAATCCTATAAATGATTCTGCAATTTTTATTTCAGAATCATATTTAAAAAATGTATGGTTTAACGGCAAATCCTTATCAATTAAGTCGCAGTACTGGTTATTTATATCTTCGTCCATAAATGTATATTGAAAATTATATTATTAATTTATTCAATAAATTAAAACTACATTATAGCTCCGGGCAGATTCGAACTGCCGTTAACTGGTCCAGAGCCAGTTATGCTTGGCCGCTACACCACGGAGCTTCCGGTATATATTACATTTTGATATAAAAATGTTAATAATACACATTATAATTATTAATTATGTTTACAATAGGTAATTCATTGAAATTAACAATTTTTGGGTCCTCGCACGGAAAATATATAGGTGGCACCATAGATGGCATACCTTCTGGAATATATATAGATAGGGATTACATTAATAAATGGCTATCAAGGCGTAAGCCGGCACAGAGTGTAATAACAACGCAGAGAAAAGAAAATGACAATATGGAAATGATATCAGGAATAAAAGATAATTATACTGATGGGTCACCATTAACATTTTTATTTAAAAATGAGGACTATATAGATAAGCATTACGATGATTTAAAATTTAATCCTAGACCGGGACATGCTGATTTAACAATGTTTTATAAATACGGTGAATACAGGAACTATGAAGGTGGCGGTTTTTTCTCAGGTAGAATGACACTGCCCTTAGTTGTTTCCGGGGCAATAGCAATGGATATATTAAAAAAATTTAATATAAAGGTAATTTCATATATTAAATCAGCAGGAGATATAAAAATAAATGATAAAACCATAGATGATGAGGATTATGTATATAATTTTAGAACAAGAATGCCGGATAATGCAATGGATGATAAACTATACAATAAATTAATTGAATTGATAAAAAATGGGGATAGTTTAGGCGGGAACATCAAAACTGTAGTATATAACATACCCCCTGGAATAGGCGAACCATTTTTTAATTCAATAGAAAGTGAAATATCAAGGGCCATGTTTTCTATACCCGGATTGAAGGGGATAGAATTCGGATCAGGTTTTAATTTATCAGGAATGAAAGGTTCTGAAGCAAATGATGAATTTTATATTGATAATAATCAGATAAAAACAAAAACAAATCACTGTGGCGGCATTTTAGGTGGAATCTCAGATGGAATGCCTGTAGAATTTAATACAGTTATGAAGCCAACATCGTCTATACATAAGGAACAGAAAACTGTAAACCTTGAAACAATGAAAGAATCAATTTTGGAGGTGAAAGGAAGGCACGACCCATTCATAAGTTTCAGGGCAGTACCGGTTATACAGACATTTACAGCATTTATAATACTTGATTTAATAATGTCGCAAAAAATTATAAAATTATAATTAACTCTTTAAATAAGTAAATAGAGATAAGTATTGATACAAACAAAACAAAGGCTATGGAATACTTTGCCTTTTTTATTGATAATAACACAGTTGATATTAAATCATGGAATGAACTATCTGATCCCATTGTTACATTTGCATACTGTGTATTCATTCCTGTTTTTACTTTTGCAACATCATTTATAGCGGATAAAACCGTTTCTCTTATTAAATCCGAAACTTCATTGATATCACAGTTTTGACCTAAAGGATTTATATCTAAATTGCTGACATTCACAACATGATTATCCGTTGTATATATATCCAGGCTTGAAACATAACCTTTTAATTTATATCTTGCATCCTTTATTATCCCTTCAGTTATATTATTTGAATCAGTTAAAACTATTGCATTGTATTTATTCTCTATCTTTGTTACTATTGCCTGTATTCCCATTGATGCTAAACCGTTTATGTTTTTAAATTTTTTGGAATAGCCAATCATTGCAGGGTATTTTGATTCGGTCTCCTTAAATTTTTTTATTAATGGTTTTATAAAAATAGAGCAGTCATTTAATTCGTCCGCATTTTTTGTGAATTTATTCTGTGAGTCTATTAATGCAAAATTATCTGCGCCCGAATTCTCCAAATCTTTTATTAATTTTAGGCCAGCTTTTAATGAAATATCGTCAAATCTTTTTTCATCCGGTATTATAGCCGAAAATGCTGAATTCCCGAACTTCTGAAGTGATACATCATATCCATCAACTTTAAATTTTACAAAATCCGAAATATAATCATTATATTTCATGTTTTTAATGGAATTTTTAACTGCAATAGCTATATTTTTTACATCATCCCTGCCACTGCAGTTATTGCTATTTGTTGTTGCAGTGTGGAATACCATTATATTGTCATCATTCAATTCGTTTTTTAATTTAATTGGTAAATTGCTTGTGCACAAATCACCGAATGGCCCGGGATGCACATATGGAAATATTAGCGTTACCTTATTTTTATTATCCCCAATTATACTGACTGTTTTTACAGGTATTCTTGCTTTTTTGTTATAAACCTTCTGGAAGAATTTTTCTCCAATATCGCCACTATTTCCCTTGTTTAAAAAGAAATTAATTAGTTCTGATGGCTTTGAATGATATTTTTTTGAGAAGTTTAAAGTTGTAATCCTTATGAATAAATATGAAAATATAACATATACAAGAGTTGATATGATTAATGGAATAATATATAATATATTTTTTAATACACTATAAAATAAAAATGATGTTATTATAAGTGAATATGTATAATCCATAGATATTGTAAAAGCTTCAAAATTATGGTCCGGATAGTACACATAAAGTATCAAAAATCTTAAAAATGATGGAAATGCTATTGCCAGTGCAATCAGATAGTATATATCCTTACTTATTAAAGCATCGATAGAATATATTATCCATAAAAACAGATTTGACAATACAAATGATGCAAAGTCAAGATATATTATTCTATTTCTATTAAAATTTTTATTTGTTGACCTTATAATTATAAAATCAATTAAAATTAATATTAAATATGATAAGATTATAATATATGTAGCCGTTATATTTTTTATTAGAAGATAGTCTATGAATATTATAAATATTACAGGTAAGACAAAGTAATACCATTTAGGCGATTTTTTTACATATCTGGCAAGACCTGCCAGTGTATTCTTTTTTTCCACGCGCCTGTATTAACATCTCAAATATAAATATATTTTAAATATAATAAATTAATATAATATTCTCATTATTTTATACATATTATAACCTGTTAACACCTTTATATATTCCGGTATTTTAAAATCATCATGTTTTATATCAATATATAAATTTTTAAGATCCATTAATTTTTCACGTGCCGATATCAAGATTATATTTTCAAAGCCTATATATTTTATAATTCTCTGTGATAGCTGTTTATTGCCCCTTCCAAGTATAAATCCCTGGCCGCCAATAACTGTTATTATTAACTTTACCCTTTTATTTATTATATTGCTGTAAATACTATTCTCATCCATGTCAGAAAATAATAATTTTTTATTTTTTATCAAATCAAAACCTAGTATATTTGTTGCTATTCCCATTTCTTTTTCTATGTTTTTGCATGTGTTTCCCGGTCCTATTAAATAATATGTTCCATTATCCATATTATCTATTATATACTCTGAAATATCATATATTGATGGGTCGTTATACTCTGCCTTTGAAAAACCTACAATATCCTCTGATAAGGGGATTCTGATCTTACCGTAAAATTTTATATCTAATATGCCATTTCTGAACTTCTCCTCATCTATATCATAAACATCATTATAATTAAATTTTATATAATTATTCATTAATCTGTTAAATAAATATGCTGCATGGTCAACATTTATTGCAAAAATAGAGCTATACATCTTTACTCCAGAAGGTATTGCCAGTGTAATAAAATCCTTTCCTGATGATATTATGTCCCTAGCAGTGCCATCACCACCAACAAAGCATAGCAAATCTACATTATTTAATGAATTCAAAAAATTTACTGTATCATATCTTGTTGTATCCTTATCTGGTTTATATGATATTTTATATTTTATTTTCAATTTGTCCATTAAATATGAACCCATATAACCTTCAGGAACTATAAAATCAATATTGTTTTTATTTATTTTTTTTAGAAAACATTCTGCCTTTTCCAATGATACTGAATCATTAATATTATTCAACTTTAAATTATCAGAACCCTTATTATTGATTTTGCCACCATATCCTGCTAACGGGTTAACAAAAAATGCTACATTCATGTTATCACATATTTTTCATTTTCTTCGGGTATTATTATGTTATCATCATTTATTTTACGTATTTCATTTAATGATAATTCTGACATATGCGTTGGTATGAATATTTTAGACTTGCTTAATTTAAATGATTTATATGCATCGTTTACAGTGGAATGACCATATTTTACCGCAATATCCTCTACATCGCTGGGATACGTAGCCTCGTGTATGAAAATATCTGAATTATAACCATCCCTTATAACTTCCTCTGAATATGAAGTATCACCTGTATAAAATAACGTTTTGTCCAGTTTTAATTTATAAGTATAATCATTAATAGAATGTTTTCCATTGCCTATTATTATGTTGTCAAATCTTTTATTGAACTCAATATTTTTTTTAAAATAATCAGGGGTGTAATATTCATTTAGAATATTATATGTTCTTTTTTCTATGTCGTCAGGGCCTATTATTATAATTTTTTTATCTGTTGATTCAAAGGCCCGCTGCCATATAAGCTCTGGTAAACCTCCATAATGGTCAAGATGCATATGGCTTATTAATATTATATCTATATTAGAAATTTTTATACTGTTATTTATTAATGATTCGGCCGTATGCGGTCCGCAGTCTATTAAAATATTATTATTAATTAAATATGACGTATTTCTTTTATTTCTCGATAATTTCGAACTCCATGTGCCTATTGCCCTTATTTCCATGTTTCTTTATTTTCATTTAATATTTTTAGTTTTTCAGTGTTTTTATTACATCATATAAATTGTTTGATTTAACCACAAAATCCGAATATTTCATCATTTCAATATTTGAAGGATTAAATGCAATAAAATATTTCGATGACCTCTTCATGGACAAATCGTAAAATGAATCACCTATAGATATTGTGTTTTCCATTTTAACATTAAATTTTTTCTGTATAAATTTGATATTTTTATCTTTATATGCCGGGTCAACATTTTTTATAAATATTTTTTTATTTATATCAATTTTGTTTCCTATAAAATAGTCCATGCCAAATAGGTCTGATAAATATTCCGCAAAGCAATGAGAGCCTGCAGAAACTATTGCTGTTTTTATATTTTTGCTTTTAAGGTATTCTACTGTGTTATTAATGTTATCCGACATATCATTGATATTAAGATATTTTTTTATATTATAATCTTTTAAGTTATTATAATAATTTTCAGGTATATTATTTTTATAAATGTAATCAAATGTATACTCCATTCTATTATAATCATTATAATTATTATTTTTTATTGCCCTGTTTATTATAACATCCCATGAATTCCTGTTTTTCAATAATACCCCATCCATATCAAATACCATTAATTTTATATTTTTTAGATAGTTAAAGTTACTATTATTCTTATTTTCTATTATTTCCATCATTATTTATTACATAATATCTATATATTAAAGATTTACTATATATTTTTTGATAAAATATATATAACAATCCATATGTAAAAAAATTTATAATAAATAACAATGCAACTATTAATGACACATTGCATTAAATCCATTTTAATAATTAAAAAAACATTCCCTATAAATATTAAGGGTGATATAAATAAGCATTGAATATATTATAACAACTGTAGTTATACTTGCATTATTATTTATATTATCATTAAAATTCAATATATTCGACCTGAAAGGCAGTATAGCCGCACTTCTTATTGGCATAATAGTCGTAATTTTTGGTTCATTATACTGGCTAATTCTTATGTTAATCTTTGCAATAACTGCATATATTGCAACAAAGTATAGAATAAAGGAAAAAATAAAAAATAATTTGCAGGAAGGGAAAAATGGTGAAAGGCATGCATCAAACGTCATATATGCGGCCATAATAGGCATATTTATAGCTTTTGCAAATATAACAAGATTCCATAATTTACCATTTTTCGAGATATTTGCAGTATCATTTGCATCGGTGAATGCAGATACATTTGCATCGGAAATTGGTGTTTTTGATAAAAATGTTTATCTTATTACAAATTTTAAAAAAATAACGCCGGGAATTAATGGTGGTATATCATTGCTAGGTGAAACTGCGGCAATATTGGGTGCATTGATAATTGGCATATCATATTCAATATTGGCATTACATACCATTGCATTCTTGCCTGTATTTGTTATAACACTTTTAGGCTTTATTGGGTGCCAGGTCGATAGTATTTTAGGTTCACTGTTTGAAAACGGAAATAAATTATCAAAGGGACAGGTAAATGCGTTCTCAACACTTTTTGCTGTATTTGTTAGTGTATTAATATATATATAATTGAATTATATTTTTTATATAAAAGTATTTTTTTCTGCCGTATTTTAAAAAAAATTTATTGGTAAATTTTTGTATTACAGTAATCATGGCAAATGTAACTGTAAACTTTTCAGGTTAAGATTTAAGTTAACAATGTTAATATTAATATTTGGAAGTTGTCATCTTTAATAATTTAAATATGCTTAAAATTCCAGGATTAAACCTTAATCCCTCTATCCCTTCTGCAAATCCATCCTGGAATGCCTTTTTAATTATATTATATGAGCCATTAATATCTGCATTTATTAAAATACCCTTTACAGATTTAGATAATCCCATAAATATTTATCATGCTCCTCAATAATTTCATTATCCAAGAATGAACATTTTGATATATAACGTTCCACCTGCAAAACCACATATATTCCATTTTCTTCTGCCTTGTATTTAATTAATTTTATTAGTTTGTTAAAAGGCATTTGAACAAAGTTCTGATTATGCTTCCTGACAAGATTTACATTCTGCTTCCATAATTCATTATGGCCTATAACAACAGTATCGATATTATTTAATAATGCATAATTAACAATTCCTGTTGATAATTTATGAGATGTTTAAGAACCACATTGTTCTAAATGTCTTTATTAAACATTGAAGTTGTTTTTTAGGCAATATATTATTCTCAGGACTTACAATGTTATATAATGCCTTCTCTGAATTTATAACATTATTTTTCCTTATTTTATTTTCCTTATATAATTTGAAATTCTCAAAGTATCTCTGTCCTGTTATATAATTGAATTCATTGAATATATTCTTAGATATGTGTGTAAAATAATATAGATTATTTTTTTATATGTATTATTTTACTCCTTGTTATTCACATTGAAATCATTGTTAATTATTTTTATTTACTGTTATTTTAAAAATTACATTATTCACAAGATTTTAAAATATTTCAATTATTAATTAGTTATTAATTAGTTATTCTATTGCATAAATTATAGAAATAATAATATAAAAATATAAAAATTCAGTTATATTAAAAAAATAATAACATTAAAATATTGGAAGTATAAAAAGTTATGAGAATATTTAACAATACACCAATGAAAAATAATTTTTATAAAATTTATGAATATGATATTACTTCGTCTATTAAATCTGCATTTGATAGTATCATTCTCCTGCAGCAGTATCTGTCAACACCGAGGTTGTCCATGATTTTGGATTTTTCTTCCCCAGTAGGTTCATGGCCAGTTTCATTTCTAATTTTCTTTGATTCTTCCACGAATTTAACATAGTCCGAAGCTATAACTTTTCCACAGCTGAAACATCTTACCGGAATTATCATAATATTACCTGTATGATTTCTGCCTCTTTGCCCTTGCACCTGAGCCCATCGGCTTCTTTGGCATTTTTCTCCTTATATCATTTACCAGTATTGTTCTGTCATATCCCCTTATATTATTCTCTAATTCATGGTCGTCACTGAAATATTTTATTATGCCCTTAGCCATTGCAGTTCTTGCCGCATCTGTCTGCCCTGTATTGCCACCACCATTTACCTCTATGTTTATATCAATCTCATTTGACCTTTCTCCAAGTATTTTTAATGGTTCTATCAGTTTATACCTCAGTAATTCTATTGGATATAGTTCTACCGGTACGCCGTTTATAAGAACTTTACCAGTTCCTTTTTTTGTCACTGCCCTTGCTGTTGCAGTTTTTCTCTTTCCTGTTGTTAAAATTTCATTACTCATTGAGCCTCACCTAATATTTTTGAAATTTCACCTAATGTAATAAAACCAGTGGAATTACGATTTAATGCTTTATCTACATTAATAAATTTTACATCCTTTAATGACTTTGGAACATCATTGAAAACCTTACATCTCTTAAATGCTTCCATTCCGTGTGTTTTCTTTTTAGGCAGCATATCGCCTACCGATCTCCTCATTATCTGATCGGCCGTTTTAGGGTAATATGGACCCTTTCTTACACTTCCTATATTCCTTCTATGGTTAAACTTTTCAAGAATAAACTTTCTGCCTCCTGTTATTACTATTTTTGAGGCATTTACTATTACTACTTCCTCACCATTTAATAATTGTTTTGCAACATATGAAGACAATCTTCCGTAAATATGATTTTCACCGTTAATATATATCATTTTTATCACCTTACTATTTTTATATCTGTTCCTTTTGGATTTTCCTTTGCAAGTTCAGTTAGTTCAATGAACTCACTACCAGATTCCTGAAGCTTCAACTTAGCCTTTTCTGATATTTTAAATGCAGATACTTTTAATTTTTTATGCAGTATGCCTGATGATAATAAATTACCTGGTATAACTACTGTATCGCCATCATTTGCAACCCTATCAAGCTTTCCTAAATTAACGTCTGCATAATGATTTCTTGAAGAATTTAAACGAGAGGCAATATCGCGCCAGAATATACCATGGCCTTCTCTCGATCTTTCAAGCAAATCGTTTATTACGCCTATTAGGTAGACACTTGTCTTTCTCTCTACTTTGATCGACATATAACATAATTAAGAATGCATTAATAAATTTATTGAATAATTTAAAATTCAATCCAAACTTTTACCCTTTGTCTCAGGAGCAAATTTATATGTTACTGAAAATCCTATTATTTCAAAGATAACAAGGAATAGCAATACATATGTAAATGGCAGGGTGAATAATATTATCGGGAATGCTATTGTTCCTACTATTGCACCTATTCTGGAAATAGACGTTGCGAATCCCATTGCAGTACCTCTTATTCTTGTCGGAAATATTTCTGCAGGGTAATCATATGTAAGGTTTGTTGGCCCTAAATTGTGGAATAAATGCATTATTGCAAATGAGAAAAATGTTAACAGTAAAGCAACCGCAATAAAATCGGAAATAATTGCAAATATAAACAGTGATAATGCTGCACCACCAAAACCTATCAGTTCAAGGCTGCGCCTGCCTGTTTTTTCCACGAAATATATGCATATTAAAAATCCGATAAATACCGGCAATTCTTCCAATAATGTTGCGAGTACAACCATGACTATATTAGAATTGTTGAAAGCAAAGGCTGAAGGGGTATATTCCCAGACGCCATAACTGGAAACATCGTATGAAAACCAGGCTATTGAAACAAAAATTGTATAATATAAATATTTCTTTGAGAATAAATCCTTTATTTTTGAATTGCCTTTTTCAACGGATGGCAGTTCATCTATTTTTATTCCTACTGAATTGCTTACTTCATTTGAAGATTCCATTGCCATATCATATTTGCCCTTGCTGGTCAACCAGAATGGGCTTTCAGGCAAATTTCTTCTCGATAAAATAACAAAGAACGGTATTACTGCACCTGTTAAATAAAGTATCCTCCAGTTTATCGCCACAGGAGTATATAATATAACAGGTATTGCAACTAATAATAGTGCAACGCCGCCCAAAGTCCACGAAAATATATTAAATACTAAAAATTCACCTCTTTTGTTTTTTGGTGAAAATTCAGCCTGTATTGATGAACTTATGGGATAATCAGCACCTATTCCTATTCCTGCAAGAACCTCAAATATTATAAATTCAAGTATTGTTGTAGATATGCCACTCAATATTAAAAATATCAGTGTAATTACTAAATCATATTCATAAATTTTTTTCCTTCCATATTTATCCGATAAATTGCCTAAAAGTATAGACCCAAAGAACATGCCTATAAATAATGATGAACCCATAAATGCTATATAATAAACATAAAATGGTGTTCCTGAGTATAGATGGAAATAATTTTTCATGTATATTATTGCTATTGAATATATAGTTAATACATAGCCATCCATAAAAATTCCCATAGAAGATAGTAAAGTTATTTTTAATAGAAATGGACTTACCGGTATATCGTCTATGCTTTTATGTGCTGATAACATCTTTTCTATATATCATAAATATATTTATAAATATTATTAATCTTTTAAACGGTTTATCGTCTGCCTTAATATTCCCATAATTTTAAAATATTCAGATTCGGTAATCTTTGACCTGCCTATTATTCTATTTATCATCGTCATTAATATATAACGCTCTCCTGAATTGTAATCAATTATTGATAATAATTCATTTATTCTATTGTATAGAATATCAATTTTATCCCTATTTATTAAATCCTTACTTATTATAACATTCCCAGAATAATTAGTTTTTATCATTTCGTATAATATTATGGCAACTGCGTGTGATAAGTTATATACAGGATATTCAGGATTTCCTATTATTTTAATAAAAAAATTGCATTTGCTTAATTCATAATTGTTTAGCCCGTTATCCTCTCTTCCGAAAACCAGAGATACTTTTTTGCCTGTTAAACCATAATTATTCCAGAATTCTTCCGGTGATATAGGAACCCTGCTGAATTTTTCCCCTGCTTTGGATATATCAGACGTCCCGACTATTATCTCAGAATCTTTTACCGCATCATCAAAATTATCAAAGATCTTTGCATTTTCCAATATGTGTTTCCCATGCATTGACCTGTATATTGCCTCTGTTTCTATTTTTGTTCCTACAATTCTTAGATCGGTTAATCCACTATTGGCCATTGATCTGGCTATAGCACCTATATTTCCCTGATATTTTGGCTCAACAAGGACTACTGATATTAAATTTTTTAGATCGATCATTGTTCTGTTTCTTTTGCGTCTGATTTATTTTCCTTTGATTCTTCTTTGTTTTCTTCTTTTGGTTCTTCTTTCTTTTCTTCTTTTGGTTCTTCTTTCTTTTCTTCCTTTTTATATAGTTCCTTTACTACAATATCATAATCTTGCATATATTTTCTTATATCGTTTACTATTCTGTACTTTGAATCTACCCAGTTAACATCAAATTTTGCTTCTTCAGGTATTTGTATATTTACTGTATTATTATCCAGGGAAATTTCAAAATTTTCTGAATCAGAATAGTCCATATCTATAATGGCCTTAGCTTTGCCAGCAACATCGTCTATAACCTTTTTTATTTCATATTTGTAATAAAGATCTTTGCCTGCAAGTTCATTGTTATAATCAATTAATACCCTTCCAGGTGTAACAGATATTATTCTGCCCACCTTATTGTTTATATTTACTTCCTTGCCCATTTCAGGATTTATATTATTCCTCTGGAATTCCCTCATTGGTACTACCTTTATATTTTTATTATCCCTCAGTCCATAGGCATCCTTTGCGGGAACTTCAACCTCATATTCTTTACCTATTTCAGCATTTTTAAAGGATTCATTAATTTCCTTAAAAAGGCCATCACTGCCTACTATAATAACTGCATCTTTATATTTTTTCTTTTCATCAAATATATTCTCTGCTTTTGCTACATCTTCTTTACTAGTTGAGATCAATTTCTTGTCCTTACCAGCTCTCATTTCAAAGCTTAGCTCTATGAAATCACCATCATTCATCAATAATCACCGAAATTTACCGTTTGAGATTATTTATTTATATATATATTTATTGAAAAATTTCATTTTTTAATTTTTAATATTTTTAAGTGTGACCTGCTATATTATAAAATATAACTTTAATGCATATAAAAATAAGATCGATAATTACAGCATAATCACTGTTTATATACCTATATTATTGTATCTATTTTAAATTATTAACTCTTAACAGAAATTTCCAATCATTTTATTAATCTGGTTTCAGAATATAATAAAATTATGCAGGAATTGTTTAATATAAGGCAATCTATAAATTTTTATTACCTCTACAAACATGAACCTTTACAGTATATAATGTAAAAATGTTTTTATATGTTATTAGAATAAATAAATATGAAAATTTATATAAATGGTGAATGGAAAGATTCCTCAAATAATGAGACTTTAAATAAATATAATCCAAGCAATGGTGAATTAATAGATACTTTTCCGGCGGCAACAAAAACAGATGTTGATGATGCCATGGATGCATCTGAGGATGCTTTCGATTCTTGGAATTCGCTTGGCACACAGGAAAGGGCGAAAATATTATACAATGCATATCATTTAATAGGCGAAAAGAGAGAAGAACTTGAGAATTTGTTGACCCTCGAGGTTGGAAAAATCAAAAGGGAGGCAAAAGATGAGGTTGATGGTGTATTAGATCAATTACAGTATTATACTGAATTCGAAAGGAAATTAACCGGAGATATAGTGGAAGGTTCAACTTCAAAAAGAAAAATATTTCAGTATAAGGTTCCATATGGCATTGTAGTTGCAATAACACCATGGAATTTTCCTGCAGCAATGGTAATAAGGAAATTAGCCCCGGCACTGTTAACCGGAAATACAGTTATATTAAAACCCAGTTCAGATACACCATTAACGGCACAGTGGATCGTAAATAAATTTATAGAGGCAGGCATACCTAAGGGAGCTTTAAATTTAATTACAGGCAGGGGTTCAGAAATAGGAGATTACATTGTTAACCATAAGAAAGTTTCTTTAGTAACAATGACTGGATCTACGCCTACAGGTCAGAGAATAATGCAGAATGCATCAAATAACATGGCAAAACTTATTTTAGAACTAGGAGGCAAAGCACCGTTTATGGTATGGAAGGATGCTAATATAGAGAGAACATTAAAATGTTTAGTATGGGCAAAATACCTTAATGTAGGGCAATCATGCATAGCCGCAGAAAGGCTGTATATACATGAGGATATATATGACGATTTTATGAAAAAATTTGTTAATGTAACGAAAAGGCTAACAGTTGGAAACCCGGAAACATCAGATATAGGGCCTTTAATAAATAAAGGTGCCCTTAGCAATATGGAAGATGTTGTAAAAAATGCAAGGGAAAGTGGATATAAAATAGTTACTGGAGGAAATAAACCATCTTTAGAGGGGAACTATAAAAATGGTTATTTCTTTGAACCAACAATAATAGAGGATGTGAACCAGGATTCCCCATTATTCCAGACAGAAATATTTGGCCCTATAATAGGAACTGAAAAGGTGTCAAACATAGATGAGTTATATAAAAAGGCAAATGATTCAAGATATGGCCTGGCATCGTATTTGTTTACAGAAGACCCTGAGTTGATACTTGATGCATCTGAAAAAATAAGATTCGGAGAATTATATATAAATATGCCTGGTCCTGAAGCATCACAGGGATACCATACTGGATTTAGACTTACAGGTCAGGCAGGTGAAGGAAGTGTCTATGGAATAAATGAATATTTAAAGATTAAAAACGTTTACATCGATTATTCAAAAAAGCCATTGAACATAAACACAATAAACAATGATATTTTTAATAATTTATAGGCAGATTATTTTTCTATTATTTCACCGTGAAATGGAATTATGATTTTGCTTTTTATATTTATTAATTTATTGAATGATTTTACTGCTTCATTATAATCTTCACAGAAAAACTTAAACGGTGGCTTTATACCATATGTATTATTTATAGCATCACCTGCAATCAATATATTATTATATAATACTGAAATGTGGCCTTTAGTATGCCCTGGTGAATTTATTATTTTTATGTTGCCAAATGTTTCCTCTGATTTTAGATATATATCTGCATTTATTTTACCACGTTTTATATGATTTATCCTATCTGTAGTTTTATAAAATTCCTCTTCATTTGCATTTAAAGTTGATTTTACATCATTATAATCTATATTAAATAAATCTTCATTTAACAGCTTTTCTTTCTCATTTTCCCCTGCTATTATCTTTGCACCCGATATTTCCTTAATAGCATTAACATTGCCTGTATGATCCGGATGATAATGTGTTATAAATATATATGATATATCATTTATATTATATTTCAATTTTTTTAAGAAATTTGAGATAATTCCCATATTACCAGGGAGCCCGGTATCTATCATAGCTAAACCATTTTTATAACCATCTTCTATAAATGTAATATTATGGTTTAAAACGGTGCCAAAAAAATCTGGTTCAAGCATTTCAAGGATATGCACATTACCTGATATCATTACCATCTTTAAACGCCTGTACAAGATTCACCGGTATTTTCATGTTTTTATTTTCGCGGCCAATAATATTTTTACTGCCTATTGACATAGTTTTGTATGCTATTTTATCGCAGTAACCACAGACCTCACAGCTCATTGAATTACAATCGTTGTATTTAAAGAAATTTAACCATTTTCCAGGGAATTTTTTATTGTCTATATATACATTTTTTAGTTCACTATAATTATCCGGGCCATTGATTTTTGCCATGGCCCCTGGTACAGCGTTGCCCTGCGGATAACTTAAAATATCTAATAAATTGCCATCATAATTTCTATCAGAATAAGCTTTTATAGACTTTAATATCCAGGATGTATTTTTGGTTCTTGATGCAATTTTAAAACGGTCTATGCCTATATCTTCATACATCTCTGTATCCTCGGGCCTGATCCACCTCATTTTTATAATATTTTTAGGGTCATTGTATACATCTGTTGCACAGAATAACAGGGGATATTCAAACCAGAACCTTTCATTATTATTTTTTGATGATAAGGATGATACAATGTCATGTGTTCTTCTGTATGGGCATCCAAATAAACATGAATTGTCAGTTATTAATTCTATATCCATACCATTGGATTTTACATAATTATTTGCATTCTCCAGAAATTTAAAATCCCTTGATGTATCTTCATTTAATATTATAGTATTTACATCCAAATTTTTATATTCCTCAATTTCACGCATTGTAGATATTCGTGCAAACGAGGATGCTGATATTTCAATGTCCGGGTATTCTTTTCTTATTTTGCCTATCAAAAATGGCATTGCAGCAATAAAACCATCAACACCATAGGATACGAGCTTTTCTATTTCATTTTCTATATTTTTATTAAATTCGGGAGAATATTCATTGCCATTCAATACAGCACTATTCATTACATATAAAAATTTCATATTATTTTTATGTATTAAATCTATATGTTCTTTAAAATGGTCTTCGTCTATATCCGGCAATATAAATGATGCCCGTCCATGGCCCGTAATTGTTTTTTTAAAGCTGCCAAATAAATATTTTACAGGATATTTATGAATTTCTTTTATAAGGTTATCATCAAAATTTGTTCCAACAACCAGTCTCATAATGACTTATTAGTTATTATTATTTTATTATTAGCTTTTTTATGAATATTTTCGTCACATAAATAATATATAAATAAAATATTAATATTAATTATCTTGATGTAGCATGAAAACAACAACAGAAGTAAAAATAGTGAAATTGGATAGAAAGCTATGCAGGTGTGGTTATTCACCAAGCTGGGGAAATTAATGCCCCAGCAATTTTTTTCTAATTATAATATATTTATTAAAGATAATGATGACTATATACTTTTTAATACACTAACAGGCTATGCATTAAGATTATCTGGCTATGAAAAATCCATGATAGAAAATGGTGATATACCGGGGGGTCTTGAAGACTTATTTAATGAAGGTTTTATAACAAGTGATATAAACATAATTTTTGATAATTTAACGCTTAAAAAAAATGTTTTTGAACCGACATTATTGCTAACATATAATTGCAATTTTGACTGTTCATACTGTTTCCAGAAGGATTACAGGAATAGAAGTTATGTAAATAATGATGTTATTGATGGTTTTGTTAATTATATAAATAAAAATAATAATGGAAGAAAAACAAGAGTAACATTTTTTGGTGGAGAGCCTTTGCTTAATATAAGGGCAATAAAGGAAGTGTCTGAAAGGTTAAAGAATATAAATTATGAATTCAGCATAGTTACAAATGGGTCCCTATTAACAGAGAATATAGCCAATGATTTATACAGTTATGGATTAAGATACGTTCAGATTACACTTGATGGCCCCGAAGATGTGCATAATAAAAGAAGATATTTTGAGAATGGCCGCGGATCGTTTAATATTATAATGAAGAACCTGAAATATGCACAGAATATTTTTAATGTTGTATTGCGTGTCAATATAGATTATTCAAATGAAAATGAAATAGATAAATTATTAGAAGATTTAAAATTAAATGGCATAGAAAATGTGAGGATAGACCCACATATAGTGCATGAAAATCTATTTAGAAACGAAGCGTGGGATGAAAATATACCAAGGAAAAACGAGCATATGGAGATAAAAAATATATGAAATAAGATTAAAGGTTGTGGATTTAAAATACCAGATGATGCTTTTAGGCTCGGAATATGTGTTGCCCATATAGATAAGGACATAATAGTTGACCCATATGGATATATATATCCATGCTGGGCATTTACAGGAGATAAAAAATATATAAAAGGCAGGTTAGATAAAAATGGTGATGTAATAATTTTAAATAAAAATTTAACGGCGGGCAAAGCAGCAATGGCATGGAAAAATGATGAATGCATAAATTGCCCATATCTACCAATGTGCTTTGGAGGGTGTAGATTCTTTTCTGTTTTAAATGGGAATTCATTTTCTGGCAAGGAATGCAGAAAGGACTTATTCATGGAAACATTAGAATTTATAAAGGAGTTTGTTTAAAACAATAGAAATTGTTATAATTATTATATCATTGGCACCACCTGAATATAATGATGGAAAACCTGAAACAAATATTGTTTTCTGACCGGACTTCAGGAAGTTTAATGATGATAATTCATTAATTAAATCATATATATTATTCAAAAATTTTTGATCACTTTGCATAATGGGTTTATAAAAAAACCTGTTAATGTAATTAAAATATTAAAGTAAATACAGAAAAATCAGATGTTAGAACTTTAATAAATAAGTGTTGATATAACATTATTAAGTGGTTTATAAAAATGCAAAAGAAAGTGGATATAAAACGGTTACAGATGAAAATAGACATTCCTTGGAAGATAAATATAAAATAAATGTTTCATTGAAAAACATGTAATGTATACCAGAATTCGCCATTTTAAAGTTGCAGAAATATTTTACATGGTAATAAAATTTGCAAGTTATCAAATATTTTATTATTATCTTTTTTATGTATATATTCGATGGATTAATAATATATAAATAAAATATAAAGATTAATAATTTGGATATGATATGAACACAAAGGGAATAAAAACGGCATGATGTATTACTTACATATTTTATTTTGCCCGCCGTTTTTATTTCTGAATATATTGTTTTATTATAATCTTCCATTTTTAAAGATTTATTAACATTATCATGAGGACATAATATAAAATGTTAATATAGTTATATTTAGTAATTAAGAAATATTTGAATTTATCTTATAACTATAATTATTAAATAATTATGGACTTCTTTATCCAATGAAATATTTTTATCTTATTATATGCCAGTTTATAAATAAATTCACAAAAGTGTTATAATTCCTGTATCGGAATCTATGTTTATTTCCTCACCATCCTTAATATCCCCGGATATTTCTGCATTATAAACAATAGTTTTGTTTTTTTCAATAAAATCATCTATGATCCTATTTGTTATATTTGATTTTACTATCACTGCATCGTATTTTGAATAGTCAAAGTTTTTATTATAATTATCAACAATTATTATATTGCCATTGCCAGGCGTATCTATATCAACTTTCCCGCTAACATTTTTACCTATTGAATATCCCCTGCCAATAAATTTTCCTATTGTTATAATTCTTATATCATTGGCACCACCTGAATATAATGATGGAAAACCTGAAACAAATATTGTTTTCTGACCGGACTTCAGGAAGTTTAATGATGATAATTCATTAATTAAATCATATATATTATTCAAAAATTTTTCCTGAATTTTTACAGGTACTACTCCTTTTAAAAGGTTGATTGATTTTGATAGCCAGTCCGATGTTACTATTGCATATATATCCTTATTTGGCCTTATTGCAGAGATAATTCTTGCAGTATAACCTGATTTTGTAAAGGCTATTATTGAATCAACATTTATGCTTTCTGCCATTGTCCTGACACCTTTTGCAACAGAAAATGCAATTTTGTCCATGATAAAATTTTCAGGCTCCGAAAATTTAACATCCTGCGATTCCACAAAATTTGATATGTCATTTAAATAGCTAACTGCATTAACAGGGTATTTGCCTATTGCAGTTTCCTCGGATAGCATCAGGGCATCGGCATCGTCTATTATTGCATTGGTTACATCAGATACCTCTGCCCTTGTTGGAGAATCTGAATTTACCATAGATTCCAGCATCTGTGTTGCTACTATCGTGGGCACAGCATATTTGTGTGATGTTATTATTATTTTTTTCTGTGCCATTACAACCTCCTTTAACGGCAATTCTACACCTAAATCTCCACGTGCAACCATTATATAATCAGAGGCCTGAACTATTGATTCTATATTATCATACCCGCTTTTTGTTTCTATTTTGCTTATTATTTCACCATTTCCATTTTTATCATATATATAATCCTGCAATTCGTTTACATTCTCTGCTTTTTGAACAAATGATAATGCATAAAAGTTAACGTTATTTTTTAATCCCTCATCTAAAAACAACTTATCACGGTCTGTTAATGTACCTAATTTTATATATTTGCCGGGTATATTTACCCTTGATGTGCTGTGGATTTCTCCAGTATCCAGAGCTGTTGTTTCAATGTTATTATCTATTTTATTTACCCTAAACCTAATCTTGCCATCGTTTATCGCTATAACAGTATTATTGTCTACATAATCCCTGATTTTATGATTTATAAAAATATCAGATTTTGAATTATTATCATCGGATATTGTGTATTTATTTCCGGTCACAACATTAAAAATATTATTATTAAAAACTCCTGTTCTTAGCTCAGGGCCTTTAAGGTCTACCATTATGCCTATATTTGTTTTACAATCATTATTTATTTTATCTATCATGTTTGATACTTTAGTAATATATCCTGGTTCTATATGTGCAGTATTTATTCTTACTGCAGATAATCCCGAATGCGCCATTTTATTCAATATGGCTTCATCAAAGCTTGCAGGACCTATTGTTGCAATTATTTTCGTTTTGGACATGCATACAAATATGATTATAAATATTAAATTTTTTTAAATAGAATTTAATAATTTTATTCCTATCAAATTTGATGAGTCCTCCATAATTTTTTTATATATTTTTAATAAGGTTATCCTCTTTTTCATTTCAGGATCACCGAGAATGGGGCAATTTAAATAGAATTCATTAAATGCCTTTACAAGATTAAGAAGGTAATTTGCAATTATGTCGGGCCTTAAATAATTGGCAGAACTTTCAAGATAATATGGATAAACATACATTGCTTTTATCAATTTTTTTTCATGATCATTATAATTATCTGATATTTCGTTGTAATCACCGGATTTATTCAGTATACTGGATGCCCTTGCATATGAATACATAATATATGGTGCGGAATCGCCTTCAAAATTAAGTGCCTCTGACCATTTGAATGTTAATGGCTTGTTTGCATTTACCTTAACAATATTGTATCTTATTGATGATAACGCTATTCCATTGCTTATCTCCTTTATTTTTTCCTCATCGTATTCCGGCCTTTTTTCTTTTATTATTTTTATTGATTCATCAACTGTTTTATCGTATAAATCATCCAGAGTTACTATTCTACCCTTTCTTGTTGACATTTTTCCGGATTCCAATGATACGAAGCCATAAAATAAATAATTTACTTTTGCATTAAAATCCAGGTAATTATTTAAAACATAATCAAGGTGCTTTGCATGGTCCTTATGGTCTTCACCCAGTATATCTATTATCCAGTCAAAATTTTCTGCTTTAAATAAATGGTACGCTATATCCCTTGTAAAGTATAATGAGGTGCCATTATCCCTTGTCAGAAATATTTTCTTATCCCCTATTTCAATGTATTTTGCTTTGCCATCTTCCTTTAAATAATCTGATAATTCGTTTAAAACCTTATTTACATCGCCATATAAAATAAAATTTGATTCCCATACATATGTGGATATTTCTATATCTAATTTCTTCAATGATTTTTTTATTGAATCAAGAATTACAGATGCGGTTTTCTGTATATTCTGTATTAATTCATCATCGCCTCTCTCATACTGTTCTCCAAGCAATTCTATTTCTTTGTTTATTTCAGGATTTTCTTCCTTTTCTTTATATATTTTTTGATAACCCTCCAGAAGATTTTCCACTGTTAAGTCTTCATCCTTATGGTATTTCATATGGCCTAGATATAATGATATTACCTGTTTTCCAGAATCGTTTACAAAATATTGCGTGCATGACCTGTAACCATAGCGGTCAATAATCCTGAATACTGAGTCACCTATTATTGAATTCCTGATCCTGCCAACGTGTATTGGCCCGGTAGGATTTGAACTTGTATGCTCTATTAATGCCTTTGAGGTATCCTGAAATGTATTTGGATATTTGCCAAATGTGTCTATTGAATCATTTACTGTTTTAACCATTGATGATGACTTTATAAAAAAATTTATATAATTATTATTGAGTTCTATTTTATCAATAAAATCTTCATTTAATGCATTTTTTATATTTTTATAAATGATCTCAGGTTTATCGTTTATCTTAAAAATTTTTAATGTGAAATCACCATAATTATTACTTATTTCCATATCATTTTCATTAATACTGTATATTTTCCTTATTTTTTCATATATAATTTTTTTATAATCGTTGAAAAGCAACATGGTATGTAATATATTAAATGTAATTATATTTTTTTATTTAAACCAGTATTATATTTATTTAGTTTATCATTTAACTTTACAATAGCCCTTATTACACCTAAATGTGTAATTGCCTGTGGAAAATTGCCCAATAAATCATGGGTATTCAAATCAACCTCCTCTGAGAATAGCATTAAATGGTTTGATAGA
>JAJZZM010000023.1 GCA_021797555.1 Thermoplasmata archaeon
TAAGATGTTTCAATTCCCGGGGTTCCCCCTCCTTTCGGAGTGTAAAACAGGAAGTCCCATTAGGAAATCCTTGGATCTAAGGCTCCATGCACCTCCCCAAGGCATATCGCAGCTTGGCACGTCCTTCCTCGGTTCTCAAACCAAAACCATCCTCCAAGCAGTTTGTATAGTACACAATCTATATTGCTTAATTATCTGGTATCATCAGTTATAAAAATAACCTCGCCCTTCCCAATTGATTATATTATAATCAATAAGTGCATTCATTTATTGGTATAGATGATATTACAAACTCTAATATAAAGATTTTGATAAACATACAGTAAGTGAAAATATAGCTATAAACGAATAAAATAGCTATTTTTTTGCACTTAAAATTATAATTATATAAAAATTAATAAAAATACCCTTTAAATGCAGTATTTCCAAATATAAAAAAGTAAATTATATTATTAATAATATATAATTATAATAAATTTTTATAAATTTTTTTTAGTTCATCGGGTTTTATCAAACCATTTTCTGTTATATAATAAGTTATGAATTCTGATCGCGTAATATCAAAAAATTTGTTTACATTATAAAAAGGAATATCCCATTCGTGATTTCTTATTTTATTATAGTCATTTATATTAAAATTTTTATCAATTTTTTCCTCTATTGCAAGTGAATAAACAGACTTTTTATTATCGTTCATTGCCAGGGCCAGTGGATATGTTCCTGTTTTATGTATTAAAGTACCGTCATATGATACAAGATCAGACCCTATAATGCAATAATCAACATTTTTTGCCATTTCATATATTTCAGAATCGTGCAATATTGTTACCTGGATATCATTCTGCAATAAAATTCTTGCAAGTTCAATTCCCTCAAGTTCAGGCATGCTTTCAAGTATATAAACAGATTTTATATTATTTTTATTTCTGATTAAGGCATCACGTACAACAGAACTATAACTTAAAGTCCCTACTACAGAATTTTTATATATTATTTTATCTGAACTAATAATTGATTCCTTTAAATTTTTATTTATTGTTTCCTTTAAATTTTTAGTGCTTTTATTAATTTTTATGTAATCGCATACATAAGATATTATTGCCATGCCATAATAATTGTATTTTATCTGATCCAGTGAATCATTTATATTCTTATTATTTAATGAATTATACCAGTCAATAATGTTAAATGCTATTTTTGTTGACGATGATTTATTGTCATTTATTATATCCTCAAAATCCATGATTATTGATGTGCTTTTTATTAAAATATCTTTTTAATGTATAAAAAAATTTTATTATTCGCCTTATAATTGATATTAATTGTAGGTTCTTTTTTTTAACTGCATTTTTAAAGATATTATTATCATAGGGAAATATACCATGCAATAATATTGTCTCCGCCTTAACATTATTACTCAGTTCAATTTTAAGTAGTTTTATCATGGCTACCAGATAATTAAATGGGTCGCCCTCCATTATAATATTTGTATAGTCTTCCGTTATAATCCTAATGGCCTTTTAGTCAAGCTTTAGCGTGAATATTACTATTTTATTGACCGGTGACAGACCATGCATACCGGGATATAATGTGTATTCCATGCCGGGCTATTTGGCTTTCCGGATACATACACACATGGAATATCGTGTAATCTTACAGTCTGTTAATGGGCAGCATTGTGTTATTATGCATATATCAATTTTTCTTCACGCTCATACTTCTATCAGACCAATAGGATTCACATCTCTTCAGGGTTGAAAATATTTTTTCCCAATTTAAATATACTGTATAAATAATAAATACAAAATATTATTAATAGAAAATAATATATTAAGCCGATGGAAAATATTACCATGCCTGAAATGCCGATATCTGCAAGGATGATATACCTTGTTTTAAAGGAGAAGAAAGTAGCGCGTTTATGCGAACTCCTAGATATTACTGGCCTTTCTAAGAGAACTATTCTGTATTCAGTAAAAAAGCTTAAAGAAAGTAACCTCATAGATGTTTTAATATGCTTAAATGATACAAGGGAAAGATTTTATTGTATCAAATTAAAAAATCAGTAGTATTTAAGATTTTTACATAGTGCATATTTTGCATGCTTAACAATGATATTATTGTATTTTACATTCGTTATAATAGTGAATATTTATAATAAACCCTGACCAGGTTGTTAGGTAGATGATATATTATCCAATGAACATAGGGGAAAATATCGATAAATTCCATAGAGTTGTTAAAGCATTGCCGGTGTACATTATAGGTCTAAAATTACAATACTGGCTAACTGACAGCCTTGGGATAATAGACTGCCCCATAGCCATTAACGTTAGAAGAGGAATTTAAAAGAGAAAATGAGAACAATAGATCTGGCATTTTAAATTTAATGGTATGAAAAATTGAAAAATATTTATTTTATAATTTTAAATAATGTTTATTCTCTGTAAAGCAAGGGGTCTAATTCTCCAACGGCTGTTTGTTCAAGTTCCTTTATATTTTTTATAACATCGCTCACCGGTTTCTCTTCTGTAACTATGTACTTTACTTTGCCCATAGACATACCGTATGATCCCGGGCATAATGAGTTTTCTGTTACAATAAACGCATCAGGATTTAATGATAATATACCTGCCATTGCAATTTCTCTTCCACCATGAGTTCTCCCAAATCCGGGATTTTCATATTCTTCTATTTTCTTTGTTTCATCATCTATAAGAAATACTGAATTACCGTATTCCAGGGGTGCCAACATATTTTCATCATCTACAACACATGCTATTTTCATAATTATAGTAAATATAACTAAAAATTTAAGTTAATTGTATGTTTTAAAGCTAAAAAAATTAATAATACCCGTTTAATTCAAGAGAATATTTGGGTATTGTTATTCCGCTCCCATTTTCAACATGCCCTATTTCCTTAAAGAATATCCTATTGCGCATAACATTTGTAAAGTCTGATTTGTCTTCTTCATCTACAATTACAATAAATCCCATGCTCATATTAAATATTTCATACATATCTTTATATGATAAGTTTCCTAAATCCATAAGTTTATTAAAAACATTATCCGGCTCAATTGGATTATCGATAACATATTTCATGTCCTTAATCCTTGTAATATTTTTTACGCCACCACCTGTTATATTGGCCATACCTTTTATTGGAACTATTCCCATGGTATCAAGTATTTCTCTTACATATATCCTTGTAGGTTCAAGTATAATATCGGCAACACTCCTATTGTCTCCTGGAAATTTATCATCATATTTAATGCCATTATCTTTTAATATGCTTCTTACGGTTGTAAATCCATTTGAATGCAAACCACTACTTTTCAATGCGAAAAGGATATCACCATCATTTATCCTCTCACCCGTGACCATCTGGTCTTTCTGTATAATTCCCATGGAAGTTCCGGAGATATCTATATTTTTTATAAGGTCTGGGACAACTGCGGTTTCCCCACCAACAATGTTTATGTTTGCTATCTGGGCACCAACATTAAATCCTATTCCCAATTGTTTAGCAACTTCATTATCCATATCCTTTAATGAAATATAGTCAACCATTGCTATTGGTTCGGCACCAACCGTTATAGCATCATTTACATTCATTGCAATACAATCTATGCCTATTGTATTGTATCTATTTGTTTCTTCAGCTATTATTGTTTTTGTTCCAACACCGTCATTATTTAATGAAATAGCAAAATTTCCAAGGTCTATAAGAGACGTAAAACTACCAAGAGAAGCCATAGTCTTAAAATCATTTCTTTTGAATTTAATTTGCCTTAAAAAGTTTGATACAAACTCTCCCTGTGATTTCCTATCTATTATCTTCCTTTCCATATATAGTAATTACATTATTAAATAAAGATTTATATATTTTCAATATTTTATTAACCTTTTTATTATATCGTTAAAAATATTATACTAGAATTCTGCGATATATTTATCAATTTTGCATATGAATATAAAAAGTAATGCTTTTAATAACTATAATATAGCAAGGCAATAACCATGGAATTTTATTTATGTGTTAAAAATCAAGAAACAAATAGCTAAACCTTTAAATATTTAAAATAATAATATTACGTGAGCTGCTAACACAATTTATTAATTCAATGCGAATGGAATGTGTTAAAAGCCATGGTGAGTAAAGTGCAGGTAGGGTAGGTAACGCTAAAACTTGGAATCGGCTAAAATGATATCTAGGAGCTGGAAAAATAGACCATACTTGGTTATAAACACAAATTTGATCTCTTACTGAAATAGTATCCATTAAAAATGGGTGTGTTAACAGAAGCTATAACCTTACTATTGACCTGGAATTAAATTATGAAATAATTTTAATAATAGTATTATAAGCAATTTTCTATTTTATGTAATTTGATATATTGCGAGAATTTGGTTTGATGATGATTTTATTTTCGTTCTGCTAATAACTATACTTTAAATAGCTATACTTTACCTACAATGAAAATGCCGCAAAGGCAAAGGCTCCCACAGATGAAATGAGCAATGGCAATGCCAGTAATAATGCCAGTTTTTTATTTATTTTTATCACCAAGGCTCTATTTTTAAATTATAATTAAACTAATATGAAATAACAATATGTTTTAAAAGTTCATAAGAATGTTTAATATAAATTTTAAAAATAAATATTATGTATGTTATTTTCTAAACATTGCAAGATAATATAATAACAAAATAAAACTATAAATATATTACAGATATTTATTTTACACTTATTTGCATTTGATCACTTTTCTTTATAACATTATCTGTTAATATATTTTTAACCATTTCGACCTGGAAGCCCATCTAAACGACATGAAAGCAAAAAAAGTGATATCCGACAGAAGTATGCTATTTCGTAAGATGACCGACAGAATAGCCGGCTCCTAATAATTCCATTTATATCTACATCCCCAAAGTCAAATGGTTTGATATGTAAGACATGGTATCTGTGTGGAATTAAAGCTCATTAGGATTTAATTATTAATTATTGAAATTGGAAGTTCCCACATAAAAGGTTTTGGAATAGGCCACGGTTCTCATAAACGATAAATTTTTATACTTTATTTTAATTAGCATACATAGTCATACATGTTTCGTTTTATAATCTAAATTATGCATGGAAGCTTTTGTTTGGGAGTAAATGTGTTCAAGCTATATTGTAGGTATTTTTAATAAGTAATAAAAATTCTTATGACTAGTATTAAACTATTTTACACATAATTAATTGCTAAATACTTAATAAGAATCTTTAATATTTATAAATAAGATTAAAAATTAAACATGAAAATAAAAATTATTGTTAAAAAGTGTTTGATTTTTATAATGGAGTAATAAAAATGATAAAAAATAAAATTGTCATAAACGAAAACGATTGGGTTGAGCTTGATAAAGTACCTATTGGAGGAAAAGATAAATTTTCACATTATTATAGCATTGCATTGAAATCCAAAAATAGCAATGAGATAATGCCGGTAATTATATTAACAGGAACTATGCTAGAAAAGGTAAAAATATTAGGAGACTTTATGAAAGATTTGGAGAATATCAATTACAGGTCAATAATTGCAATATATTCAGGCAATCTGGATTCAGAATTAAAACGCATGGCAAAAAATACCAATATAAACCTGTGCAAAGAATTAATAATTACAAGTAATGATATTAAAAAAGTTATAACTGTAAAAGATGAAAAGGATATAAAAATAAATAATAAAAAAATCATGAAAAAAAATGACCATAGAAGGGAGAGAATATATATAATAAAGGAGATATTGGAGTTAATCACAGAATATGAAAATGTAAACATAACAAAGATAGTGTATAAATGTAATTTAAATTATGAATATGCTATAAACATTATTGAAGATTTAATTGAAAAAGGATTTGTTTCTCTGGATGAGGATCAGAACTCAATAAAATACTCAATAACAACCAAGGGCATTGAATATTTAATAACACTCCGAAATATTTAATTATAGCATTTAATAAATAACCAATTTATACAATTCTATGTACCAAGGATTATATTATCATTAAAATATCCTTTCAAATATTACATCATCATTAAAATATCTTTTAAAGTTTGATGTCGTTATAATAGAAGCAGATATTGTCATTAATTCATTTATGCATGTTTCTAATTCTTCTGTTGTATTATAATAAAGAATAATATTTATATAATTATTAGTAAAATAGAAAAGTAGGTATCTTTCATAAACAAGTGGCATATTTGAAAATTTTTTTAATAATTCATTGCCTGAGCTTATTTTGCTATTAAATAAATAACAGGTAAAAATATTATTGTTTGTAGGTACAGATTGATTTAACACCGGAAAATAAGTTAAATCGCCATTAAAAATAATTTTTTCTAATTTCCTGCTTACGGTTCTGGTAGATATTTTCAGGCTATCCGCTATATCATTAAGCGTGAACGCATAGATATCCTTATATGCAAGGCTCGATATAAGCTGTTTTGTAATATTATCTTCGTTACATGTACTATCACGTTCAGTATTACCAAGCATTATGACATCATCATTTTTTATAATTCCATTAAAAACAAGTTCTATTTGTTTATTCAGCGTCTTACTGGATGAATTTATAATTTCTATATGACTCATCCACCTATTTTTATTAATTTGTTCTGGAATACCTGCAGTAGAGTATATATGGCAAATGTTTATGTTTTCCACAAAATACGGTTTCTTTAGAACATTAATTATTTCTTTAGGCGTATTGTTTACTTCGTGTGAAAAGAAAACATAGGCTCTTCCTGCAAATCTATCCGAAGGCCGCAAGATAACTTTTTTAATAAAACCTGTTGAAAATAAGGTTTTCCATTCTTTGTATACCATGCTAGAGGTGACATTTAAAAATTTTGAAATTTTATATGGTGTTGGTCTTATCAATGTTGTTTCACCATAAGTATTCCATGAACGCAAGATTTCACGCATTATCTTATTCATATATGTATATTATTTGACAAATATTTAATGTTTGTGCAGTTTTAGTGTTAAAATACATACTAAAATATAATATACATCATAGTGATTTATATTTATGGACACAAATAATGAGTATAGTTGGATTACATCTCTTAGCTATGAAAGCCATAATAATTATAATATTTTAAACTATGATATAAACAAGCGCATATTAATTGTATCCTTGTATGGCACAATAATTGATAAAATAAACATTATCCGAAAACTTGAAGGCATTGAAAGCATTGCGGTTGATAAAAGAATTGCTATTTATACAGGCATTATTAATTCCGAAATCAAAGAGATCTGTAAGGAAAAAGATATAAAACTTATAAAATCAATGAAATTTATTGGAAATGGTATACAGATATCCATGTCACCGATAAAATCAAGCATTAGAAAACCCATGGAAAAAAATCTAAGAAGATCTAAAGAAGAAATTAAAAGAGATGTATTGGGCATAATATCGAATGCAGGTGAGATAAATATAACACATATTGTATACAAATGTAATTTAAATTATTCATACTGTGAAGATATGTTAACAAAAATGGTCAAAGAAAAATTATTAGATATCCAGGAAGGACCAAATAGTATAAAATATAAAATAACACCAATTAGATTGGACTATTTAAGTAAGTTACATAGATTATTCTGAAGTAATCTTTCCGATGAATTATACATTCTTCTTTATAAACGATTATTATGATATATTAATATGTTTTTAAATTATGTTTATGATATACTAACTTTATCCATTATTTTCATTATTATTTATTTATTTTTTTTATATCTAAATAAGAAAATCAGACCAAAAATAATGGGCATAGAAGCAATAAAGGATTTAGAATTTGTTCAGAATATTTTAAGTTTCGTATATAAGGATGATGTAATGAATAAACTGGAAATAGTTATGCAGGAAATAAAGGATAAATCATCAGATAACACTTATCCCTCGTTTGGAAATGTTTTACCGGAAATAGAGTCTGAAATAATAAAAATTTCAAACTATATAAAAAAATATGAAATTCTAAATCTGGAATATGAAGGGGCGTATAATACAGCCAATATGCTTATATATTTTATATTCACTTATTCTATAATACTTATTATTTTAAATGTGCTTTATTATTCTGTTTTTGTTAAATATTCTAATGCCTATAAATATTATTTTCTCGGTTTTTTTTATTCAGTATTTACAATTTTTATTTTTATAAATATTTTATTTATTATAATATATATATTGCATTATGTAAAAATTAAAAAATTGATCAGCGAATATTTAATTTAATAAAATAATGCAGGTTATAGCCAATGTTGGGTTTGTAATTTTGGTTAACTGCATTAAATAAATATTTGAAATTATTTATATGATGTTTAAACTTTATTTATTAAAAATACGATTCCGTTTGCCTTTTAAATTTTATATGATAAATAATACTCAATTTATATAATCAATGTACTTATCAGAAAGGGAAAAATATTTTAAATAGTATACGCATTACTAATATAAGGTGATATTATTGGTTAAACTGGAATCGCTGGATTTTAAGCCAAAGC
The DNA here is from genome assembly GCA_021797555.1 of Thermoplasmata archaeon. GTDB lineage: Archaea > Thermoplasmatota > Thermoplasmata > Thermoplasmatales > Thermoplasmataceae > Ferroplasma. The sequence continues at coordinate 8,570 of JAJZZM010000023.1, forward strand.
CCATAGACCAGAACTTTGCAAATGACGAAACAAATTACCCTATAACAGGGGAACATAATAATCATAAAGTGAGGGCAGAGGGAAAAGAGAGATTAGACGCTGACGGAAAACCGTACCCTACGAAGTTTGGTATACACGGAACAATAGTAGGTGTTGACTGGGAAGCCTGTATAGCTGATGGAGCATGCATGGATGTTTGCCCTGTTTCATTATTTGAGTGGGAGTTAAACCCGGGACAATCCGGAACTGACAATGATAAGAAATTAGAAAAAGGTACACCGGAATACGAAAAATATATAACTGATAAATGTGACCCTGTAAGGGAAGCCGAATGCATATTCTGTATGGCGTGTGAAAGCGTTTGCCCAACACTTGCAGTAAAGGTAAACCCGGAATAAATTATTTATTTCCCATAAGTGCCTCATAGGCTCTTATGGCATCATTTCTTTTTACAATAATTATTGTTTCATTAGAGCAGGATATTAACTGTAATACATTTATTTCATACGAAAACAGCCTTTCGGTTATTTTCATAACAAAACCCGGAGTTTTAATTATTTCTGTGGATGAAAATATATGTATTGAACTTACGTTCCTTTCTGTTGCAGCGTTTTTAGGTATTCCAAGGTCCTTATTTTTTGTTTCATCTATAATATAAACAAACGAATCTGTTAAGTATGTTGCCGATACAAAATTTATATTTTCCAGTTTTTTATTTGTAGTTATTACCATTATTTTATCCTGCAATGTTATTTTGCTATCTGCTAAAAGTTTCTCTATACGTCCTGTCTCCGGCAATTTATTTTCCATAAAGATTTTATTTAAAGCAGACCTTATTGATATGATATTATATCCTTCCATTTCTAGCGAAATTTTTCTTGCCAATTTGCTGATATTAATAATGCCCATTCTCATTGATATCAACAATTCAGGATTCCTTTTTAAATAGTCATTTACAGAACTTTCAACATTCCCCCTTGATGTTCTTTCCATAACATATAATTTAATACAGTAATATAAAATTTTATAGTATAACATATTTTATTATAGTTATTATATTATTTTTATCAATATTTACGAAAAATATAAAATATATAAAAATTATTTATATTCATGGATAAAGTATTATTATTATATTCAGGCGGCCTGGATACATCGGTTATGGTAAAATGGATCCAGAATGAAATGAAAAAGGATGTTGTGACATTAACATTAAATATTGGTAATAGCAATTTAGATGAAATAAAGAAAAAGGCATTGTCATTGGGAGCCATGGATGCAATAGTAATGGATGTAAAAAATGAATTTTCTAATAATTACATTAAAAAAGAGATATATTCAGATGGATTGTATGAGGATTACCCATTATCAACGGCAATAGCAAGGCCTTTAATGGCTGAAAAGGCTGTCTATTTTGCGGAAAAGTATAATTGTAATTTCATAGCACACGGATCAACAGGCAAGGGCAATGATCAGGTAAGGTTTGAAGTATCAATGAAGGCACTGAATGATAATATAAATGTTATAGCGCCCGTAAGGGACTGGAATATGAATAGGCTGGAAGAAATAAATTATGCCAGGAAAAACAATATAAAGATAAGCATGAATGGAAAATATTCCGTTGATGAAAATATATGGGGAAGATCTGTTGAAGGGTCCAGCATAGAAAATATAAACAATAATATTGAAGATGATGTATATGAATGGGTAAAACCCCTGGAAGAAACGGGTAATGGCGATATAATAGATTTGGAATTTAAAAATGGAATACCTGTAAAATTGAATGATGACTACTATGATTTAACAATTTTAATAGAAAAGTTAAATAAAATAGCCGGAAACAACGGGATAGGTATAATAAACCATATGGAAGATCGATTAACAGGAATAAAAAGCCATGAAATCTATGAAGTACCTGCAGCAGTTACAATAATAAAAGCACATAAAATTATTGAATCGTTGACATTAAATAAATATGAACTTGATATAAAAAACTATATGGATAACCAGTGGTCAAATTCTGTATATAATGGTTTGTGGTATGACCCGGTAATGGATCATATCAATGCATTTGAATCAAGTGTAAATAAATACATAAATGGAAATGTAAAATTAAAATTATATAAGGGAAATATTATGTTAAAATCAATAAACAGCGATAATTCAGTATATGACTATGATAAAATCAGTTATGACAATAGCAATTTTGATCAGAATTCTTCAAAGGGATTTATAGATATATTTAAAAATAATACTGTATATACAAATAATGCAAGGAAGGAAAAAATAAAAATTTTGCAGTGATAGGAATGAAAATATGGTCAGGTAGCATATCTCCGGAATCAAACAATGATGCTTATAAAATTATGCTAGAAAAGGATATAAACGTTGATAATAATTTAATAAAATATGAAATATTATCTTTAATGGCATATAATTTAAATGTTTATGAAAAAAATTTGATAAATAAAAATGATTCAATAAAAATTTTAAATGACTTAATGGCGTTATATAATAAAAAAATAGTATTAAATTCCGATTTGGAGGACGTTCACGGAAATATAGAAAATATGGTAATCAACGATTTAAAGGATTCAGGTAAAAATTTAAGGATGTTTTTATCAAGAAATGAACAGATACATACAGATGTAAATTTTTTTCTAATTGATAATCTAATTGATTATGAAAAAATAATTTATAACATAATATTAACTTTAAATGAAATAAATTATAATGGTGTAATGCCGGGTTATACACATTACAGGCAGGCAATGCCGGTTAAATTTAAAACTTATATTGATTATATAATAAATATTTTTGTTTATAATTTTAATAAAATAGATAAGATATTGCCAGAATTAAATGAATTGCCGTTAGGCTATGGCTCCGGCTTCGGGTCATTATCGGATGTAAATTTTAATGATGTGGCATCATATCTTAATATGGATAAAAATATTAAAAATCCATTATTTTCTTCATTAAAATATGTAGATAATTATATAGATGTTATATCAAATATTACATCGTTTTTAATAGATATTTCAAGAATATTCCAGGATTTAATAATATTCAGTGGTGATGAAATGAAAATTATTGAATTGCCTGAGGGCTACGTAACTGGAAGCTCCTTAATGCCGAATAAAATAAATCCTGATTTCCTGGAAATATTTCAGGGATATGCCGCAAAATCCATATCATTAATGAATTTAATTTATGGTATTACAGTAAATAAAACAACAGGATACCATAGAGATTTTCAGGTTATTAAGGACGAGGTAATACCGTTTATGCTTGAATTAAAAAAAATATTGAATGGTTTAAAGGATTTTTTTAAAAATATTAAATTTAAAAATGATGTTTCAGAAAAAATATTAGATAATTCAATATATGCAACGTATAATTCAAAACTGGATTTCAATAAAAACAAGGACTGGAAAACATCATATAAAAATACAGGAAATAAAATAAGAAATAATGAAAAACTTTTATCATATATGCCTGACGATATAAAATCTTTTGATAATTTTAACACCATTAAAAATCAAATAGATAAGAATATTGAAAATTATGTAAATAAAAGGAATAAAATAATAAATAAAATAGAAAAGATTATTAAATAAAATTTTATTAAATTTTTAATTAATTATTTAGCTAAAATTATTATTTATAAAAATAAAAAGATATATAAAATAATTATTAATTAGCTTATTTATATGCTTGATATAAAATCTATGGAAGACAAATGGAAAGATTACTGGTTAAAAAATAACATTTTTAAGTTTAAGAATAATGAAAATAAAAAAATATTTACAATTGATACACCACCACCAACGGTATCAGGCAAAATGCATGTTGGCCATGCATATTCTTATCCACAGCAGGATTTTATAGCCAGATATAAAAGAATGAAAGGATACAATATATTTTATCCCTGGGGATTTGATGATAATGGTTTACCTACAGAACGGTTTGTTGAAAAGGAAAGAAATGTGACAATAGATAATACCGACCTTGCTACTTATATAAAAATATGCAGGGAAGTCAGCAAAGAATCGGAGAAAGATTTATATAAAGCATGGTATGATACCGGATTAAGTGCAGATTTTACGGATTATATTGATACATCATCGGATTTTTCAATAAAATTGTCACAGGAATTGTTTTTAGATCTGGTAAATAAAAAAAGGGCCTACAGATCGGAAGCTCCATATATTACGTGCCCGACATGCAGAACAGCGATATCACAGATAGAGATGAAAGATGCAATTATTAATACCGACCTGGTTTATATAAATTTTAATGGAATAGATATAGCAACAACAAGGCCTGAAATGCTTGGGTCCTGCGTGGCTTTATTTGTTAATCCTGATGATGATAGATATAAAAATTTAATAAATAAAACTGTAAAAATACCTTTATATGATTACGAAGTAAAAATAATGGCAGATGATTCCATAGATAAAAATTTTGGAACCGGTGCTGAAATGTTATGTACTTTCGGCGACCAGAATGACTTGGAATTATGGAGAAAATATAAATTGGATTCCAGGATAATTTTAAAAAATAATAGAATAAATGATGATAAATTTATAATAAATTTAAGTGTAAAGGATGCAAGGAAAAAAATCATTGATAAATTAAAAGAGAATAATTATGTAATAAAAATAGAAAAAATAAAGCATAATGTAAATACGCATGAAAGATGTGGAACCCCTATAGAAATAGGAATAAGCAAGCAATGGTATATTAAAGATTTAGATATTAAAAATGAACTAATAAATTTCGGAGATAAAATAGAGTGGATCCCTGATTACATGAAAACACGTTATACTAACTGGGTAAATGGCTTAAAATGGGACTGGTGTATTTCAAGGCAGAGATATTTTGGTGTACCTTTTCCTGTATGGTATTGCAATAAATGTGGCAGTATAATTCCTGCTAATGATGATGAACTGCCTGTTGACCCAAGGTTAGACAAAAAACACAGGATATGCAGTAAATGCGGGTCAGATGATTTATTACCTGAAACAGATGTTATGGATACATGGGCAACATCGTCTATAAGCCCAACACTTTATTTGAAACATAAAAATTTTGATGTAAAAACAATGGATGTAAGATTTCAGGGTCATGATATAATAACATCATGGGCATTTACAACAATTTTAAGATCATATCTGCATTATAATGAAATACCATGGGAAAAAATAGCAATAAGTGGAAATGTATACGACCCATTTGGTCAGAAAATGAGCAAAAGCAAGGGCAATATTGTAGAACCGAAGGGAATAATAAACACATACGGTGCAGATGCTTTAAGATTCTGGGCATCAACAACATTACCAGGTGAAAATATAAAGTTGAGGGAGCAGGACCTAATCAGGGGGAAGAAAACGGTAATAAAATTATATAATTCATTTAATTTATTAAAAATTTTATATAATAATGAAAAACCCGAGAAAACGGATATAAAATTCGCTATTAATAAATGGATTTTAACAAAGATGGAAAAAACAGTAAAAGATGTAACATCATATATGGATAAGTATGAAATAATGAAGGCAAGGAATACATTGGATAAATTCTTCTGGGACACATACTGTGACAATTATTTAGAAATTATTAAAAACGAAATGCAAAAAAGTGATCGCAGGAAAGAAACAATATATACATCACTAAATGTAATGGAAAATATATTGAAAATGTACTCCCCTGTAATGCCATTTATAACAGAAGAATTATATCATGAAATATATAATGATTTTAATGGAAGCATATCCTTTGAGAAATATCCAGAATATGACAATAATCTTGTTTTTGAAGAAGAAACGGATATTGATTATATAATAAATATAATAGATAAAATAAGAAACATAAAAAGCAACATGAAAGTATCTATGGCACAGCCACTGGAAAATCTTACGGTTTCAGGTAATTCAAAAATTATAGAGAAGTATTCATATATATTATCTGATCTAATGCATATAAAAAATATGGATATAAAAAATTCAGATGAAATATCAGTAAAAAATTAATATCTGCTTAAATATTTTTTTATCTCCCAGTCCGTTACATAGGATCTAAAATCGGCCCATTCGTTTTCTTTTACCTTTATATATTCATTGAATAAGTATTCTCCAAGAATTTCTTTCATTAGATCACTTTCCTTAAATGCTGATATTGCCTGGCCAAGTGATGACGGCATCGGGTTTATGCCATATTTTGATCTTTCATCATTATTCATATCAAATATGTTTCTTTCAAATGGATCTGGTGGGTCTATCTTATTCTCAATGCCATATAAGCCCATACCCAGTATTACGGCAAACTGCAAATACTGGTTCCCGGCAGAGTCAGGGAATCTTAATTCCATTCTTTTGCCTTTTGGTGGTGCTGCAGGTATTCTTACTAAAGCACTTCTATTGCTGTTTGCCCATGCTATATAAACCGGTGCCTCATAACCGGGAATCAACCTTTTGTATGAATTCACAGTAGAGGCCAGTATAGCAGATGCAGATTTTACGTTTCCCAGTATTCCTCCCAAATAATGCAAAGCGTAGTCACTTAAGCCATATTTATTTACTTCGTTATAAAACAGATTTTTATCTCCTGAAAATATACTCTGATGCACATGCATTCCATTTCCATTTATTCCTTTTATTGGCTTTGGCATAAAAGTTGCATAATATCCATATGAATCGGCTGTTTCCTTTACAACGCTTTTTATCATTATAACGCGGTCTGCCATTGTTACTGCATCTGCATATTTAACATCAATTTCGTGTTGCCCGTATGCAACTTCATGGTGTGATGCTTCCGGAAAATAGTTTAATTCCTCAAGTTTTTTCAGTATTCCCTGTTTAACCGTAAATGATCTGTCAAGAGGTTCTCTATCAAAATATCCGCCATAATCACTTGGATCGGTTGTCGGGTCATCAAATTCATCCTGTTTAAAAATAAAATATTCCAATTCAGGACCTACATAATAGGTTTTGTTTTCTTTTCTTAACCTTTCCACCTGCCTTTCCAGTATATACCTCGGATCACCTTCAAATCTTGTACCGTCTGGATTAAATATTTTACACATAAATCTTACAGTTTTTCCGGCATAATTTTCGTTTGTTAAAACTGTGTATGACGATAATTCCGGTATTGCTTTCATATCTGAATTTTCTATCTGTTTATAGCCTGTAACAGAACTTCCATCAAACATAACACCGTTATAAATAACATCTTCAAACCTATTTTTTGATACTGTTAAAGATTTTACCATGCCGGTAATGTCTGTAAATTGCAATTGTAAAAATTCAGCTCCATCTTTATTTAACCTTTCAATATAGGATTCCTCATCCTGCATACCACCTTATACAAATATATGATAAATACTTTTATAAAGAAAAAATGAATATTTGTATATTTTTTTTACCATATATAGATTAATTTGCTAATGCTAAACTAAATATATTAATATGTATAGATTATTAACAGCAGTGAGAAACGTAAATTCAACCAGTATAGATTCGATAATATATTCATTTAAAAATATGGTTCTCATTTATGTAATTATCACATTGCCGTTTTACTTTACATTAAATTCTATAAACATATACAATTATGCAATTATTATATTTATATTTATAATATCTTATTACATATTGTATGTATTTTCAAAAAGCATTGTTGAAGCCACAAATACCGGGTCCAATTTAGTGTGGATGCTTTTAATGTCTATATCCTTATTATTGCTACTGTTAAAAAATTATAATATAACGTTCATCATATTTCCGGTTTTATTATCATTTTCTTCATCTATTATTGATAATTCAATAAAAATAAGGAATAAAACAGGAAATATAAGTAATTCACTCATAGCATTGTATTTTATGTTAATTGTGGTTTTTATGATGTTTTTTGGTGCTTTATTTAAATTAATTTACATTTCGTTTATTTTAATAACGATATTACTCGGAATTATATCAATAGTATATAATAACAATACTATAGAATATAAAAAGGTTAGATTAAATAAAAGACTCGGATCATATATAATCTCATTGAGCGATATGCGCAGGATAAAAAATTTAAATGTGTTAATAACAATAATTTTAATTAATTCACTGTTATATGTATCACTAATAATGGTTTTTACGTTTGTGCCTCTACTGGCGATTAGCTATAATGTTAATTATAATGCGTTTATAATATTTCTATTTATTATATTATTAATTTCATTTTTAGCATACTTTGCCGGCATGTTAATAAAAAATGATTATTATTATTTAATATCGTTTTTGGGAATGCATGTATTTATTTTATTATTTATTTTTATTATTACAATATTAAACAACTTTAATTTTCTGTATTATGGACTATTTTTAATACCTGTAATAGCATTCCTTATGCCCGGATACTATAAATATAAAAATAAAAAGTTTATGTTAAGTGAGATTTATTATATAAACAAATTTGTCAATTTTTTCGGCATGTTTTTTATAATAATATCACCATTGACCGGGGTATATTTTTATGATAAACCAAGAATAGTATTAACCATCGCAATGCTTCCAATGTTTGTAATAATTATATTATCATTGAAATTTGTTAATTACCCTGATGTAATTCACATAATAAGCAAAACAAAATATAAAAATTAATTAAAGTAATTATAATTAATAGGTATGAATCCTAGAGAAATTAAAAGAATGATGTCCCAGATGGGAATAAAATCTACGGAAATGCCTGACGTAAAAGAAGTAATATTAAAAGGAAAGGACAAGGACTATTTAATAGAGAATGCGACCGTTACAATGATAGAGGCGCAGGGCCAAAAAACATTTCAAGTTCTCGGTACAATGAAGGAAAAACCAAAAGAAGAGAAAAAGGAATTATATGACGAAGAGGATGTAAAACTTGTTATGGATCAGGCAAATGTTAGCAGGGAGAAAGCTATAGAGGCTTTAAAAAATGCCGGAGGAGAGCCAGCACAGGCAATAATAAATCTTGGACAGTAAAAATGATTGATTACAATAAAATAATTTCGGAATATAGTCCAGATAAAACTGAGAGAGAGAAATTGAAGAGAATATCATCCGGAATTATAGACAAAATAAATTTAATATGTAAAAATGAGAATATAAATGCATTTCCTGTTGAAGTCGGGTCCGTTTCAAAAAAAACTAATTTGAAATGCAGTGATATTGATATTTTTATTACTTTTGATAAAAAATATTCAAAAGAGTTTATAGAGAAAAAGGGAGTTGAAATAGGTCATAAAATATTAAACAATGGTGTTGAAAAATATGCCGAGCACCCATATGTTTCTGGTACTGTAGATAATATAAAGGTAGATATAGTTCCGGCTTTTAAAATAAATAAGGGTGAAAAAATAATATCCACTGTTGATAGGACACCATTGCATACAGAATATGTAAATGAAAATACCGATGAAATGAAAATAAAAGATATATTATTATTAAAAATATTCATGAAAACAGTAAATGTTTATGGTTCTGAAGTTTCAAAGTCAGGATTTTCTGGTTATCTATGTGAATTATTAATAATAAAATATGGGTGCTTTGACAATGTAATAAAAAAATTTGCAGGTCTTAAGGGCAAATTAATTGTGCCCGAAGATAAAACACTGGAGAAAAAGTTTGAAGAACCTGTTATTATAATAGACCCTGTAGACCCTACAAGAAACGCCGGAGCTGCAGTAAGTATTGAAAATTTATCAAGAATGAAAATAGCATCAAAATTATTTATTTCTGGAATAGACGTATTTAATTTAAAAAATAATGAAATGAATAAAATCAATAAAATCAATAGGGGAACAATTATAAAGGTTTTTAGTCTAAAAAAACCGGATATTATAGATGATATAATATATCCACAGGCAGTCAGGTTAAAAAACAAAATATGGGAAATTATGTATAGGAATGGTTTTATACCGTTATCCTGGGAGATTGATATAGAACATGATATAGAGATATTAATAGAATGTGAAAGGGATACAATACCATTAGTAAGTGTTCATATGGGGCCCCCTGCAGAATCAGATGAATCACTCAAATTCATAAATGTGTGGAAAAATAATAAAAGGTTGATTAGGGGGCCATATATTTTAAATGATAGGTTGTATGTTGACATTAGGAATAAATATGTAAAGTTTGAAGATGTTTTTAATAATGAAATAAAAAGCATGGATATAGGAAAGAATATTGATAATTTAAAAAACGATATAAAAATTTGTGATGTAGATGAAAATATACCTATGAATGTTGTAAATAAATTTTATTTAAAATCATTATTTAATGATTAACCACCTGAAAATACTTCAAGTATTACTAATTCATCTTCTGGGTTTACAACATCATTATTTAAAGCCGGATTTCCATTTAATATTGGAACGTATTCATTATCGCTTATATTTAAATTTTTAAATATAATATCTATTCTTTCCGGTTTTTCTATGCTTATTTCCTTTTTGTTTCTTCCGATTAGTTTTATCATAGCAGCTCCGGGCAGATTCGAACTGCCGTCATCGGCTCCAAAGGCCGGAATGCTTGTCCACTACACCACGGAGCTTTATAATATACATAATATAATCAAAATATTTAAAATTGTATTAAAAATCGTAAACTAAAAACTGTAAAAATTAAAAAATAATTAATTTATTTCTTCGTTGTGCAATTAAACTCGTCACCGCATGTTTTTCCAAGGCTTTTAAGTATCGAGAATACAATACCGAGTCCCTTCTGGGTATCCTCATCCTTCATTGCATGCAGTGTACCCATCATTCCGCCTACAGGCGTTACAGTTTCTGTTTTTATTGCGTTTTCTATAGCTTTTATCATGCTTACATAATGTGGGAATACTGATAAATCAAGTGTTCCTAATGAATCTAATATCTGTTTATTGTTCATGATTAACCCCATGGTAAAATCATTTGACAAAAGACCCAATAATGTTCCCATTGCTTCATCGTCTTTAAGTACACCCATTATAGGGTCTAGCATACCCTTATTCTGCAGTATTGTTAGCATTTCAAGTAGATTACTTAAAGCCTTAACGTTATGTTCATCTGACATTATATGTAATAATTGTATAACCGAGTCCTGCTTTGTTGTTAATGATAAAACATCGTCACTTGTAAGCAATCCGAATACGGACTTCATTGTGTCTTCGTCATTAAACACACCGGATATTAGATCAATGAAACCAATGTTGTCCATTTCCTTTATAAGCTCAATTGCTCTTGTAAGGCTTGCTATATATTCCGGTTTCATTAATTTTTCTAACTGTTCATCTTCTGACATCATTTTATTTCACCAGCTTGCTAAATATTTATCTAATGCCATATCACCATTAGTCCACATAAAGTATTTGGTAAATAGCAACTTCTTTATATGGTTTGTTGGTGCAGGCTGTGCTACCTTTTTATCCCCACCATAGAAGGTTGTGTCATCCACTGCAATTGCAAATCCTTCTAATGGATTATCTGCTATACATACAACTTCAGGTGTATATTGATCTACTTTTGTTGGTACTCCCAATCTATTTGCTAGGTCCTGCATTGCTATTCTCGATGTCTGTACTGCAAGGAATCCTAACTTTGGAACAGTAAACTGGTTTGAGTCACCGCATGAATATATGTTATCATATTTTATTGATCTCATATGTTCATCTGTTGGTATGAATCCTCCATCATCGAATAAATCCGGTGTTGAGTCTTTAACTGCATCGTTCTTTTCGTATGGTGGCAATACTACTGCTATATCCGCTTTTATTGTTTTTCCATCCTCACTGACTATTTCATCTTTCTTTATTTCGGCCAGATTGAACTTCCATACCATATCAAATCCTGCCTGTGAATACATTGTTTTTATTACTCCTCTTGATTCCTTTGATATATCTGTTAAAACTTCTTCTCCCGGTGAGAATATTGTTATGTGTGTTTTGTCCATAATCCCTCTTTTCTTCAAATATGCAGGTATCATTAATGATAATTCAAATACAGGACCTTCACATGCTGATTCTGCTGGTGATGCCCAGTTCTTTGGATATTTTCCCCTTGGTGTCAGCGTTCCCTGATAGAATACGCCTGATCCTATAGCGATATTTCCACCATTGAATTTCTCTAATCTCTCATGTAATGCTGTTGCAAAATCTGGTTCACAGGCGCTTGCTCCGTATTCATTCCATCCCTTTAGATGCTCTGTTCCAAGTTTTGCCCCAAATCCTACAACTAAATAATCATAGGTCATTGTTTCCTTTTTGCCATCGGGCAATTCATATTCTACCTTATTTTTCTTTGCATCTATTTTTGTTGCTGTGCCCAAGATGAATTTTATTCCCTTTGCAGGCAATGCTGTTGCTAAATCCACTTCAAGATCCTCTGCCTTAAAAACACCTATGCTTACATGTGGCATTCCTGGTCTGAATGCCGCATAAGGTGTATTATTTATTAATGTTACATCAATTTTATCGCCAAGCAGTCTCTTTGCTGTATAAGCCGCTGTTAAGCCAGCAAACCTTCCACCTAATACCAATAGTTTAGTCATATATTATCACTATTGATATTATATTATAATAATATATTAACTTTTTTATCATAAATATGAAGAAAATACACATTTTAGTATTAATTATCAATTTAAATTTTATATTATTACAAATAAATTCATATTATTATATTTTATTTAGTTTATAGAAAAAATACATATATAAACAAAATAAATTTTTTATTTTTTACCGTATGTCGACATAAAATACTTTAATAATAACCTTGCCTTTCAAGCCTGCATATTGATTCTTTCTCTATGTGGTTAATGATGGCTGCTGTACCATAAACGCCGCCAGATTCAAGCGGTATAATATTTTTATCCAAAATATAGTCTATTGATGTGTTTATAATATTTGCCTCCCTATTGAGGCCTATATAATCAAGCATCATTGACGCCGATAAAATAGATGCTACTGGGTTTGCTATATTTTTTCCTGCTATATCCGGTGCACTCCCATGGACGGGTTCAAACATTGATGTGCTATCTCCAATATTGCCGCTTGGAGAGTATCCTAACCCACCGGTGATCCCTGATAGCATATCTGATAAAATATCACCATAAAGGTTTGGTGCTATAATGCTTTCATATTTTCCTGGATCTATTATTAAATTATATGCTAAAGCATCTGCATATTCAAATTTTATATTTTTATTTTCTTTTATTGCCATTTCTACCGCTATTTTTCTCCAGAAGTTGTACATTTCTATTGCATTTGCCTTGTCCGTAACGGTTATATTATTATTTTTTATTAAACTAAAAGCCTTTTTAAAGAATCTTTTAATATTTTTTTCTGTTAATATACCGAGGTTATAATATATATTATCGCTGGATTTACCATCAATTTTTATGTTATAATTATAAATGCTGTTTATCTTTTTAAATTCTCTATTTTCATTGACTTTTCCTGAGATTTCCGTATAAAAGTCCTCCATGTTTTCCCTGAAAATTGTGATATTTATGTTATTTTTTGATATTTTATTAAATGATTTTGCCGGCCTTATGTTCATATATAAATCTAATTCCCTTCTTAATTTTAATATTACATTTCTTTCCATTATTCCTGGCTTAATATCAGGTGAACCAATGGCACCGAATAATATTGACTTATAACCCTTTAATTCTGTTATCTCGTTATCCGTTACTGTTTTTCCTGTTCTTTTATATCTTTCTGATGAGATATCATAATAATAGAAATTCAATGAGGAATCTATATTTTTTAACATATTGCAAACTTCAGGCATTATTTCTTTTCCTATTCCATCACCCGGAATAACTGCTATATCTACCATTGTTCAGACCTCACATAATTTATTAACCCGCCTTTTTCGATTATTTTCTCTAAAAATTCAGGATATTTTGTAAAATAATATGTGCTTGAATTTGATATTATTGTGCTTTTGCTAAAATCTATTTTTATATTTACAAAATTTTTTGCATTTATTTTAGCATCTATTAATGGAATACCATTATTTATTCCGTTTCTGAAAAATATCCTTGCAAAACTTTCTGCTATTATGCATGAAACTCCAAGACCTTTTATTGTTATAACTGCATGCTCCCTGCTCGATCCAGATCCAAAATTTTTTCCTGCAACTATTATATCCCCTTTTTTTATTGTTTTTGCAAGTTCTGGATATTCGTTTTCCATGAAATGAGGTGCCAGTTTCTCCGGGTCTGATGTATTCAGGTATTTTGCGGGTATAATCTGGTCTGTATCTATATTATCGCCTAAAATTATTGCCCTTCCATCTATTTTATCTAACATTTATATCTCCTCTGGTGTTCCTATTCTTCCTAAAATTGCGGATGCTGCAACAATTTTCGGATTTGCCAGATATACTTTTGATGTTTTATCCCCCATTCTTCCTATAAAATTCCTGTTAGTTGACGATATGCATACTTCATCAGGACCTAAAACACCCATATAGCCTCCTAAACACGCCCCACATGTTGTGCCTGAAAAATATCCACCTGCACCAACTATTATATCTATTAATCCTTCTTTTAGTGCCAGATTATAAACCTCCTGACTTGCAGGCACAACCATTAGTCTTACATTTTTATTTACTTTATTTCCCTTTAAAATTGATGCAGCTTTCCTTATATCTTCTATTCTTCCATTGGTGCATGACCCTATGTATGCCTGGTCTATTTTTGCATGTATTTCTGACACTGGCTTAACATTGTCAGGTGAATCCGGTATTGCGATAGAATTTTCTATATCCTCTAAATGTATATCAAAGGTCTTCTCAAATTTCGCATCATTATCTGATTTAATAATTTTATAATCCCCGGTAACCTTATTATTGATATAATCTATAGTTTTTTCATCGGTATCAAAGAATGAACATTTTGCACCTGCCTCTGTTGTCATATTTGCCATTGTCATTCTTTCATTTATATCTATATATTTAATATCGCCCGAGAACTCCATGCATTTGTAGGCTGCACCACCATTTTTTATTTTTGATAATATATATAGGATAATATCCTTACCTTCTATGCCTTCTTTGGGTTTTCCAATTAAATTTAGTTTATATGTTTCAGGAACCTTAAACCACATCCTGCCTGTAGCAAATATTACACCTGCTTCAGTGCTTCCAATGCCAACAGATATTGATGATAATGCGCCATAGGTGTTTGTATGTGAATCTGCACCGGCTATTAGCCTCCCCGGGGCTGCATATCCTTTCTCCATCATAACCTGGTGGCATACCCCACCCATGCCAGTATCATAGAAATTTGTATTATATTTTAATGCAAAGTCCTTTACTTTTTTATACTGAATTGCGGAATTAATATCCTTTGGTGGAACAAAATGATCCGGTATTATTACTATTTTATCGCTTTTTGGATCCATACTTAATTCATTAAATGCATCTATGGCTATTGGCCCTGTAATGTCATTGACCATAACATAATCAACGTTGGCCATAACATAATCACCGGCTTTTGCATCCTTTCCGGATTTTACTGAAAATATTTTTTCAACTGCGGTTTTACTCATTTTTACTCACCTTTAATAAAAAATCCTCATCTATAACTTTTTTACTGCTTTCGTTTTTTATTATGTTTAAAATGTTTTTTATTTCTTCATCTGTTTTATATATGCCGTTCTTCTCAAGTATATATTTTATTGATGATTTACCTGAATGCTTTCCTATTATAATTTTCCTTTTTATATTAAATAGTTCTGGATTTATTGCCTCGTATGTCTTTGAATTGTTTATAATTCCCTGAACGTGTATTCCTGCTTCATGTGCAAATGCATTTTCTCCTATTATTGCCTTGTTTTTTTGTGGGATTATTCCACTTACACTGGAAATATACTTGGATATTTCATATAATTTCTCCATTTTTATGCCTGTATATGAATTCAGGAATCCATAAACTGAAGAGACTACCTCTTCCAGGGCCGCATTGCCCGACCTTTCTCCAATGCCGTTTACCGTAACCTGTGCTTCATTTGCACCTGCAGCTAATCCAGATAATGTATTTGCTGTTGCTAATCCAAAATCATTGTGACAGTGAATGCTTATAGTGTTTTTTGTAAATTCTTTTATTTTTTTTATAAAATAATACATTGATATTGGATTCATTATTCCTACAGTATCCGGTATATTTACTGTTTCTACTTTATTGCCTATGTTGGATATAACTTCCCTTAAAAAATTCATATCTGTCCGTGTTGCATCTTCAGGTGAGAATATTATTTTTAATCCATGATTACTTGCATAATCTATTGATTCTATAATTTTATCATAAACATGGTTTTTGCCCATTTTTAATTTATATTTCATATGTATGTCTGAAGTTGCAATAAATAAATGTATTACATTTGAATTTGAATCTATTACTTTATTTATATCGTTTATATTGCATCTGGATAATGAGCAAACATTATCTATTATATTATTAATGCCCTTTATTGTATTAAATTCATCAGATGAAACCGCGGGAAAACCTGCCTCTATTGTGTCCACACCTAAATCATATAATTTTAACGCTATACATGTTTTTATTTTTTTATTAAATGATACTCCTGGAGACTGTTCACCATCCCTTAATGTTGTATCAAATATGCTTATTTTTCTTCTTTCTGTGCTTATGCCTAACCTGCTGTATTCACCCATATTAAAAAAATCGCCATAGCCCCTATTACCACAAAAATACATACTATTACCTCCAAAAATTTTAATGAAGATAACATTTACTCAAGCAACAAAAAGTACAACTGCCTGATAAACGTTATGGAATTCATTAATAAGGATATTTACATCATACTATATAAATATTATTAATATGCTTCTTCCAATTTATGCAACTGCATTTATTAATTAATTATTTTCTTTCCATTCCAATTCCCCGTGTTTTGTGTATAGTTCCTCGGTAAACCGCTTGTTTATAAATTGCTTTTTAAATCCGGATAATATGCCTAGGGGATAAACGATAAATGTGCTTACAATGAATACAATTATTGTACCATCTATATAGGTGAAAAATTGAGGAAAGACAGATGAGGATAAACCATCGTGGCTTGTGCTTACCATAAACGTTACGAATCCGATGAAGAAAAGATACCATAATACATTTTTGGCTCCTATTTTAACTTTAGATATTATTCCAAAAATAATTACCGCCGCAGCAATTAAAACAACAGCATATGGCTCGGATGGCCATCCTGTCCAGAATACTATTAACCCATTCACACCTGTTGCTATGGGAGCTATAATGCTCATGCCTTTTATCATCTGACTTTTTTTAGTTATCCCCTGCAGTCTTGTAACCATAACGGCAATAGGTGTTGTTATCAGGCCAATATAACCGGCGGCAGTTGCATCATCAATGAATGTGTATATGCTTGGATCAGGTGCAGCAATAAATACTATGAAAGCACCCACAGCCGCGAAAATAATCAATGAAACTATTGGAATAGAATGCTTTTTATCTATAGTTTTTAATGATTCCGATATATATCCTGATCTGCCCATAGAAAACAGAACCCTTGTTCCAGAACCCAGATAAATATATCCTGTAACTATTGGAGCAAGAATCCCGGTAATTACAGCAGCAATAAAAACATATTCAACCCCTGTATCTCTTGATAGAATAAAATAAGGATTATCACCATGAAATGATGAAACAAGAGCATTAAAATGCCCTGGAATTATACCTAGAAGAGACCAATCAGTTCCCAGTATAACACCTATTACAACACTAAGATAAACAAGGGTTTCGAGGAGTATTACATAACCTATTGCTTTTGGAATCTTGTCTGCCATATTTGATTCCTCTGCAAGATCCGGTATAACTCTTATTGCGCCGAAGTTATACATTGCATATGGCATTATAGCGAAAATAGCTATTGGACCATATGGGAAAACGCCATAGGCATAGAGATTACGGTAATCGAATATAAAGAAAATCACACCGAGAGTCATAGATAAATAAAAAAATACTTTGACAAAACCTGTATATACCGATGATTTTCCGAACTGCTTCACACCAAAATAATTGAATGGAACAAATATTATCATTAAAGCAATCCCCAGAATCACGCCATAATATGTAGGCGCTCCTGAAGCTTTTAAAAATACAGGATCAAAAAAATTTAACCCTGCAAGTAGAGAGACGACATCAATTGGCGGGATGAATATATACCATATTATATCGGAAAAGGCATTAATTATATTTGTCCATCTTCCATGTGTGTAAATTGTATATCTGGTAGGACCACCTGCCTCTGGATAAACTCTTACAAGTTCCATATAGTTAAGCCCTATAGAAGCATATATGATTGAACCAAGTATTATAGCAAATATTGCCTCTGGACCAGCGTCCGTAACCATAACAACTATACCGAACAAAGCACCATTTGCAAAAGAACCTACAAGACCAATAATTAACAGTTCACGAAATGTTAAAGCCTTTTTCAATTTTGGTTTGTTTTTTGGAGATTTTATATTAGGAATAGTAGCATTAATATCATCCATTTCTTACTATTGATTTATTTTATAAAAATATATTGTTTATTCATATGTGAGCACAATACGGCAAATATATATAAGTATTAATATAAATCTGTTTATATTGTGCCATAATGCTAATTGCTTGTATTTTGCTTGTAATTAAATGGAATTGGTTATACGGTACATCCATTATAAAGCAACAAAAAATAAAAGTTAACAATTATATATTAAGCAAAATGCCGTGAGACGAAATTGGCCTAAAAGTTTAATACGCTTACAGTTGCTAGGCTTATTATGGATATATATAGAATATCCAAGGATCTTAATGCTGAGTATAGAAAACTAGATAAAATACCAGAAAAGAAAAGATAATAGATTTTGTAAACGAAATAAAAATAACTGGAATAAAGTAATATAGAGAGTATTTTTATCTGGTAAGATTAAGAATAATCTATTTATATTTAAAAAATAAATTTTTGAATCCTGATAAAAAGGCCATAATAAACATGTTTCCGGATTTAAATAAAAAATACTCCGACTCAACAATAATGGATTATGAAAATGTAATGAAGAGATTTTATAAATGGCTTTACGGAAATTTGCCTGATTTTATGAACATAAAATTTAACCATAAAAAGAGCCATGATAAGAAAATTGACTTAATAACAAGATATGATATTGAAAAATTAATAAATGCATGCAATAACACCAGGGATAAGACCTTAATATCATTATTATACGATTCTGGATGCAGAATCGGTGAGATATTAACATTAAAAATGAATGATATAGTCTTTGATGAATACAGTTTAATTTTAAATGTTCATGGCAAAACAGGAAACAGAAGTGTAAGGATAATAGGCGATTCAATAGCATATCTAAAGGATTATTTAAAATCAAAGGATGACAATGATGAATATTTATTTACCGGACTGCATAAGAACAATTTGCATCAGCAGATGAAATACTATGATGCAAGGAAATTATTATTAAATTTAAAGGAAAGAACCTGAATAGAGAAGAGAATATACCCGCATCTGTTCAGGCATACCAGGGCATCCATACTGGCATCAAAGGTACCTGAGGCAGCGCTTGAAAACCAGATGGGGTGGGTGCATGGGTCCAAGATGACATCCATATATGTGCATTTATCCATGAGGGATCAGGACAATGCCATTCTAAAGGCATACGGCATCGATATAAAGGAAAGAAAGGAGATAGAGGAAAAGCCCAGAAAATGCCCGAGATGTGATTCCTTGAATCCTAGCAATGCCAGGTACTGCCATAACTGCTGGCTGCCATTAGATGAGAAGTTAGCATTAGAATATGAGAATAAGGAAAAAGAAATCGATGGAAAAATAGAAAAATCAGAGACAATACCAGGAATAGCTAAAAAGATGCTCGAGGCTGCACCAGAATCCTTTAAATCTAAATTAATAGAGAATGTTTTAGAGGAAATATTAAAGGACCCTGAGATGTTAAAGAAGTTTAGAAATGAGATTGAAAAATAAGCCTCATAATTTCCCTTTTAATGATTCTGTTATCTTTGAAGCTTTTTCAAAAAATTTTAACAAATAATTTATAGAGAATGGAAGGAAAATAAGCGATATTATTAAAAATATGAAAGAATAAAATTTTCAATTACAGCTAATATTAGGGTTATCCCAAAGAATAAAAAATATATTGTAAGGATAACTGCAGATGATTCGGCAATAGCGGCGTATTCAATCATATTTTAACCAATTGATGTTTAATGTTTATTAGTCTCAATGCCTAGTATTTCATATATCGCATTTTTAAGTTTTTCATCCGTGATGTTTTTATCTATTTTTTCCCTATCTGCTTTCGTTAAATTATATTCTTTTATAATTACTTGTGCTGTTGCATATAAACGAGATAGAGATTCTTTCATTATTATTGATAATGGTTCTTTATTGTTTAGTGAAATCATAAATAAATATCTATAAGTAATATATAAATATTCGCAGTGGTTATGGTCATTTTATGTTAAACAAAGTTAAAGAGATATAAATAATGCATATAAAATATAAATATGGAGAATTAGTGTATTTAATCCAGTATTTATTTAAGGCCCTTTTAAATTAAATATTCAATTTAATATAAAATTTAAAAATTCATTCTCTAAATATTTTTTATCCCTTAAACCTAAATTTCTGTAAAGATAAGGATCATATAAAAATATGGCAAATTATACACACCATGAAAGTCTTAAAATACAGCTTTTAATTTATATAATAATTATAATGGAATGTGGATATATATCCTTTTAATCCTGTTTAATGATCAATATCCAACATCA